>CAITLJ010000068.1 GCA_903893215.1 uncultured Ferrovum sp. | reverse complement strand
GGGGCTGAGGGCTTCGCTGACGGGCTGGCCAGCGATGAAATTCGGTGCGTCTTTCAGACCGGGATTCAGGGCGAGCAGGACGGATCCCTTCGCAGCGGTCGGCGTGAGGTACGTTCCGTTGGACAGCAGCACCGGGGCCGCGGCGGGACTCCGACCTGCATCATCATGTTGATCTTCAGCCTGGGCCGTGCTGAGCAAGCTCATCAGAACAGCAGCACACAGCCCCAATGTGCCTGAGCACCTGGAATTCGAACGCATCTTTAACATCTCCGGTGGCGATAAGGTCCCATAGCCGGATCCGGCTACGATGCTCCATACGTTAACGAGAGTTTGTGATGGTCCCGTGACAGCCTGTATTCCCGCCCCCCGTTCAGAGACGCGGCAGCCCTACTTCACCAGGGGGCGGATGCTGGAAAACCCTCCGTCGAGCGACCAGACCTGACCCGTGACCCGGCTGCCGGTGGTGCCAAGCAGCCAGGCCATGAGCTCAGCCAGTTCTGCGCTGGTCCCGATACCCGGCAAGGGGTACTGGCGCGCCGCCGCTTCACGTGCGGCCGGGCTGCCAATCAGGCGCGCGGCGGCCGGTGTATCCATGATGCCGGGCGCCACCGCGTTGACGCGGATTCCGAAATTTGCATAGGTCGCAGCGGCGCTGCGCACCAAGGCCTCCACGCCACCCTTGGCAGCCGCGACCGCCTCATGATTCGGTGTGCCCACGCGCGCGGCAGCCGAGGACACCAGGACCGCCGCGCCAGGCACAGCAGATTCTCGCAGGCTGGCAGTGAACGCAGCGAGCGTGTGGAAAGCGCTGACCAGATTGGCAGTCAGTACGGCCTGGAAGTCCTCCTCACTGACCCGGTGCAGGGCGCCGAGCCGGATATTGCCCACGCAATGCGCCAGAGCGGTCGGCTGCAAGCCGGCTACCCTGGCCTGTTCCAGCATGTCATGCGCACCAGCTACCGTGCTGCAGTCGGCGATAATCTGGCAGTGGCTGTTGCCATAGGCGGCCCGCAAGCGCTCGCCGTCCCGGCCAACCAGCACCAATGTCCAGCCATCCCGCACCAGTTTGGCAGCGAGTGCCTGACCGAGCCCGCCCGCCGCGCCCGTCAGCAATGCTACTTTTTCCATGCCATCCCCATTTCCTGATGGCCGTGCAGCCGAACGCGGTGCACCGACGCCATGTCTTGTCGGACCCTGCGCAGGGGCTCCGAGGTTCCCCGGGGCGCACGAAATTTCTGCTCCCAGCACGAAACCAGTGGCGCGAGGGCTGGCGCACGCCCCACATTTTGCGGCAAGCTCCCTCGCATGAATACGAGTCGACTGGAAGCCTTCAGCGATGGCGTGCTCGCCATCATCATCACCATCATGGTGCTGGAACTGCATGTACCGCAGGGGGCCGACCTGCCCACCTTGCTCACCCTGATGCCGACATTCCTGGCCTATGTGTTGAGCTTCATCTATGTCGGCATCTACTGGAACAACCACCACCATCTGCTGCATGCCACGCGACGCGTCAGCGGCGGGGTACTGTGGGCCAATCTGCACCTGCTCTTCTGGCTTTCGCTGTTCCCGTTCGTGACGGGCTGGATGGGGGTGAATCACTTCGCCCGTCTACCCACGGGACTCTATGGGTTTGTGCTGCTGATGGCGGCCGTGGCCTACTGGCTCCTGCAATTCGCCATCATTCGCGACGAGGGTGCCAACTCGATGGTCGCCCGCGCGATCGGACGCGACCTGAAGGGCAAGCTGTCGGTGGTTTTATACGCCTTCGCCATCCTCTGCGCCGTGCGCTTCGAGGCCGTCGCGTTGGCGCTGTATGTCGCAGTCGCGTTGTTCTGGCTTATCCCGGACCGGCGAATTGAACGGGCACTGGCGCAAGGGGATGGCTGATAGCCGGAATCTGCCGGCCGTCGGTCACCTGGGCGGCAAAGACTTCGGCCGGGACGGGCCTCGAAAATAGATACCCCTGGTAGATCTGGCAGCCGGTCGCATGCAGAAAATTGCATTGCTCACGTGTCTCGACCCCTTCGGCGACCACCGACAGTCCGAGACTGTGTCCGAGTTCAACCACTAATCTGACGATGGCCGCGTCTTGCGCGTCATGCGGGATGTCGGCGACGAAGCTGCGATCGACCTTGATCTGTTTCAGCGGCAGGCGTTTGAGATACGTCAGCGACGAATATCCGATGCCAAAATCGTCCAGGGTGAAGCTGAGCCCGTGGCCGCGCAGCACGGCCATGGTCGCGATCACTTCTTCGACGTCATCGAGCAATAGACTCTCGGTCAGCTCAAGATTCAGGAGGGATGGATTGGCGCCCGTCCGGCTGATGATGTCGAGCACATCTTCGACGAAATTGCCGTGGCGGAACTGTCGTGCGCTCACATTCACCGATACGGTCAATGTCGAGAGCACGGGAACCATCGACCAGCTCACCAACTGCTGGCAGGCCTTTTCGAGGACCCATTTACCAAGCTCGACCATCAGACCCACGTCTTCGGCGACCGAAATGACGTCTTTCGGCGGGACGAAGCCCCGCTTCGGGTGTTTCCAGCGCAACAAGGCTTCTGCACCCAGCCAACGGCCATTCGCATCGACCTGACCCTGGTAGTACAAGTCAAACTGCTGGAGGCGCAGGGCCAGATGCAGATCGGCTTCGAGCGCTGAACGCGCGCTGGCGATGGCCTGCAGCTCCGGGGTGAACATGCACAGCATATTGCGCCCTGAGGCCTTGGCCTGGTACATGGCGAGATCGGCCCGCTTGAGCAGATCATCGACAGGCACAGCAGCCCCCTGGAACAGCGTCACGCCGACACTCGAGGTACTGTGGTGCTCGCGCCCCGCAAGCCGGTAGGGCGACTGCAGCGCGGCCAGGATATGCTCGCCAATCGTGCTGGCCTGGCGGGTCGCTTCCGCCAGTGAGCCGTTGAGATCCACCAGAAGAATGACGAACTCATCGCCGCCCAGGCGTGCAACGGTATCGCTTTTGCGCAGGCAGGACTGCAAACGCTGCGCCACCTGTCTCAGCAGGTCATCCCCCTGAGCATGCCCGAGCGTATCGTTGAGACTCTTGAAGTTGTCGAGATCGATAAAAAACAGGGCACCCGTGCTGCCCTG
>CAITLJ010000067.1 GCA_903893215.1 uncultured Ferrovum sp. | reverse complement strand
TGTATGGTGCTGCCGTGCCTGCGTTGCCAGCCGGACTGAATCCGGGGTTGGCCTTGCCGACAAGCAACTTCGGCACGGGCGTGTTCAGTCTGCAGAGCCTGAATGACAGTGGTATCGATGCTCTGTCGATCAGTTCGCTCAGCAAAATCCTGTTTGGGGATTCATCAACGCTTCAGTTGGGCCGCAGCCTCACCCTCAACGCGCCGGTGATCGGCGGGGTGGCCGGTGCCGTCACCAAACTGCAGGCGCCGGTCGTTACGCTGACAGGTCCGAACACTGCCGGCGGCGCGCCGGTGTCGACGGCCGCAACCGGGGCCAGCCTGACTGTGCAGGCGCAGCAACTGGATGTAACCGGCAATCTTGCGTTGACCGGTTACGACAGCACCCTGCTGCATAGCAGCGGGGACTTGCGACTGATCGGTACCATCCAGCAAGCCAACGGATTGCAGGGCTCGCTTCAGGTGCAGAACGCCCTCAGTCTGGACGCGGCGCAGGTCTACCCGGCCACGCTGACCCAGTTTGGCATCAGTGCAAGCGACAGCATTGGCATCAGCAACAGTCAGGGCAACGTTGCTGCGCCGCTGTCGGCCGGGGGCAGCCTGAGCCTGAGCGCGCCCGTGATCAACCAAAACGGCGTTCTGCGCGCCCCGTTCGGCACGCTCAACCTGAATGCCAGCAGCGCGCTGACCCTGGGCGCCAGTTCTGTCACCTCGGTGTCGGGCAGTGGCCTGGAAGTGCCATTCGGCAACACCGCCAACGGGCAGAATGCCTACTACAGCCTGGGCACAGCCGCCAACGCGCCCTTCATCACGCTCGACGGGGCACCCGCCAAAAGCATTGCGCTGACGGGCAGCACGTCCGTCATGGTCAAGAGCGGGGCCACGGTGGATCTGTCTGGCGGCGGCGATTTGCTGGCGTTCGAGTCGGTGATCGGTCCGGGTGGTAGCAAGGACATTCTCAACAACAGCAACACCTACGCGATCCTGCCCGGCACCGCCTACGCGCACAGCTATGCGCCATATGACCCGCTTTATGCCAGCAGCGGTGCCAGTGTGGCAGTGGGCAGCCAGGTGTACCTGTCCGGTGGACCGTTCTCGGCCGGTTATTACACACTGCTGCCCTCGCATTACGCCCTGCTGCCTGGCGCTTTTGCCATCAAGCTGGTCGCGACCCCCAACCCGGTCACTGGCCTGCCACTCACGCAGGCCAACGGCACCGCGCTGGTTAGTGCCAGCAACATCCAGTCCACGCTGGATCCCAACCCGGGCGTCACCCTCAGGCAGCCGGATGGCAGCTACCTTGTTGCAGGCAAACTGGGCGTGCTTGGCACCAGCGTGCTGGCGCCGCGCTGGTCCACCTGGCAGATCCTGCCGGCCAGTGTGGTCCACCAATACTCGGAACTGGATGTCAGTCAGGCCATCAGTTTTTATCCGGCCGCTGCAGGCAAAAACAACACCAGCGTCGGTGTCTTGCCGGGTGATGCCGGCAGCCTGCTCCTCTCGGCCGGCACCACCCTCAACCTGCCCGACAACATCAATGTGCCGGTCAGTGACAGCAATCCGCTCACCACCACCTTTAACTTCGCTGGCAGCGCTGGCGGTCGTGGCGGTGAACTTGATTTGAGTGCCCATGATCTGGCTGTGGTTGCTAATACGGGTGCCAACAATAACCTGGCGGCGGGCACGCTGGCCGTCAGCGCTGCCACGCTGGACGCCCTGCAGACCGAGCGACTGGTGCTGGGTGGCCGCGTGGATGCCAGCACCGGTGTACTCAGCGTTGGGGCCAGCACGGTGACTATCGCCAATGATGCGATCAGCGCGCTGACGGCACCGGACCTGATCATTGCCGCCACCAATGCGGTGACCGTGCGCGGCGGCAGTGTGCTGTCCACCCGCCAAGGGAGCGGCAATGCGCCCCTGGCACTCAGCGTGGCCAGCGACAGCGCCATTCTGCGTCTGACCGATGGCCAACTGCCCGGCCTGCAGCGCACAGCGGTGACTGCCCCGCAAGCTGTACTGAATATCCAGGCCTCGTCCGATCCGGCTCATCCGACCAGCTTGACGGCGGCCGGCAGCATCACGCTGGATTCAGCGTCTGCAGTCTCGCTGGATCCGGCCACTGTGCTGCAAACTCCGGCGCTGCGGGTGGATGCCTCCAGCATCAATCTGGGTGCCGTGCAGGGTGTGACCGGCGGCGCTAGCCTGACCCAGGCCACCCTGGCGCAGGCGCAAACGCTGTTCCTGCAGGCCACCCAGGAGGTGCGCCTGTATGGCAATACCAACATCGGCAGTCTGGCGAATCCGCTGGGTAGCCTGACGCTGGACGCACCGTCCATTACCTCCACGGACGGAGGCACCACCACGATTGCTGCGCGCAACATCACGCTGCAAAACAGCAGTGCAGCGCCGGCCTCAGCAAGCGCAGGTACCGGAACCTTGAACCTGCATGCCCAACAGGCTTCGGATGGCAGCGGTGGCGATCTGGTGCTGGGCTCGGGTCAGCAGACGCTCAATGGGTTTGCAGCGGTGGGCCTTCAGGCCGATCACGCAGTGACCGCGCAGGGTATCCAGAGCACGCCGACCGTATCCAATGGGGCAGCCAGTCAGAGCCAGGCGGCCACGGCGCCTAACGTGCCGGTGGCAGTCAGCGGGTTGACCAGCACGGGCGCCATCACCGTGACGACGCCATTGTTGCAAGCGTCGGCCAACACCAACTTCGCCCTGACCAGCAGCAACGCGCTGACGGTGACGGGTGCAGCTGCGGTCGCACCGATGCCTAGCGTGGCCGCTGGTGGGCGCCTTGCACTCATCGGCAGCGCGGTCACGCTCAATACCAGCGTGGTGGCGCCGGGTGGTGCCATCAGTCTGCACGCCACGTCTGGTGATGTTGTGGTGGGATCACAGGGCAGCGTGGATGCCTCTGGATACACCCGCACTTTCCAGGGCAGCACGTCGGTGGCGGACGCCGGCTCGGTGAGCCTGATGGCTGACCAGGGGTCGGTGAGGCTCGCCGCACAAAGCCAGGTGCGGGTGGATGCCGTTGCCGGTGGTAATGCTGGCGCAGTCATCCTGGCTGCTCCCCAGGGCAGTGTGGTGGACGACGGCGTGCTGTCCGGCAAGGCGGGCACTGGCCAGACGGCCGGCAGTCTGACGGTGGACGTGGCCAGCCTGGACACCACGACTCTGGCCGCGCTGACCACTTCGGCGGCCAGCGGGAATGGTGATTTTGTTGAAAGCGTCAACCTGCGCGTGCGCAGCGGCGACCTCACCCTGCCGGTCAATCCAGATGGATCGGAACTGGCCGCCCACACCATCAAGATTGCCGTGGATCAGGGCAGTTTGACGGTGCAGGGCACCCTGTCGGCTGATGCCGATGCGCATCATACGGATGCCGGCAATCTGGCCCTGTGGGCCGGCAACAGCCTTACCCTAGATGGACAGCTGAGCGCGTCCTCCCCCGCCGGGGCAGCGGGCACCATTACGCTGGGCTTGGCAGCCAACAGCACAGGGCTGCTCAGTGCCAATCCTGGTGCCAGCATCGCCCTGAATGGCAGCACAGCCCTGCCGGGTACGCTGAACTTGGTCGCACCGCAGACGGTGGGCGGCATGGCGCTGGGCACCTTCGCGGTGGATGGGCTGGCGCCCGCCACTGGCACCGCACCCCTGATCAACCTGCAGGCAGTCCAGCGCTACGACGGCGTAGCGCTGAATTCCGCGTTGTTCAGCGCGGCTGGTCCGGTGGCTGTGGCCGCTGGCACGCTTGCTACCCAGCGCAGCAACATCCTGGCCGCCCTGCCAGGCAACGCCAACACCGCCCTGTTCAGCAGTGTGGAGATCGATCACCCGACGCTGGACGCCAACGGCGCGGTGCTTGCTGCGGGCACCACGCTCGACCTGAGCGGGCTGCACTTTGTTGGGACGGGTGTGAATGCGGGTGTGCTGACTGTGCGCACCCCGGGCGACCTGACCCTGGGGGGCACCTTGAGCGATGGCTTTGTGCGGGTGGCTGGCACTGGGCGTAACGCCGTCAGTACGGTACAGGCACAGAGTGCCAGCGCAGGCGGGCAATGGAGTTACCAACTGGTGGCTGGCGCGGATACGGGGGCCGCGGACCCGCTGGCGGTCTCCCGCAGCACAGCGGCCGGATCGCTCAATCTGCTCAACAGCGCTCTGATCCGCACTGGCACGGGCAGTATCCACCTGGCTTCGGCTGGTGATGTGAAGTTCAGTGCGCAGGTCAATGGACAGAGCGCTTCGGTCTACACGGCTGGGGTGCTGACCCCGTTCCCGAGCACTATCGCCCTGCCATTCCTGCCCAATGGCACGAGTGGTTCCAGTTCGGTGTTTGTCCAGCGCAGCGCGGCGAGTGCCACTCAAGTGCAGTACGTCGAGCAGTTCACTTCGGGCGGCGGTGACGTCACGGTGGATGCAGGTGGCAATGTGCAAGGGGCGGGCAGCACCCAGCAAGTCAATGACTGGCTGTACCGTTCGGCCACGGTCAGTCCTTCCACCGGCTTGTTCGCCAACCCATTGGGTGGTCGCGGGTCACCCAACCAGACCGCATGGTGGGTGGAGTTTGACCAGTTTCATATGGACCTCGGTGCCTTGGGGGGTGGCAATGTGACCGTCAACGCCCGAGGCTCGGTCAGCAACCTGTCGGCCGCCCTGCCCACCAATGGCCGGCAGGGGGGGGGATTGACTGCGGCGGCGGCGCAGATTTCACCGGCCAACCTGTATGTGGAAGGGGGCGGCAATCTGGCCGTGCATGCTGGTGGTGACATCCTCGGTGGTTCGTATTATGTGGAACGCGGCCAGGGTCTGTTGCAGGCGGGTGGCAGCATTCTAGCCAACCCTGTGGGCGGGTTTGCGCCCGTGCTGGCGATGGGTGACAGTCAGTTCAGTCTGGTGGCGGGAAGTGCGATCGATCTGCTCACGGCTTACAATCCTTTTACCGTGCCGCAAGTGCTTGGCAATGTGACCGGTTCACAACTGGTCAACGGCGCACTGACCTACGCGGCCGTCAATGATGGGCAGGCCTTCACCACCTACTTTTCCACCTACGACACCTACAATCCGGTCACTGGCAATTTCGGTACCAACGCCAGCCTGCACCTGCTGGCACAGGGCGGCGACGTGAGTCTGGGCAAGCGGCTGACCGATTTTGGAACGGCCTACCAAACGCATGGCATCGTGACCACACCCAATGCAACCGGAGGGTTCAGCATCCTTCCGGCTACCGTGGACATCACGGCACAGCAGGGTAATTTCAGCCTGCAGCAGGCGTTCCTGCTGGCACCGTCGCCCACCGGCAACCTGCGGGTGCGGGCTGGCGGTTCGGTGGACCTGCGCCAGATCGCACCGGGCAATCCGTCGTCACTGGCCCTTTCGTCGGCGAGCGCCGCGGTACTGGCCAACCCGTCGCGACAGGTCTCCACTACCCTGGGCAATTCCAATACGGCCGGAGTGCTGGATGGCTTCGGCCAGGTGGCCGCCAATGCCCTGCACCAGGGAGATACCGTGCCGGTCACGATTATGGCGGACCTGGGCAGCATCCTGGGCACCGCTGGCGGCGTCGGCAGCTCGCAGATATCATCGCCCAAGCCAGTCGACCTGGTCGCCGGTCAGGACATCAGCGGCCTCAGTGTGGTGGCACAGAACATTGGTGCGAGCGATGTCAGCAGCGTGAACGCGGGGCGGGATATCGTGTTGTCCCCGCATGGGCAAATTCCGAACGGTCAGGCCGATGCCAGCAGCATTGAGGTCGACGGACCGGGACGACTGCTGATGGAGGCTGGCCGCAACATTGACCTGGGTTCGGCGCAGGGGGTGATCAGTCGTGCCAACAACACGGTCAGCAGTACCGCGGGTGCCAACATCAGCCTTTACGCCGGTCTGGGCAACTGCAACACCAGTGCCTGCATGCCGGCATTTACGACATTCGGGCAGGATTACATCAATCCTGCCAGCGCCGTCTCAGCCAGCCACGGCAACGACGTCCTGTTGCAGACTTACATGAATGGTCTGGTGGGCAATGGGGTCTCCCTCAGCAAGGCAGACGCATGGACCGCCTACCAGGCGCTGTCACCCGCGCAGCAGTCCCTGCTGGACGAGCAGGTGCTGGCCAACGAACTGCATTTGAATGCGCTGGACCACAATCTGCATGGCACCAGCTTTGCAGCAGGCTATCAGGCCATTGGCACCCTGTTTCCGGGGTCGGTGGTCGATACCAGCACCGGCAAGGCAGTCAATTTCAATGTGGTGCCGACCACCGTGGCCAAAGCCAGCAGCACCGGGACCACGCTGGCACTGGCGGGTAACAGCAATCTGACCGGCAATGTCAGCATGGTGTATAGCCAGGTGCGCACCCTGTCCGGTGGCGACATTGGTGTGTTTACGCCGACCGGTGGACTGGATGTCGGTCTTGCCAATCAGCCGCCAGGCACACCGAAGAAGACCCCGGACCAGCTCGGATTGGTCACCCAGGCCACAGGCAGCGTGCGTGCGGTGGCAGCCAACAACATCAACGTGAACTCATCGCGGATCTTCTCGGTGGGCGGCGGCGACATCTCGCTGTGGTCGTCGTTTGGCAATATTGATGCGGGTAAGGGTGCGAAGAGTGTCCAGGTGGTGCCGCCGCCAACCTTCGGCTTCAACTCGTCGGGACAGCTGGTGATCACGGTCAGCGGAGCCACCACGGGTTCCGGTATCGGTGCCCTTCTGACGGGCCCTGGGCAGATTCCGGGTAACGTCGATCTGATCGCACCGGTGGGTACGGTGGACGCCGGTGACGCCGGTATCCGTGCGGCTGGCAACCTGAACATCGCTGCGGCAGTGGTGCTGAATGCAGCCAACATCCAGGTGGGGGGGGCGTCCACCGGGGTGCCAACGGTCGATTCGGTCAGCGTGGCGGCCCCGGCACCGAGTACGTCGGCCAACACCAATGCGGCGCAGAGTTCGGATGACACAGGCAAGCGCCTGGCCGATGATGCCAAGCGGGCGGATGACCTGAAAAATTCGTTCAAGCCCACCATCGTGACGGTGGAAGTCAGTGCTGATGATGATGGTGCGCGGGATGCCGGCCATTGCAACGGACCGGATTGCCGGGACAAGACTTTGGTGCGTTGATACGGGACGGACTTGCGGTATTGGCAGCCGGTGGAGAGCACAAGGAAGTGACCAACGAGACAGACGCAGTTGCCCTGCAGCGTGGCAGGGCGTGTTTTGAGGTTGGCACAGCCGCCCTCGAACGTGCCGACTTCGCCGCTGCAGCGGCCGCGTTCCAGGAAGGACTGGTCCATGTACCAGGGCGGCCATCGTTGCTGGCCAACCTGGCCTTGGCGCACTGGGAACTTGGCCAGGCGGAACTAGCCACGCAGTCCGCGCGCGCAGCATTGCTTGGCGCGCCGGGGGACATGTCAGCCTGCATGACATTGGCGCAGTGTCTGTTACATCTTGGGGATGCTGCCGGCGCGCTGCAGGCCTGTGATGATGCCTTAATGCACCATCCACAGGCGGCGTTGGCCTGGTGCAACCGTGGTCAGGCCTTGCATGCGCTATCGTTGGATGCCGAGGCGGGTGCGGCCTTCGCGCAGGCGGTCGTGCTGGACCCGCTGCTGGCAGTGGCCTGGTCCAATCAGGGATTGTTGCTGGGTCGTACCGGCCAGCATGCGCAGGCGCTCGCCAGTCTGGAGCGCGCACTGGCGCTGGACGTGGAGCTAGTGGCTACGTGGGTCAATCTGGCCGAAGTGCGCGACCGCATGGGTGATATCAACGGTGCGTTGTTAGCCAGTGAACAGGCCTTGTTGCGCGATCCGCAGCAGCCCGCTGCTCGCCTGAACCGCGCCAAGTTGCTTGCCGATCTTGGTCGCAGCGAGGAAGCCCTGGCGGGGTTTGATGCGCTGTTGCAGCAACAGCCCGGTCATGCCGAGGCACGCTGGAACCGTGCGTTGCTGTTGCTCGAGCTTGGGGATTATGCGCGGGGGTGGCCGGAGTACGAGGCGCGGTGGCAGTTGCCTGATTTTGAAGCAGCCCGCCATGCGCACCTGCCGCAGTTGCCGTCGCTGGCGGCGGCCCGGGGCGAGCGGGTGCTGGTCTGCTGCGAGCAGGGACTGGGTGATGTCATCCAGTTCTGTCGCTACGTGCCAGAGTTACTCAGGCATGCAGGTACCGTTGTGTTCGAGGTGCCGGCACAGATGATCGACCTGCTGGATTCGCTTGATCCTGCAATCATCCTGCTGTCACTCGGTAGCGAGGGGCACCCTGCGGCTGCTTGCCGCTGGCGGATCCCTTTGCTCAGCTTGCCCGCGCTGTTTGGCACCACGCTGGATCAGTTACTGGCTAGCCCGGCTTACCTGCGGGCCGCGCCCGCGCGCATCAGCCACTGGCATGCACAACTTGGCCCGATCCAGCCGCACCGACCGCGTATTGCGCTGACATGCTCGGGTAATCCGCGCCATCCACAGGATCGCTACCGGTCGCTGCCACTGCGCAATTTTGAGGGCCTCGCCCGGTTTGCCGATGTGATCCTGGTGCAACGCGATCTTGCGCCAGCCGACGCCGAGTGCTTGAATAGCGGCGACATCCGCTGGGTCGGACCGGCTGTCAAGGATTTTGCCGATACGGCTGCCGTGCTTGTCTTGTGTGATCTGGTGATCAGTGTCGATACCTCGATTCTCCACCTCGCCGGCGCACTGGGTTGCCGGGTTTGGGGGCTGCTGGCGGAGCCGTTTGACTGGCGTTGGTTGCGTCATCGTGATGACAGTCCGTGGTACCCCTCCATGCGTCTGTTCCGTCAGCGACGGCCCGGCGACTGGCCGGACGTGCTTGCGCGCGTGGAGGCGACATTGCAGTGTGAGCGTTTAGGGAAGGCCGGTGACGCATCGATAGATGGGACGACGGGACCACTGGCCGCCGACCCGCTGCAGCACATTGCTTTGCTGTTGGCTGCGGGCAAGCGGGCGCTGGTGGCAGGAGACGCCGTCAGCGCGCGCGCCAGCCTGCATCATGCGCAACAGCTGGGGGCGGATGGCGCCGAACTCCATGCCAACCTTGCAACAGCGTTGGCGCAATGTGGAGAGTTGGCCGCGGCGTTGGAAGCGTTCCAGCGGGCCATCGAACTGGCACCCGACCAGCCCGAGATTCATGCGGGACGGGGCGCAGCCCGCATTGCTGCCGGCGATTTGCGTGGCGCGCAGTCTGACTATTACCGAGTGCTTGCCCTACGTCCGGACGATCAGGTAGCCCGTCGTCTGCTGGCGCTGATCGAGCTGACTGAGCATCGGCTCAAGCCGCTCACCGATCAGGGCCGTTTTGACGCAGCGCTGGCTGTGGTGGAGCGTGCCTTGCGGGATGATCCGCAGGCCGGTGCCTTGCACGCATATCGCGGGGTGACACTTAGCC
Source organism: uncultured Ferrovum sp. (assembly GCA_903893215.1). Lineage (GTDB taxonomy): Bacteria > Pseudomonadota > Gammaproteobacteria > Burkholderiales > Ferrovaceae > CAIVHB01. The sequence continues at coordinate 8,990 of CAITLJ010000067.1, read as the reverse complement.
ACCTGCATCGTCATGACGAGGCCCTGCAGGCGATCGACCAAGCCATCGGGATCGAGCCTGCCGAACGCTCTCATGTGTCCAATCGCGCGGCCATTCGGCTTGCTGCTGGCGACCGCGCGGGCGCGCGCGCGGACTACCTCACCGCCCTCGCGTGGCGTCCTGGGGATACCAGTCTGCGGATGAGCCTCGGCATGCTCGATTTGGCGGAGGGTAACTTCACGGCGGGATGGACGGGCTACGAAAGCCGCCTGGAGGAGGGCCAGCTGCGTGAGCGCCTGCCCGTATTCGAATCACCGTCCTGGGATGGCCAGCGGGATCTGGCCGGTCGTACCCTGCTGCTGTGGGCCGAACAAGGCTTGGGGGATACCCTTCAGTTTCTGGCGTGCGTGCCGCGCGTGCAGGCGCTGGGCGCACACGTGTTGCTGCGGTTGCCCGCCAGCCTGAAAACCCTAGTCAGTACGCTGCGCGGCTGGCCGGGTGCGGTGCCGCCGCAGGTCTTCGATGATCAGCAGACACTCCCCCCGTTTGACCTGCATTGCAGCTTGGTCAGCCTGCCGCATCGTCTGTGTTTGCAGCTGGTTGACCTGCCGCTGGCACAAGGCTACGTGAGCGCAGACCCGCAGCGCCGGCGTGACTGGCAGCAAAACCTTTGCAGACGTCAGCGACCGCAGGTGGGGCTGGTCTGGTCAGGCAATCCGCGTCATCTGAATGACCGCAATCGCAGTCTGCCGTTGGCGCGTCTGCTGGAGGCCTTGCCAGCTGGCATTGACTATCACGTGGTGCAGAAAGACGCGCGGAAGGAGGATCTGGCGGTACTGGCGGCGTACCCTGATATCGGGCGCCATGCGGCGGCGCTGCAGGACTTTGCCGATACGGCAGCCCTGCTGTGCGCGCTTGACGGGCTGGTCACCGTGGATACGTCGGTGGCGCATCTCGCAGGGGCGCTCGGCGTGCCTTTTGAACTGCTGGTGCCGTTCCGCCCCGACTTTCGCTGGATGTATGACCGTCAGGACAGTCCCTGGTACCCGCAGGCACGCTTGCACCGGCAGTCGGTCAGCGGTGATTGGACGGCGCCGCTGGGGTCAGTAGCGGCGCGTTTGCATGCGCTCCAGACAGCTTGGGTAGGCCCGCGCTCCAGTTAGCCGCAGCAAGGCTGCGCGTGCCTTAAAGCCGTGCTGAAAAATGCCGGCTTCAAAAGTCCTGCGCCAGCCGGAAATCGACGCGCGACGCGCCCTCATGGGTGTACGTTCCGTTGCGCAGTGCGTGCGCCAGGGCGACCCCAACGTGCACACCGCTGCGCGCTTCCAGCTTCAAGCCCAGGCCAGCACTGGCCAGCCCATAGTTCTGGATCTGCCCGGGCAGGGTTTGCTTGTCCTTCAGGTTGCCCTCGTCCAGGAACGCAAACAGGAACAGCTCAGGCACGCGGTCTTTCAGGGGCAGGTACAGGTGCGGCGAGCGCAGCTCCAGCGTGCCATTGATCCCGGTATCCCCTAGCGCCTCGGCTTCCAGATAACCGCGCACGGTGTCGGCCCCGCCAAGGCTGAGCTGCTCGTTGCTGATCAGCGGATCTGGGCTCAGTTGGCCATTGATTCGTCCATAAATCGCCCAGCCGTCCGCAATGCGCTGCGTGCGCGAGAGGTCCAGCCGCAGGGTGAGGAAGCTGGCGCTGGCGCCCGAACGCTTGTTCTGGAAATCGGCGTCCTTGTTGCCAAACGCACCGTTCAGGCCGAGGTTGGCTGCCAGTGTGAACTGGGTGGTACCGGCCACGTCCTGCTCAAAGCCGCCCCACTGCACGAGCAGCGGGTTGTAGACAATGGGCGTGTTTGAAGTGTCCGAGCCGGCCACACGCACTGTTTCGCCGAACTGCTTGTGATCGATGCCCAGCGTGAAGGAATGGAACAGGTCCTTGTTGCCGGGCAGCGGGATCACGTAGCGCGCCCCGAAAATATTGCCTTTGCCGATGGTATCGAACGCGCCGGGCACCACGTCGCTGCGCGAGTGCACTGCGTAAAGGGCCAGCGAGCGGTCGTCGTCAGCCGGCAGCAGGTAGGTGCCTGACAGCACATTGCTGTCCCTGGCGTGCTGCGGTGCCACGGTCCAGCTCAGTCCCAGGCTGTGAGCCTCCTGCCAAAGATTATCGTAGCGTACCGACCCCGTGAAACGCAGCGGGGCAGTGAAGGCGTTGTAGCGGTTGTTGATTTCTGCACTGCCATGCACGGGGAGCTGATCTTCCACGTTCAGGTCCACATCCACGGTGCCTGGTGCCTTGCCGGGGTGCAGTTGCGGCGTGACACGGCGGTCCGGGGTGCGGTTGAGTTCGCCCAGCTCTGCCTGCACCTGCGGGAACAACGGCACGGCGCCCGGCGCCACGGCCGTGGCGTGAGCGCGGATGTAGCCCAGGTCGAAGTAGCGAGAACCGGTGACGCGCAAGCGACCGACCCGTCCCTCAATCACCCGCAGGTGCACCACGCCATCGCTGACTTTTTGCTCCGGTACGTCGACCGATACGGTCAGATAGCCGCGCTTCTGGAATTCTCCCTCCAGCGCTGCGCGCGCCTTTTCGACCGACCCCCTGCTGCCACCCGGTCCCAGCGATGGATAAACCGCCCGTTCGATGGTTTCGGTGTCGAGTACGCTGTTGCCATCGACGATAAATTCAAGGATGTCGAACGTCGGCTCCTTGCGGGGCACGCTGAGGGCGATGGACTCGGTTGGATTCAGCGCGGGTGCCGGGACCGGTGTCTCGGCCGCGGCCCGGAGGACTGGCTGGCAGGCAAGCAGGACGGCACAGGCCAGGAGGCGCGGTACAAAGACTGAAGCGGGAAGCATGGGAAGCGGGACCAATGGAAAAGCGGCAAGGCCGTATGGTCGCAGCCCCATGTTACCCGGCCGTGACATCCTTGCGTCATGGTGCAGTAACACTGATTGGCCACACTAGCGGATTGTGTGTCTGTCGTCGGTGTCCTCCAGCCACGGCCGGCCTGCCTTTTTCTCCTTTGCCTGCGCCCATGAAGACTTTGCACCTCAAGCCACTCCTGCTTTGCCTCGCCCTTGCCCTGCCCACCGCTGTTTACGCCGACGAACGTGAATCCCTGGAGACGCTGCGGGCCACCACCATCAACCTGATCAAGGCCCTGGTACAGCAGGGGGTGCTGACCCAAGACAAAGCCGACGAGATCCTGCGTCAGGCCACGGCCAATGCGGCAGCCGTAACGTTCGGCGCTCCCGCCGCCGCATCCACTGATGCAGGTTCGGCAGACGAGAACAAGCAGTCGGCCAAGTCGGTGCGCGTCCCGTATGTGCCAGAGTTCGTCAAACGCGATCTGAAGGAACAGATCAAATCCGAGTTGCTGGCGCAGGCCAAGAATGAGCGCTGGATTGAGCAGACCCGTCTACCGGATTGGTTGTCGCGCTTCACCTTCAGCGGCGACATGACCCTCCGTTTCGAGCAGGACCTGTTCCGCCCGGCTTGCCCGACCGGCACCACGGCCGGCACGGACACCACGTCGTGCAATGTCGATGCCGCCACCTATCAGGCCAACGTGGCGGGCAGCACCATCAACAACACCACGGTGAACCGCCAGCTCACCCGTCTGCGTGCCACCGAAGGTGCGGAGATTGGCATCAATACCCACACCAACGCCGAGTTCCGCCTGTCCACTGGCGCGGCCGGCAACCCGGTGACCAATTTCCAGACGCTCGGATCCAACTTCAGCCGTCCAACGATCGGCGTGGACCGAGCCAGCATCCGTTACGAGCCGGTGTCCTGGTTGCGCTTGCAGGGGGGGCGATTCTCCAACCCGTTTTTTGGCAGTGATCTGCTGTGGTACGACCGCCTGGGCTTTGACGGTGCCTACGCATCAGCAATGCCGCAGCTGACGCCGTCATTGGGCCTGTTCGCCACCCTGGGTGCGTTCCCCCTGCAGGACTTGGAGCCCAATCCCACCACCGATGTCAAATCCAAGTGGCTTTACGGCAGTCAGCTCGGCGGCAAGTGGACCCTGGCGGACAAGTCCAGCTTGAAAGTTGGCTTGGGTTACTACGACTTCGTGCATGTCGAGGGCGTCCCGAACGACAACAGTGGGGTGAGCGTGCTGAACAGCAATTCGGCACCGCTTACCTTCCAGAAGGGGAATACCCAGTTTGCGTTGAATCAGCTCAGCGGTAGTGCTTCGGCACCATTTGGACTGGCCTCCAGGTTCCGCGAGTTGAACCTGACCACCCAGGCTGACCTGGCGAGCTTTGATCCGGTTCACGTCACCCTGCTGGTCGATGTGGCGAAAAACCTGGGCTTTGATGCCAACGAAATCAACGCACGGACTGGCGGCGCTGCCTTGTCAGCTGCAGCAGGCACCACGGTATATGGCGTGCAGGACCCTAAGTACGGTGGATTGCTGCGCCCGCGGGTAAATGCTTTCGGTACGCGACTGACGGTGGGCAAGCCGATGATCCGCGAGCGTGGCGACTGGCTGGGCTATATTGGCTACAAGTATGTTGAGCGGGACGCCGTACTGGATGCTTTCAACGATCCGGACTTCCATCTTGGTGGAACAGATGCCAAGGGTTGGTTGGCAGGCGCCTCAATCGGGCTGGATCACGACACCTGGCTCTCCGTGAAATACCTCAGCACCCAGGCGATTGATGGTCTGCCGCTGAGCATCGACGTGATGCAGCTCGACTTCAACGTGCGATTCTGATCCCTCTGCAGGCCTGCGTTGCGGCAGGTCGAAAGTCACAACAGCCCCGCCGGTATGCCTGGCGGGGCTGTTAATTTGGTGGTCCCGTCCCTGTCGCCAGCGCCGCGACAGGTGGGCTGGCTCAGGTTGGCCGGGCGGGCAGGGCGCCGATCATAGCCTGTACGACAGGGTTCCAGTCGCCCGCCGACGACTGACGGAACAGCGCCGCATTCGGGTACCACGGGCTGTGTCCGTCCAGTGGTCCCCAGCGCCAGTCGGACGCCTTTGCCAGCATCAGCCAGGTGGGCAAGCCGAGACTGGCGCTGAGGTGTGCCAGCGCGGTATCGCACGTGATCACCAGATCGAGATTGGCCAACAGTGCTGCGGTATCGCCAAATCCCAGGGCGGGCGAGAGCGTGGGGACCCGCATGCCATAAGCAGCCCCTGCCGCACCGCGTTCGCCATACAGCAGACTGATCCAGTCGCAATCCCTTGCCTGCGGTGCCTGCAACAACTGGAGGACCGCGTCGAGTCCGGGAGAGCGCTCGAGGTCGCGCGGATAGGCCGGGTTGCCGGCCCAGCACAGGCCAATCCGTTGACGATCGGTCGATTTGCCCAGCCAGCCCGCCCAATGCTGGCGTCGCCGCTCATTGATCGGTGGTAGCCACGGCGGCGGCACCGAATCGGGTTGCAGGCCGAGCACGCCGGGCAGGCTGAGCAGCGGCACGAAGGTCTGATAGGGGGGCAGCGGCAGTCCTCGCGGGACCACCTCGAAGATGCCGCCCATCAGCGGGTTGGGCAGGCTGCGCAACCAGCCAGCCAGTTCCACTTGCACCTGCAAAGTCACCCGTGCCGGACGAAACGCCGCCAGCAAGGGAAGGCAGCGCAGGATTTGCAGGGTGTCGCCCAGGCCTTGTTCGGCGCACACCACCAGGTGGCGTCCCTCCAGTGGTTCGCCATGCCAGCGCGGCACCTGCCCGGCGCCGGCGCCAAGGTAGGCCCGCACGCCCTCTGCGTCCGCGCGTGCCTCGTAATCGGTCCAGCCGCGTGCCCAGTCGCCCGCCTTCAGCGCAAGCGTACCTCGGCTGAAGCGCGCCTGAGCGTGGCTCGGGTCACGTGACAGGACTTGCAACAACAGCCGGTCTGCCATCGCATCATCCCCTTCTGTTTCGGCCACCGCAGCGCACGCCAGTAGTGGCTCGACCCGATCGGGTGCCAGCGCCAACGCCCGTTCCCCGCGCTGCCGGGCCTGCGCGATCTGGCCCCGGGCAAGTGCGACGGCACTGCCATGCAGCAGTGCCGCCAGATGGTTTGGTTGTTGGGTCAGCACCTGATCGAACAAGGGTTCAGCAACGGCCAGTTGGCCCTGCTTCCATAGTGCCGTGGCATGGTCGCAGCGCAGGTCGGCGTCGTCAGGAAAATGCGCAGTGCTGATTTGCCCCAAGGCTGCCGTGGCGGGCCAATCAGACTGCGCAATCAAGGCATCGCTCAAGCTGCGCAGCGTGGCGTGGTCGATCCGTCCTTGCAGGGCACGCTGATAAAATCCGATGGCGGGCAGTGGCAGGCCTGCATCGAACAGGGCTTCGGCGAGAGCAAACTGGGTGTCCTGGTCGGCGGGGCTAGTCTGGTACCGTGCGATCGCTGGCACCAAGGCCGATACAGCCCCCCCAAGCAAGGCCAGGCAGCGCGCGGTCAGGGCCTGCAATTCGGGTTGTTGTGGTCCGAATGCCAGCGAAGCCTGCGCCCAGCGCAGCGCCGCCAGCGGATCATTGGCGGCCAGACAGACCAGTGCCAGTTCGGCAAGGCTGCAGGGATTGTCCCCCTCCAGTCGGACCCAATGGCGCGCCAGCGGCAGCGCGTCAGCCGGGCAGTTTTGCAGGCGCAACAGACGGGCGAGGCCGGCCAGTGCCACCGGGTGGTCCGGACTGCGCGCCAGTGCATGCTGGTAGCTGCACAGGGCTTCGAGCGGCCGCTTCAATTTTTGCTGCAGGCGCGCCAACTGCACGTGCGGTTCGATGGCCGCGGGCGCCTGCAGGCGAGCCTTGAGCGCGCATTCCAGGGCCTGCTGGATGTCGCCGAGGTCTTCGGCCGCCAGTGCGGCACCCAGCCAGCCCTCGGTGGCGCCGGGCCAGGTGGCACAGATTTTCCGGAAAGTGTCGCGGGCGCTGGAAAGCTGGTCGTCGTCGAGCAAGCCCTGCGCTTCTGCACAGGCAGCGCGTGCTGCGTCATCACTGGCGCGCCGGTGCTGTTCAAGCCGCTCCTGCAGTGCTGGCAGCAGGGACTCGACCAGGCCTTGCCAATCGCCACGCGCAGGCTGGCGGAACAGTCGGACAGTCGGGTACCAAGGACTGTCAACGCGCTTGGTCAGCCAGAGCGGTCCGACGCCGGCGTCCAGAACCCAGGTCGGATGGCCCAGTGCAGCTGCCAGATGGGCAACTGCGGTGTCGATGCTGATTACAAGATCGAGCTGGCTGATCAGTGCCGCAGTGTCGGCAAAGTCGACCAGTTCTTCCCCAAGGGGGAGTGGTCGCAGAACGGTGTCGGCAAGCGCCTCTGCGGCGGCTGCCCCGGCTTGAAGGGATACCCACTGAATGCCTGGCAAAGCCAGGCGGTGCAGGGTGTGCAGGGCGACCGAGCGCTCGCGTCCACGGGTGTGACCGGGCGAACCTTGCCATACCAGGCCGATACGCAGCGGGGCGGGCTTTGGTTCTGGGCGTGACACTGACGCTGTCGGCGATGCAGATGTCCGTACTGAGGCCGCATCGGCAAGGCGGGCACGCCAATGCGCCAGGCGCGCAGCATCGGGTGCCAGATAAGGTGTCCAGGCCGGCAGGGTGGGCCAGTCGATACCCAGACGGTGCGGCACGCTGAGCAGCGGAATGCTGAAGTGGCACGGACCGATCACCGAGCCCACCGGATGGAATTCCGCGAAGTGGCGCAGGCACTGTAAGGCGGGCAGCAATTCGGGCTGCACGTGCACGGTCAGTCGTGCCGGCTTGAGCGCAGCCAGCAAAGGAATGAAGCGGATGAATTGCAGGGTATCGCCAAAGCCTTGCTCGGCGTGCACGAGCAGGTTGAGACCCGCAATCGGTTCGCCCATCCACAAGGGCAGTTCATCGAGCTTCGCGGTGCCACTCTGCCACAAGCCGCTGCCGGCAAAGCGCGCCTCGTTGTCCTGAAAGAAGCCTTTCAGGTCGCCCTGCAGCAGCTTGGCAAAACCCCGGTTATAGGTGCTTGTGGCGGATTGCGGCGCCAGTTCCAGTGCAGCGTTGAAACATTGCAGTGCCTCGGCCGGCTGACCGTCGGCAATCAGTGCGATGCCCAGATTGTTAAGCAGATCGTGACGGCTGGGGTGGGCGGTCACCGCAGCCCGACAAATTTCCACTGCGCCGGTCGGCGCACCCTCGGTGGCGAGCAACAGCGAATAGTCTGACAACAGGGTGGCGTGATCGCCGGGCAATGCGCGTGCTGTGGAGAAGGCTTGCAGTGCCTCCGCGCCAAGCTCCTGCTTCCAGAGCGCCAGACCGCGCTGATGGTGCAGGTCGCCATCGTCGGGTGTCCTGGCAATCAGGTGATCGGCGAAGGCTACGGCCTCGGTCCAGGCGCGTGCCGCCAGGGCAGCGTCGAGAGCCGCGCGGGTAGCCGAGGCTCGATCCTCAGTGCCTGACCCCGGCAGTTTGGTCTCGATACCGCTCATGCCTGTGCTCCCCGCTCCGTCTGGTTTCGTTCTGCCAACAACGCCGCCAGGGCCGCCGAGACCTCTGTGATCACGGCGGTCCAATCATCCTGGGCCGGCTGGCGGAAAACCCGCGCCGTGGGATACCAGACGCAGTCGGTGCCCTCAGGTCCATAACGCCAGTCTGGCACCCGGGCGAGCAGGATCCAGGTGGGTCGCGCAAGAGCACCTGCCAGATGCGCCACCGAAGTGTCGACGGTGATGATCAGGTCGAGCGCCTCCATCAGTGCCCCGGTATCGGCAAAGTCATGGCAGTGTTCGGAGGATCGGATCAGCGGCAGTTTCGGGAATCGTTCCATCGCTTCAAGTCCGGCACCTTTTTGCAATACATGAAACTCGCACTCCCCACTGGTGCTGAAACGCTCGATCAGCCCGGCCAGTGCGTCGAACGGTATCGAACGGATGGCGTTGCGTTGCTGGTCCGGGTTACCGCTCCATGCCAGTCCGATGCGCAGCCTTGGCGAAAGTCCGAGGCGGGTATGCCAGTCGGTGACCAGCTCGGGCGGGCAGCGCAAGTAAGGGGAGGGGATGGCCATGCGGTCCTCCTCGCAGCCGAGACGCATGGGCAAGCTCATCAG
>CAITLJ010000066.1 GCA_903893215.1 uncultured Ferrovum sp. | reverse complement strand
GTCCCTGGTGGCAGGGGCCACGGGCGCTGCATTGGCTGGGGAGGGCGTCGCGGATGGCGCGGTTGCCGCGGCTGCCGACCCTGCTGCTGCGGAAGCTGATTCCGCCGCCGTTGACGCCGCCGCCGCCGTTGACGCCGCCGCTGACGCCGCCCCGGCGGCCACGGTAGCGGCAGGCGTAATCGCCACCGTTGCCGCCACCGAAGCCGCTGCCGCCATCATCAGTCCCTGCACCTGCGTACCCTCCACCCGGGTCATCAGGTGTTGATACTCATTGATCGGCTGATCCAGCAGGGTGGCGTCCAGCGCCTCCCAGGTCAGCGGCGGAATGCCGAGCAGGGTCTCCACCTGTCTGGCCACCGCAGGCAGTACCGGTTTGAGATATAGGGTGAGCAGGCGGAACAGCTCCAGGCAACCCGTACAGACACCATGCAATTCATCACTGCGTTCGGGGAATCGGGCGATCTCCCAGGGCTTGTTGGCATCGACGAACTGGTTGGCCAGATCGGCCAGCGCCATCACTTCGCGCATTGCGCGGCTGAATTCACCCTGCTCATAAGCCTGCGCAATCTCCTCTGACTGCGCGCGGAAGCGCGCCACCAGGGCCTCAGCGGCAGCCGGCAGGGAACGCGCCGTGCGACCTGCAAAGCGCTTGCGGATGAAACCGGCGGTCCGGCTGGCCAGGTTCACATACTTGCCGACCAGGTCGCTGTTCACCCGCGCAGTAAAGTCTTCCAGGCTGAGGTCGAGGTCATCCACGCTGGCGTTCAGCTTGGCAGCGTAGTAGTAACGCAGATGCTCCGGATTCAGGTGGTTGAGGTAGTCGCCGGCAGTGATGAATGAGCCACGGCTCTTCGACATCTTTGCGCCGTTGACGGTCAGGAAACCGTGCACGTGCAGCTGGGTGGGAGTGCGGAAGCCCGAGCGGGCCAGCATCGCGGGCCAGAACAGGCTATGAAAATAGAGGATGTCCTTGCCAATGAAGTGGTGCAGTTCGGCGTGCGAGTCCACGCCCCACCAGTCGTCAAAGGTCAGGCCATCGCGTTCCGCCAGATGGGCAAAAGCGCCCATGTAGCCCACCGGTGCATCCAGCCACACATAAAAGAACTTGCCCGGGGCGCCCGGAATTTCGAAGCCGAAATAGGGCGCGTCGCGGCTGATGTCCCAGTCGCTCAGGCCAGCCTCGAACCATTCGCCCATCTTGTTGGCGGCCGCCGGTGGAATGGTGCCGGAGCGTGTCCATGCCTGCAGGAAGTCGCTGCACTGGCCAAGCCGGAAGAAGTGGTGGTCGCTGCTGCGCCGCTCCGGTGTGGCGCCGGTGATGGCGGAATACGGGCCGATCAGTTCGGTGGGCGAATAGGTGGCACCACACACTTCACAAGAGTCGCCATACTGGTCCTTGGCATGGCAGCGCGGACATTCGCCCTTCACGAAACGGTCGGCCAGAAACATCTGGCGCTGCGGATCGTAGAACTGCTCGACCGGTCGGATGCCGATCAGGCCCGCATCGTTCAGGCGACCGTAGATCAGTTCGGCGTATTGGCGTGTCTCGGGGGTGTGCGTGCTGTAGTACAGGTCATAGCTGATGCCGAATCCCGTGAAATCGCGCAGGTGTTCCTCGCGCGCGCGGCCGATCAGCTGTTCCGGCGCAATGCCGGCCTTTTCAGCAGCCAGCATCACGGGCGCGCCGTGAGTGTCATCGGCGCACACATAGTGCACCTCGTGACCGCGCATGCGCTGGAAGCGCACCCAGATATCGGTTTGCACGTGTTCCAGCATGTGCCCCAGATGGATACTGCCGTTGGCATAGGGGAGTGCGCTGGTGACGAGAATCTTGCGGGACATGGTGACCTGAACGGTAAAAAGAAAACGTCGGCGGGAACGGGGCGGCTGGCCGTGCTGATTGTAGCAAAGCGTTGCAGTGCTTCCGGCACCTTTGCCGCCTGTGCTGGTCGAAACCGGCACAGGCGCCGCTGTGTCCCGCCATCGCGGGTATAATCCGGCGCTATTCAAGGAGAACGCATGGAAATCACACAAGCCACGGTGCAGGCCCTGTTGGGCGATCTGGTCGACCAGAACACCGGCCGCACCTTTAACGCCGACAAGGCCATCGCCGGCATCCGCATCAGCGGCGCCGATGTGGTGGTGGATGTTCAATTGCGCTACCCGGCCCGGCGCACGTCGGCCGAGGTGGGCGAGCGTCTGCAAAAGGTGCTGGCCGGCCTGCCGGACATCGGTACCGCACAGATCAATGTGGGCTGGAAAGTGGTGTCTCACACCGTGCAGGGCGGCCTGAAGCCGATCACCGGCATCCGTAACATCATTGCCGTGGCCTCGGGCAAGGGCGGGGTGGGCAAATCCACCACGGCCGTCAATCTCGCGCTTGCGTTGCAGGACGAAGGGGCGCGTGTCGGCCTGCTCGATGCCGACATTTACGGTCCCTCGCAGCCCACCATGCTGGGCATCCAGGCACGTCCGCAGAGTCTGGACGGCAAGACCATGGAGCCGCTGGTTGCGCATGGCCTGCAAACCATGAGCGTGGGCTTCCTGATCGACGGCGACACGCCGATGGTGTGGCGCGGTCCCATGGTCACGCAGGCGTTGCAGCAATTGCTCGGCGAAACCCGCTGGCAGGACCTTGATTACCTGATCGTCGACATGCCGCCCGGCACCGGCGACATCCAGCTCACGCTGGCGCAGAAGGTGCCGGTGACGGGGGCGGTGATTGTCACCACGCCGCAGGATATCGCCCTGCTCGATGCGCGCAAGGGTCTCAAGATGTTCGAGAAGGTGGGCGTGCCGATTCTCGGCATCATCGAAAACATGAGCACCCACGTCTGCACCAGTTGCGGCCATGAAGAGCACATCTTTGGCAGTGGTGGCGGGGCGCGCATGTGCGCAGATTATGGCGTGGACCTGCTGGGAGAACTTCCTCTCGATCTGCGCATCCGCGAGCACACGGATGCCGGTGCCCCCACCGTGGTGGCCGAACCGGACGGCAAGATCGCTGCCGCTTACCGTGCCATCGCCCGCAAGGTGGCGGTCAAGGTGGCCGAGCGCGGTGAGGACCACAGTGCGAAGTTTCCGAAGATCGTCATCAAGAACGGCTAGGTCAACTCCATGTCGGAAGATGCCGATCGCAGTCTGCGCGCCCTGCCGTCCGGAGAGTCCGGTCAGTCAGGACTGACGGTGCGCGCGGCCACGCCTGACCAGGCGTCGGATGTGGCTCGCATTTATGTGGACTGCTGGCGCTCGGGATATCACGGTATCCTGCCAGCGGCCTTTGCCGAGCGGCTTTCGTACGAGGACCAGACTGACATCTGGCACAAGGTGCTGCGTACCCCAGGTAATGCCACGCTGCTGGCGGTGACTGCCGACGGCGCAGTGGTGGGGTTTCTGTGCGGTGGTCCGGAGCGCTCGGGCAGTACCGGCTTTTTTGCCGAAATCTATGGCCTGTATGTGCTGCCTGAACAGCGCGGACAGGGCACCGGCCGGCTGCTGTTCCGGCGTTTCTGCGCCCAGTTGGCCAGCATCGGCTTGCGTTCTCTGCTGGTGCGCGTGCTTGAGGCCAATCCGGTGGGCGCATTCTACGAAGCGCTCGGCGGTACCGAGCAGGAACAGCGGTTGGTGCGGGTGGCCGGCCGCACCCTCAATGAAGTGGCCTTTGGCTGGCGCGACATCCTGTCGGCTGGTCGGGGCCGGTAACCTGGAAGTCCCTCATGAGCATCAAATCTGATCGCTGGATCCGCAAGATGTCGCGCGAGCACGGCATGATCGAACCCTTCGAGCCAGAGCAGATCAAGCACGTGAACGGCCAGCGCGTGGTGTCGTACGGCACTTCCAGCTACGGATACGATATCCGCTGTTCCGACGAGTTCAAGTTGTTTACCAACCTGAACTCGACCATCGTCGACCCGAAAAATTTTGATCCGAACTCGTTCGTCGACGTCAAAAGCGACGTCTGCATCATCCCGCCGAACTCTTTCGCCCTGGCGCGTACCGTGGAATATTTTCGCATTCCGCGCAATGTGCTCACCATCTGCCTCGGCAAGAGCACCTATGCACGCTGCGGCATCATCGTGAATGTCACGCCGTTCGAGCCGGAGTGGGAGGGTTACGTCACGCTGGAGTTTTCCAATACCACGCCGCTGCCTGCCAAGATTTATGCCAATGAGGGCGTGGCGCAGGTGATCTTCTTCGAGTCGGACGAAGAATGCGAAACCAGTTACCGCGACCGGGGCGGTAAATACCAGGGCCAGCACGGCGTTACCCTGCCGCGCATGTAGGGGCGGCGCCCTGCCGCCCGCTCAGCACGGTTGGCCATCGCCCGATAAGTGCGTGCTTTACGTTGTGTAAACCCCTTAAGCCGCGCGCCTGTCCGTCGCATAATGCAGGCATACAGGGGGGACGACTCATGACACTGCACATCGACGATTCGGAAGTGACTTTTCTGCGCCAGGAACTGGAGATGCTGATGCGCGAACGCGAAGGCCTGCTGCGCGTGGCGGGTGCTGCTGCCGGTTTTGTGGCCAATCTGGAAGAGACCTCGCTGCCGCCCTTTGCTTACGCCGCCGCTGACCTGCTGGGCCACGCCATCAATGGCCTGTCCGAAGAAACCTTGCAGGACGCCCTGGGTGCCGTCGGGGCCCAGGTAGCGGTGGACGTGCCGGATCGCCGGTCACTGCCGCGCACCTGAACCCTACAGCGGGTGGCGGCGCGCCACCACCCGGCCCAGCACGCTCAGTCGTACCTCGCCAGCTGCCTGCGCCTGCCAGCAACTGGCATCGACCCACTGGTAAAACTCGGCGGTGGCAATGGCCGGATGGTCGCAGGTAAGCGCCAGCAGGCCATCCAGTTGCCGCAGTGCACGCCGCAACATGATGGGTCCGTTGGCCGGCACTTCCGCCCTGAGCGCATACAGTCCGTCTTCCCATTCCGCGCTTGCCAGCGGCGCGATGGCGACCTGATCGCCCGCAAGCAGCGTGGGCGCCATGCTGTCTCCGGTCACCACCAGCCACTGCAGTTGTGCGGCGTTGTTGTGTGCGGTCTGGTCGACTGACGCTGTCGCGGCACTGGCCTGCGTCGCAGGGACGCGGTCCGGGCGAGGGCCGCTTGCCTGCGCAGCCTGCACTGGCAAGCGGTCTGACCGTGCAGTGTCTGCAGCCACCTCGCCACTGCGCCCGAACAACAGCCAGTCGGCACCGCAGCGCACCGTGTCCATGATCAGGAGCAACTTGTCCACGCTGGGATAACTGTTGCCTTCACACCAGTCGCGTGCCGCCACCGGGCTGACCGAAAACAGGCGGCCGATGGCCGTGAACCGGCCACGCTGCTTGGCGGGAATTTCCAGTCGATCGAAGGCTTCGTTCAGGCGTCGGGCAAAGCCAGCCTTGCCGTCGGTGGGCGTCATCGGTGGGTTGTCGATAAATAGACAAGCACAGCTTATCATTTCTGGTGTGCGCCGCAAGCCTATAGCCTGTGTTTTAGCCGAAAAACAAGTAAAAGGTTCGTTTTATCGGGTGCGGTCCGGCGTTCCTGACCCTTTAGTCTGAGGCTTCTGGCGCATTGCCAGCCATTGTTCAGACTATAAACTAAGCAAAGCTTCATATTTATCCACGCGTTCCTTCCGGAGATGCCCGATGAGCCTCGCCCCGTCCTCGATCACTGAACTGAATCTGACTTTCCTGCACCTGGTGCGCGAATCGCTCCTGCGCAATCGTCTGCTCGCCCTCAGCGAATTCCAGCTCGATCCGCGCGTGGCGGACCGCCTGCTCGGGCTGTCGCAGGAACAATTGCGCCGGCTTGCAACGGCGCACGTGCTGCTGGTGGGACTGCGCTGGCGGCGACCCTCGGTCTGGTCCTGCCTGGCCGAATTCGCCGCCGGGCGCGCCAGCGCCTTGCCGCAAGCTTTGCTGGTGGCGGAAGGGGAGGTGGATGATGGCTACCAGGCGTGACCTGAGCATGGAAATCCTGCGCTATCGGCAGGCCGAAGCCCTGTTGAGACTGGGGCTGCGCGTGCCGGTGGTGTGCGAGATGACCCGTCTGTCACACTGGTTTCTGCGTAAGCTGGCGCTTGAGGTGTCTGGCGAAGCGCCATCGAAGGGACAGGTACCCAACTCCGAGTTGTGGTACCTGCGAGGTCGCAACAATCTGCATGCCTCGCTGTTTCTGGCGCTGTATCGGCCGCTGCAGCAGGCGGCTGGCGGGCAGGCCGACGCAAGTGAGCTGCTGATCACCGCCTTCGGCCGCTATCGCGAGATCATCGAGGTGGCCGGGCTGCCCGAAGTGCTCACGCCAGATCGCGCCTGGTGGCTGCTCAAGTCGGTGAGCATCCCTAACCTGAAGCCGGTGCGCTGTCGCGAGTGCGGCGGCCGGTATCTGATGCACCAGGGCGATCTGGCCGGCAGCTGGCGCTGTGTTTGCTGCAGCACCCCGCTGTCTGCCCGGCGCCTGCCGACGGCAGTGATCGGTGTCCAGCCGCTGTGACGACCGTATCGTCCCCGGCGCAGCGCGCCGTGCTTGCGCCGGCAATGCCCCTGACCCAGCAGATTGCGCAAACGCAGCCAACCCTGGCCGCGCTGTTTCATCAGCTGGCCTGCGATCCGGCCTGGTTTCGTCAACGCGCGTTGCCCATCGTGCGTGTCTGGGCGGCTTACAGCTGCTGGCTGGAAGGCGTGGCGGCGGCAGAACAAGCGTTTTCGCTTGAGCATTGGCTGACGCAGGCGGCCGCGGCGCTCGTCCGGTGCACGTCCGCGGAGCCGGCACAGCGTCTTCAGCATGCCCATCGCGCAGTGATGGACCTTTGGTGGCAGCGCAACCGTCGGGTGTGCTGGTCCGATGCGCAGGGGCAGTGCTGGTCTCCCGGTCCGCGCTCGTGGCCGGACTGGCGCGCGGTCAGCCTGCCACCGCACCGGCTCGCTTGCTCTGCGGGCATCATCACGGACCTGTGCGGGCCCGCGCTTGATCCCTGGTGCACGGCCGCTGGCGAGTTGGTCCGGCGCGGCCTGTGGCAACCGGACCAGCGCTGCGGTCGCTGGTGGCAGGATTCGGGCGGTTGGCATCTGCTTTGGCCGTTGGGCGGGCGTGATCTGCTGCACACACGGGCAATTGCCGAACTCCGGCTTGGTTCGGTGCCAGACGCACTGCCGGCCGCAGTGCAAGGCTTGCAGGATTGGGGCCATCTGGTGCCAGACCTTTCAGGTGCCGCCCAGGCGACGCCGCAGGAATGCCCGCGTGCCGACGGTCGCACCCTGCTGGCGTTGCGCGTGCGTCGGCCGTTGTTCGGGGCGCAAATCGGTTGAATGCCAATCGCTTGCCGCGGTGTCTGCTGATCTGCTGGGCTGGCCTGCTGCTTGGCTTGCTGGCGCTGCCATGCCTGCCGGTGCTGCTGTCCTGTGGTGCGTGCCTGCTGCGGCCCCTGCTGGACAGGTGGCGCGGCGGCCAGTCAACGTCAGCGCAGCAGCTCCGTCTGGTGCGTTGCGCCAGTTTGGCGCAATGGTTGCAGCCAGCGGTGCGTCAGCGCGTTTTCCTGGGCTTTGGTGGTGTCTGGATGCCTGCGCACAGCCAGGCCTTGCAGGCGTGGCCCGGGCAGACTGGTGGCCTGCGCTGCGGTCCTGCCCATCAGGCGCGCGCGCGGCCGGTGGATTGTGCGCAGGTCCTGCTCACCCGAAATGTGATGGCACTCGGTGCGCCCGGCAGCGGCAAGAGCAGCTTGTGCGTGCTGCTGGCGTGGCAGGCACAACGCAGGGGCGAGCCGGTGATCGTGCTTGACCCCAAGGGGTCGCGCAGCTTGCATGCCCTGTTGCTGGAGGGCGCGCGCCATGCCGGGCGCCCGTTTCTGGCGGTGTTGCCGGCGCAACCGGACCGCTCGGCGGCCTGGAATCCGCTGGCCCTGTGCGACAGCGCCGCCGAGCTGGCCACCCGGGTGTGCAGCCTGATCGAGGGGCAGGAGTCCGACCCTTTCCGTCAGTTCTGCTGGGGCGCCGTGCTGGTGATCGCCGAGACTTTG
Source organism: uncultured Ferrovum sp. (assembly GCA_903893215.1). Classification (GTDB taxonomy): domain Bacteria; phylum Pseudomonadota; class Gammaproteobacteria; order Burkholderiales; family Ferrovaceae; genus CAIVHB01. The sequence continues at coordinate 15,009 of CAITLJ010000066.1, read as the reverse complement.
CAGGCGCTCGACCGTCCGGTCACGCTGGCCATCCTGCGCCAGCATGTGGACGATGCCGGTGAGCAGCTGCTCGCTGTCGCACTCGCGCGGCCCGGCGTGGCGCCTTCTACGTTGGCGGCACTGCGTGCGCTCGTCGGTCATGACCGGGTGCACTATCGCAAGATGAGCGCTCCCCTTTTGCCGGTGCTTGCCCTGCTGTGCAGCGGTGCCTTGGGGGCTCTGCTGGCCGGTGCCGGTCAGCCGCGCCCCTGCCTGTCTGTCGATGCCTTGCGCCGGCAGGGGCTGACCCTCTACGTCGGGCTGGATACCCTTGGTAACCCTGCCTTGGGAAGGGCACTGGCCACGCTGCTGTTACAGGACCTGGCAGCCGAGGCTGCCCGTTGCACGGCCCGCGGCGGGGTGGTGCGTCCCCTTCAGTTGATGGTCGATGAAGCGGCCGAACTGGCCTGTCCGGCTTTGTTGCAATTGTTGGGCAAGGGCCGCGAGGCGGGCGTGAGTGTGCTGCTGGCAGTGCAGACCCTGGCCGACCTGGAATGGCGTATGGGCAGCGCCGCTGCAGCGCGCGTGGCGGAAGGCAATGCCACCGCCTGGTTCCTGTTTCGCCAGCTCGACGCGATCAGCCGGCGTGAATCGGAGGCCCGACTCGGTCTGTTGCCTGCCGAACGGGCCAGCCAGTCGCAGGGGGTGGTCGAAAGTCAGTCGGGTCTGATCCAGCGACGCGCGCGCAGTCACTCGCACTCGGTTACCCGCGAGAGCATGCCGCGCATTCCGGAGGCGGCGTTCATGGCGCTCGCCGACCTCGAGTGTCTGGCGCAGATGCCCGATGGCGAGCTGCTGCACCTGCGCCTGCCGTGCCCGGTGGTGGCCTGAATGGCTGCGCCCCTGTGGCCTGGTCGCCTGTGCGCGGGCCTGCTGCTGGTCCTGCTGACCTTGCTGCTGCTGGCGCCACGCGCCGGCGCCATGGCAGCGTTACAGCGTGATGCGCCGCAGATCCGTGCTGCGACCGGCAGTGTGCTGACCCGTGCTGTGGTGCAGTCGGCGACCTACGGGCTGCGCCGTTTGCCAGGGGGCTGCGAGTCGCTTTCGTCCACGGTCTGCGCCTTCGCTGCTGCGGGCGGCGTCACGCACTGGCAACTGCCTGTGCACGTGTTCACGCACAGCGCGTTGCTGTCGCTGTGGATCGGGTTGCTGTATCCGCTGGGATGGCTGGCGGATGACGGTGTCACCCCGCGTTGCGCTCCGCTGTCCGGCGCAGCGGGCGCTGTGCCGGTGACATTGCAGCGCTGGCTGCAGGCCTGTCTGCCCTTGGCCACCCTGATCTGGAGTTGCCTGCCGGGCATGTTTGGTCTCACCCCTTGGTGGGCAATGGCCTGGTTGCTGGCCGCGCGCGGCTGGCAGCAGGGCGGCCAGCCGCGTCCATGAGCGGGCAGGGTACGCTCTTGCAGCAACGGGCCGGGCAGGCAATCAGTAGTCTGCTGCTGCCCCTTCAGGCCGTGCTGGAGGACCCGGAGGTCACCGAGGTGATGGTGAACGGTCCGGACCAGATCTGGATGGAGCAGGGTGGTCGCCTGCAGCAACTGGCCCTCCATTGGCCCGCCGGCACGCTTGCCGCGCTGGCGCTCCTGCTGGCCAGTCAGACACCGGGTGCGCGACTGGCGCAACAGCACACCCTGGAAGCTGCATGGCAGTGTTGGCGTGTCACCGTGGTGCTGCCGCCGGTGTCACGCGATTCCGCCTGCCTGTGTCTGCGCCGCCATCGGCCCGTCGCCCCGGCACTGGCGCAATGGCAGGCGCGTCCTGCACCGTCGGCACCTGCGTCAGCGGTGCCAGGTTCGGCGGGAGATGTGCTGCAGCAGGCGGTGGTCGATGGCAGCAACATCCTGGTTTCCGGCAGCACCGGGGCTGGCAAGACGACGCTGCTGGCCAGCCTGCTGGCGGCCGTGCCTGCCACTGAGCGCGTGCTCACGCTGGAAGACACTGCCGAGTTGCCGCGGACCTGCGCCCATCAGGTGCGACTGCTCTCCGGGGCCGGGCACGATCTGCGCGGACTGGTCCGGCTGGCCCTGCGCCTAAGACCGGATCGTCTGGTGGTGGGGGAAGTGCGTGGCGGCGAGGCCTTTGACCTGCTGCAGGCCATGGCCACCGGGCACCGTGGCTGCATGGGCACGGTCCACGCAGCCGATCCGGCGGGGGCGCTGGCACGGCTGGAGCAGTTGATCCTGACCGTCGGTCTGGACTGGCCGCACGCTGCGGTGCAGGCGCAACTGGCGCAGTCCCTGCAATTGCTGGTCCATGTCCATCGCGATACTGCCGGCCGCGCGATCAGCACGGTGCAGCGGCTGGAAGGCATTGTGGCCGGGCGCTATGTGTTGCGGCCGGTGGTCCTCCGCTAAAGCGTCATGTCGTGGCGGTTTTCGCGCCGGCGCGGCGCCCCGCCCATGGTGATACTGCAGTCAAGCCCACCGGAGAGCCCCATGAACGCCACCAGCCAGTGCCCCGTTTTCCGCTGCCCCACCTGCTTGCCCCCGACCCGGTCCATCGCCTGTGGCAGCGGTTTGCTGCTGTTCCTGTCATTGCATGCCAGCGCAGCCATGCCCTGGGAAGCACCCATGTGTGCGGTGGCAGCCAGCCTGAAGGGGCAGGTGGCGGTCATGCTGGCCGTGGTGTCCACCATCATGATCGGCATCATGTTCATGTACTCGGAAACCGGCAGCGCGGTGTCGCGCATTGCTGGCTGGTTGCTCGGCATGTGCTGTGCCCTTTCGGTGGCCAGTGTGATCACGGCGCTGTTTCCCGGCGTCAGTATTCCAGGGTGCCTTTGACATGGCGCGTCGCAGCGCCGTGGCGCGCGTCCTCACCGAACCCTGCCTGATCCTCGGGGTGGAGAAGCCGTTTGCCATCGTCAACTTCACCCTGACCATGGTGCTCGCCGGGGAATTGCACATGGCTGCCTATCTGCCGGTGGCGGTACTGGTGCATCTGGCGCTGGCGCGCATCACCCGCCACGACCCTTACACCCGTCAGGTGTATGTGCGCTACAACCTGCAGGCCGACACCTACGACCCCTGGATCCAGCCGCGCGTGCGCAGTCGCCGTGGGCTGTCTGGTGGCCGGTGCAACCCGCTGTGCTGAACAACCCTCGCCCTGCCAGTCCCGCACCTGCGACAGGGGCGTCGCTGCAACGTGTGCAGCAGTCCGCCTGGGCGCGGCGACCGCAAGCACTTGCCGAACTGCTGCCCTGGCTCAGCCTGCTCGGCGACGCGCTGGTAGTGTGCAAGGACGGCAGCCTGCTTGCCTGTTTTGCGATCACCGGTCTTGAGGCCGATGCCGTCGATCCTGACCAGTCCGCAAGGGCCGCCGAACGCATCGAACAGGCAATCCGCGGTCTGGATGAGCGCCATACGGTGTGGTCACTGTTTCAGCGCCGGCGCGTCCACGCCTATCAGGCTGGCCAGTTTCCGCATCCGGTCACGGCGTTCATCGACCAGTTGCATGGCCAGCGTTTCCTGCACGGACAGCAATTCAGCAACAGTCACACCCTGGCGGTGCTGTTCACGCCCACCACCGGCGAGCAGCGCTGGAAGGCGGCGTTGTCGCTGCTGCGCAGTGGTCGCTGGCTGCAACTGCCGTCGCTGTTGCTGCGGCAGATCCAACGGGTGCATGGCTTCGCCGGGCAGCAGGCGTTCCTCGCCAGCCAGGCGCGCGGTTTCGAGGCCCAGCTCGAAGGGTTTGCCGGCACGCTGGCCGCGCTGCGCCTGCAGCGCCTGCAGGGTGAGTCCTTGCTCGGCTTTCTTGACCAGTGTGCGTCGCCAACGCGCAGCGTCGGCAAGGTACGTAATCCTGCGCCGGCCCTGTTGCTGGATGCCGCCCTTGGGCAGGACCAACTGGCGGTGGGCGCCGAACGTTTGCATTTTCGCGGCGCCTCCGGCGAGCGCTGGATGGCTGCCCTCGGCATCAAGGCCTGGCCGGATCACACCCTGCCAGGCGTGATCGAAGGGCTGCTGCACCTGCCCGGTGAGCTTTGCATCGCGCAGGTGTTCCGGGTGGTGGCACCGGCGGCTGCCAAGGCACATATTCAGTCCGTACAACGGTTTCATTTGAATCTGCAGCGCTCCGCATTCAGCTTTCTGCGCGAGGCGGTGTTCGGCGAACCCGGTCGCGTGCAGGACGACACCCGCGGGATTGCGGCCGAAGAGGCGCGTCAGGCGCTCGCCGACCTGGGCCAGCATCGTCAGGTCTACGGTTACTACAATCTGAGCGTGCTGGTGCTGGCCGAGTCGTGCGATGCGCTCGAGCCTCTGGTACGGGAGGCGGCCGTCACGGTGCGTGCCGCCGGCTTTCTGGTGTTGCGCGAACACCTGCATCTGCTCTCGGCCTGGACCGGCGCGCTGCCCGGGCAGTGGGGGCAGCTGGTCCGTTGGCATTTCATCCACAGCGGCAACCTGGCCGATCTGCTGCCCCTGTCCAGTCCCGGCAGCGGTGCGGCCGACAACCCCTGTTTTTCTGAACAGCTCGGTCAGCCCTGCGCGGCGCTTGCGACACTGCCGGGTGCAGACGCCACCAGTTTCCAATTCAACTTCCACTGTGGCGATCTGGGGCACGCCTTTGTGGTCGGGCCATCGCGGTCCGGCAAATCGGTACTGATGAACTTCCTGATGGCCCAGTTCCTGCGGTACCCGGCAGCCCGTGTGCTGATCTTCGACAAGGATCGTTCCTGCCGCATCGCTACTGTGCTGCAAGGCGGCACGCATCTTGACCCGGCAAGCCCGGACAGCCTTCGCTGCAATCCGCTGGCGGCCCTTGCATCCCCCAGCGGACGGCGCTGGCTGCAGGGGTGGCTGGAAGAACTGCTGTGTCTGCGTAGCCATGTGTGGACCAGTGCGGACGACCTGTCGCTCAACGAGGCACTGGATGCACTGTGCCTGTTGCCTGTGGCGCAGCATCGACTCGGCACGCTGCAGGCCTTGCTGCCGCCACTGCTGGCCACCGAACTGGCCCCCTGGGTCGGCGACGGTCGTCACGCCTGGCTGTTCGACCATGGTGAGGATACTTTTGCAGCAACCGGGTTGTGCTGCATCGAAATGGGCGAGCTGCTGCGCGACGAGGCGCTGGCGCGGCTGTTCATGCGCTACGCCTTCCAGCGCGTCGACACCTTGCTGGAGGCCTCGGTTCGCGCGCCCACCCTGATCTACATCGAGGAAGCCTGGTTCATGCTGGACCAGCCCGCCTTTCGCGAACGCATCCGCGACTGGCTGAAAACCCTGCCCAAACGCCTCGCCAGCGTGGTGCTGGCCACCCAGTCGCTGGAAGACCTGGTGGCCAGTCCGGTGTTCAGCACCATCGCCGACAACATCCCCACCCGCATTTTTTTGCCCAACCGGAATGCGCCGGCCCAGTCGGCGCTTTATCGCGACCAGTTCGGCCTGAACGCGGCGCAGATCCTGCGTGTGGCACGCGCCGAACCCAAGCGGCAATTTCTGGTTACCAGCCCGGAGGGATGTCGCTTCATCGATCTGGTGCTTCCTGTGCCGGTGGTCAATCTGCTGCGCTCTGACCGGCGGGCGCAGGCCTGCTTTGACGCCTGTCTCGCGCTACCCGCCGGGCAACGTGCGCAGCACTACCTGAGAGAGATGGCGCGTGAATGAGGCGCGCGTGCGGGCGGCCTGGCTGCCGCTGCTGGCCGGTCTGTGGATCAGCCTTGCCGCGCCGGCAGTGCAGGCATTCAGTCTTGGGGGGCTGTTTGCCGGCGGCGCCGGCGGTATGGTGGTCTACGACCCCACCAATCACCTCGAAACCGCCGTCACCGCTGCGCAGTCGGTGCGCCAGACGGCCCTGCAGGTGCAGGCAGAAATCCAGCGGTTGCAGCAGCTGGCGATCGAGTTGCAGCAATTGCGTGCCTTGCCGGAGGAAGTGGTGCGCGCCGGCCTGAGCGACTGGCACGCGCAGCTGGACGTACTGGCACAGGGCAGTCGCACGCTGGCCACCTTGGGTCAGCAATTGCAGGACACCCAGACGCAGGCCGCCACCCGTCTGCGCGCCATCGCCACGCTGGGCGGTTCGCCGGCGGACTACCTGGCCTACGAGGTGGCACAGGGCAACAATCGTCAGCAAATGCAGACCGGTTTGCTGCAGGGCCAGCTGCACAGCCTGCAAGGCTTGCAGGACAGCAGCGCGGCACTCAGCCGGCTGCAGGCGCAGATCCCTGCCAGCAGCGGGGTGCAGCAGAGCCTGCAGACCACCAACCAGTACCTCGACCTGCTGGTCGGGCAGTCCAGCGCCCTGCTGCAGTTGACGGCAAGCCAGGCTGCCGTGGCCACCCGCCAGCAATCCGTGCGTGATGCCGACAGCAGCCAGGCGTCGGCGCGCGAGGCTCAGCGACTGGATTCGGACCTGACCCGCATCCAGGCCCTGCGCTCCGCCCTGCGTGCGCGGGAGGCCCGTGATGGCCTCGGCCTGATGCAGGCATTGCCATGACGCTGGAGGGGCTGTTGTCACCCGCCACCATCGACAGCATGGCCAAGGCCTTCATCGACGGTGGTCGTGTCATGGAAGGGCGCACCGCTGCGGTCGCCAACAGTCTGGTCGCCAGCCTGCTCACCTTGCAGATGAGCTGGTTCGGCGTGCAGGCGCTGCTCGAATCCGTGGCCGGCGACAATCTTGGCGACGTGCTGGCCCGGCTGCTTCGTTTCATCCTGCTGTTCGGGCTGGTGTCCTGGCTGCTCACCTCGTACGACTTCGTGTTTTATCAGTCGCTGTACGGGGGATGCACTGCGGTGGTCGATGCCATTGCCGGCACCGGCGGCGAGCTGCAGGCCTTCGCCACTGCATGGAGCGTGCTGCTCGACCTGATGCTTTCGGTCTGGCACAGCCTGGAAGCGACGCCAGCCCATTTCCTGGCCGGCACCACCCCGCTGGACGGGGGGTTTTACAAGGCGCTGTTCGCATTGGTGCTTACCTGGTGCGCCTTGTTGGGGTGCTTCTGGGGCTTTGTACGCTGCCTGGTCATGGTGGCAATCGTGCAGGTGCTGGGATCTGCGCTGGTTGGCCTGGCATTGGCGTTGGGACCGTTCTTCATTCCCTGGTTGCTCTGCAATCCCACCCGTCAGCTGTTCGAGGGTTGGCTGCGGTTTCTGGTGACCGCCAGTTTTTATCGTGTCGTGGCGATCACGGTGCTGCAGTTGGCCAAGCCGATCTTCCAGCAGATCCAGCTTTGGCTTGCCAATGGCAGCGACCCGACCCAGGCCACCAGTCCTTTTGAGCTGATGATGGCTTCGGTGATGCTGATTGTGGTGGCGCAGGTGTTGGGTGACCTGCTCACCCGGGTGCCACAGCTGACTGCCGCCCTGCTGGGGCATGGCCGTGTGGATGTCGGTCAGATCGGCACGGCGACCCGTGCGGCAGATCGGGGTTTTCAGCGCCTGACGGGCGCCCGGCGCGCATTCGGGCGCAATGAAGACTGACAGGCTTGGGCACTGTTGGCCCACGGCGCAGGAGCGTCGACGGCTGTGGTGGATGTGGATCCGTCAGCGCCGCCAGCCGCAGCGCCTGCGTCCCTTGCCGGCCAGCTGGCGGCGCAGTGGCCGACTGTTGTTCTGGTTCACCTTGCTGCGCTTCTGGCAGCAGGAGCCGTGGCTGATGAGCGCAGCCGTCCTGTCGGTGCCTGGTTGGCTGGTGCGCTGTGCCTGGTGCTTCGTCCAACGCTTCTGACCGGGCGGGTGAACGCCTGCCGGGCCGCTTCTTCGTCAGTGCAGTAAGGTTCCCGGGACAGGGCCCTCGGATTCGGTTTCCGGGGCGGTCGGTGCCGCCGACGCGTGGTGGGCGACCATGCGCCAGCCATGGTCGGTGAGCAGGTAGGTATTGGTGGCAAACACCGGTGCTTCATTATCCGGGTTGCTTGCGTCAGCCACCCACTCGCACAGCGTGCGCACCGAAAACAGCATGCCCTCGTAGGCTTTCACGTCGGTGATGCGGAAGCGCAGCTTGCCTTGCGCCAGAATCAGCCGCCAGCCTTCCCGGATCACCTCGTATCCATCCAGACGCGCGCCACCCGGGTGGATGCAGACCACGTCTTCATGTGTGCACCAGACGCCCATCACGGCGTCGAGGTCGCCCTGGGCGAGGGCTTCATAAAAGGCAGCTTCGGCTTCTGCCGCGCTGGCGAACTGGCGCTTGCTCATGCGGTGCTCCTGTGAAGTGCCTGATTCTAAGCGTACCCGGTGAAATTTCACCATGTGGCGCAGCGCACTTTATACTGTAACGCACCATTTCTTCCCCAACCGGAGTGAGCCGTGAACAAGGTATTTCCCGATGCCGCGCAGGCCTTGCAGGACCTGATCCGTAACGACCTGACTGTGGCGGCAGGGGGGTTTGGCCTGTGTGGCATCCCGGAAAACCTGATTGCTGCACTGGCCGCGTCCAGTGCAAGCAACATGACTATCCTGGGCAACAACGCCGGCGTCGATGGCTTCGGCATGGGCATCCTGCTCAACAACCGGCAGGTGAAAAAGGTGATCGCCTCCTATGTCGGCGAGAACAAAGAATTCGAACGTCAGGTACTGGCCGGCGAGCTTGAACTCGAACTCGCCCCGCAGGGCACGCTGGCCGAGCGGCTGCGCGCTGGCGGCGCCGGCATTCCCGGCTTCTACACCCCCACGGCGGCAGGCACGCAGATTGCCGACGGCAAGGAAACCAAGGTGTTCGACGGTAAGGAATACGTGCTGGAAACCGCTCTTAAGGCAGACATCTCGATCGTCAAGGCATGGAAAGGCGATACCGCCGGCAACCTGGTGTATCGCAAGACAGCACGCAACTTCAATCCGATGATTGCCACCTGCGGTACCGTCTGTATCGCGGAAGTGGAAGAACTGGTGCCCGAGGGCACCCTCGATCCGGACCAGATCCACACCCCCGGCATTTTCGTCGACCGCATCATCCAGGGCGTCAATTACGAAAAGCGCATCGAGTTCCGCACCGTGTCGGGCATGGAAGCCGCGCCGGGCAAGAAGGACGGCCATGTGCGCGACCTGCTCGCCGCACGCGCCGCCAAGGAATTGCGGGATGGCTATTACGTCAACCTGGGCATCGGGATACCCACGCTGGTGGCCAATCACATTCCGGCCGGCATGAATGTGATCCTGCAGTCGGAAAACGGCCTGCTTGGCATCGGGCCGTTCCCCGACGAGGCCGATGTCGATGCCGACCTGATCAATGCCGGCAAGCAGACCGTCACCACCATGACCGGCTCCAGCTTTTTCAGCAGCGCCGACTCGTTTGGCATGATCCGGGGCGGCCACATTGATCTGGCCATCCTGGGTGGGCTGGAAGTCTCCGCGCAGGGCGACCTGGCCAATTTCATGGTGCCGGGCAAGATGGTGAAGGGCCCGGGCGGCGCGATGGATCTGGTCTCCGGCGTGAAGCGCGTGATCGTGCTGATGGAGCACAATGCCAGAGATGGCTCCCCTAAAATCCTGCCCGAGTGCAAGCTGCCGCTGACCGGGCGCCGTGTGGTCGAAATGATCATCACCGAACTGGCCGTGTTCAAGGTCAAACCGACCGGCGGCCTGCAACTGATCGAACTGCACGCAGGGGTCGACGTGGAAACGGTGCGGGCCCGCACCGGTTGTGATTTCGAGGTGGTTCTTTGAGTGGAATGGAAAGTGCCGATCTCGGTGTACTGCGCACCGCTGTTGCGTGGCGGGCGGCCGGCGTTCCGGTGATGCTGGCCACTCTGGTCGAAACCTGGGGTTCTGCGCCGCGACCGATCGGTGCGTTGCTGGTGCTGTCGGGCGACGGTCGCCTGCACGGTTCGGTGTCGGGCGGTTGTATCGAAGATGACCTGCTGGATCGCGTACGTGCCTGCGCGGCGAGCACGGCTGGTTGGCCGCGCGCTGCCGAGACCATCACCTATGGCATCACCAGCGAGGAAGCGATGCGCTTTGGTCTGCCCTGCGGTGGCACGCTGCGCGTGGTGCTGGAGCCACTGACCGCCGGAAGCGGTATCGAAGCGCTGCTGGAGGCCGTCGAAGCGCGCCGTCTGGTGCAACGATCGCTCGATCTTGCCACGGGTGTGGCCCGCATCGAGGACTGCGCGCCGGACGCTGTGCTGCGCTGTGATGATGCCACCCTGCGCAGCGTGCATGGTCCGCGCATGCGTATCCTGGTGATTGGTGCGGGACAGGTGGCGGCCTACCTGGATGACATGGCCAGTGCACTCGACTTTCAGGTGCTGGTGTGCGACCCGCGCGAGGAATACCGCGCTTCCTGGACGCGTCCGCAGACGCCGATTGATGAACGCATGCCGGATGACTTTGTGACCGCGCTCGTACCGGACGCGCGCACCGCCGTGGTTGCGTTGACCCATGATCCCAAGCAGGACGATCTTGCGCTGATCGAGGCCTTGCGTTCGAAGGCCCTGTATGTGGGCGCCCTCGGTTCGCGCGTCAATCAGGAAAAGCGCCGCGCCCGCCTGCTGGAATTCGATCTCACACCCGCCCAGATCGACCGTCTGCGCGGTCCGGTCGGCTTGCCGATCGGCAGCCGCAGCCCGCCCGAACTGGCCATCGCCATCCTCGCCGACCTGATCGCTGCGCGGCAGGGCGTGCGACTGGTGCGCGTCTGAATCCGGTGATCGGACTGTTGCTGGCCGCCGGCAGCGGTCGTCGCTTCGGCGGTGACAAGCTGCTGGCCGAGTTGCCGGACGGCACCCCGGTTGGCCTGGCGTCGGCGCGTGCGCTGGCGCCCGCCGTGGATCGTCTGCTGATCGGGGTCCGCGCCGATGATGGTGACCTGCTCTCCCGCTTCATGGGCGCGGGTTATCGGGGGCCCACCCATCAATGTGCCCCGATTGAGCACGCTGAATGTGGCATGGGACATACCCTTGGGGTGCTGGTGCGTTCCACCGCCTTCATCTGGCCTGACCTTGCGAATCCGGCCCTGATCGTGGCCCTGGCCGACATGCCCGCAGTGCAGGTCCGCACCTACGCGGCAATCGCGGATCGCCTGCGCGCCGGAGCGTCGCTGGTGCGCCCGGTCTGGCACGGCCGGCCAGGACACCCGGTCGGCTTTGCCGCCTCCTGGTATGCAGCGCTCGCGGCCTCGCAGGGGGATGTGGGCGCGCGTGAACTGTTGGTCCAGGCCGGTGCCGAATGCGAACTGCTCGATTGCGCCGACCCCGGCGTGCTGCTCGACATCGATACGGCGATGCATCTGGCCGAAGTTTCCCGTCTGTTCTCCTTGCCACCGGCCATGCCATGAACGCTTCCTCCTCCTCGCCTGATGACCCGGCGCGCGCCTCCTCGATCAGTGACCCGGCGCGCGCCTCCTCGATCAGTGACCCGGCGCGAGCCTCCTCGATCAGTGACCCGGCGCGAGCCTCCTCGATCAGTGACCCGGCGCGAGCCTACGCCCTCGACCTGCTCGATTTCATCGGCCAGAGTCCCTCGCCCTGGCATGCCACGGCCAGCGCGGTGCAGCGTCTGCACGCCGCAGGCTACCAGGCGCTGCAGGAGCGGGATGCCTGGCAGTTGGTGGCGGGCGGGCGCTATTACGTGGTGCGCGGCGGCTCTTCGCTGATTGCGTTTGTGGCCGGCATGGCTGCACCCGCCGAGGCTGGCTTTCGCCTGGTCGGTGCGCATACCGATTCGCCCGGCCTGCGCCTGAAACCGCATGCGGCACACCTCAACGGCGGTTTCCTGCGTCTGGGGGTCGAGGTCTATGGCGGACCGATCCTTGCCACCTTCACCGATCGCGATCTGGGTCTGGCCGGGCGGGTGCATCTGCGCGCGCCAGTGGCAGCGGACGCGGCGGCGGTGTTGCTGACTGTGCGCTCGCCGGTGGTGCGTCTGCCCAACCTGGCGATTCACATGAACCGGGAGGTCAACGAGCAAGGCCTGAAGCTGCACCGCCAAAATGAGCTGCACCTGCTGTTTGCCACGGAAAACGCCGGACGTGAAGGCGCTTTCCACCACTGGGTGGCGCAGCAGCTGCAATGCGATCCAGCCAACGTCCTGGGCGTCGAATTGCAGGTGTGCGACGTGCAGCCCGGCGTGCTGTGGGGTGGGCGTCAGGAGTTCATTGCCAGCAGCCAGCTCGACAATCTTGCGTGCACCCATGCTGGCCTGTGCGCCCTGCTCAGCGTGCAGCAACCGGATCACACGGCGGTGGCGGCCTTCTTCGACCACGAAGAGGTGGGCAGCGAGAGCGCGGTCGGCGCCGCCGGCAGCTTTTTCAGTGACGTGCTGGCACGGATCAGCGAAGCCCTTGGTGCGCATGGCAGCGATGCTGCGCGCGCACGCGCGCATAGCCTGTTTCTGAGCGCCGACATGGCGCACGCGTGGCATCCCAATTTTCCGGCCGCCTATGAGCCGCAGCATCACCTGCGCATCAACGCCGGTCCGGCGATCAAGTACAACGCTTCCCAGCGCTACGCCACCGATGGCGCCGGAGCAGCCCGCTTCATGCAATGGTGCGAGGGGGCCGGCGTGCCCTGGCAGTCCTACGTCCATCGCAGCGAGCTGGGGTGCGGCAGCACCATCGGCCCGCTGGTGGCCGCACGGCTCGGCATTCCGACAGTGGACGTGGGGGCACCGATGTGGGCGATGCACAGCCTGCGAGAAAGTGCCGGGGCGCTCGACAGCTATTGGCTGCATCTGGCCATGGCGCGGGCCTTGCAGTCCGGCTGATGGGTAGCCTGCAGAACACCAGGCGGCTGGGCGCGGGATGGGTGCGCCCATCCTTTGCCCTGTCCCTCGCCGGTCTGGGGGCGCTGCTGTTGATACTGCTGGTGTGGTCCAGCATCGGCAGTGTCGCGCCCATCCTGCCCCCTTCGCCTGGCAATCAGAGCAGCGTCGCCCAGCCTGCGCGCACCGTACAGGCAGCAGCGGCAGCGGATGGAAAAAACCTGCAACGGGCAGTCAGACCGCCGCCCTTGCTGTCCTGGCTGTACCGGCAGTTCGAGGCCAGTCCCACGGCGCGCAGTGCGGCTGCACACAGTGTCGCGGAAAGCGCGTTGCGCGGCACCGTGGAGCGGGCACCGACGGGCGAAACGCTGGCGTTGGAATGGCCGCTGGAGGCCTTGTTCGTGCCGGGTGAAGCCGAGTTCAGCGACGCGGGTACCGCGCAGGTTCGGAAAGGAATACGCACCCTGTTTGCGCACACACCGGACGATGTCCGGCTGGCCAGTCATGTGCGCATCACGGTCTCCTTTGCGGAGGATCAGGCGCCGGCGACATCGGCCATGCTGCGCAGCTATCAGGAAAAGATGCTGGCATTGCTGCGATTGCTTGGGGTCCTTGCGCCGGATGCGCTGATCGAGTTGCCCGAACCGGGCATGGAAGACACCAGGCACGGTATATCGGCCGTCCCGGCTTCCGGGATCGCCAACGCAACGGTCGAGGGGGATGCGCAGGGTGACGACGCCACCACCGCCGACGACGTGCCCACAATAGGGGTGGTGTTGCGCCGTGGCGGCGGCCAGCAGGTCGCCACCACGGTGCGCTGAAACGCCGGTTGCCCGCGCAAGGCTGCTAAACTCTGGGCGTTTCGCGTGGGCACCGGTCTGCTGGTCAGCCGGCCACCTGCGCAACGCTGTTCATCCCATCGTTTCGGACCGCCGCATGATCGCACCTGTCACCCCGATTCCCACCGCGTCCAGAACACGCATCGACCTGCTGCAGATCGCCCGGATGGCCGTGCATGTGATCGTGATCGGCAGTGCCGCGTCGCCGCCGCTGGCCAATCTGGGGGAAGCGGTGTTGCTGCTGTGCCTGCTGGCCTCTGCCGAATTGCGTGCCCGCCTGTTTGCCCTGGTGCCGCAACCTGCGGTGCGCTGGGCCTTGGTATTTTTCGGTCTGGTCACACTGGCCGTCCTGTGGAGTGTTGGCACACCCGAGCATGCGCACACTATCTGGGGTGGCTGGCGCAAGATCCTGGTGCTGCCGATCGCCATGGCGCTGTTTCATACCGCTGCGCAGAAGCGGGCCTTGGCAGTGACGCTGGTCTGTTTTATGACGCTGGCGGCGGTACTCAGCGCGGCGAGCTATTTTTCCGATTGGCAACCCATGGGCGAGCGCGGCGTGATCCTGCAGTTCCACATGATTCAGGGCATGGCGGGCGGAGTGGGCATGATGGCGGCCCTGGCGCTGGCCCTGTTTCCGGCAGCCGCGCCGGTTCGCGCCGCACCGCGCGCCCTGTTCTGGCTGGCCGCGCTCGGCATCTTCCTGATGGTCGGTGCGATGACGCCGGGACGCAGCGGTTATCTGGTGGTGGTGATCTGCAGCCTGGTACTGTCCTGGCAATGGTTGCGCAGCAGCTATGCACGCATGGCCTTGCCTGCCCGGGTGGCCGGTCTGCTGCTTCCGCTGCTGGTGGTCGGCGGACTCGCTGCCACGCCGCAGGTGCAGCGTCTGGTCACCAAGGCCAGCGAAGAATTCGGCACATGGCAAAACAGTGATGTGAATACCTCGATGGGGCTGCGCGTCTACCTGTGGTCCAATACCGTTGACCTGATCCGGGCACGGCCGCTGACCGGTTATGGCACCGGGTCCTTCATCGACATTTATGGTGCCAAGGTGGCAGGCCGCACTGGAATGGCTGGTGATGTGCGCGGTGATCCGCACAATCAGTTCATGAAGATCTGGGCGGAGCAGGGCTTGGCTGGTCTGCTGATCTTTGCCACCTTCATCGTGGCGCTGTTGCGTGCGCCAGCCAGTCAGCCCTGGCGCGCCCTGGCGATGGGCCCCGTACTGGCCTGGTGCGTGACCAGTCTCGCCAGCTCACATTTTTCGATGTTTTCCGAAGGCACCTTCCTGTACGCCTGGTGTGGCGCCATGCTCGGTCTGGAATGGTCATCCGATACCGGCGTTGACAGCGGTGATCCAGCCGAAGCGTGACCCGACCTGAGGTACGCCGGCGTACCTCAGGATTCCAGCGGCACGCCGGCGTACCTCAGGATTCCAGCGGCACGCCCAGTTGCTGCGCCACCCATTCCACCGTGCCGCCATTGCTGAGATC
>CAITLJ010000065.1 GCA_903893215.1 uncultured Ferrovum sp. | reverse complement strand
TCTGTGTGAGTACTGCTAAACATTTCTGTCCCGGACAGCCATACAGCCGTCCCGCAGCACCCACACCTATCGGTTGATTGTCTTGTTAAAGAGCAGTCGTTGCCGGCGTTCAAACCGTTTGTGCAGCGACGAAAGACCGCAACTTTAGCGTCGCTCCTGGGCACTGTCAACACCCCCTCGCCCGCTTTCTGACCTGAGGGGACCGGATCGCCCCTACCCTGTCTTGAAATCGTCATGTAAAACAAGGGGGCGGCCGCATTCCCAGACGGGAAAATAATTTACGCACACTACCGTGCGGCGGCCGATCCGCTGCCAGCTGCGCGCCGGGTCAGTATTTTTGCGCCCAGCAGCGTATCGCGTAAAACTCACCCAAGGCGGCCATCGGCCCGACCACCGCCGCCAGACTGGGCAGGCCGGGGGGCAGGTCGGCACTGATCCGCAGCGGCTGGTCTTCGCTGCATGCGGTTGCGCCTTGCGCCGCATGGTCGCGCTCCGCGGGGATCAGGACCGCAAAGGGGCTGGGGGGAAAAATTTTATACATAACGTACTCCTGCAAAAGATTGCGACGGAACGCGTGCACGCCCATCCGTGCAACGCGCCGGTACCCCATCTGCTCTCTCCTGCACTCGGGATGGATGTCGTCCCGGCGCTGTTAAAACCTTATTTTCAGGATGGGTGTCATCAGGCTGCGCGGGGGATCGCCCCGTGTCGCCCGATGCCTTCTTCGATGATGCAACGCAACATTCCAGTGGGCAAGCGTTTTCCCCACGTGTCCCCGGCGTTTTAGCCATGAGGGATGCAGTACGAGTCCGCGTCCTCCTCGCCCATAGCGAGCAAGCAACACATTGCCTCAGAATCGATATTGCGAATGAGAATGATTAGCGATAGCATACAGATCGATTCTGTTCAATTTCCGAAGGCAGCGCCCCGTCATGCAATTTTTATCCGCCCCTCAGCCTGCACCCAGCCATGCCCTGTCACTCACGCTTGTTCCTTTGTTACTGGCGGCTTTACTGATGCCGCAGGCCCAAGCTGACGACCTCAAGTTGGTGATCGATGTGCAAGAACACCACTTCACCCCGGCTGAATTGCACGTGCCCGCTGACACGCGGATCCAGCTGACTGTCCGAAACCAGGACACCGACAAGGAAGAGTTCGAGAGCTATGACCTCAACCGCGAGAAAGTGATACCAGCGAG
Organism: uncultured Ferrovum sp.; assembly: GCA_903893215.1. GTDB lineage: Bacteria > Pseudomonadota > Gammaproteobacteria > Burkholderiales > Ferrovaceae > CAIVHB01. The sequence continues at coordinate 12,186 of CAITLJ010000065.1, read as the reverse complement.
CAGTTCCGCCGTGATTTTTTTCGGTCCGCTGGCCCCCGGTCGTTACTCCTTTTTTGGTGATTATCATCGGGCGACCGCACAGGGCGCCGTGGTGGTGGAATGAGCCCACGCGTCCGCCCCCGCCCCTGCGGGCAACGCTGCCTGATGCTCGCCTTGCTGTGTGCCTGTACCCTTTGCCGCGCTGACCCAAATGACTATGTGCACCTACCGGACGTGGTGGCGGGCGAACGCGAGATTGACGTGAAGTGGGGCCAGCAACAGCAACGCAGCGGCGGCGACGGCGCAGTCACTTCCGTCGGTCTGGGATATGGCGTATCCGACCATTGGTTCACCGAGCTCTATGCCAAGGAGGCGCGGCCCGCTGGTGACGCTAGCCGCTTCGATGCCATGGAATGGGAAAATCGTTTCCTGCTCACCGATCCCGGACGCTACCCGATCGATGCCGGGTTGCTGCTCGAAATCGAGCGTCCCGCCCAGCGTACCGAAGGTTATGAGATCAGCTACGGGCCATTGCTTCAGGCGCAAACCGGCCGGTGGCAGGGCAACTTCAATCTGCTGATACGCCAGCACAGGCGCAGCACTGCGCATTGGCCAGATGAATTGCGTTACGAGGCGCAAATACGCCATCGTTCGAACGAAAAACTGGACTGGGGTATGCAAGCGCTGGGTTCATTCGGTGCGCTGGACAGGGATCCGACCGGGTTGAGCGAGGGGCGCACCCATCGGATCGGTCCGGCACTGTTCGGCAAGCTGCGGATGTCCGCGCGGACTGCCATTGCCTGGAATGCCGCCCTGATGTTCCGCGCTGGCGCAGGTGAACCCGGCACCACGCTGCGTGTGCAGGCCGAGCTTGAATTCTGACCGGAAACACCTTTGCCGGCCCGCCCGACGTCAGACGTCCGCTGACATCGATCGGCCGGATTTTAACAAGGCCAGCAAAGGCCGCAGTGGAAAAAGGAACTGCTGCGTGATGGCCAGCCGTTGACGCTGATCCTGCCCCACCACCGCCGATTCGCCCGCGCGAAAGGTGCCGAACATGCGGTCGATCAGAATGAAGGCATTGGCGTAATTGCAGCGGGTCTCTTCATATCCAACGGTATGGTGCAGGCTGTGATGCTCGATGGTAGTGAACACATACGCATACCAGCGAGGCGGATCAAAGCGCACATTCGCATGCGCGAACGCCGCCACCGCACCATCGATGCTCAGCGCACAGAACACCGCATTCAAGGGCAGGTCGAAACAGGCGATCACGCTGAGCGAAACGAGGAACAGTTCCACCGGATTTCCCACCAGCCCCTTGGCGGCGTTGAGCTGGGTCAGATGGTGGTGCGGGGCATGCGTCCACCATAGCGGGCTGTTGTGCATCAGCCGGTGCATCCAGTACTGACCAAACTCGATCAGGAAAAATCCGAAGCCCACCTGCGCGACGAACGGCAGGCGCAGGGTCCAGGGCGTGCTGAAACCCAACGCCTGTTTCGCCGCGGCCAGTGGCTCATCCACCAGTGCGGTGCCCACTTTGGCAATCACCGTGAAATACAAAACCACATAAAACAGGTCCGTGAGGAATTCTCGACGGTTCAGGCGCCAGCCGACATGCCGCTCGTTGACGAACTCAAGTATTTGTACCCCGACCAGGATGCCGATACTCATGGCCGTCAGCATCCAGCTGGTGTCCTCCGCGGCGTCGGGCAGGCGGGACCAGAACCACAGGATCAGCGCCAGCGCGGCTGGCTGAAGATACCTGAACAGCTGTCCCTTTGCGGCAGTCACGATATTCACGACAGTCACGGCAATGCACTCCAGAGGACGGCAAGATGGATCATTCATGCGAAGCGAAACCGTCAACCTGGCACGGCCTTTCCCCGCCCGAACAAACGCGCCAAATGAGCAGCAAACCCCGTGCCAGCTCCCCGTCCAAGCACCCAATCTGCGTTGCAAAGCCGTCCTGCCGACCTGTCACGGCTACTGCGCGCTGTGCGCTGTGATGCAGCAGACGCCATCAGGTACGCCGGCGCCCTCCAATCGGCCGCGATTTGCCTCGAACTGGTGCATTCAGTGCCGTCACCCCGGCGCCTGAACGCACCGATGGAGCGCATCGCCAAGATCAAGGCGTGAAATTGTGCCGCCGGAATAATCGGTCAACCAGATCGCGTCATGACCAATCGCCAGGGAGTCGCCGCCGGCCCCGGTCCATTGACAACGTACGACACCAGTACTGCGATCCACGGCAGTCAGTGGCACCTTCGGCATCGTGGTCCAGACCATGCCGCCACCGAGGCTGATGTCGCCCCCCGAGCCCGGCGTACCCAGCATGACGTGCCGGATAGTACTGCCGCTGCCGGCATCGATCTGCGTCAGCGAACCGTCGCCCTGATTCAGGCTCCAGACCTGCCCATCGCCCGCAGTCAGGAAACGCGGCTTAGGCCCCGTGTGCGTCGACGATACTACCCGGCCGGTTGCGGGATCGACCGCAGTCACTTCTGCCCCTTCGGCCCGGGTGACCCAGAGCAGCCCATCCCGGTAAAACGGGTTGTACGAGCCGCGTGGCACATGGATGCGCGTTTGCACCCTGCCCGTGACCGGATTGATCCCGGCCAAGGTGCCTTTCCTGTCGAGTACCAGCCAGACCCGGTCGGCTCCGGCCGTTACCCCCCCCTCAGGGCCAGCCGGGCCCACCTTGAACACGGCCGTCAGCGTGTTGGATTCCAGGCTGACGCGCGCCAGAGCGGTGACTTTGCCGCACAACGGAATCCAGAGGCTGCCAAAACCGCTGGTAATACCCGCACACGGCTCGCCGGGGAGTTTCACGGTGGCTACCAGCGCGTTGCGGACCGGATCGATCCGGTGGACGGCGAATGGCCCGGTACTTCCTACCCAGACAGCGTCAGCCGTCAGGGTCACCCAATCGGCGGTCTTGCCCAGATGGAGCACCATCTGCGGCACCAGTTCATCCATCGGTCGGGGCACCACCACCGGCCCGAAGGCTGCCGCCGCCGCCATTCCGGAAATCAGGGTGATGCCGGCCAACAGCCAGTTGCGAACGGCGGCGTATCGGTTTTTCATGCAAGGCTCCTGCGCGATTGGCCCGGACGGACCGACCCCATTCAGTGGGCCATGTTCTACGCGCACCTGCAAGTCAGGCGCGTGTGCATGGGGCCCCACGTGCGCAGTCAGGGCAGGGGCAATACGTCTGCGTCCTCGACGTGGCCGGCAGCGTCGTGATGGACGCGCAGACGCCGCGACTGCTGCCACAAGATGATCCGTTCTGGCGTAAGCCCGGGGTGAGTCAGCTCGCTGGCGGCCAATTCTTCCGGCCTGACGGCCGAGGTCCAACGGCGACGCTCGACATTGCGAAACCGCAGGTACTCGGCGAATGCCCAGGCCAGCAACCCCACCCCAAGGATCAGTGCGGCCAGCACCAGACGCAGCAGTCCCGGTACCAGGCTGCCTTCCATCAGGCGTGGCCGTGCAATCGACCACCCCAGCAGGACCGTGCCGCCCCACACCAACAGGGTGAGCAGGGGCGACCACAGGTACAACCAGAGCGCCCACAGCAGACCGGTGACCGCGCCCAGCGCCAGTCGCCGTGGCCATGGCAAGCGCGCCGACGTTTCGATGATCAGCGCGCGCCGGGCCGCTGACTGGTCCTTGTTGCCGGTCATTCGCGCACGCCCCGATCCGGACTCACCCACACGGCGCGCAAACCGCGTTCGCGGCGCAACACCAGCGGCAACGCGACTACGGTGGTGGCCGCAGCGACCATCCAGAACAGCAAGGGATACCAGATCGCCCAGAAATAGCTGCGCCACAGACGCTCGTCATAGTGTCGATCGAGCACCGACGCGGTGAACAACTGGAGCAGCGATGTGCTGCACAGGATCACGCTGCCCCAACCCGGCAGCAGGGATACCCGCCAGATGGGCGGCAGGTCAATGAACTGCCCCAGCACCCCGAGCAGAATCAGACCCAGCATGGCGTAAGACCAGAGCACGCTGGTGAAGTACTCGAGCAGGATCGGCCACATCCGCCGCTGCTTCCAGACCCGGATGATCCAGAGGTATTTCAACACCGACTGAATGCCGCCCATCGCCCAGCGCAGCCGTTGGTTCCAGAGACCGCTAAAGGTTTCCGGCATCAGGATCCAGCACAGGGCGCGCGGCTCGAAGCGCACATCCCAATGGTGGGTCTGCAGCTTCCAGCTCACGTCGATATCCTCGGTCAGGATGTCCCGACTCCAGAACCCGGAATGCAACAGGGCGCGCCGGCGAAACATGGCGACCACCCCTGAGGCGGTGAACAGACGCCCGTAGGTGCGTTGTGAACGCTTGATCAGACCGACGATCGATGAAAACTCTCCCACCTGGATGCGGCCCAGCAGGGTGGAACGATTGCGGATGCGCGGATTGCCGGTCACCGCACCTACGCGCGGGCTGTGCTGAAAGTGGCGCAGCATCCAGGGCAAGGCATCGCGCGCAAGCACCGAGTCGCCGTCAATGCACATCAGATATTCGCCCTTGGCCATCAGGGCCGCCGTATCCAGTGCCACGGCTTTGCCCTGATTGCTCGCCTGATGCAACACCCGCAGCCGGGGCATGGTCTCGAGCAGGGCATCCAGCAGGGTTGCGGTCGCGTCGGTACTTCCGTCGTTGACCGCAATCACCTCGTAATTCGGGTAGTCGAGATTCGCGAGCGCACCGAACACTTCGGCCACATGCAATTCCTCGTTGAAGCACGGCACGATCACACTGACCAGGGGCAGGCCCAGCAGGTCACCCAGACCATCGGTCAGTGCCACGCTATGGCGCTCGTAATGCAGGTAATACGCCACGGCACCGGTGATCCAGACGTACGCCATCAGCAATGGGTACAGGAACACGAACTGGGAGAGCAAGGATCCGATCACGGCGCGCCCTCAGTAACCACGGTAGAGTCGCTCCAGCGAGAAGACGGGCTTCAGCACGTCCAGCGCCGGCCGGTCTTGCAGGAAATCATCCGGGTAGTAGCCCAAGTGACGCACCCCCAGCCCCTTCAGCAGCTGCATCTGGGCCGCAAGCGTTTGGGCAGGCACGGCCTGACCAGTGCGCCAATCCTGTGCCTGCAGCTCGAACACCGTATGGGCCAAGGCTCCGGGTTTTTGCGTAACCCGTTCTGCGAGGCGACGCAGCCAGCCGTTGGCATCCTGGCTCTGCTCCAGGTACGGCATCGCCATCACGGCAGTGTAGTCAAAGCGTTGCAGGCTCTTGTCAAATGACTGGGCAAAACGCACCTCGGCGCCATCATCCAGCAGTGTGGCGGCATACAGGTTGCGCGCCGTCAGCAGCGCAGGTTGCTCCTGCCGCACCCGGGCTGCCAGTTCCAGCAGGAAGGCGTCCAGGTAGTCGGTTTTGTTGCGTGCCCAGCGCCTGCGTCCTTCATCGTCCGGAATACCCCGCACCGGATCAATCGCCTGCTGCCAACGGGCAGATGCAAAAGCCAGCGCATCCGGACTGCCATCCTCATCTTCCGCCAGCGTCGCATCGTCATGGAACAGCAAGCCGGCAAAGCGGGTATTGCGCGCCAGATCCTCATACAGGTCGGTGATCAGCTGACGTACCTGCGGGTCAAAGGGGCTCAGCCGCTGATACGCGCCCGGCGCCGGCGCACGGCCCCCCAGACGCTGCACCCGTGCACCGACGAGTGGGTGCCCTGCGGGCAGACCAAAGGCAAGTACCGGCATCCAGGCGTATACCCGCACCCGTGCACGGGTGCGTAATTGCCATGCCACGCGCGAGAACAGGTCAGCGCGCATCGGCAGATGACGATTCGGAAAATACAGGGCGCGCGCCACGCCATCGCCGGCGGGATCCGCAAACGCCTGCAGGTAGACCGTCGAAGGATGCATTTGCGCGATGCGCTCCACCAGTCGGTCCAGATTGCGTTCCTGCTGCACGGGATCAACGTCATAGACATAATCGAGGTCCACATGCACCACGCGTTCCGGGCCTGCATCCTCGGCGTCTGGCGCGGCTGCACGCCGGAGCGCCAAAATCAGGTCGGTGATGTGGGTATTTCCCTGTAACTGGGTGCGGCGCAGACCAGTCAACGGCTGTGACGGTGGATTGGGGCCCAGTTCCAGATTGAAACCGACTGGCATGCCTGCACTGACAGCTTCTGTTGCGGCAATCTGGTTGTATTCCCCATAGGGCCAGATCACGGCGCGCGGCGCGCGGCCAAGCCGGTGCTGCAACACGGTCACCGACTGAAGCAGGTCCTCATGCACGCGCTTGCGGTAGGTGGTTTCGTCCTCACGCTGGCCAGTGGCCGGATCATATTGCCGTGCAACCACCGCCGGCAGCATGGCGCCTTGCGGGTTGGCCTGAATACCATGATGCAGGTCATGCGTATGCGAAGCCACTTCGAGCAGGCCCGACGCCACCATCTCGCGCACTTCATCCCACTGCACGAAAGCATCGCGCGACAGCTGCTCGTTACCGTAGGTCACGGTCTGCCCAGCGGGCACTTCCAGCCAGCTGCTCACCAGCCCGGCCACCGCATGGAATCCGAATACCTTGAGCAGCGGAAACACGCGCGTGTAAAGGCTGCGATAGCCATCATCAAAGGTCAGCAGGATGGCCTTGGGTGGTAGCGGCGCTCCGCCCGCACGCGCTGCGAGCACCTGATCGAGCGTGACCGACACGTAGCCGCGCTCCTGCAACCAGGAAAATTGCGCCACCAGGTCTGCCGACTCGATCGCATCGGGATCCGCCCGCTGGTTCTGCACACCGTCCAGGCGATCCCGGATATCGTGATAACAGAGCACCCGCAACGTGCCCGGCAAGTCGTCGGCGCGCGCGGACACCGCGCCAGACAGCAGCAGGATCAGCAACAGCAGTGGCAGGAAACGGTCAGAAAACGTACGCAGGCTCATGGATACCAGGACAGATCAAAATAGCCGAAGAGGCGCGAGGCACTGACCCCGTCGTAGGGGCGATGGAGCAGGCCGGCACCATAGCGGTAATCCAGTTCCGGCCCCCAGCTCCACACGTGCTCGTAGCGCACACCTTCGAGTGGTGCGCCCGCCTGACCTGCCTGCTGGTAAGCGCCCAGGTCAACGATCAGTCGCTGGGTAAACGTGCGTTGTGCGGTGCGGGAAGTCAACCATTGATTGATCAGCGCGATCGAAGTCGTGCGGTCGGAAGTCGGGTTGTAATAGGGCGTATTGGTCAGCCCGTTGCGCGACATGTCCCAGCCCAGGGTGGTATCGAACTGATACACCGGGGCACTGATCCAGCGTTCGGTCCAGCGCAACCCGGTATCGCTGCGACCGTTGCCGTCGCTGAATGCCGTGTGACCAAGGCTGGCATCAAAGCGCCGCGATTCGCTCAGGATATAGCCAAGGCGGACCACCCCGGCGCGACCGGTGATGCCATTCAGATAGGCCGCATAAGGCAATTCGTTGCTGGCGCTATCCAGATTCACCGCCACGCGCCACTGGTCCGACAAGCGGTAGGCCATGCTCAGCGCGAGCCCCTGCCCGCCATTGGCCGACGGCGATGCGGCCACTTCCAGCTGCGCCTCCAGATCGGTGGCACGCACATCCACCCCGGCCCCCAGGCGAGTGCGACGCACCGAGCCTGCGGGCACATTCCCCTGCCCGATGAAACTGTGTGCAAACAGACGCAGGGTATCGGTCAAGGGGGCAGTATAGACGTGCAGGTCGGCTTCAAGGCCATGGCCGCCACTTGCCGCGCCAGTGCCGTTGCCGCGATCTGCCTGCATGCTCAGCGTGACCTGCGGATGCTGCCAGTTGGCCAGTTCACGACGCAACAGCAACACGTCGGTCCGGTCTGGCGCCGCACCGCCCAGCGTTGCCACAAGGGAGCGCGCTGCCGCGAAGTCGTGCCGCGCGAATGCGCTGCTCGCCAGTGCAGTGCGGGCATTGTCTGCCTGCGGCTCATCGGTGACCAGCGCGGCCAGTTCCCGGTGGGCTTCGATTGGCCGCTCGCGTGCCTGCAACAGCGCGGCCCGGGTGAGGCGCAAACTGCCGTCTGCGGGCGCGCTCCGTTCCAAGGGCACGATTTCGGTCTGGGCGTCGTCCAGCTGGTTAGCGTACATCAGCAGCCGGGCAAGAAGGATGTGGCAGGACAGGCGATCCGGATTAACCGGCGCCGCCGGCGCCCCGGTTTGCGGCGCAATCCCGCACGCTGGATCCTGCATCAGGTGCCGGAGGCCACTCAATGCCTCATCGTGCTTTTGCTGATCGGACAGTGCGTAAAACAGCCCGAACCACCAGCCCTGAGGAATGGGTCGAGACGCCGCCTGCTCGTCGGCGATGGCTGCGCGATAGAGACGCTCGGCCTGGGCGGGTTGTCCTTGCGCGGCGAACGCCACAGCGGCTTCAGCGATTGCATAGGGCTGCAAGGAACAGCCCGCCGCCACGATCTGCTGGTGCAAGATCACCGCTTTTGCTGACTGGCCGGACTCGACCAGACCAAACAGCACATCGCCCAGGGTGGCTTCGGCGCTCGGGGCACCACAAGCCTGCTGATGGTCGGCCCCGGCAACGGGATGCATCAGTCCATCGCGCGGGAACTGTCGTGACACGTCGGCCAGCAATGCATCCATGCTTGCGAAGCGGCTGGCATCGCCTGTTGTATCAAGATCGGCCTGCGCCCATTGAAAGCGACGACCATTGGCACGCTGCGCCAGATCCAGCCGTTGCACCTGCGTGGTGCCAAGGCCGGGCAGCTGCTGTGCGCGGGTGGCAGCGCCCAGGTGCACCAGGGCGATCGCCCGCGCGCGCAAGGCAAGCGGGTCATCCGGCAGCGCCTGCAGGATGTGCGAACACGCATCCAACACGGCGAAGTCATCCTGCTGCGCATCGGCCAGGTCCAGCGCCGCGCGATAGACGGGCAGGGGTGTAGCCGGTGACAGCGCCCGTAAACCGGGGCGAAGTGCCTCGTAGCGCGCATGCGCTTGATCAAAATGCTTCGCCGCAGTATGGCTCAGGATCAGACCGGCCTGCGCGGCCCAGTCCTCTGGGTCGCGGTCGACGGCGCGCTGATACACCTGCAGGGCGAGCTCGGTCTGTCCCACGCTGCGGGCAGAAAACCCGATCGCGCGCAGCACCCAGGACGGGGTAACTGGCCGGTCGAGCGCTGGCCACTGCCGCAGCACGGCGTCGTGCTTGCCTGCCCAGGCCTGTACCTGCAGGGCGTCATAGGTAAACGCGGGATCTTCCGGGTGTTGTGCAGCCCAAGCGTCAAATTGGGGGACCAACAGCTCGGCCTGCCCTTCCCGCGCGGATTGAAGGGCTGACTGATACTCGACGCGATCCGGCACTTGGGCTTTCGCACCGACCACAACGGGCAGGACGCATGCACAGAGCACGGCGCGGCGGAGCCAGCGCCCGGAAAAGGGAGGAGTGGCGGACCAGGAGATTTGCGTATCCGGGTTGGCGGTCGGGTCTTGCCGAACGCGCGCCTGATCGTTTTGCACGGCTTCGGCCTTCACTGTCATCGTTTGACTTCTACAGACTTTTTTTGACGCGATCAATCGTATCGATTGATTTAATTCCTGAAGATGCCACGGCTTGCATTGGACTCGCGCGCCTGGCTGCAGGTCTTGCGCGGGTTCGCTTACAATGCCTCGGGCTCTCCACAGCAGGATTTATCGTATGGCAATGCAGCATAGCCGGTTTTTTATTGGCATGGGTTTGCTGCTGCTCGGCCTTCAGGCGCAAGGACGTGTGCCCGGGTTGCCGGACCCGGATCTGACACCGGGTGCGTTCAACCCCGCAATCACGCAGGAAAATATCCACGAGACCATCTGTAGCCGCGGCTGGACCCGGACTATCCGCCCACCAGCGCAGGTCACCAATCGCCTGAAGCGCGCGCAGATGCGCATCTATGGCTTGGCGGGGCAGCGCATGCGGGATTACGAAGAAGATCACCTGATCCCGCTGGAACTGGGGGGCGCGCCCGAAGATCCGCAAAATCTCTGGCCACAGCCGCGCGATGGCCAATGGACAGCCGCCGACAAGGACAAGCTCGAAGCTGCGCTGCGTCGTGCGGTGTGCAAGGGCAAGCTCAGCCTGCGTGAGGCGCAGGACATGATCAGCGCCAACTGGGTGGACGCATTCCAGACGCTTCATCTTCGCCAAGCCGGGGCACAATTCGGTCAGCAATGAGGTGCAGCCGAAGGGGCAAGCGCTGGCGCCGCCAAGCTTTCGCCGGCCCGACGTCCCCCGTCGAATCCCTTGTGATAATCTCAATCTTGGCGTTATCGTCCCTGCGCACCTGCTTTTTCCTGCAAGGATGACACGCCTCGAAACCCGACAAGAACCGAGGAGACGTTGTCATGTTGCAACAGGACAGGAGCCTCGCCCATGCCGGCAGCCCCGTTCGCCAGGGTGGCGATCGGCGCTTGCCAGTGCGGGCGACGATTGGCAGCATGCTGGCAACGCTCATCGCGTTCGGCACTACAGCGCACGCTGCAGGAGGCTATGAATGGCCCGTCTGGGGTGGTTCGATCAGTGGCAAATCGTCTGCCCAGACTGAAACCACGATCAGTCCTGCCACCGTCAGCGCACTCAAGCCGAAATGGGTTTTTGCATCGCATGGCGACATCACCTCCACGCCGACGGTCGATGGCGACTATATGTATGTCAACGACTGGGCGGGATATATCTTCAAGATCCGGCGCGCTGATGGTTCCGCGGTATGGGAGCGCAAGCTGTCTGATCTGACTGGCAACCTGTTCTCACTGTCGCGCAACAGCCCGGCGATCACCAGCACCTCGCTGATTTTCGGCGACCGCGCCTCGGCGCAGGTGTTGTCGCTGGATAAGGTCACCGGCCAGTTACAGTGGAAAGTGAACATCGACACCGATGGCAAGGGGCTGATCACCAGTTCGCCCATGGTCTACAACGGTGTGGCCTATGTCGGCGTCGCGTCGCTCGGCGAAGCCACGATCGTGTTTGATGGCGTCAGAAATACGGTGTTCCGCGGCAGTGTCTGGGCGCTCGACCTGAATAACAATGGCGCCGAACTCTGGCACCACAATACGGCGCCGCCCGGCTATACCGGCGCCGGCGTCTGGAGCAGCCCGATCGTGGTTGACCCGGCGCGCCAATCCATCTATGTGACCACCGGCGACAACATCACCGTGCCCGCGCCAGTGGCGGCCTGCCTCAATGCCATTCCGGGCAATCAGAACTGGTCAGACCCTGCGACCCTTGCACGACAGTTGACCTGTCTGGATCCGGAGGACTATGTCGACGCCATCGTGGCTTTTGACATGAAAACCGGCAAGACCCGATGGTCACAGCGCATGATGGGGGCCGATTCCTGGAACGCCTTCTGTGTCGCCAACGTGAAGGCAGGCTGCCCCTTCAAAGGGGTGGACTGGGACTTTGGTTCTGGGCCCAACCTGATTGACACCGTGATCCGTGGCCAACACCGCCAACTGCTCGGCGCAGGCCAGAAAAACGGTTATTACTGGGCCCTGGACCCCGACAACGGCGCCATCATCTGGTCGAATGCCGCAGGCCCGCCCACCTTGTTCGGTGGCATCCACTGGGGCACCGCCACTGACGACAAGCGCGTTTACGTGCCGGAGTCCAACGCCAGCAGCCAAGCTGTGACACTGACGGATGGCAGCCGCTGGAGTGGCGCTTATTGGGCTGCCCTGGATGCCGCCACCGGCAAGACGCTTTGGCAGAACAAGGCAATCCAGCCAGGCTGGTTCGGGCCGCAAGCGGCCTCGATTGACGGCGCGTTGACTGTTGCCAATGGCGTGTTGTTTGGCGGAATGAACAACGGCGACTTCATTGCCATGGATGCGGGCACGGGTAAGGAGTTGTGGCGATTTGCAAGCGGCGGGTCGGTCCTGGGGGCGCCGTCGGTGGTGGACGGCGAGGTGTACTGGGGCACCGGCTATTATCTTGGAAAGTCGAGTCATCAGCTTTACGCCTTCCAGCTTAAGGCCGCGCCTTGAATGCAAAAAGCCCAGCACGGAAGTGCTGGGCTTTTTGACATATGGGAGTTTGGCGGTGACCTACTTTCGCATGGGAGAACCACACTATCATCGGCGCTGTCTCGTTTCACGGTCCTGTTCGGGATGGGAAGGGGTGGTGCCAAGACGCTATGGCCGCCAAACGTAAACGGTAATCGGTTGTACGCATGGGCTTGTATTGCCCGGACT
>CAITLJ010000064.1 GCA_903893215.1 uncultured Ferrovum sp. | reverse complement strand
TTCGCGGCGACCAGCGCCGCCAGCGCGGTGCCTGACTGCCAGGCAGCTTCCACCCGACCACCGATCAGCCAGTCACCGCACACGCCAAGACCGCGGGTACGGTCAAACAGCGCACCCGCATTGATGGCAAGCGGCAAGGCGTAACGCCAGCGATGCGTGGCAGCAAACGCCGGCGACGGCAGCGTCACGCCGAGCAGATCGGCCAAGGCAGACTGCAGTGTGCGGCTGACCCAGGCCGGATCCGCGTCCAGATGCGCCTGCGACCAGCTGGCACTGGCCTGCACCACCCAGCTCTCGGGCCCGCTGCGCTGGGGCTTCGCGCTGTTGCGGGCAGCCCAGGCAATCCGGTCTGCACCGCGCCAGCAATGCTGCTGCACGGCAAGCGCTTCGGCAAACGCCAGCATCAGCGTCCAGTTGGGCTGGCTCTGCACGGTGCGGGCGCGCGCAGCGAAGTCGGGCGCCACCGAGTCGAGCAGCACAGCGGCCTGCTCGGCGGGAATCGCCACCAGGACCAGATCGGCCTCGAGTCGCATGTCGTGCGCATGGTCAAGGTTGTCTGTCGTCAGCGCGGCAAGCGTCGCCATGCTGGCTGCCCGAGTCATGGTCACCGAAGCTGCGGCGGGCGCGGCAGCAGCAGGCCCTGCCGGTGCCGCAGCCGTTGCGGCCCTGCGCACATGCAGGCACCAGGCTGTCTGCAGGGTTTCGATCTGTGTCACCTGCGCCGACCAGATGACTACCTGCGCTGCGGCCATGTCGCGCAGCGGCGCATTCATGGCCGGCACCCCCACCCAGGCCTCCGGTCCGGCCGGCGGCCAGGGCGCCACCACACCCGTTGCCGCCCAGTGTTCCACCTGTTGGCAGAAGTGGGCATCCCGTGCCGTGAAATACTGTGCTCCATGATCGAACTGCGCTTCGCCAACCGGCGTGGCATTGCGCCGCGACGACATGCGCCCTCCCGGTCCACGTCCCTTGTCGAGCAGGACAATTTCATTTCCGCTGCCGCCCAGCGCGGTTGCGCACGCCAACCCGGCCATTCCGGCCCCTACGATCACAATCCGCATCACCCATCCTTGTTCGCTGTGCTTGCCATGCATGCCCGCCATCGCTCAGGCTGCAGTATGTCGCGGCGCCTGTCGGCTTGCACCAGGTCCAGCCCATCAAACGACCTGTTGCCGCGCAGTCGAGACCTGCCGAACAGACAGCCACACCCGGATGATGTGGCAGTCGCTACCCAACACCGGCGTTCCAGTGGTTACCGCTTGTGTTGCACGCGGATAGATATACAATTTGCAACGTAGATCCACGACACAGGGAAGTCGCCATGCGCGTCTCGAAATGGGGTAACAGTCTGGCCGTGCGGCTGCCTGCCGCCGTGGTCGATGCGCTCTCGCTGAAGGAAGGCGACGAGATCGAGATCCAGGTGACTGGTGATCGCAACTTTGAGATTGGCAAGCGCCCGGACTCACGCGCCTTGCTTGGCCGACTGAGGCAGTATCGTGGCCGCCTGCCCGCGGAATTCAAGTTCGATCGCCTGGAGGCGCATGAGCGCTGAGCAGTTCTTCGATACGAACGTCATCCTCTACCTGCTGTCGGGCGACCGCGCCCGGGCCGATCGCGCGGAGGCAATTCTGGCCCAAGGGGGCACCATCAGCGTTCAGGTGCTCAATGAGTTCGCGGCCGTCGCGTCTAGAAAGCTGAAGATGACATACACCGAGATCGGCGACGTCCTGGCCACGGTCAGGGCGGTATGCAGGGTAGTCCCGGTCACGCAGGAGATGCATGACCGTGCGCTCGGTCTCGCAGACCGCTACCGGTTCGCCTTCCATGATGCTGTGATCGTTGCCGCTTCGCTGCTGGCAGGCTGCACCGTGCTGGTGACCGAGGACATGCAGGACGGACAGAAGATCGAGGGCCAACTCACCATCCGCAACCCATTCCTTCCATAGACAGTCAATGACCCGATCCATCGCCACCGTGGCAGCCGGGAGCACCGACTTCCCCGGCCACACCCCGATGATGCAGCAATATCTGCGCATCAAGGCCGAACACCCGGACATGCTGCTGTTTTATCGCATGGGTGACTTTTACGAGCTGTTCTTCACCGATGCCGAACGCGCGGCCGAACTGCTCGGCATCACGCTCACCCAGCGCGGTGCCTCGGGGGGTTCGCCGATCCGGATGGCCGGCGTACCTTTTCACGCAGTGGACCAATACCTGGCCAAACTGGTACGTCTGGGCGAGTCCGTGGCAATCTGCGAGCAGATTGGCGACGCCGCCACCAGCAAGGGGCCCGTCGAGCGCCAGGTGGTGCGTATTGTCACGCCGGGCACGCTCACCGATGCCTCCCTGCTCGACGACAGTCGCGACAACCTGGTTGCCGCCCTGCTGCTCGGCGACACCCAGGGTGGCCTCGCTACGCTGGATCTGGTCGGTGGGCGCTTCGTGCTGTTCCAGTCGGCAGAAGCAGGACTGCTCAGCGAACTGGAGCGCTTGCGACCCGCAGAACTGCTGATTCCGGACGCCACCCAACCCAAGGAACGCGAGGCTTACGCGCGGCTGACCGCCGGACTGGCGCAGGCAGCGGTGCAGCGCCAGTCGCCCTGGTCGTTTGATCCCGCCAAGGCGACCCAATCCCTGGCCGAACAGTTCGGGGTGCACGACCTGCGACCATTCGGCTGCGACGAGGTGCCGCTGGCGGTTGGCGCTGCCGGCGCGCTGCTGGCCTATGCCCGCCACACCCAGCGCGCCAGTCTGGCACACCTGCACGGCCTTGCCGTGCAGGACCCGGGTGCCCTGCTCGGCATCGACCCGGCCACCCGACGCAATCTGGAAATTTCTGAAACACTGCGCGGCGAGCGCAGCCCCACCCTGCTGTCGCTGCTCGATCGCTGCAGCACCGCCGCTGGCCGGCGCCTGCTGCACCAGCGTCTGCACGCCCCCATCCGCGACCAGGCACTGTTGCGTCTGCGTGGCAGCGCCATCCAGGTGCTGGTCGGCGAGGGGAATGCGGGCAGCGCGCGCCAGTTGCTTGAGGCGCAGCGCGGTGGCGCCGATGTGGAACGCATTTGCGGCCGGATCAGCCTGCGCAGTGTACGTCCGCGCGAACTGGCCGCGTTGCGCGACACGCTGCAGCGCTTGCCGTCGCTGATGGCGCTGGTGCCGTCCGTGGGGCATCCGCTGCTCGATGCGCAGATACAGCCGCTGCAGGCCGTCACGGCGGCCGGTGAACACGGCCCAGTCCTCCTGCTGTCCGCAGCCCTGAGTGACGAACCTGCGGCGTTGGTGCGCGACGGCGGGGTGCTGCGTACCGGTTTTGACGCCGAACTCGACGAACTGCGAGGCCTGAAGGACAGCGCCGGCAGCTACCTGCTGGAACTGGAAGCGCGCGAACGTGCGCGCACCGGCATCCCCACGCTGCGCGTCGAATACAACCGCGTGCACGGCTTCTTCATCGAAGTCACCCACGCCAACGTCGACAAGGTACCGGATGATTATCGCCGACGCTCGACAGTCAAAAACGCCGAGCGCTACATCACTCCCGAACTGAAGGCCTTCGAGGATCGCGCGCTTTCTGCCAACGAGCGTGCCCTGGTGCGCGAACGGGTGCTGTTTGATGCCTTGCTCGACCAGCTGCAGCCGCACCTGCGCCTGCTGCAGGCAGCCGGTGCTGCGCTGGCCGAGCTCGATGTGTTGGCCTGCCTGGCCGAGCGCGCAGTGGCGCTCGACTTCTGTGCGCCGGTGTTCACCGACGAACCCTGCCTGGAGATCGACGCCGGGCGTCATCCGGTGGTCGAAGCCCAGGTGGAGCGGTTCATCCCCAACGACCTCGCCCTGGGGCCGGCGCGCACCATGCTGCTGATCACCGGGCCGAACATGGGCGGCAAATCCACCTACATGCGGCAAACCGCGCTGGTGGCGCTGCTGGCGCATGCCGGCAGCTGGGTGCCAGCGCGCAGCGCCCGGCTGGGACCGATCGACCGTATTTTCACGCGGATCGGTGCAGGCGACGATCTGGCTTCCGGGCGTTCCACTTTTCTGGTCGAAATGGCGGAGGCAGCGGCAATCCTGCACGCGGCCACACCGCGCAGCCTGGTGTTGGTCGACGAGATCGGCCGTGGCACCTCCACTTTCGATGGCCTGTCGCTGGCTTACGCGATTGCCCGTCACCTGTGCGAGGTCAACCGCAGCTACACCCTGTTCGCCACACACTACTTCGAACTGACCCGCCTGGCGGCCGAGCACCGCACGGTGGCCAATGTACATCTGGGCGCCACCGAACACCGCGACCGCATCGTGTTCCTGCATCAGGTGCGCGAAGGACCGGCCAATGAAAGCTATGGCCTGCAAGTGGCCGCCCTGGCCGGCGTGCCGCGCAGCGTGGTGGCGCAGGCGCGCCGCAAGCTCGCGGAACTTGAGCAGCAGTCATTCGTGCGCGGACCGCAGCAGGACCTGTTCGCCAGCGCCGGACCCAGCGCCACAACGCTCGCCGAAGAGGCGGCGGAAGGTGCGGCAGCGGCCGCGGACGCCCATCCGGTGCTGCAGCGACTGGCCGGGCTGGACCCCGACGGACTGAGCCCGCGCGAAGCCCTGCAGGCCTTGTTCGACCTGCGCGCCCTGCTCGACGCCGACCGCTGAGGCGGCCAGCGGATCAAAAAAAACCCGGCACCACCGTGCCGGGTTTTTTCAGGCACCACACAGGCGGATCAGTGGTGATGACCACCTTCGCCGTGCACATGGCGGTGCGTCAATTCCTCGCTGGTGGCCGCGCGCACGCTCATCACGGTGCAGGTGAAGTCGAGCGTCTTGTCAGCCAAGGGATGGTTGCCGTCCACCACCACCTTGTCATCGGTTACGTCGGTAACGGTGTACAGGGTGAATTCATCTTCCCCGTCATCCTCTGCCTGGCCTTCAAACTGCATGCCCACCGCCACAGTGTCGGGGAACAGGTCACGCGGCTCAACCCGCACCAGCGAGGCGTCATACTCGCCAAACGCATCTTCCGGGGTCAGCCGAACCTTGCACTCGTCACCGGGGTTCTTGCCCTGCAGGGCAGCTTCGACCTGGGGAAAGATACCGTCATAGCCACCGTGCAGGTAACTGACTTCCTGCTCGCTTTCCTCGAGCACCTTGCCATCCGTGTCGGAGAGACGATAGTTGATGGTGACCACCGAGTTTTTACCAATCTGCATTACTTCATCTCCTTCACGAGTTTCAGCACTTCAGCAGCATGCCCCTTGGCATGCTGCACGGGGACGACGTGGCAGACCATTCCGTCACGATCGATGATGTAGGTCACCCGCTCCACCTGCAAGCGGGTCACGCCGTTGACCTGGCTTTCTGCCAGCACGCCGTAGCTGCGGCACACTTCGCCATCCTCATCCGACAGCAGCTGCGCGGCCAGCCCATGCTGCTCGCGAAATGCCGCGTGGCTCATGAAGTTGTCGCGCGAAATGCCGAGCAGCACCGCACCATGCTGCGCAAACACCTCCTCGAGATCACTGAACTCGATGGCCTCCTGAATGCATTGGGGCGCGCTGTCGCGCGGATAAAAAAACAGCACCACCTTGCTGCGCCCACGAAAGGACGCAAGTTCGAGCATCTCCATCGAAGCATCGGGCAACTCGAATACCGGTGCCACTTCGCCAGCTTTCAGCATTGCGCACTCCCCAGGTCAGGCCCGATTCTAACCGATTCCCTGTTGCGCGGACGTGCGGCAACAGCGGTGCTCCGCAACTGGCCTGCGCACCAGCGACTGTGCCACCATGCCAGCCTGCGACCTGATCACCCATACCCATGCCAGCCAACTCGCCATCGACTGCCGCCCCGGTACCAACCGACCAGGCCATCAAGCCGCTTGCGGCTTTCGCCACCGCCCCGGCTGCGGCAAGCCCTGACGCGCCGCTGACCCTGCTGGGCGGCCTGAGCGCCGCCACCTTCCTGCGCGATTACTGGCAGCAGCGGCCCCTGTTGATCCGCCAGGCGATACCCGGCTTCCAGGGCCTGCTTGATGCCGCGCAACTGCGGACCCTGGCGGCACAGGACCAGGTGCAGGCCCGTCTGGTGGTGCGTGACGGCCGCGCCTGGAACCTGGAGCACGGTCCGTTTGCGCGCAAGCGCTGGAAGACGCTCACGGCAACCACCCCCTGGACGGTGTTGTTGCAGGACCTCAACATCCACCTGGAACAGGCCGACGCGCTGCTGCGCCAGTTCAGCTTTGTGCCGCACGCACGGATGGACGACCTGATGGTGAGCCATGCCTGTCGCGGTGGCGGTGTGGGCCCGCATTTCGATTCCTACGACGTGTTCCTGCTGCAGGGTCCGGGCCGCCGCCGCTGGCGTATCAGCACGCAGCAGGACATGTCGCTGCGCCCGGGCCTGCCGCTGCGCATCCTGAAAAATTTTCGCGCCGAGCAGGACTGGGTGCTGGCGCCCGGCGACATGCTTTACCTGCCGCCGCGCTGTGCGCACGAAGGCGTGGCGCTGGATGATGACTGCTTTACCTATTCGGTGGGCTTCCGCGCGCCCAGCCCGCAAGCCTGGGTGGCCGAATTCCTGATGGATCACGCCGAACGGCTGATCCTGGAGGGGCAGTACACCGACCCCGATCCGGGCGTGGCGGCGCACCCGGGACAACTGCCTGCTGCCATGCAGGCCTTCCTGCGCAAGCAACTCGATGTGCTGCACTTCGACACGTCCGCGATTGAAGACTTCAATGGCCGCTACCTGACCGAGCCAAAACCAAACGTGGTGTTCGGGGCACCGGAGGCATGGCTGACACCGGCAGCGTTCCGGCGCCAGGCGCTGCGCACTGGTGTGCGGCTTGACCCGCGCTCGCGGCTGCTGTTCTCCGGCGACCGCGCGTGGTGCAACGGAGAGGCGTTCGCACTCGCGCCTGAAGAGCGCGACTGCGTGATCCGGCTGGCCGATGCGCGCGCACTGAGCGCGGCAGAACTGTCCGAGGGACAACGTACAGACCCCGCTGGATGGAAGCGTACCCTGTGGCCAATGCTGCATCAGTGGCAAGAAGATGGCTGGTTACATTTTTGCCCCTTGCTGCAACGCAATGGACTGTTGTAACTTACGCGCATTGATGGTGACATGTCAGGGTCGGAAATCGTTGATGGAAATCAACACCGGTTCTGATAAACTCCGTTAGTTGTCGGGTGACGTTTTGCGCAGCCGGCAGAGAATTTGGTCGATTACCAACTTACCAAGGGAAACCCATGAAGCACTCTCTCCTGATCGCCGCCCTGCTGGCCGCCTCGCTGGCCGCTTGCAGCAAGTCCGAAGCCCCCAAGGCTGATGCCCCCGCTGCTCCGGCTCCGGCCGCTGCTCCGGCTGCCCCGGCTGATGCCGCCAAGCCCGCCGACGCTGCCCCGGCCGCCCCGGCTGCTCCGGCTGCTGACGCTGCCAAGCCGGCTGATGCCCCGGCTGCCCCCGCTGCCCCGGCCGCCGACAAGAAGTAATTTCGGCGTTCAGTAGCACGTAAAAAAGCCGACCTTCGGGTCGGCTTTTTTACGTGCTGACCTCCAGCCGGCCAGATCGACCCGCCAACGGACGGTCGGGCCGCCCACTGCGGTGCCTGCGCGCCAGATCACAGAAGGTCCCCATCCGATGAAGCGACTGGAAGTGTTGTTCGAACAGGCCCTGTGGAACAGCCGGCTGGTGTTCCTGGTGGCCAGCCTGGCCTGCATGGCGATGGCCGGCATCCTGCTCTGGATGAGCACCCTCGACGTCCTGCATCTGGGACATCTGGCACTGCAGTATGCCGACCCCGACATCGCGACCGAGCAGCACAAGGCACTGCGCGTCGAGATGGTCGGCGAGGCGGTCAAGTCGCTGGATGGCTTCCTGCTGGCCATGGCGGTGCTGATCTTTGCCTTCGGTATCCACGAGTTGTTCGTCAGTCCGCTCAACGAGGCCCATCAGCATGCACTGGGGGGCCGCATCCTCGTGATCCGCTCGCTGGGCGATCTGAAATCCAGGCTGGGCCAGGTGATCACCGTGATCATGGTGGTCACCCTGTTCGAAGCCGTGCTGGAATTTCATGCCGATGGAGCGCTGGATCTGCTGGCCATGGCGGGAGCGGTGCTACTTGCGGCCGGCGCGCTTTACCTGAATCACGGCAGCGCGAACGACGAGCCGCACTGAACCCGGGCCGCGCAATCAGGCCACGGACCGCCAGTCAAAACCTGCGCTCTGGGTAGCCACGCCGATCCAGTCGCTGGCGCAACCCAGCACACCGGCCAGCGCAGACTGTGCCAGCTCGGGGCGATTGTTCTGCAGGCTCAGGTGCGCAGCCACCACATGCTGCAAGCGGGTCACGTCGAGCGATGCGAGCAGGACCGCAGCCGCCTGATTGTCGAGGTGCCCGAATGGCCCGGCCACCCGCCGCTTCAGCGACGCCGGATAGGGCCCCTGCTGGAGCAGCCCAGCATCGTGATTGCATTCCAGCACCAGGGCATCACAGGCGCTCAGCATGGCTTCGATGTGCGGCGTGCTGCGTCCGACGTCAGTCAGCACACCAAGACGGCGTACGCCATCACCCAGCACGAACTGCAGGGGTTGGCGCGCATCATGGGGCACGCTGTACGGCTCGATCCAGGTGTCGCCCAACGCGAAAGGCAACTCGCCTGCCACTTCCTGAAGCAGGCCGGGCGGCAGCCGGTCTTCCAGAAACACCAGCGTGCCGGCGCTGGCATACACCGGCACGTTGAATTTGCGCGCGAGACGGGCAACGCCGCCAATGTGATCCCCGTGCTCATGGGTGACCAGGATGGCGTCGAGCTGGTCGGCCTGCCAGCCCTTGTCGGCCAGGCGCTGGCAGCACTCTGCCAGCCCCAGTCCGCAGTCGAGCATCAGGCGCGTGCGACCAACCTCGAACAGCAGCGCATTGCCTGCGCTGCCGCTACCGAGCGAACTGAACCGCACCCGTGCCGGGCACTCAGCGCAGGGCGCCGGACAGCACGCCGAGCAGTGCGCGCGCCGTGGCCGGATCGGTGGCCTTGCCAGCCTTGTCCAGGGCCGTCACGCGTGCTGCGCGCGGGTCGCTCTTGCTGACCAGCAGACGGTAGACCCCGTCCGGCACGTTCGCTGCGGCGGCCTTGTCGGCGCTGGGCGTATCGTCGGTGATCTTGTGCCACATCGCGCTGCCCACCCCCGAAAGGAAGCCAAAGAACCCGCTGGCGGCAGGCGCGCCGGCAGCAGCGGGCTGCCTGACCTTGGCCGCGGTGTATTGCACGAAGTAGATGCCTTCGTCGCGATCCTGGTCCTGCAGTCCCAGACCGGCTTGCTCAATGGCCAGGCCGACACGTCGCCATGCGCGGTCAAAGGGCTCCGGCACCAGCAGGTCGGGCACCCCACCCGCCCCGGTCTCAAGCGTGACCGCCGTGCCAACGGCAGCCACCGTGGGCTTTGCGGCGCTGCCCGATTGCACGTCGGCGGGGGTGGCCGAGGGCGCACGCGCGGTCAAGGTGGCATCCGCCACCTGCTGTTGGGCGCCGGGCAGATCCACCCCGAACTTGATCAACAGCCGCTTCAGCATTTCGGCTTCCTTGTCCGGCTCGCTTGCCCGCGCCTGCCAGACAGTGCGGTCGGTGTTGCCGGCAACGACCTCTTCCAGCCCCTTGTGGCTGACAAAGATTTCGCTGGTGCCCTCCTTGCGGCCGTGGTCCACCCGGAAGCGGTAGCGGTCACGCAGGCTGTTGGCGTTGTCATTGGTAATCAGGCTGTTGATCAGGTTGCGCAGGATGCCGTCATCTTCGACCTGCGGGCGACTGGTCACCCACTGGGTTTCGAGCACCCCGAGGGTGGCATTCTCGGCGCCGATCTCGTAGCCGTTTTCGGTCAGGAAGGTGCGCACCGTGTTCCACACCTGGTCCGGTGTGCCGTTCACCACCAGCCAGCGCTCGGCCCCCGCACGCTCGATATGCGCCTGCGCCGACTGCGGATCGACACCGACGCCGGGCACATAGCCTGCCGCCAGTGTGGGCAATCCACGGCTCTTGGCGTACTCGGAGTAGGTGGCCGAGGCGGCCACGTCCTTCGGATCGGGAATGGTGTAGCGGTCGTCGGCCTGCGGAACGGTCAGCGTCGGCGGAATTTCCAGCGGCGGCAGCCGGTTGGCGCGCTTGTAATCATCCCGCTTGGCGTCGATCAGGCTGCAACCGGACAACAGGCTGGCACTCACCAGAAGGGCCGGCGCGATGCGCAGGTACAGGGAAACTTGCTTGGGTGCATTCATGCGGTAGGGGAGCCTTGTGCTCAAAGGGCACCAGCGTGGCTGAGCGCGGATCGCACAGTCGCCTGGTGTTGACTGGAAAGGGGCGTCAGCGGCAGACGGATGCCATGGCCACAACGGCCCATTTCAGCAAGCGCCCATTTCACCGGAATCGGATTTGCCTCGACAAACAGGTCACGGTGCAGGGCGATCAGCCGCGCGTTGATGGCGCGCGCGGTAGCCACATCGCCGGCGCCGGCAGCGGCAATCATGCGCGCCATCGGGCCTGGCACCACGTTGGCGGTGACCGAGATCACGCCATGTCCGCCCAGCAGAGTGAACGCCATGCCGGTGGCATCATCCCCCGAATAACACGCAAAGTCGGGGCGCACCCTGGCGAACAGATCTTGCGCACGCCCGAGGTCACCGGAGGCTTCCTTCACACCAACGATGTTAGGCACATCGGACAGCCGCACAATGGTGTCATTGTGCAGGTCAGCCACGGTGCGACCGGGCACGTTGTAGAGCACCAGTGGCAGGTCGACGGCGGCGGCGATGGCGCTGAAGTGCCGGTACAGGCCCTCCTGGGTGGGCTTGTTGTAATAAGGCACCACCGACAGGTGTGAATGCGCGCCTACCGATTTCGCGTACCGCGCCAGTTCGATGGCTTCTGCCGTGGAGTTGGCACCGGTGCCGGCCATGATGTGGATGCGGCTGCTAGCATGGCGCACGGCCTCCTCGATCAGTGCCTTATGTTCCGGGACGGTGACCGTGGGCGACTCGCCGGTGGTGCCAACGATCACGATGCCCGCCGTGCCTTCCGCCACATGCCAGTCGATCAGGGCGCGCAGGGCTGCGAGGTCCAGACCGCCATCCTCCTGCATGGGCGTGGCAATCGCCACCAGACTTCCGTGCAACATGAGATGATTCCGCCAATAAAGTCCCCAAGTTTACCGGAAATGCAGGGGGCGCAAAGGGCCGCCCGTGATGCGCCATTGCTGCCCCTCCAATATCCTCCACATCCGAGCACGCTCCCGATGAAAATCCTGTTGACTGGCGTACAAGGCCAACTGGGCTTTGAACTGCGCACTGCGCTCGCCCCGCTGGGCGAGGTGATTGCTGTCGACCGCACCCTGCTGGACCTGTCGCAGCCCGAGAGCGTCGGGGCGCAGGTGCGCGCCCTGCGCCCCGACCTGATCGTCAATCCGGCGGCCTATACCGCGGTGGATCGCGCCGAATCCGAGGCCGACCTGTGCCATGCCGTTAATCACCACGCGGTGGCAGCACTGGCGCAGGCTGCGGAGGCACTGGGTGCCGCCGTGATCCACTATTCGACCGATTACGTGTTCGATGGAACGCTTGACCGACCCTACGTGGAAACCGACGCCACCCGGCCACTGAACGTTTACGGCGCCAGCAAGCGCGCCGGCGAGCTGGCACTGGCCGCAGCTTGCAGCCAGCACCTCACCCTGCGCACGTCATGGGTCTATGGCCAGCGTGGCAGCAACTTCCTGCGCACCATGTTGCGACTGTCGCTGGAGCGCACGCACCTGCGGGTGGTGGCCGACCAGACCGGTGCGCCCACTTGGTGCCGTCAGCTGGCCGAAGACACCGCCACGCTGGTGGCGCGCCAGGTGGTCCGGCAGGACGGGCGAACCCGCCTGGCCTGCCCGGCCGGCATCGTGCATCTCACGGGCGCCGGCAGTACCAGCTGGGCAGGTTTCGCGCGCGAGATCTTCCGGCTGAGCGGCCGCACCACCGAGGTGGAAGACATTCCCGCCAGCGCGTACCCCACGCCGGCCGCACGTCCCCTGAACAGCCGGCTGCAGCTGGATCTGGCCGAGCGCCTGCTCGGCCGTCCGGTACAGCCCTGGCAGACCGCGCTGAGCCGCTGCCTGCAGGACCCGGCGGTGGCATAATCCTGCCTATGAACGCTCCCGGCACCTCCTTCGAAGTTTCCTACGACCAACCCGCCTGCGGTACCGCGCACGCCTGGGCGCGCGTGCCCGTCGAGCCATCGGCCACCGAGCGTGCCCGGTTGCGCGAGGACATCCGCCGCCTGCTGGTCGAGCGCAACGCGCTGCTGGTGGCGCACTACTACGTGCATCCCGACCTGCAGGACCTTGCCGAGGAAACTGGCGGACTGGTCGCCGACTCGCTTGAAATGGCACGCTTTGGCCGTGACAGCAGCGCCACCACCCTGGTGGTGGCCGGTGTCCGCTTTATGGGCGAATCCGCCAAACTGCTGTCACCGCACAAGACCATCCTGGTGCCCGACATGGACGCCAACTGTTCGCTCGACCTGGGCTGCCCGGCCGACGCGTTTGCAGCCTTCTGCGATGCCAACCCCGACCGCGAGGTGGTGGTCTACGCCAACACCAGCGCAGCAGTGAAGGCGCGTGCCGACTGGATGGTCACCTCGGCGATTGCACTGCCTATCGTGCGTCAACTGGCTGCGCAGGGTCGCAAGGTGCTGTGGGCGCCCGACCGCCATCTGGGGGCCTACATCCAGCAGGAAACCGGGGCCGACATGCTGATGTGGAACGGTGCCTGCATCGTGCACGACGAGTTCAAGACCGACGAACTGGCCGCGCTCAAGCTGGCGCATCCGGATGCCGTGGTGCTGGTGCACCCGGAGTCACCCGCCAGTGTGATCGCCCTGGCGGACGCGGTGGGCTCCACCGGACAAATCCTGAAGGCCGCGCGCGAGATGCCGGCAACGACCTTTATCGTGGCGACGGACAACGGCATGATGCACAAGCTGCGCCAGCAGAATCCGGGCAAGGTGTTCCTCGAAGCGCCTACGGCCGGCAATTCGGCCACCTGCAAGAGTTGCGCGCATTGTCCGTGGATGGCGATGAACGGTCTGGCGGCCGTGCGTCATGTGCTGGCCACCGGCGCCAACGAGATCCACGTCGATCCGGCGCTGGCCGAGCGCGCACGGCGACCGATCGACCGCATGCTGGCATTTGCGGCCCAGCATGGCCCGGCCACCGCCAAGGCGCCCACGCTGACGCCTGTAGCGACAGAGCACGCGCTGGACAGCCAGCGCACAGGCGGCATCGGTCCGGCCTGAGCCCCCAATCGCATTGATCGCATGACAGCCCGGGCCTCCATCCACGCACCGGCGGGCCAGATGGGGCAGGCACGCGCCTGCTGGGCGCTGTTCTGGCTGGCCGCAGCCAGCTTCCTGATCCTGCCGTTCAATGTGCAGTACACCGGCGAAGAGTCTGCCTACACCATCCAGGCCTATGAGCAGTGGTATCACCAGGCATGGCTGCACCCCACCCTGCTCGGATTGGCCTACGGCCGACCGCCCCTGTTCAACTGGCTGATCATGGTGCTCAGCACGCTGCTGGGCTGGCCACACACACTGGCCGCCGCGCGGCTGGTCTCGGCGCTGGCCACGGTCGGCAGCGGCCTGCTGGTGGCAGCCACCGTGCAGCGGGTATGGCGTGACCCGGCACGGTCAGCGCGCGCCGCCCTGATTTTTCTGACGCTCTGGGAAATGCTGTTCTATTACGGCTGGCTGGCTTACAGCGACGCCCTGTTCGGGCTGTTCACGCTGACTGCCATGCTGACGGGCTGGCTGGCGGTGCGCGAGCAGCGCGCCGGCTGGCTGGCAACGGCGCTACTGGCGGCACTGCTCGGCTTCATGACCAAGGCGCTGACCAGCTACGTGTTCCTGGCCGGGATGCTGTTTGCCAGCCTCTGGGCCTATCGGGCCTGGCCACTGCTGCTGCGTCTGCGCTTTTTTGCCGGCGCG
Organism: uncultured Ferrovum sp.; assembly: GCA_903893215.1. Lineage (GTDB taxonomy): Bacteria > Pseudomonadota > Gammaproteobacteria > Burkholderiales > Ferrovaceae > CAIVHB01. The sequence goes on along the minus strand of CAITLJ010000064.1, from coordinate 20,708 downwards.
CCGCTACTGCTTCTGCCACTGGCCTGGTACCGGGTTTCGCCCGGTGGCAGTGCCATGGCCAGCGGCATGTTGGACGATGTGGTGCAGAAACTGGGGTATCAGGGGGCTGCCGCCTACCTGCACCATTTTGTGGTCTACCCTCTGCATGCGCTGTCCAACCTGCTGCCGTGCGCCGGGTTGCTGGCCTGGTCCATGTGGCGGGCAGGATTCTCAACGGCACCGTCACCGGAAGCGCATGGCGGCAGCCAGCCGCCACCCGCAGCGGTCGCCAGCACGTGGCCGGCGCGCCACCTGTCGGCGGACAGCCACGCCCTGCTGGCGGCCATCATCCTCAACCTGCTGCCCTACTGGCTGGCACCGCAGAGCAGCACCCGCTATCTGACCCCGTTGTACGGCCTTGCCGCAATCCTGCTCACCAGCGGCTTCGAGCGGCTGCCCGGGCGCCATGGACAACTGCTGCGCTGGTGTGCCGCCACTATCGTACTCAAGCTGATTGCCGCGGCCTGGCTGTTTCCGGCCTACACGGCGCGCGTGCGACCGGACATTGCAGCCATTGCCCACGACATCGATGCGCGCACCCGGGGTCACGCCCTGTTCATCGAAGATACCAGCTGGCAGGGTATCTCGGTGGCCGTCACACTCGACGTGCAGCCCGGACCGCTGGGCGGTGCGCGCGCGCCGCTGACCCATGCACCGGACGCGTGGCAGGATGGCTGGATCTTGCGCGCAGCGGCCGCGCCTGCGCTACCAGGGGAACTGCGCGTGCAGCAGTATGGCGAACTCAGCTTGCACTGCCGCGGTGCGGCCTGCCCGGTGCTGCAGCGCGAGACACCCGCGCGGCCGTAACGGGCCGGACACCGCGCACCGCGGGTCAGTCGGGCATCAGCACCGTCGGCAAGGCGCGTGGCACGGTATCCGGGTAGTCCAGGCTGTAATGCAGGCCACGGCTCTCGTGCCGGAACAGCGCGCTCCTCACGATCAGGTCTGCGCACACCACCAGATTGCGCAACTCGAGCAGGTCGTTGTTGACGTGGAAGTTGGCGTAGTACTCGTCAATTTCGCGCTTGAGCAGGTCAATCCGATGGGCAGCACGCTGCAGCCGCTTGGTGGTGCGCACGATGCCGACATAATTCCACATGGCGCGCCGCAGCTCGTCCCAGTTGTGGGTGATCACCACTTCCTCGGCGGAGTCGGTCACCCGGCTGGCGTCCCATGGCGGCAGAAAGGCAGGTGCTTCGCTGACCTGCGACAGGATGTGGCGCGCGGCTGCCTGACCGAACACGATGCATTCCAGCAACGAGTTTGACGCCAGACGATTGGCGCCATGCAGCCCGGTATAGGCGGTCTCGCCAATCGCGTAGAGGTTGGGCAGGTCGGTGCGCCCGTTCAGGTCGGTGACCACGCCACCGCACATGTAGTGGGCAGCGGGCACCACCGGGATCGGTGTGGTGGCCATATCGATCCCGAGCTGCAGGCAGCGCTCGTAGATCATCGGAAAGTGGGCCACCAGGAATTCCTTCGGCTTGTGCGTCATGTCGAGCACCACATGATCGAGGCCGAGCCGCTTCAGTTCGTAGTCGATGGCACGGGCCACCACATCGCGTGGCGCCAGTTCGGCGCGCGGATCGTGGTCCGGCATGAAACGGTGTCCGCTGGCGGGCGGCTGGCCGGGCTCGGCTGGAATGCGCAGGATGCCGCCTTCACCGCGCAGGGCTTCACTGATCAGGAAAGACTTCACCTGCGGATGGAACAGGCAAGTGGGATGGAACTGCACGAATTCCATATTGGCCATCCGGCAGCCCGCCCGCCAGGCCATGGCCACCCCGTCCCCCGAAGCAGTATCCGGGTTGGTGGTGTACAGATACACCTTGCCGGCACCACCGGCCGCCAGCACCACGTGTCCGGCAGAAAGCGTGACCACCTCGTCGGTTTTCTGGTCAAGCGCGTAAATGCCATAGCAGCGGCGGACATGATGCGGATCGAGTGGAATGCCTGCTGCCACCAGTCGTTGCCCCGTGATCAGGTCGACCGCGGTGTGCCACTCCAGGATGGTGATGTTCGGGTTGGCGCGTACCTTGGCCACCAGCGTTTCCTGGATGGCGTGCCCGGTGGCATCGGCAGCGTGCACGATGCGCGAATGACTGTGACCGCCTTCGCGGTGCAGTTGCAGTCCCGCCACCAGCTCCTCGCTGGTGCGCGTGAACGGCACGCCTTCCCGCAGCAGCCAGTCCACCGCCGCAGGAGCGCCCTCCACCACAAACCGCACAGCCTGTGGATCGTTCAGCCACGCCCCGGCCACCATGGTGTCATCCACATGCGCATCGAGCGAATCCTCGGGGTCGATCACCGCCGCAATGCCGCCCTGCGCCCAGTCACTGGCACCACCCAGCAGGGCCCGTTTGGTGATCACGGCCACCTTGCGGCTGCGCGCCAGTTCCAGGGCGGAAGACAAGCCGGCCAGGCCGCTGCCCACGATGATCACATCAAAATGTTGCACTACGCACTCCTGTCATCACACGGTCATCAGGGCATGATCATACCGTGGGTGGCCTGCTGCGCGTTCAGCGCGTGATCAGTGGTGGCACCGGTTCGCCGGCGAGGCAGGCATTGATTCGCTCGGTCAACGACTGATAGCAGCGCAGGTAGAGCGGTGGGGCGCTGTCCGCCAACGCTTCGCATTGCGCGCTGTCGCCGGTCAGCGCACGACAACTGGCAGTGGCCGCGGCGCCGGCAGGCACGGTGGGCGTCAACGCGTCTGCCGGCAGCACCGGCGCCTCTGCGGGCAGTGCCGGTCCTTCTTCGTAGATCACCGTATCGACGCGCGCGCCGCTGGCGGTGGGTGGTGACATCGGCACGTTGAGCGGCACCCCCGGTGGCAGTGGCTCCGGCACGTCTGGCGATGCCGGCTCGGCAGCGACAGGCGCCCGAACCGGTTTTGCGGCAGCGTGACTGGCCGACGGCGACGCGCCGGGGTCGCCAGGGCCACCGACCGACGATACTGTCGCCGGGGTTACCGCACGCCCTTGTGCCCGTGTGTTGATGATCGGATGGAGGGGCGTGGCGGATGCACTGCGGGCTGCGGGCGCCGGTTTGCCCGCCGGTACGGTATGGCGTGGTACCAGCAATGGCGCTTCGTCGTTGCCACCACTCAGACGCAGTACCTGACGCGCCTCGAGGCCGGCAATGATGCGACTGGGCTTGAGCCCCGGCGCGGCGGGACTGGCCAACGGCGCGGTACTGACGGGGGGCACCGTACCGGCGGCCGCTTGCCGGTCCGCACCGGACCGGACCACCGCGCGCGCCGTCGCAGCGGCACCCGCCAAGGCCACCGCCGGTGGCGACCCAGCCAGCTTGAGTGATGGCAGCCCCCCCTCCGGCATCACGGGTTGCGGCAACACCACCTCGGGCGCGGACTGGTCAAACCCGGCGGTATCGGGCGCAGGTGCCACCTGCAGCACGTAGGACGCAGTGGCCGGGCCGCCACCATCGTCGGCCGCTGAAGACGGAGTTGCGCTCGTCGCCGCGCCGCCGCGCTGCTGCATGCCCATCAGGCGTCCCTCGGCATCACGTACCGGCGTCCAGCGCAGCGGATCACCAAGGGCGGCCGCACTCACGGTGTCCAGCCAGGAGCGATGCTGACCACCGCGCGTGTCGTCAACCAGATCCCCCAGCCCTTGCGGACGCGTGGGCTGACCGGGTGCGGCGGCTTGCGCATACAGGCGCAACGCATCAACGAGGGCACCACCACTCAACCGATCCTCCAGCCGCACACTGTCGGCCAGATGACGCTGCACCAGAGCGCCCGCAGCAATCGCAAGGATCACCGCCCCCACACTCAGCACCCACAGGGGATTCAGGTTATGCAAAGCCTGCCACCGCCGACGAAAATCCATCTCAACTCGCAATTTGCAACTGGTCGCTACAATCAGAACTGCAGCATACAAAAATTCTCCGCGACACCGCATATAAAGATGCAGGCCACCCAACCCCAATGGTGCCGTGCGTACCTGGACACCGACAGCGTGATCGATGGCGACACGTTGAGCGCACGCCTGCTGCAGGGTGCCGGGCTGGGCGTCACGCTGGCACGCACTCAACAGGACGCCAGCGGCCGGGTGCGGCTGCGCCTGCTTGGGCTGGATGCCCCGGAAACCGATTATGGTGTGGCACCACCGGGCTTCGGACACCAGCCGCTGGCAGCCGCCCTGGCCGCCACCGAAGCGTTGCAGCAGGCGCTCGCCCTGCCCGCCAGCGGCGCCTCGGTCTGGCTCTGCCTGCATGGCGTGGACCGTTATGGCCGGTTGCTCACCTTGGTGTATCCGTCCTGCGATACCAGCCCGCCAGTCGCGCTGCACCTGCCCAGCGTCAACAGCGCACTGCTTGCCGCCGGGGCAGTCTATCCGGACTTTTCGGCGGGGCTGCCACTGGCGCTGCTGCGCCATCTGCGTCGGGCCAGCCGCCAGGCACGAGACCAGCAACTCGGCGTGTGGGCCAGCGACTGCACCCGCTCAGGCTTTCCGTTGCAGGGTCTGGGTGCGCTCACCCGCTCGCATCTGGTCTGGCCCCGCCTGTTCCGTCGCGTGATGGAATGCGCGCGCCTGCATTCCTGCACCGCCGCGAACGGCGAGCCAAGCGTGGAAATCGGCGCCCTGCGCGAGTTTCTCGCCGTGCGCGATGGCCCCTGGCTGAACCAGGTCACAGGCGAGCAGAAAAACCTGGGGCAATGGCTGGAAATGGCTGGACAGCACTGCCGTTTTCCGGGTGACGTGGAAAATTTCCTACACCAGCCCCCGCCGGGCAGCGCAAAGCTGCCGTAATGCGGCGAATGCCGGCTTGCGCGGAACTCAAGGCTGCCGCAAGGCGGCACAATCTTTTCAAGTCAAGTGATATTGACGACGCAAAATCCTGTAAATAAACATTTTTTCAATTTGGCACAGCTCATGCTTACTAGACAGGCAGACAGGTCGAGCGCATCAACCAATGCCGGAGCGCGGCGATCCCCCCTGACCAGATTGAGGAAAATGCAGATGAACAACAGCAACCGGATCATCCACGAAGCCAAGCCCCGCAACGACTTGCCCGCCGGTTACAACCCGGCACTGCTGCTCAACTCTGCCCTGCTGTTCAGTACCTGGGCCCCGGAGATCCGTTTTCCCGAAGGCCGGGCCCGCAAGGTGTCGGGACCGTTGTCCGAGTTTGCCAAGCCCGGCCGCCCGCGCATTCACCCGCGTCCGGAACCGCGCGTCAAGACCAACGCCTGAGCGCATTTCACTGTTTTCGCATGCCGCCCTGAGGATCCTGGGCAGGCCGGCATGGTTCGTGTACTGCCCCGGGATCTCTCCTTGGTAGACCTCCTTCACCTCACGGCCGCAAGGCTGTGGGGCTTTTTTTGGGTCAGGCCGGCTCAGGCGCGACCATAACGGTCCTCGAAGCGCACGATATCGTCCTCCCCCAGATAGGCCCCGGACTGCACCTCAATCAGGTGCAAGGGCAGCTTGCCCGGGTTCTCGAGTGAATGCACCACACCGAGCGGGATGTACACCGACTGGTTTTCGGTCACCAGTTGTTCGACATCACCGATACGCACCTTGGCCGTGCCGCTCACCACCACCCAATGTTCGGCGCGGTGGTGATGCATCTGAACTGACAGCTTGGCACCCGGCCGCACCGTGATGCGCTTGACCTGATAGCGCTCGCCATCGTCAACCGAATCGTATGAGCCCCACGGGCGGAACACCTCGCGATGCTGCAACGCTTCAGCCCGGCCAGCGCCCTTCAGCCGGTCGACCACGTGCTTGACGTCCTGCGCGCGATCCGCGTGTGCGACCAGCACGGCATCCGAAGTTTCCACCACGATCAGGTTGTCCACCCCAAGCAGGGCCACAAGGCGCTGTTCGGCGTGGACATAACTGTTGCGCACATCCTCGAGCAGCACGTCGCCCTGTGCCGCATTGCCCTGTTCGTCGTGGGCATGCAGGTCGCGCACCGCCGACCAGGCACCGACGTCATTCCAGCCGGCGTCCAGCGGCACCACCACGGCCAGATCGGTGCGCTCCATCACGGCATAATCGATCGAGTCGGCCGGGCACGCGCCAAAGGAGTCGGCCTGCAGCCGCACGAACTCCAGGTCGCGCGTGGCGGCCTGCCAGGCGCTGCGACATGCGCTGTCCATGGCGGGCTGATGGCGCGCCAGTTCGGCGAGGAACACCGAGGCCTTGAACATGAACATGCCGCTGTTCCAGAGATAACTGCCATCGCGCAGATAGGCCTCGGCCACCGCCGCCGCCGGCTTTTCGACAAATTGCGCCACGTCGCTGGCCAGTCCGGTTTGCGGCCGGCTTGCCGCCTTCACATAACCATAACCGGTTTCGGGGCGGGTCGGCACGATGCCAAAAGTGACCAGTTTGCCGTCCTCGGCCGCCACCTGCCCCGCGCGCATGGCCGCCTCGAAGGCCGGCAGATTGTCGATCACATGATCGGAGGGCAGTACCAGCAGCACCGGGTCGATGCCCGTCGAACCGGCCAAGGCCGCCAACGCCGCCACCGCAATCGCCGGCGCGGTATTGCGGCCCACCGGCTCCAGGATGATCACCTGCGGTTGCACGCCCACCTCACGACACTGCTCTCCCGCCAGAAAGCGGTGATCCTGATTGGCTACCACCACCGGCCCGGCCGGATTGAGCCCCTTCAGGCGCTGCAGGGTCTGCTGGAACAGCGTCCCCCCCGGCGTGACGTTGAGGAACTGCTTGGGGCGCAGTGTGCGCGACAGGGGCCACAGACGCGTGCCGCTGCCGCCGGACAAGATCACGGGTATCAATTGGGACATGTAGGTCCTGGGGACTCGGTGCCAGTAAAAGTACGGCAAACATAATGGAAGTTGACGACCACCGCCACCGCACGGGGCAGGCCCGGTCTTTTTCAGGCCGGCAGCCCCGGTGGACACTTGGCCTGCGCCACCGAAACGAGGCACACTTGGGCTCGTTTTTTCAGCACACAGGAAAGCGCCATGATTCTGGTTACCGGAGGCACCGGCTACATCGGCTCACATACGGTGGTCGAACTCCTGCGCAACGGCCAGCAGGTGCTGATCGTGGATGACCTGTCCAATTCCAAGCGCAGCGTGCTGGAACGGATCACCCGCATCACCGGTGCCAGCCCGGGCTTCGTGCAGGCCGACCTGCGCGACCGCAGTGCCCTGACGCAGGTGTTTGCCCGATATCCGGTGACCGCAGTCATCCATTTTGCCGGCAAGAAGGCCGTGGGCGAATCGGTGCAGCGCCCGGGCTGGTACTACGACAATAATGTGGGCGGCACCGTCATCCTGCTGGAAGTGATGCGCGACGCCGGTGTGCGCCAACTGGTGTTCTCCTCATCGGCCACGGTCTATGGTGATCCGCATGCCGTGCCGATCCGCGAAGATTTTCCGCTGCAGGTCACCAATCCCTACGGCCGCTCGAAGCTGATGATCGAGGAAATGCTGGCCGATGTGGAAGCCTCCGAGCCGGGTTGGCGGATCGCCCGCCTACGCTATTTCAATCCGGTCGGCGCCGACGCCTCGGGGCTGATCGGCGAGGATCCGAACGGCATTCCCAACAACCTGATGCCCTTTGTGGCACAGGTGGCTGTGGGCCGTCGCTCGCATGTGGCCGTGTTTGGTCAGGACTACGACACGCCGGACGGCACTGGTGTGCGCGACTACATCCATGTGGTAGACCTAGCACACGGTCATCTGGCGGCCCTGCGCCATCTGGACCAGCACGCAGGCCTGCTGACGGTAAACCTGGGCACCGGTCAGGGCTCAAGCGTGCTGCAGATGATCGCCGCGTTCGAACAGGCCAGCGGGCGCCCCATCCCTTACCAGTTTGCACCGCGCCGGGCTGGCGACATTCCGGTGTGCTATGCCGATCCGACACGTGCGCGTTCGGTGCTTGGCTGGCAGGCCCGTTTTGACCTGCGGCGCATGTGCGAGGACAGCTGGCGCTGGCAGGCACACAACCCGGACGGGCTACCCGCCGACTGACCGCCGGATGGGTCGCTTCAGGGAAACTTTACGGCATCCCGAAAGGCCATGCCGCGCGCGTCCTTGTCCGACACCAGGGCGGGCCATTGATCCGACCAGCCGATTGCCAGATCGGGATCATCCCAGCGGATGCAATGCTCGTCCGCCGGCGACCAGTAGTCGGTGGTCTTGTAGAGAAAGTCGGCCCCCTCGGCAGAAGTCACCTGAAAGCCATGGGCAAAACCGGGCGGCACCCAGAGCTGATGCCCATTCTCGGCACTGAGCGGCACCGCCACCCAGCGCCCCAGCGTGGTGGAACTGGCGCGCAGGTCCACGATCACGTCCAGCACTGCGCCCCGCACTACCCGCACCAGCTTGCCCTGCGGCCGCGGCAACTGGTAATGCAGGCCGCGCAGCACGCCGGCCTGCGAGAAGGAATGGTTATCCTGCACGAAGTCCACCTCCAACCCGGCCAGGCTGGCGAAGGTGCGCGCATTGAAGCTCTCGAAAAAATGGCCGCGCGCATCACCGAAGCGCTTCGGCTCGAGGATCAGGGCCCCTGCGAGCCCGGTCTCGGTCACCTGCATGTTCACACCCCCTTGCCGCGTTCGCCCTGCAGCAGGCGCCGCAGGTAAACGCCGTAATCTGTCTTGGCCAGCCCGGCAGCCAGCCGGTCAAGCTGGGCGTCATCAATGAAGCCCTGCCGCCAGGCGATCTCTTCCGGCGCCGCCACTTTCAGCCCTTGCCGGTTTTCGATGGTCTGGATGAAGTTCGATGCCTCGATCAGCGACTGGTGGGTGCCGGTGTCCAGCCACGCATACCCGCGTCCCATCTGTTGCACCTGCAGGGCGTCGCGCTCAAGGTACCAGCGATTGACGTCGGTGATCTCCAGTTCACCGCGCGGCGACGGCTTCAGGGCAGCCGCCACGTCCACCACCTGCGGGTCATAAAAATACAGGCCGGTGACCGCAAAATTGGACTTGGGTTTGACCGGTTTTTCCTCCAGCGACACTGCACGCCCGGCCTGATCAAACTCCACCACCCCGTAACGCTCGGGATCAGTGACGTGATACGCAAACACCGTAGCCCCGTCGGTGCGCGCGGCAGCCGTGGTCACCAGCGCCTGCAGATCGTGTCCGTAAAAGATGTTGTCACCCAGCACCAGTGCCGACGGCTGTCCCCCCAGAAAATCCTTGCCCAGGATGAAGGCCTGCGCAAGTCCATCTGGCGAGGGCTGCACCACATACCGGATATCCAGCCCCCATGCGCTGCCATCCCCCAGCAGCAGTTCGAAGCGCGGCGTATCCTGCGGCGTCGAAATGATCAGGATCTCGCGGATGCCAGCCAGCATCAGGGTGGCCAACGGGTAGTAAATCATCGGCTTGTCGTAGATCGGCAGCAGCTGCTTGGACACCGCCCGGGTGACCGGATGCAGCCGTGTGCCGCTGCCACCGGCCAGGATGATGCCGCGACGCCCGCTCATGCCGATGCTCCTGCGTCCGGGCGCTCACCATAGTTGAGTGCGGTCCATTGTCGATAGGCACCGCTGGTGACGTCGGCAATCCATTCCGGGTGATCCAGGTACCACTGCACGGTGTGACGCAAGCCGGTGGCAAAGGTGTGCTGCGGGGTCCAGCCAAGCGTGGTGCTGATGTGCCGTGCATCGATCGCATAGCGGCGATCGTGCCCGGGACGATCCGTGACAAAGCGGATCTGGCCGCGGTACGAGACACCGTCAGCGCGTGGCCGCAGTTCGTCGAGCAGGTCGCACAGGGTATGCACCACGTCCAGGTTGCGCATCTCGGCGTTACCGCCCACGTTATAGGTCTCCCCCGGCACGCCTTGGGCCAGGACAGCCCGGATGGCGGCGCAATGATCAGTCACGTACAGCCAGTCGCGCACGTTCTGCCCGTCACCATAGACCGGCAGGTCACGGCCGGCCAACGCATTCAGGATCATCAACGGGATCAGTTTTTCAGGAAACTGCAGGGGACCGTAGTTGTTCGAGCAGTTGGTGGTCAGCACCGGCAGGCCATAGGTGTGATGCCAGGCGCGCACGAGGTGATCCGAAGCGGCCTTGCTGGCCGAATAGGGGCTGTTTGGCTGGAACGGATGCTGCTCGGTAAAAGCGGGTTCGGTGGCGTCAAGCGAGCCGTAGACCTCGTCGGTGGAGACATGCAGGAAGCGGAAATCAGCCGCCGCCTGCGCGCTGCCCGCATAGGCGCGCGCCGCCTCGAGCAACTGAAAGGTACCCATGACATTGGTCTGCAGGAAGGCTTCCGGACCATGGATCGAGCGGTCCACGTGGGACTCGGCGGCAAAGTGCACGATGGCGCGTGGCTGATGCTCGGCCAACAGGCGATCAACCAGGGCGCGGTCAGCAATGTCACCCTGGACAAAATGGTGGCGCGGATCATCCGCCAGCGTGGCAAGACTGGCCAGGTTGCCGGCATAGGTCAGTTTGTCCAGGTTGATCACGGGCTCGCTGGTATTGCCCAACCACTCAAGCACGAAATTGGCACCAATAAACCCGGCACCTCCAGTCACGATAATCATAAGCCCTCTGTTTAAATGGTCTGGCCGGTCTGTAGCAGACATAAATCAGCGCCCGAGTATAGATCGGGGTGCGCGTGCGCACTACCTTCCCACATGACATTAAAGATTGCCGGCCACCGGCCGTAGAACCAACTCGACGAGGCAACCCAGCATGGAGCAAGCGACGATGACCCAGGATTCCCTTGGCGGCATGCACACCGGAACGGTGGCGGGCAGCACCGACCAGCGCTATGAATCCCGGGTGGCGCTTGAGCACCAACCGGAGGGCAGGCTGACCGTCTGCACGCCGTTCGAGCGTCTGGAGACCCGCCATGTACGTGACGTGTCACGCAACGGCATCAGCGTCGAAGTGGACCGGCCGATTGCACCGAATACACCGATCAAGGTGGAATATCAGGCCGACCGGATCGACATCAGCGTCAACGGGCGACTGGCCTGGCTGCGCCCGCCCTCGGATGGCGCGCGCGCGGCGGTCAGTGGTGGCTACCTGGTTGGTATCGAACTGTTCAGTCCGGGTTTGCTGCTCAATTTCCTGCCGGTCAGCAACTTCGACTAGCAGGCTTCCTGCCTGGCCGCCGCTCGCGGCAGCGGCAGGCAGGAAGCCGTGGCGTGACGGCCGCGGACAACCGGATCAGTTCTCCGGTGCCACCCACGAGGCAAAGTGCCGGGCATAGATGCGCTGAAAGCTGCCATCCTCGCGCATTGCCTGCACCGCCTGCGCCACCGCCTCGGCCAGCGCCGGCTCGCCCTTCTTGACGACCATGCCCAGGTCAATCGGGCGGCTGTAGATGCCACCGTTGAAGCGCACGGTCTGAAAATGCTCGCCATCCTTGCCGAGTGCGCTTTCCACCTTGGTGCGCGAACCGATCACCACCTGCAGCTCGCCCGACCGCATGGCCTGCACCGCGTCCTTCAGTTCGGCATAGTGGTTGATCTGGCTTTTGTATTGCGCGCCGAATGACAGCAGGTACAGGTCGGGCATGCTCTGGGTTTCCACCCCGGCGCGCAGGCTGCCCAGCGACTCCATGCCTTTCCAGCCGGAGACCCGCTCCCGGTCGTAGGACACGATGGTCTGTTCGGTGGCGTAGGGGGCCAGGAGTTGCACCTGCGGTGCCGACTTGGCCAGCGCCTCATCGTTGGGGACGTGCAGCATCACGTCGGAGACCGGCGTACCCAGATAGTGGCCCTTCCAGAGAATGTTGCGGAAGTCATCCTCCATCTCGTCACCGGCCAGATAGCTCTGCACACTGACCGCCACACCCAGACGCTTCGCGAGTTCGGCGCCGATGTCATCGTCAATGCCGCCTGCGGCATCATCATGGAACGGCGTGAAGTTGCGGTACACGCCGACACGCAGCACCTTGCGCGCGCGCACCTGGACCAACGCATCGACATGATCGCCGGCGTCGGTGGTGGCAGCCGCCGCAGCAGCCGCCGCGCGTGCCGCCGCCTTGTCCTTCTGATGGGCACCCGCAGGGCGGCCCGCCGGGTCGGCGTTGACGGCTGCCGCAGGCGCCTCATCGTCATCGTCCCCTCCGGCCCGGGCGGCGTGCGGCACAGCAAGCAGCAGCAGCAGACAGGCGGACAGCCCCGCCATCCACAGGGGGCTGAAGCGCTTGGTCCTTGCGGACACTGGCAGGGCCCGGTCTGGCCCTGCGTGACGTGCCTCAATCATCTTCGCTGTGTCGGGTCACGATGTAACTGCGCAGGGCCCAGATGGCTTCCTGGCTCAACGTGCCCTCGAAGGGGGGCATGTACACATTGCCATTGCGCACCTTGCCGCGCCGCACGGAGCCCTGGAAGTATTCATCCGTCTCCTGATCGGTGGGCAGACGGCGCAGGTCGGGAGCAATCCCCCCCGACACGGCCTGCAGACCATGGCAACGTGCGCAATTCTGATTGTAGGCCGACGCGCCGATGCGGATGGCGGTCGGGTCGCCCTTGTACGGATTGGCCGTGAGCCATTCCGCACCGAGGGGCTTCAATTCGTGGGTATCGACCGCTTGTGGCGTCACATCGCCGTGTGCGAACGCCATCCGGTGTGCGGTCAGGCCCAGTCCGAGAACGGCAATGGCAGCAATGACAACGGGCGGGGTCTTGATCTTCATGCGTTGGATTCTCTGGAGATGGCTTGCATACCCCCGGACAGCGCTATCACGCTTGCCCTGCCCGGAGTCCTTCGATCCGCCCGGCCCTGCAGCGTTGCCGGCGCAGAGCGTCCGGCAGGCTGCAGCGAGGGCGGCCGTTTTGCTCAGTGCGAAGCGGCCGCGGTATCCGCGCCGGCATCGGCGGTGGTCTGTCCGTTGAACAGCTTGAATACCCACACCGAACCGCCCTGATTGAGGAAGTTGACCTTCTTGGCCACATCACCGCCCCACAGCGGAACGGCACCGCCCCAACCGGAGACGACAGCGATGTATTCCTCACCGTTTTCTTCCCAGGCCACCGGGGGAGCCACCACGCCCGTACCGGTCTGGAACTTCCACAGTTCCTTGCCCGACTTGGCGTCAACCGCCTTCAGGAAACCTTCCGGGGTGCCATAGAACACCAGACCACCATGGGTGGCCAGCACACCGCCCCACAGGGGCGCGTTGTTCGGGATTTCCCATTCCACCTTGCCGGTGGCCGGGTTCATCGCACGCAAGGCACCGATGTGGTTGTCACTGATGGTCTTGATGGTGAAGCCGGCACCCAGGTAAGCCGCCCCCTTCTTGTAGCCGATCGGCTCGTTCCAGATCTCCATGCCCCAGTCATTGGCCGGAACGTAGAACAGGTTGGTGTCCGGGCTATAGGCCATGGGCTGCTGGTTCTTGCCACCCAGGAACGAAGGCACCGCGAACACCGAATTGCCCTTCTTGCCTTCGGCAGCGTCGTTCGGCGCGCCCGGGCGGTTGTCTGCAACGTACTCGGGACGACCGGTATCGAGGTTGATCCCCTTGGCCCAGGTAATGCCGTTGACGAACGGGAAGGCGTTGAGCAGCTTGCCGGTGGTGGCATCGTTGACGAAGAAGAAGCCGTTGCGGTCAGCCTTGCCGCCGGCGCGAACGGTCTTGCCATCGGCGGTCTTGTAGTCGAAGGTGATGAATTCGTTCACGCCGTCAAAGTCCCAGCCGTCATGCGGGGTGTTCTGGTAGGACCAGACGATCTTGCCGGTGTCCACGTCAATGGCCACGGTGGACGACGAGTACAGGTTGTCGCCTTCACGCAGGTGGCTGTTCCACGGTGCCGGGTTGCCGGTGCCGGCATAGACCAGGTTGGTCTTCGGGTCGTACGTGAAGTTGCCCCAGGTCGAGGCACCTCCGGTCTTCCACAAGTCGCCAGGCCATGACTTGTTGGTCTCGCCGGAGATACCGTTTTCCTTGCCATCCATGTAGCCCATATGGCCTTCCACCGTCGGACGGGTCCACACCAGCTTGCCGGTCTTGGCGTCGCGCGCGTCGACGCGCCCCACCACACCGAATTCGCCGCCGGAAATGCCGGTCAGCACCAGGCCCTTCACCAGCAGCGGGGCTGCCGTATACGAGTGCCCCGACTTGTAGTCGTCGAGCTTCTGGTCCCAGACCACCTTGCCGGTGTCCTGGTTGAGGGCGATCAGATGGGCGTCGAGCGTGCCGAAGATCACCAGATTGTCGTAGAGGGCGGCGCCACGATTGACCACGTCACAGCAGGGCATGATGCCGTCCGGCAGGCGATGCTCATACTTCCACAACTGGGCGCCCGTCTTGGCATCGATCGCGAACAGACGCGAGTAGGAACCAGTGACGAACATCTTGCCGTTGTAGACCATTGGCTGCGATTCCTGGCCGCGCTGCTTTTCGCCACCAAAAGAGAACGACCAGGCTGGAACCAGACGCGCCACGTTGCCGGTGTTGACCTTGGCAAGCGGGGAATAGCGCTGCCCTTCCGAACCGATACCAGCCGACAGCACGCCGCTGGTGTAAGTGTTGCCTTTCTGCAGGTCGGCATCGGTGACGCCTGCGTGCGCTGGCAAAGCAGTAGCAACAGCCAGTGCCAGCGCAGCCGGCACGAAGCGGAATTGACGGGACATGTTTTCTCTCCTGGGTTTCTTTAGTTATGAGGTAGGCAAACATATGGATCACTTGCCTCCTGCTTTTCACGTTGCAAGTGGCGTGCCAATCCCGACGAAAAATGACAAGCACCTGATGTTGATGATGTTTTATGTACGCCATAGCGCTGATCAGCGCTGTGGCGCGCGATCGGAACAAATTCGACAGCAGGAACAGTTCCGCGCTGGAGCTACTCGTCTGTTCCGTCGTGGAACAACGCGTGCCCGCGGCACATGCTGCGAGCGCAGCAATCAATCCGGCACCGCCGCGCCCCGGCCGCGCCCCGGCGGGCGCTGGATGCCAGACGCCAGACGCCAGACGCCACGAATACCACCAACGCCACGAACACCATTCAAGAAGCGCAACCGTGTCGCCGTAAAGCTGACATGCCCAAATTACTGGTGGTCGACGACGCCGCACTGATGCGCAAGTTTTTCCGTGACCTGTTCGCGGAGGACGGTACCTGTGTGGTCGACTCTGCCCGCAATGGCCGCGATGCCCTTGAACAGCTGCAACGATTCGAAGGTGACGTGACAGCGTCCGCCGTCAGCGTATCCGCGATGGGCGACTTGACCAAGCAACACACTGCCAGCCCCTTGATGCACGCAACACAAGCCAACGCGCTCGGTGACCCTCCTGGGGTGATTGTCATCGGCGTGTCAACCGGCGGTCCGCGTGCTCTCGAAAAAGTGTTACCGGCACTGCCAGGTGATCTCGCCTGGCCAGTGGTGGTGGTACAACACATGCCGGCAATGTTCACAGGTCCCTTCGCCGCCCGGCTCGACAAGCTATGCCGCCTGCGCGTGCAGGAAGTTACAAGCACCACCCAATTGCTGCCCGGCAACGTCTATGTCGCGGGCGGCGGTGCCGACGCCATCCTGAACCGGAGGGGCGGCCGCATCTGCATGGCGCCGCGCGCGGAAGATCCGCTCCAGTTCTGGCATCCGTCGGTACAGCTGATGATGGAAAGTGCCATGCGCATCCTGCCTGCAGACCAGTTGATCGGCGTGATGCTGACTGGCATGGGTAATGACGGCGCCGATGCAATGACCACCCTGAAGCAGCAGGGCGGCCGCACGGTAGCCGAATCGAAAACCAGTGCCGTGGTGTTCGGCATGCCCGGTGAACTGGTGCGTCGCGGCGGTGCCACCAGGATTGCAGATATCAACGATGTGGCCGGCATACTGACGCGCTGGCTGAAGTGCGCTGACTGAAGCTTATCAAAGGGACCCACATGGCCATCCTCCAGACGCAGCCCCAACCCGATCTGCGCCGCATTGCAGGTGCAAATACCCCCCACCACCTTGAACATCAATTGCTGGACGCCGACGAATCGGTGCGGCGACGCGCCGCCCAGGCATTGGGAACCCGATTATCCAGCGTGCCACTTCTGATTGAACGTCTGGGTCAGGAACCGCAGAAGGGCGTACGCACAGCCATCCTCGAATCGCTGCTGCAACTGCAGTCGGATGACGTGGTGACGGGCCTGCTGCCGCTATTGCGCTGCGGGGATGTGCCTATACGCAACAGTGTGATCGCACTGCTCCAGCAGATGCCCAAGCGGGTGGCACCGCATATCCGTGCCCTGCTCGACAACCGCAGTCCGGCTTCGCGCATTTTCAGCATCCAGATCATTGAGGCGCTTCGTCACCCGCAGGCAAATGCGTGGCTGATCGATCTGCTCGAAACGGATCCGCACGAGGACGTATGTGCGCGCGCGATCGACCTGCTCGGCGCGGTAGGCGACCACCGCGCGGTTCCTGCCTTGCGTGCCATCAAGCAGCGTTTTCCCGACAAACCGGTCATCCAGTTCTCGGCAGATGTCGCCTTGGGGCAGATCGAATGAGCATCTCACCTCGTGTTGGAACGACCGATACCGACACCGGCGGCCCCGCCATCAAGTTGTTCTGAAACCCTGATGCCACGCACCACAAAACCCGACCCCGCCGGGGAGCAGTCGGCTCGCCGGACCCATCCCATGCGCCGCTTGCCCGCCAAGGGCAAGGCCCTGCGCTACCTGGCCGGCTTTCACAGCCGTCTCACCCGCGTGGTACTGAAGGCGGTGAACCAACCCGGCCGCCCAGAATTCCGCGTCCCCGTGGTCGGTGCACTGGATGGCCACAGCCTGCTCACCCAATGTCCGGTGCGCGATGGCGTGCCCGCAATCAAGTGCGGCGAGGTTTTGGAGGTACGTCTGTTTGCCGTGCGCGACCTGGTGATCTTCCAGACCGAGGTGCTGGCGCACTCCACCTACCCGGCGCCCTATCTGCATCTGGGCTGGCCGATCGAACTGTGTGTGGTGCATGTCCGGAGTTCTGCACGTACCGTGCTAGACAAGCCGGCCACCTTCGGACTGCACATTGACGGTCAGGTGCTCCCGGTCACCGGCAGTGTGGTCGATCTTTCGGTGTCCGGCGCAGCGTTCGTGTGTGATTCGCTGGGCGCCATTCTGGGCGACAAAGGTGAACTGGTGCTGGTGCTCGAAATCGACCCCCGCCTGCCCCCGGTGTATGTGCATCCGCGTTGCGTGGTGCGCAGTGTGCGCGAACCACTCAATCCAGGAGGCTGCCTGCAGTACGGTCTGGAATTCATCGACCCTTCGCTGCACGACGCACTGGCCATCCGGGCGTTCCTGGGCGCTCTGCAAGGCCCAGCCCCTTCCTGATGTTTGCCGAATTGAGGCGCTCAGGCGTGCTCAAGAAGCCGAGGCAACTGCCGTTAGCAGAGGTCTCAGAGATCAATGCACAGGTCCAATCGTTATGCGTTACGCCCAGTCCAGCGCTGAAAGTGCTGAATTGCTCCGGCTGTCCCTGCCGCTGATTTCCCGTCACGGCGAGGGCTATCATCCGGTCAGCTATGCCATCTGGTACGAGTATGTGGCCGGGAACAATGCGCCCCTGCGTGCCGAGCTGGACCCGCTGGTGGAGGAAGGCGCACGATTGACCGAAAGTCAGACCTATCAGGTATACCAGCGCTGCATTATCGACAGTTGGGGCGCACAGGCGCTGCGGGTGAATGAAGGGCTCAGCGGCCTGATCGAGGATTTTTCGGTGTCCACCCTGCAGGTGGATGGCAAGCTCGGACAATTCGAGCAATCCCTGGCCAGCTTCAATGGCGCGCTCAACCATCCCGCGGCAGAATCGGCGCTGCAACTCGCCTCGTTACGTGAGGAGGGGCAGTCGCTGCAAGTGGGCATCAGTGCCCTGCAGGGCGAGCTGGTCTCCAGTCGCGATCAGGTGGAGCAGCTGAAAGCCCGTTTGCGCAAGCTGGAGAGCGATGTGCTCACCGACCCCCTGACCGGCCTGTTCAACCGACGCGGTCTCGATCAGGCGTTCCTGCAGTTCAGCACGGAGGGGACGCACCTGACGAATGATTTCAGCCTGGTGATGATCGACATCGACCACTTCAAGACCATCAACGACACCTATGGCCATTTGTTTGGTGATCAGGTGATCCGCGGCGTCGCCACCGCATTGCGCTCGCATGCGGGGCCGCGCGATCTGGTGGCACGTTATGGTGGCGAAGAATTTGTCCTGCTGTTACCGGGCGCGTCTGCCGACGCAGCACGGGACAGCGCCGATCAGATCCGCGCCCGAATTGCCGGCAGCGTGATCCGCCGTCGCGGTTCACACGATATTGCCACCCGTGTCACGGTGTCGGCTGGCGTGACCACCGCCGGCCGGGACGACACCCTTGAAACCCTGCTTGGCCGCGCTGACACGGCTTTGTACATGGCCAAGACGCAGGGACGCAATCAGGTGGCGCTGCTGGTCTGAACGATCCTGTGTCGAGGCCAGGGCAAGGGTCAGGCGTGCACATCCCGACAAAACCGCAAGGCTGCCAAGCGCCTCTGCAGGTCGGTCGCCATGTTGCGCAGCTCGTCTGCTGCCAGCGCCGTACTCGCGGTGGCAGCGCTGTATTCCCCTGCCGTTAGCGCGATCGATTCGACGCGCGTGTTTGCATCGGCTGCCAGTGCCGTCTGATCCCTGAGGCTCAACGAAATCTCCGAGGCCACATCGATCACCTTGGCAGAGGTCATCTCGATGGTGGCGATGGCTTGTCCGGCCTGTTCAGCCATCGCAACCCCGGACTGCACCTCGGCCACGCCATGCGCCATGCCTGCAACGGCCAGGTCAGCGCCGGATTGCACGTCGGCAATCATTGCACTGATCTCCCGGGTTGCTGTGCTGGTGCGCTCGGCCAGGCTGCGCACCTCATCGGCCACGACAGCAAAGCCTCGCCCCATGTCCCCTGCTCGCGCCGCCTCAATGGCCGCATTGAGCGCGAGCAGGTTGGTCTGGTCCGCAATGCCCCTGATCACGCTGACGATGCCGGAAATCCGGGCAGCCTGCTGTCCAAGTTGTGCCACGGTGCTGGATGCGGTATCGACCTTGACCGCGATCTGACGAACCCGACTGACCGTGTCGCCAATCACCTGACTGCCACTCCTGGCAACGTCCCCGGCTTTGCGTGCGAGGTCATTGGCTTCGCCCGCGCTCGCTGCTATGTGGGTGATGCTGGTGCCAAGTTCCTCGACCGTGGCCGCCATGGACGAAGCGGCCTGGGACTGCACGTCGGCGGCCCGGGCCACTTGCGCGTTCGCCGTGCTGATTCCTATGGCCGCTCCCATCACCGCAGTCGCATCGTCCTGGATTACCGTGAGCAATCGGCCAAGGTCCTCCGACATGCGATTCAGCGAGTAAGCAATCGAGGACACCTCGTCGGTGCCCGATTCGTCCAGCCGGTTGGTAAAGTCACCAGCCCCCAACTGCTCCACGCCTGCCTTGGCATGCCGGATGCGCTGTGTCATGTCCATCGCGAAGCCAAGTACCAGCCACGACACCAGGGCCAGCAGCGCGAAGCCGGCCACACTTTGCGACACGATGGAGCGCCGCTCGGCTCGCAGGCGGACGCCAAGTGTTTCCTCCCTGAGGCTGCGCACCTGACCGTCCTGAAAGGTTTGAATGGCGCTCAACACCGCGGATATTTGTTGGAGATAATGCGCTTTGTTTGACTTGACCTGAGCGGCCCCCGCCTGTGCATCTCCAGCGAGGGCGTTGTGCAAATCCCGCACAGTGTGTTGAATGGCCGCCCATTCGGGTGCGATCTTTGCCAAAGAGTCCGGGGAAGCTTGCGCCAACAACCGCATATCGGTCTCGATACGCCGTGCGATCGTGTCCGTGCGATCCAGGCCGGACTGCATTTCTACCAATCCACGTCCGACTTCCTGATCGGAGCCTTGCAACAAGGCCAGTTGCCCCCGTAACCGGGCGACCGTTTCGCGCAATTTTGGAATTTGATCCACCAGCGTCACAATCTCGAAGTAGGCATCGGCGTCCGGGTCCAGCAGCAGTCCGCTCGCACCGCCCTCCTGGTGCAACAGTTCGATCGCGTCATCCATCAGGGCAAAATGCGCGTTGTCGCTGGCCTGTCGTGTTTGTTTCTGCCATTCACGCACAGTCTTCCAATGCGCCACAAGGTCAGACACGGGCCCGGCAATTGAAGTGAGAGTGGACGACTGCAATGCCGCAAGGGCCATGTCGGCCTGTGTTTCTGCCATGCGTAATTCAGCGGTTACCGAAGCATCTCCGGTGATCGCTTGACCAGACAGCTCACGGTGGTGGGTCGCGGGCTCAAATACCGAAAATATCAGCTGCAAGGCATCGATGCCGGCCAACTCTGCCTCGTCGCGTCTGACCTCCTCGATGCTGGCCCGCACGCTGAGCGCAAGCAGGATGAGTGATGGCAGCACGGCCAGCAGAAAAATTACCATGAATTTCTGGCGGAAACTGAGTGAACGCGACAGGGCTTTCACGGGGGTAAAGATGGACGCGGACAATTGATGAGCTCCTGAAAATTTCTCAATGGACCTCTGACTTACGGCAATCCAGATCGATTTCTTTAAGCGACTGAAGCGACTTTCGCGTTTGTAGCGGTTTTACCCCGGCGACGCGGCAGTGCGCCGCACCTTGAATGCAAAAAGCCCAGCACGGAAGTGCTGGGCTTTTTGACATATGGGAGTTTGGCGGTGACCTACTTTCGCATGGGAGAACCACACTATCATCGGCGCTGTCTCGTTTCACGGT
>CAITLJ010000063.1 GCA_903893215.1 uncultured Ferrovum sp. | reverse complement strand
GTCGAGCCTGGCGCCGGCCCGATGGGCAGCGGCAATGTGTTGGGCGGTCATTTGGCGATCTTCGAGTCCGATCATTCGTCCTCGCACTTGTTGAAGATCGCCTCGAGTTTTTTTGAGAGGACCAGCAGGGCAGCAGTTTCTGCCAGCGCCTTCTCCTTTCTGCGCAACTCGCGCTCCAGTTCCTTGATGCGCCGTCGGTCGTGCTTGGTCTCCGACGGGCTGGCCCGCGACTCCTCGGGCGCCGCCAGGGCCTGGATCGCCGCCGTCCGCCACTCGTCCAGCATCTGCGGGAATACGCCATTGCTGCGGCACCAAGCGCTTTTGGTGGCTTCGTCCATGGACGCCGTGGTCACCACAGCTTCCATGCGCGCAGCTGCCGTCCAGGTACGTTCCGTCGCCGGCCGGGCCAGCCGATCACTGCGCCACCGCTCAAGCGTGGCCGCGCTTACCCCGATCTCCAGCGCCACTGCATCCAGCGGTGCACTCTCCGGCGGCAGCAACCTAGCCACCGCTCTGTCTTTGAATCCTTGTCCGTATCGAGCCACGTCTTCCTTCCATCATCGCCCCCGTTGGGTGAATTCTATCCGGGCGACAACTAGTCTGACGCAGGGGGGCCCGTTCCGGGCTGATGCTCGACTTGGCTTCGCGCAGCCGGAACCGCGTCACCCGGTGCAGGATCAGCGCCATGAAGCAGATCATGGCGTGCGCACGGATCCGCTGCGGTAGCCGGTGGTACACCGGCCCGATTTCGATCTCCGACTTCAACACCTTGAAGCCGCGCTCGATGCCGGCGAGCGATTTATAGCGCTCGATCAACTGTTCCGGCCGTAGGTCAGCCACGTTGGTCACCAGCAGCAGCTTGCCGTCCATCAGTTCGGCCTTTGCCAGCGCGGTCTCGTCGAGGTGGTAGCTGAATAGGTCGCTGGCCGTGTCCACCTTCAGGATCTTGAGCGGATAGCTAAGCATGTTTTGAGGGGCAGTATGAAATCAAGCGGATACCGTCACTCAAACCATTTGGCGTGTCGAATTAGCCGCGGTCAGTTTTTGCGTGACTGCATGCAAGTGCTTCTCTTCAGCACTCATCCCTTTCTCTGCGACGCGCCGTATTTCAGTGATCCAGCAATGCGGCCACGATCTTGTGGTCGAGGGGGCTGTTGAGACAGTCCAGCAAGTCCGCCTCAGGCACCAGCAACACCGCTTGCGACTCCCAGCCCATGTTGGAGGGTGTACCGCCAAACCGCTCAGCAAGATAGTAGCGGCTAACGCCGGTGGTCCGGGTCACGTCTACCAAATGAGATATCAGCCGAACTCGGAGACCTGTTTCCTCGTAGGTCTCCTTCAACGCCGTCGCCTGAGCGGACAGCCCATCACCCAGCGTCCCTTTCGAGAAGGTGTGCTGGTATCCGCCAAAGCCATTGCTCGGTGCGACCAGCCAGACGCGGCCATCCTGTTCCCGGATCACGACGCCAGCCGAGCGCTTGACGCCAGCCTTCACAATAAAATCAGGCTCGTCGATCGTGCCCTCGGCAGCCATTAATGCCCAGCCGGCGAGCGTATCGGGCGCCTTGGCCCAAGGTTCGAAGGCAACACCCCCAAGTCCGGCAGGCATGGGCCCATTGGGTACGACGCATGCCAAGGAATTCGCGTCCGACCAGGCTGACAAGGCGCTCGGCACCGTTGGTGCTGTCAACGTGACCGGCTTGCCGTGATCGTCGGGGTGTGGGTGTTTGACAGGCCCCGGTTTTACCGTTGCAGCTTTGGTTGCTGGCGCTGCAAGTGACGAGATTTTTGCCTTGGTTGACAGTTTAGGCGGCTTTGCACGTCGCAGGGTTGACCACACTTCACCATACAGGGCGGCGCGCTCATGGCCCTGGCGCTCAGCCACAGCATCCTTGAAGTTCTGGTAATCGAGGCCGGTCGCCAGTGAGGCGAGGGCAGAGGCGACCGCCTGACGAGGGGCAACTGCGCGGTACCGGTAGTCCGTCCCGTGACTGTCCTCGATGCGGCCCATCTCAGGCAAGATCGCTTCGCGCAGCGCCTCCAGATCCTCGCGTACCCTGGCGCGGACGGTCAGGGTGTTGGTAGCAACGTCGGCAGGCTTCTGCACGATCGAGAAAAATCCGAGTGGGGTCAGGATCCACATGATTGCCATGCCGCCATGTGCGGCCTTGTGTTTGTTCGAGTGGCTATCACGATAACCTTGCGCAGGCTCACATGGTGAGCCTCCATTCAGGGACCATTGGGGTTGTTACACGGCCCAGACGAGGAAGATATGCCACCAACAGACACCAGTTGCGCCAAATGTGCGAATGCGCTTCCCGACACCCACCACAAGATTGCAGTACAGGCCCAAGGTATCGCGTTTGACCTGGACGGTGATGCGTTTGACCCACACCCGAAACTGCACCCGTCGACAGCCCGGGCACTGGCCAGCTTCTGCTCACGCGCCTGCTGTAAGGAAGCCCTCCCCAAAAATCTGGCTGAGGCCGGACTTTCGCCGCACTGGGCCAAAAACCGCATCACCACCGGCCCTGTGCAACCCTGTGCCGCTTGCAGCAAACCAGTCATTCTGTCGGGTCCGCATCTCGCCTGGGTGATGGGCAAGGTAACCACCACAATGCTTGCGTGGGATGGCACTTTCGAATGGCTGGACATCGTGCTGGTTCTTTGCCAGGGCTGTAACACCGGCATGCAAGCCAAGCAACGAATCGAAGAACGGGCTCAGGTCTGAGAGGCCGGCAACGCCCTCGACGTGCAGGCGTAGTTGACTTTTTCACAAGCTTAACTATCCTGAATAGTACAAACCCGCGCGCGCGAGGTGTGATGTGTCGACCTGGTTCCCGTCAGCGTCCATTCACTTAAGCTGCAAGCTGGTCCTGCACTTGCTGCTGCTGGCAGTGCCGGCTAGCGTCAGCGCCGAATGCGTGTCCAAGCGCTGGGAGCTGCCCGTGCTGCTTGCTGGGCGCCAACCCCTGGTGTCTGCGCAGATCAACGGCGCCAGCGTGCATCTTCTGCTCGACAGCGGTGCCAGCCGCAGTCAGGTTACCGTTGCCGCTGTGCGGCAACTCGGCTTGTCAACACGCCGGATCCGTGATCGCACGCAACTGGTGGGTTTGGGCGGAGCGGGCGCGGGGGTGCCAGCGCTGGCACATGTGACGCAGTTTGCCCTGGAGGGCCGCCAGGCACAGGGCGTCGATTTGCTGGTGCGCGACAATGATGTCAGCGACGATGCCGTTGGTGTGCTGGGCCTGGATCTGGTGGGGCGAGCCGACCTGGAGTTTGACCTCGGCGGGGCCGGCTTCACCTTGGCTTATCCCGGGTCAGCCTGCCGCCGGACCATCATGCCCGACTGGGAGGGAGCGTCACCTGTCGTGCGGGTGCCGCTGATCTTTGATGAAGAACCTTGGGGCAATGCTGCGCGCATCGAAGTGCTTGTCAATGGTGTGCCCCTGCGGGCGCAACTCGATACGGGGGCCGAAGTGTCGATCCTTACGCGAGCGGCTGCGCGCCGGGTCGGACTGGAGCCGGGAGGCAAGGGCGTGCGCGAAGCGCCACCTGTCACCGGGCTGGGGACGCAACTGGTGCGCACCTGGCTCGGCGGCGTGGACCGGCTGGAGATTGGCGGCGAGCGTATCCGCGACACGCACCTGCGGCTTGGCGACTTTGCGCTGGAAGACACCGACCTGCTGCTGGGCATGGATTTTTTTCTGGCCCATCGCCTTCTGGTGGCTAACAGTCAGGGCGTGCTGTATGTACGGTATCAAGGCGGTCCCGTATTTGATCGCCCGTTGCCAGATCAGCCTGCGCAGGCAGATCGGGTGACCGTTGACGGGCAGGGCCCGGTGCGCGCCATCCTGATGCAGCCGTTGGATGCAGATGGCTTTGCGCGACGCGCCCGCATTTTTGCTGCCGAAGGAGCGTTGAGCCAGGCCATTGACGACCTGTCCGAAGCCAGTCGTCTCGCGCCCGGTGTGGCCGACCATTGGTTGCAGCGCGCGTTGATGCGAAGCGCCTTGGCGCAGTGGCCTGCCGCACTGCTGGACCTGGATCAGGCGCTGATGCTGGAGCCCGGCAACGTGGCAGCGCTGGTGACGCGTGCCAGACTGCGCATTGCGCATCCTGACCTGCAGTCCGCCAAACCCGTCGCGCCGGACGCCCATGCTCTCGAGCTGGCAGCAGCTGGCCAGGCGCAGGATGCCAGCGCGCTTGCGTTGGCATCCGCTGACTTGGCTCAGGCCGACCGCCATGCCGCAGCGCAAGCACCCGTGCGGCTCGACCTGGGCGACCTGTATCTGCGGCTGGGAGCGCCAGCGGCCGCCATTGTGCAGTTTGATGATTGGCTGGCTGCGCGGCCGCAGGGGGTCAACGTGCCGGCCGTGCTCAACCAGCGTTGCTGGGCACGCGCGCTGCTGGGCGTGCAGCTGGAGGCGGCGCTCAGCGACTGCAATCAGGCACTTGCAGCTGACCCGCATTCAGCCAGCCGACTTGACTCGCGCGGCTTGGTACATCTGCGTCGTGGCGACTGGAGGCTGGCGCTGGACGATTACCAGGCAGCGCTGAGTCTGAATCCGGCGCTGCCATGGTCGCTGTACGGGAGTGGTCTGATCCTGCTGCGCCGGGGCGCGGCAGCCGCTGCGCAGGCCGACCTGACGGCCGCTCGGCTTTTGCGCCCGGACATTGATCGGGAGGCACAACGCTATGGCATCGTTGCGCAGATGCCGTAGGCGCGCGCTGCATTCATGTTGTTGATCGCGGCGATCTTGTTGCTGCTGTTGGGCTGAGCGGCGGTCCCTGTCTGGCATTGGGTGGCGGATGTAGTTTGGTGACCTGCGTACTCGATCCTGCGTGTAGACCTCATGCCGAGCCGCCAGGGTCTCCCGATCGAGTCCGGCGTGGCGCTGGGCGCGGCTGACGTAGCGAATCCCGCTGTGGCGGTGATCGACGTCGAACCAGTGCACGAAGTCGGCTCCCCATGCGCGGGCGGCTTCCATATCCGCGAAGCCCCTCAGCGGTAACTGCGGCCGGTAATTGGCGGTGTGGAACAGCGATTCCGCATACGCAGTGTCATCGTTCAAACGAAGCCGCGAGTACGACGGTTTGACGGGGACGGTCACAGTCGACCGGAATACCCACCGACCGGAGTCATCCGGAACCTTCGCAGGCAGCGGACGATCCACACATCCACACCAGCGATGACCAACGTGGACAAGATGATCTGGCCTTGTCCCGGCAAAGCCTTCCCTCAGTTCAAGCGACCAGATCGCAGTCACTGGCCTTTCAAGCAAATCTTAATTTAAGACATTTCATGCATCAAAATCTGTCCAGACACCTTCAACGCGAGCTGCGCTCGGACCATGCGGGTGAAACGGGAGCCGTTTACGTCTACAAAGGCATCGTTTTGGCGGGCCAGATGGCCTGTTGGCGCTGTTGCTGAAATGCCGGGCTGATGAACAGCATCATCGTGATGAATCCGCGGCGCTGGCTGGCGATCATTCCAAAGTGCTTTTGCGAATCTGGTGCTGCACGGTGGGCTATGGATCTGCAGCTGCAGTCGCATTGGCCCGGCTTGTCTGAAAAGACTCGGGAAAACGCAAGAGCCACCTTGCACACGCCGTATCACCGGTGGCGCCAGGCAGGGTTTTGGCACCCAGCGGAACTTATCGAGGAGGCCAGCGAGGGCATTATGAAATCCATCAATCACCAGGTTAAGGCATGAAGCCAGACAGCACCGCAGCGGTTGAACTGCGCGACCTGCAGCTCAAAACGGACATTGGAACGTATGGTCCTGACGACTGCAGACCGGAGGTTCACCTGCTCGATCTGACCCTTGGAATTTCAGTCAATCAAGTGCTCATTCCCCATGACGGTATGGCGTGGGTATTTGACTACGACCCATTGATCGCTGAAATTGATCGGCTCGCAGCCGACGGTCACTATGAAACGCAGGAGCGCCTGATGACCCGCATCGCAGGGGCCTGTGCCGCTTACCCGGCCATCCAGCACATTGAGATGTGCCTGAGAAAGTTACCTGTGCGATCAGGCAGTGGCTCGCTGGGCGTTCGCCTCACACTGGACGAACGTGCAACGACCGCACTGCGATCCGATCCAGCGCAGCTGGCTTGACCCCAATAATGCAGGCGGTTTGCGCTGCAACACCTGTCACGCCAGGGTCAGGTCGCCGTTGGGCCCTCCGAGCTGGCTGGCGCACGGGACAGCACCCGCTGCAGCAGCTGATGTTCCAGCGCTGCCAGTACCAGTGGGTGGTCCTCACGACGTCCCGGCAGATGCTCTGCCACATCCAAATCGACCGCTACCGCCCCATGCTCCAGCAGTATCACCCGGTCGGCCAGCGCTACCGCTTCCGCAATGTCGTGGGTAACCAGCACCACCGTCAGCCCACGCGCACGGCACAGATCGCCGACCAGTGCCTGCATCTCGCGCCGGGTCAGGGCGTCGAGTGCGCCGAGCGGTTCGTCGAGCAACAGCACACGCGGCACATGCACCAGGGCACGGGCCAGGGCCACCCGCTGACGCTGGCCGCCCGACAGCACGGTGGGCCATTCGTCGGCACGGTCGGCCAGATCCACCGACTGCAGTGCCTGCAGGGCGCGCACGCGCGCATCGGTATGCAGCCCGAGCATCACGTTGGCGATCACGGACTTCCAGGGCAGCAGGCGTGCCTCCTGAAACATCAGGCGCACCGGGTGATCAGGGCTTCCATCGGCGGCCTGCACCGGCTGACCGTCCAGCGTGACCTGGCCGGATGACGGCTGCACCAGTCCCGCCAGCAGGCGCAGCAGCGTGCTCTTGCCACACCCGCTGCGCCCGACCACGGCAACGAACTGGCCCGCGGCCACCTGCAGGTTGAGTGTGTGCAGCACCCTGCGCTGACCAAAGGCCAGACTGACTGCCTTTAGCGCCAGAGGCAGCCCATGAGGCCGGTCCTGCGTGCTGACGGTTGCGGTGACATGCGCGCCGTGATGCGGGCGGTCGAGCTGATGCCAGGTGAGGGCGGTCATGCAGCACCGCCCTTCAGGGCACCCGGCGACTGCCAGCGAAGGAAGCGGCGCTCAAGCAGGCTCGCAAGCACGTCTGCCAGCTTGCCCAGTAAGGCATACAGCAGGATGCCGACCAGCACCACGTCGGTCTGCATGAATTCGCGCGCGTTCATCGTGAGGTAGCCAATGCCGCTGGGCGCCGCCAGGGTTTCAGCCACGATCAGCAGCACCCACATGAAACCAAGTGCGAAGCGCAGACCCACCAGAATGTTGGGCAGGGCGCCGGGCAGGATCACCTGCCAGTAAAGATCGACGCCACGCACGCCATAGCTGCGTGCCATTTCCACCAGGGCACGATCGACACTGCGGATGCCGTGAAACGTGTTCAGGTACAGCGGAAAGAAGGTGCCAATGGCCACGATGAACACCTTGGCAGTCTCGTCGATGCCGAACCACAGGATCACCAGCGGTGTCATGGCCAGCGGCGGAATGTTGCGCAGCATCTGCACGCTGCTGTCGATCAGCAGTTCGGCAGGACGCCACACCCCGGTCAGCACGCCAAGCAGAAACCCAAGGCCGCCGCCGATGACCAGACCGGCCAGCGCCCGCGCTGCACTGGCCTGCAGGTGCACCAGCAACTCGCCGGAGGCCGCCAGGGCACCAAACGCCTTCAGCACGGCCAGCGGTGCGGGCAGCACCCGGGCGCTGAGCCAGTCCGACTGGGCAGCGTAATGCCACGCAACCAGCAGCAGCAGTGCCGGCAGCCAGGCACTGAGTCGATACAGGCGCTGTTGCATGTCAGCTGGCCGCCGCCACAGTCGCAGCCGCAGCCGCCGCTGGGCCGCGCCCGGGCACGATGCCGTTGGCCAGAATTTCACCGAACGGCCCGGTCAGGGTTGGCTGGTCGTTGCGTTTCATGGCTGCAGGTGCAAGCAGCGGAAACACCAATTCGGCAAACCGGTAGGCTTCTTCCAGATGTGGATAGCCCGACAGGATGAAATCTTCCAGGCCGAGCGCCTGATACTCGCGGATCAGCCCGGCCACCTGTTCCGGCGTGCCGACGAGCGCCGTGCCTGCCCCGCCGCGCACCAGGCCCACCCCGGCCCACAGATGCGGATAGACCTCCAGCCCCGCCCGCACATTGTCCGGATCGAAGCGGCCGCCATGCAGGGCGGCCATGCGCTGCTGGCCGACCGAATCCATCTTGCCCAGACGGGCCTGCGCGGCAGCCACCGTGGCGGGGCTGAGGTGGCCGATCAGTTCCTTGGCCGCCCGCCAAGCCGCGTCTTCGGTCTCGCGCACGATGACATGCAGGCGGATGCCGTAGTTGAGCGTGCGTCCGCGCGCGGCAGCGCGTGCCCGCACGTCAGCCAGCTTGCCGGCCACCGCAGCCGGTGGCTCGCCCCAGGTCAGATAGTGATCAACGAGTTCAGCCGCCAGATCGTGTGCCTCGTCGGACGATCCACCAAAAAAAAGCGGCGGATATGGACGCTGGATCGAGGGATACAGCAGCCTGGCCTGCTGCACCCGCAGGTGATCGCCGGCAAAGTCGACGGCCTGGCCGTCGTGACCGGCCGCCAGCACCTCGCGCCAGATCTGCAGAAATTCGCGTGACAGGCGGTAACGTTCCTTGTGGTCTACAAAGAGACCATCGCCAGCCAGCTCATCGGCATCACCGCCGGTAACCAGGTTGATCAGCAGGCGACCGCCCGACAGACGGTCAAATGTGGCAGCCATGCGCGCGGCCAGCGCCGGCTGCATCAGGCCGGGACGCAGGGCCACCAGAAACTTCAGCTTGCGGGTGGCATCGATCAAGCTGGCGGCGGTGACCCAGGGGTCTTCGCACGAGCGCCCGGTGGGCAGCAGAACCCCTTCATAGCCCAGCGTGTCGGCGGCAACGGCAACCTGCCGGAAATAGGCATGGTCGGCCACTCGGGCGCCCTGTGAGGTGCCCAGGTAGCGCGAGTCACCATGGGTGGGGATGAACCAGAAAAATCGCATGACACAGTCCTCGGCGTGTGAGATTCAGCGCTTGGCCAGGGCGTCGAGGCCCGGCAGCAGGGCATCGCTGATGCGGATCGGCTTCGGAATCAGCCTGAGATCGGCGAATACGTCGGCAATTTTCTGCTGTTCGCCGGCCACCGCTGGCGTGATCGCCGTGGCACCGAATGCGAAGCGGCCGGCGGCCAGTTCAGCCGTTGGGCCATCCACGCCAATCAGCGGTGCAAGCAGCCTGGCCACCTCGGCCGCATGGGCCTGGCCCCAGCGGTCGACTGTGTGCAGTTCTTCGATGATGGCAGCGACCACGGCCGGCTGCGCCTTTGCGTAGCTTCGGCTGGCCAGGAAAAACTGGTGATTCGACACCAGGCCCTTGCCGGTCACCAGCACGCGGGCGTTCAGCGTGGTTTCCGCCGAGGCAAGGAAGGGGTCCCAGATGGCCCAGGCATCCACGGCGCCCTTGCTGAAGGCCGCACGCGCGTCGGCCGGCGGAAGGAACACCACCTGGATGTCGTTGTATGACACCCCTGCCGACTGCAGCGCCTTGACCAGCAGGTAATGCACGTTCGAACCTTTGTTGAGGGCCACACGTTTGCCCTTCAGGTCGGCCACACTGCGGATGGTGGAGTCCTTCGGCACCACGATGGCCTCGGCCAGCGGCGCAGGCGGCTGATTGGCGATGTAGACCAGGTCCGCACCGGCGGCCTGGGCGAACACCGGCGGCGCTTCGCCGGTGACACCAAAGTCGATGGCGCCGACATTGAGCGCCTCGAGCAGTTGGGGGCCGCCCGAAAACTCGCTCCATTTCACCGACACCCCCTGCGGTGCCAGACGCTTTTCGAGGTCGCCGCGTCCCTTCAGCAGCACCAGGGTGCCGTATTTCTGGTATCCGATCCGCAGCACCTTGTCTTCTGCGTGCCCAGCGGCGCTGCCCAGCAGGGCGAGGATGCCGAGCGCAGCGCCCAGCCATTTCAATCCATTCGACATCTTGCTCATGGCGTGTTCCTGTTGCTGAAAATTTTGGTGATCGTTGTTGGCGACGCCGTCAGGCCAAGGCACGGTCAAGCCGCGCGAGCAGTTCCGGATGGGGCAGGTAGCTGCCGTCGGGATCTCGCGGCATCTGGGTGTCCACCGCATACACACCGTCGAGCAGGTCGCGCGCGCCCAGCACCGACAGCACGGGCTTCAGGGCGTAATCCAGTGCAAGCAGATGTGCCGGCGAGCCGCCACTGGCCAGCGCCAACACGGTCTTGCCGCGCAGACCGTCGGGCGGCAGCACGTCGAGAAACAGTTTGAGCAGGCCACTGAATGACGCCTTGTAGATAGGGGTGCCCACCACCACGATCTGGGCTGCAGCCACGGCATCGACGGCCTCACGCAGGGCAGGGTGCTCGAAATCGGCCGTGACCAGCGCCTCTGCCGGCAGGCTGCGCAGGTCAATCAGGCGACGCTGATGACCGTCATGAGCGAGGGTTGCAGTGCGGGTGGCGGGTGCGGTTTGGGCGGCAGACGCGGCCTGAGCGATGGGCTCAGTGAAGGTGCCATTGGCAGCAGCTGCCGCAATACCCTCTGCGTTTGCATTGCCCGGCAGGCGCTGCAGGGCCAGCTGTACAAGCCAGCGGGTGCGGGAGTTCACCGAAGGACTGCCAGAGATACCGAGAATGTTCATGTCGCGTGCGCGCCTCAACGTCCAGAGCCGCAAATATACGAAGCCCGCCAGAAGGCATGAACCAAGAAAAAGGGCTTAGCTTTGCAGGCGGGCAGATAAGGCGGGGCACGACCCGGCGTGCCGTCTGTTTGATGGGCGACGGCACCGCCTCATAGCGCTTGCTGCGCGCATTCCAGCGCAGGAACGCACCGTCTTCCGCGATCTTCAGGCCATGGGCGAAGTGTCGGGTGTCCAGGATATGAAAACGGCCCGTGTAGTCCAGGTACAGGTGGTCGATCTGCGCCACGCGACCATCCGGCAACGCCAGACAGAGGTCGTGAATGATCACGGCATCTGTGGCGTCACCAACCAGGGCGTCGAGCGCGCGCGCCGACTCACGCGCAGTCCTGGTGGCGGCCTGTGCGAGGCGCAGCAACCGTTCGACGGTGTCGACCTTGTGCTTTGGAATGCGGCCAGTTTGCAACAGCGCTTCCAGATCCAACAAAGCGGGAAGCCTGTCATCCATGTGCTTCAATAGCATCGTGCTGCCCTTCGGCGGTGGATCACCACAAAATCTTCGGCAGCCGTCCTAGCCGAGCCAGCCAGATTGCATGCGTCCTTTCGCTGACCTTTTTCCTTCACTACCGGAGCCTGCCCCATGTCGAAACGCGCACTGATCATCGGAACCTCGCGAGGCCTTGGCCTCGGACTCACGCAGGAACTGGCCGCCCGTGGCTGGGCGGTGGTGGCCACGGCGCGTCACCTGGCCAGCGCCACGGCACTGCAGCAGCTCGCCGCTGGGCACCCGTCGGTCACGCTGGACACCGCCGACCTGGCTGACCCGGCCAGCCTGACCGCGCTGAAAACGCGTCTTGCCGGCCAGGTATTCGATCTGGTGTTCATCAATGCCGGCATCAAGGGCCCGGAACACCAGTCGGTGGACAACACTACACTGGCGGAAATTGGCACGCTGATGATCACCAACGCGATCAGCCCGGTGCGGCTGGCAGGCATGCTGGTGCCGCAGGTCAAAGCGCAGACCGGCATCGTGGCGTTCATGACGTCCAGGATGGGCAGCGTGGCTGACAACACCTCCGGCGGCTGGGACCTGTACCGTGCCAGCAAGGCGGCACTGAATTCCCTCACCCGCAGTTTTGCTGTGACCGCCATCGGCAATCGCGGCATCACTGTGCTGTCGGTTCACCCGGGCTGGGTTCGCACCGACATGGGGGGTGCTGCTGCGCCACTGGATGTGGCCACCAGCGTGGCCGGCATCGCCGATGTGCTCCAGGCACGCGCTGGCAGCCACACCCATGCCTTCGTCGATTATCGCGGCGAAACCGTACCCTGGTGACGCCTGTGCCAGCCTGCCGTTCTTGCCGCACTGAACGTCAGGATGCCCGGTCTTGCGACCGGCCATCCTGGTGCGGTTTGCTGCCAGCGGCGACCCGCGCGCCAGGGGTTTACTGGCCGATCTGTTTGCCGACCTTGTTTTCCTGATGGTTCAGCACGCCCTGTTCCGCCTTGGTGATGTGGCCGCCGTTCTGCGACGCCATCAGGCGCTCTTCCTTGCGGATATGGCGATCTTCCTTGTGCAGGCGGGCGGCTTTGGCCTTGGACATCTCGCCCTCCTTGACTTCATTGTGAATGCGATCGTTCTGGTTCTCGAGACGTGCATTAACTTCGGCGCGCCGCGGATGGGTCTTGTCGAAATTGCTTTCCTGGGCGCTGGCAGACAGCGACATGGTCAAAGCAGACAGGGTCAGCACAGACAGCGTAGCAACGACGAGGCGGTTCATGACTATTCCTTAAGTTATTGATTGGAAGCCCCGATCAGTCAGGCGTCGAAGCTTGTCATGAATAACGCGAAGGCTGTCGTTACGGATGACAGAGCAATATGTTGAGACTGCTTCGCTGCGCTCCAGGCGCGGACAGGGTTGGCGCTGCCGATTTTCACCGGCGGACCTGGCGGTTTACGAGGGGCTGTTGGGTTGACTCCGTCAGACGGCCCGCTAGGTAAGCCACCATGAAAGACAGCGTGGGGCGCCTTGCTGGTCCATCTGACCATCGCGGCTGCACCAAGCGTGATATCGAAAATGTCACACAGCAGGGCTAGGGTCTGAGGCATGGTTACCCGGAGACAAGCACATGGGCGTACTCAGCGGATCAATCAATTTTTCCAGCCTGTCGTTGAAGGATTTGCTGGCGGCGCGCGATGCCTATCACTGGCACCTGATGAACAAGGCCAATGTGGTGGGCACGGCCGTTGGCCTGTACTTGATTCGCAAGTCCGGTGTGGACCGGACGACACCACGTACTTTTGATAACGCCGAAGTCCGGGAAAACTCCTGGCCTTGTGTCCTGGTGCTGGTGAGTGACTGGATGGCGTCAACCGAATTCGGCGGGGCAGGGGGTATCGACCCGAGCCACATGGTGCCCCGGACCCTGTATTTGGCGGATGGCCGTGCCGCACCGGTCTGCGTGGTGCTGGTGAAGCCCGGCGTTGCAAACAAGGCGGCGCCGGCCCTCACCAAATGGCCCGAGTCCTACATTGGCGGCGGCTGCCCGATCTTTGCCACCGTTCAGGGTGAAGAAAGGCGGGCAAGTGTCGGCTGTCTGGTCAGCGACGGAAACCGCACTTATGCGCTGACCAACCGCCATGTGGCAGGGGAAGCCGGAACGCCGATTTCTGCCAGCCTGCGTGGCAACTTCACCGAGGTTGGCCACGCGTCGTCCAAGCAGCTCACGCGCGAGCGCTTCGAGGACGTGTTCCCGACCTTCACCCTGCAGCGCACATTTCTCACCCTGGATGCCGGACTCGTGGATGTGAAAGTCGCCAGCGATTGGACCAGCAAGCCCTTCGGCATTGAAGGCGAACTGGGTGCGGTGGCCGATCTCAACGAGGCCAACCTTGGTACGCAGCTGATCGACCTTCCGGTCGAGGCGTTTGGGGCTGCCTCTGGCCACCTGACCGGCAAGATCAAGGCGCTGTTCTATCGCCACAAGGCGCTGGCGGGTTACGACTATGTCTCCGAATTCCTGATCGCACCAGACGATGGCCAGACGCAGACCTGTCCCGGGGACTCTGGCACCGTCTGGCATCTGGTCGAGCCTGGCCCCGATCCAAAAAAACGCGTCCTGCGGCCAATCGCGTTGGAGTGGGGGGGCCAGACGCTGATCAACAGCACGAACGATCGGCTGAACTTTAGCCTGGCAAGCGGAATGTCGACGGTGTGCGCACTGCTCGACGTGGATGTTGTGCACAGTGGCGATAGCGGTGCCACCCCGTTCTGGGGCCAGACTGGCCACTACAGCATCGCTGCGGCCGCGATCGATCAGGTCCGAAACGCCAATCTCAAGGCCTTCCTGCAAGCCAACATTGATCAGATCAGCTTCAGGCCCAACCAGCTCACTCCTGACCAGATCCGCCAGGCCCTCGCCAATGGCGATTTTGTCGAGCTCGCCGACGTGCCCGATCTGGTCTGGAAGAAGGTGAAAGGTACAGTTCCTGGCGGCCGCGATTATCACCAGAATGCCGGACCCGAGCACCCCAACCACTATGCCGACGCCGACATGCCGGACGCGCATGGCGGACCGACGCTCACGCAGATGGTGCTTGGCGACCCCAGCAAGATGACCGTCGCCGCCTGGCAGGCGTGGTACGCAGCCAACAACCAGACGGACCAGGCCCACCTCGGCCTGCTGCCGTTCCGGGTCTGGCAGCTTTTCAAGGTCATGGTTGATGCGTTGCGCGCTCAGGGCGGGCCGGACGTGCCGACCTTCCTCTGCGCGGCAGGGGTGATTTCCCACTACATAGGAGATGCCTGCCAGCCGCTGCACGGCTCTTATCTGTCGAACGGCTATCAGGATCAACCGGTTCCCACGACTGGCAAAAATCCCAAATGGGCTGGCGAGGGCGTCCATAGCGCTTACGAGGACAAGATGGTCGACGCCTTCTCGGACCAACTGCTGCCGATGATCGGACCGGCCGCCCAAGCCTTTGACGCGGTCATCCCGAAGATGACCAACGGCCAGGAGGCCGCAGTCGCGACGGTGACCTTGATGGACTATTGCGCCAAGGTTCTGCCGCCGGCCACGCTTTGCGACAAATACATCGCGCTCGGCGGTGGCACGTCGAAGGCGACGATTGCCGGCCTGTGGACCGCATTCAGTCAGCCAACGGCAACCGTCATGGGTGCCGGTGCATGCTACCTTGCCGCCACGTGGGATGCGGCATACGCCGCCGCCAATCAGCCAGCGATCGATGTCACCGCTGTTGCGCGGGAGGATTTGGCGGCGATCTACCAGAACACTGACTTTGCACCGTCCCAGACCCTGGCGACAATCAGTCCGTATCTTTGAGAGCGCCGGCGATCGACCAGCGTCGTTCTCTACGGTTGACGTATTTTCCGGCTGCGCTGAGCAAGCGGGTGGATTGCTGGGCAGAGCATGATGATATGTCGGGGCTGAATTGGAATGTCGGGGTTTCAGCGAAATTGGTTTGTCCTTCCTTGCACTTTACGCCGGTCTACTTTGACCGGTGGGTTGTCACCCTCAAGCCTCGCCTTGGCAGTGGTCCGGATCGCGTTGGCAAGGTCGTCACTGTTCAGCTGCCGAGCCGATTTGGTACCGGGTGCCGCGCGCTTCTCAACCACCGGCAGTCCCTGATTCCTGCGTGAAGGACTGGCTCCGCTGCGCCGATCATCGCGACCAGCCTGTACTAGCTTGGCGATCTCGAGAATGTGGCCCAGTCGCTTGTTGTCCGTGACAGCAGCCTG
>CAITLJ010000062.1 GCA_903893215.1 uncultured Ferrovum sp. | reverse complement strand
GGATCGCGCAACCACACCTGCCCGTCACTGGCGCCCTGCAACAGCGACACCACTTCTGCCGCACAACACTCGGCGGCCATGCGGCGGGCGGGATCCAGCAGCAGCGCAGCGCCGGCCTCGTCCGCAGGCAGCAGCCAGACCTGCAGGGCGGCGCGCGCTGTGGGGCGTTGGTCCACCAACACGGCCTTACGCTTGGCACCAACCGCCACCGGCGGATAGTGCAGCCCTGCGTCGATGAACGCGGCCGGATTGGCACCGAACAGCGCATTGCAGGCAGCGATCAGGCCGGCGCTTGAGCGCTGGTTGTGACTCAGCGTATGGCGCAAGGCTTCCGATACGCACTGGCGGGCGGCCAGATAGGTGGGCAGGTCGGCATTGCGGAAGCGGTAAATCGCCTGTTTGGGATCGCCCACCAGAAAGCGCGGCAAGGCGCAGTCGCCATACACCGCCTGCAGGATCTGCCACTGCAGGGGGTCGGTGTCCTGGAATTCGTCGACCAGTGCAGCCGGAAATCGCGCACGCAGGCTCTCGGCCAGTGCCACACCGATCGTGGATTGCAGGGCAGCGTGCAGGTTGTACAACATGTCATCGAAAGCCTGCACGCGCAGCGCACGCTTGGCATCGCGCAATGCCGGGCCGCAATGCGCGAGCATGTCCCGCAGCAGCCGCCGGCGCAGGGCATCCCCCAGATCGGCCAGCGCCGCGCGCGCGTCCAGAAACCCCTGCACGACATCAAACAAGGGATGATCGGGGGGCGTCAGGCCACGCTTGACGGCGGCTGCCGTCAGGACCAGGCGGTCGCGCCGATACAGCGCCAGCTTGCACTTTTCGTCGGTGACTGACCACGGGTCGCCGCTGGCCAGCAAGGCGTTCCAGCTTTCGTGCGCGGTCGCCAGGGACTCCGGCTTGAACGCATTCTGGTGGAATCCGGCCTGCACCCTGGCGAGCAGCACCGGTACGCTCTGTCGGGCTTCGGGCCAGAGTGCCTGCAGCGCATGCCAATGCGCGACCAGTTCGGCCTGCGCGGCCTTGCCGTCATCCAGGTCCTCCAGATCCCCCCAGATCACCCGCGCCAGCGGCCGCGCCTGCGACTGGCGCAGCAGTTGCGCGAAGCTGGCGGGACTATCCCCTGCCGCACGCAATGCCTGCACCAATGCAGCCGGCAGCGCGGG
The DNA here is from genome assembly GCA_903893215.1 of uncultured Ferrovum sp. Classification (GTDB taxonomy): domain Bacteria; phylum Pseudomonadota; class Gammaproteobacteria; order Burkholderiales; family Ferrovaceae; genus CAIVHB01. The sequence continues at coordinate 14,238 of CAITLJ010000062.1, read as the reverse complement.
CCCGGCCACCGAGCGACGCCAGAAATCCTGCACCACTTCCAGCCGCAGCTCGTCGTCGCTGGTGAGCAGTTCGGTGCTGAGCGGTGCGCCTGCCACGAAGGGCGCATCGGCGATGGCCCGCTGACAGAACCCGTGGATGGTGAAAATGGCTGCCTGATCGAAGGTCTGCAGGGCCAGCCGCACCTGCTGAAGGACCCGCGCCGCCGTCCCACCGGTGCGTTCGAGCACCCCGGCCAGCAGTTCGTGCAGTTCGCGCGCGCCTGCGCTCGACGCCACCCCGGCTTCGAGCAACACCTGCAGCTCGGTCAGCCGGCCGCGGATGCGCTCGCGCAGCTCGGCCGCAGCGGCATTGGTGAAAGTGACCACCAGCAGCTGCTCCACACTGAGCGGCCGCTCCAGCAGCAGGCGCAGATAGAGCAGGCAGATGGTGTAGGTCTTGCCAGTTCCGGCCGACGCTTCGATCAGCTGCAGTCCCTGCAAGGGTAGCCGGAGCGGCTGGAATACGGTGCTCATGGGGTCACCTCCGGCAGGTCGTCCAGCGTGCGGGCATGACCCAGCAGCGGCCCCCAGATGCGCTCTGCCAGCACCACAAACTGCGCATCCATCGGGTCCGCCACACCGCGCAGCGCCAGCCGCCACGCAGGATCTTCGCTCTCGCCAGACACTGCCGGTGACCGGCCGGTCCATTTTTGAAGTGCTTGGGCCAAGTCGCCGGATTCCGCCAGAACACGGGCCGACTTGGGATAGAAATGCAAAGGCTGCTGCAGGCCATGACGGTAACAGTGCAGCAGTCCCTGCAGGTGGGCGTGCGCCTCGGCCGGTTCCAGCACCGGAAAGACCAGCGAAGCATTGCTGAACAGCCAGACCAGCGGAACGGCTGGCGCCTGTCCCGGCTGGCCGGCCAGGCTGCACAGCCACAGATGGCGAATCCAGGCTTCCAACTCATCGCCAACCCAGGGGGGATGAAAACGCCAGTCCACCTGCGCGGCATGCAGGCGCCCCGTATTGCCGCTCAGCGTCCAGGTTTCCAGGTCCAGCTGGAAGGGCACACTGCCCGTACGTGCGGGCTCGGGCGGCGCGCTCAGACAGGTGCGCACCTGTCGGGCAAACCCCTCCAGTTGCTGCAAGGCACGGTCACGCTCGGCGTTGCCGAGGGCACCGGCCGGATATTCGGTGCCGGCAGCCACTGCCGCCTGCAACCCGGCGGCCGTGCTGCCAGCCAGCAAGGCCGGCAACACGCGACGCGCCAGCGCCTGCGCCGCACCAAACACTGGCAGGAAGTCTTCTGCATCCTCCCACAGGGTTTCGCGCGTTGGCAGCGCCAGACCCAACCGGCGGCGCAGCAAGTAGCGCGCCGGATGCTGCATGAACTCGATCAACTGCTCCAGCCGCACCTGCCGCCATTCGGCTTCGGGAGGCGGCAGCGGCGCCATGAAAAACGCTGGCTCTGCTCCGGCCGGTTCGGGCGCGTCGTCTTCCTCGCGGTCGGCCAATACATCGGCGTCCGCCTCCTGTCCGGCTGGTATCGCCCCGCCAGTCAACACGGACGGCGCAGCGTCGACGTCAAACAGCGCGGGTGCGCCCGTCAGGCTGGCTGAGGGAGTGGCCGGATCCGGCCGTGCGCGGCGCCGCAAGGCGGCGGCGTAGACCGCCTGAAAACTGCGCGGCAAACCCGCGTGACCGCTATCCGGCGATGCCTGAAAATAGCGCGCATCGAAAGGCTGCAAGGCATGGGCGGTAACCAGCGCGGCACGCTGGCGTTGCAGGGTCGACCCATCAGCACCCGGTGTGCACAGTGCCGGCACCAGTGCATCGAGCAGCTCGGCCAGCAGCACCGACGGCGGCCGCACGCTGTCATCGCGTGCGCTGCGCCCGCTGTAACCCAAATACAACTGGCTGCGTGCCGCCAGCAGCAGATCCAGGAACAGGTTGCGCTCGTCCTCGCTGCGCTGGCGGTCGCCCAGGCGCGGATACGCGCTGAGCAGATCGACATCCAGCGGCCGTCGCACCGTGGGAAACACCCCATCGTCCAGCCCGATCACGCAGATCTGGCGGAACGGCAGGGAACGCAGGCTGGCGATGGCCGCAAAAGTGATCGCCCCGGTGGCCACGCCACCGCTGGCCTGCCCTTGCAGCCGCGTTTGCAGCGCACGCAGCAAGACCTCGGCTGGCAGGGGCGTGACCGTGGCGGCCGCCTGCAATTCCTGGTGCTGGGCCTGCAGGTCGGCGCGCAGTGCCGAAAGCGCATTGGCCTGCGCGGCACCCGCCGGCAACCAGGTCCGCAGCACCTGGTCGAGCAGACGAAACCAGTCGTCGGGCAACAGGGCGCGCTCCAGTACCATGCGCAGGGAGCGCAGGCGCGTCACGCAGTCGTGCAGCACGCCCAGCAGCAGGGCGTCACTGCCCTCCACGTTGCCGGCCGGCAACACCTGCTGCCAGACACCGGCGTGATCGTCCGGCAGGGCGTGACCCAGCAACAGACGGGTCAGCCCCTCCTGCAGGGTGTGCCCAGCCGTTCCGGGCAGTTGCAAGGCCTGCAGGTGCCCTGCATCGAGCCCCCAATGCACGGAGGCGCTGTGCAGGATCCCGGCCAGACGGGCCACCTGATCGTCCGCCAGCCCCAGGCCCGCAGCGATGGTCGGCTGATGCAGCAGTTCGAGCAGACCGGACAGGGGCATGCGCGAGCGGGCATAATCGAGAATGGTCAGCAGGGCTTGCGCCAGCGGGCTGCTGGCGGCAGGCGCAAGACCGGTGATGGCAAACGGCAGGGCACGGCGCGCAGCGTCGGTGCCCCCCCCTGTCGCGCCGACTTCCTGCCCGAATACGGCTTCGATGAGCGGCGCGGCCGTTTCAAGGTCGGGTACCACCACCAGCACGTCTTCCGGCCGCAACGTGGCATCGCGCGCAAAGCAGCGCAACAGATGGTCGTGCAGTGCCTCCAGTTCGCGCATCAGCCCATGACAGACGGCCACCTGCAGGCTACCATCCGCGTGCACCCGGCCATGCAGGCTGCCAGGTTGCAAGTCACGCAAAGCGATGATGTCGGCTTGCACGGCACCAAGCAGGGTATCGGCAGGCGCGCCGCGCCCAGGCAACCCGAATTCCCTGCGCGGCGTGTCACTGGCCAGCAACAACTGCAGAAACGATTGGGTCTGCCGGCCCCAGGCCGACAGCAGCCGGTGGCCGACAGCGTAGCCGCCGTCTTCGCCTCGCACCACCCGCTGCGCCAGATGGCGTTGTGAAATGGTGTCGTACCAATACTCCTGCGACGGATCGAGCACATACAGGGTGACATCGATGTGCTGGGCCAATCCCTCAAGCACCTGCAGGTACAGCGGTGACATGGTGGGCACGCAGAACACGTGCAGCGCCTTGGGCAGACCCGGCACGCTGACACCCGCCGCATGCGCGGCGGCCAGCCGGGACAGAAAGCGCTGGACGGGATGCTGGCTGGCTGAACTGGCTGGCGACTTCGCCGCAGTCGTGTGCAGATCGTCGAGCAGGCCACGCCAGAGTGCGGCCTGCCAGGCTTCGTCCTGGCGCGACAAGGTGGCAGCGGCTGGCGTGGCCACCAGCCGATGTTCGGCCCAGTTGGCCAGCCAGTCCTGCCGGTACGTGATGTACTGGTCGAACAGGCTGGCCAACTGCCCAGCCAGGTCAAAGCGCATCACGGCATCGGCGCCCTCCAGATAACGGCGCAGGCGCGGATGGGCGTCCAGCAGGTGCGGCGCGTCGAGCAAGCGCAGCAGACGCCAGCGCAGGCAATCGGGGTCAAAGGGGGAATCGGCTGGAATGTCCGGCACCACCGCGGCCATCTGTACCCACAGCCACTGCGCCAAAAAGGAAAACTGTACCTGCGCGCAGACCTGATGGGCGTCGGCCACAGCCAGGCTGAGCGCGCGGCGCAGCGCCGTGCTGGGTACCAGCACGGGCTCGAGTCGAAGGGGGTCTTCGTCGGGCTGCATCAACTGGCCGATCAGGACAGTCTGCAGGCTTTCGAAGTGCTGGGCGGTAATCAGGGTCAGCATGATGCGCGGGAGGCCGGGCCTTGCGGGCTCCGTCGATCGGAATGCTGGCCAGCTTAGCAGAGCCTGGGCTCATCGCGTGAGCCCAGGCCTATCCCGATGCAGACCCCGCCAGAACCCGCGGAGCGGGGCTGCCCGGCGCTGTGCAGCCGGGCAAACCCGGACCTGCACAGCGCACCCTGCAGGCTCAGTCCTGCAGGTCCAGCCAGCCCAGCCGGCCCTGGCCGGCTTCGTTCAGACGTGTGACCAGTGCCGCGACGGCCGGTGCTGGCAGTTCGAACAGGAAGGCCACCTCGTCCTGATGATCGACTTCCTGCAGGTCGGCACCAGCCCGCTGCAGTTCACGCCGCACCATGCCCTCCAGTGCATAGGGCACACAAAGTGCCAGCTGCTGACGGACCACGATCGGTACCTTGGTGGCGGACAACAGCGCCTGCGCCACGCTGTCGGTGTAAGCTCGCACCAGCCCTCCCGCCCCGAGATTGATGCCACCGTAATAGCGCACCACGGTGGCGAGCACCCCATCCAGATCCTGATGGCGCAGCACCTCCAGCATCGGCCGGCCGGCAGTGCCGCTCGGCTCGCCGTCATCCACGGCAGCCGACTGGCCACCTGCCAGCAAGGCCCAGCACACGTGGGTGGCCTGCGGATGCTGCTGCCACAGCTGTTGTACCTGCCGCTGGGCACTGGCGCGATCCGCCATCGGCTGCACGCAACCCAGAAAGCGGCTCTTCTTGATGATCAGTTCGCTATGGACGGCGGCGTCCAGGGTGCTGGGCATGGCATCAGGCCGGGGCAAAACCCTCTACTATCCGTACTTGTTCCCCCATAGGCCAGACCCTGTCCGTGATGTCCCTGCATCTGATCACCCTGCCCACCTTTTACGCGCTGGCGGTTCCTGCCGTGGTGCTCACCGGCATCGCCAAGGCAGGCTTTGGTGGCGCACTAGGCGGCTTTGCCGTGCCGCTGATGTCCAGCGTGGTGACGCCGGGCGATGCCGCCGGCATCATGCTGCCCCTGCTGTGCTTCACCGATGTCAGCGGCCTGCGCCCCTTCCTGTTCAAGTGGGATCGTGCCAGCGTGCGTCTGCTGATTCCGGCGGGCATCGCCGGGGTGGTGGCTGGCGCCCTGCTCTACCCCTGGATGAGTCAGGCTCTGGTGCGGGTGCTGATCGGTCTGATCAGTGTGCTGTTCGTGCTGCACGGCTGGCTGCTGGCACCGCGTCTGGCGGCGCGTGCCGCGCCGCCCGGACCGCGCTCTGGTCTTGCGTGCGGGGCGGTGGGCGGATTCACCAGCTTCCTGGCGCACGCCGGCGGACCGCCACTGCTAATTCATCTGCTTCCGCAGGGTTTTGACCGGGTGCGTTTTGTGGCCACCATGAATGTGTATTTTCTGGTGATCAACTGGACCAAGCTGGTGCCCTACACCCTGGAGGGTCAGTTCTCTGCGCGTAACCTGGGTACCAGCCTGTTGCTGGCACCCCTGGTTCCGGTGGGCGTCTGGTTGGGGTTGCGATTGCAGGCACGGGTGAACGAGCTCTGGTTCTACCGTATCGCCAGACTGGGCCTGCTCCTCACCGGCGTGAAATTGATCGCGCAGGGACTGCAATGAGCAACCGTCGGCGCGGCCGATGCGCGCGGCAAATCCGCGCATCCAGGCGGCGACTGATGTTTGCGCTGACGTCTGTGCTAACGATCCTCCTTGCGACGGTAAACCCGGCCCATGCCGACAACACACCGCTTCGTATCGGATCAAAACGGTTTACCGAATCCTACATCCTGGGTGAGGCCTTGCGCGCCCAGGCGGCAACAGCCGGCAGCGCCGAGCATCGCGCCGGGCTGGGCAATACCGGCATCGTGCTGGCAGCCCTGCAATCCGGTGCGATCGACCTCTACCCCGAATACACCGGCACCATTGCCCGTGAAATCCTGCACCGCCCCGATCTGACCCGACTGGAGGAATTACGCCAGCCACTGCGCGCCATCGGCCTGGCGGCGGCGGTGCCACTGGGCTTCAGCGACACCTATGCACTGGCAGTGGCCAACCGGGCCAGCGCGGGCCACACGCTGCACAGCATTGCCGACCTGGGTCAGGTGCGCGGCCTGCGCATCGCACTGTCGCAGGAGTTCCTGCAGCGCAGCGATGGCTGGCCCGCACTGGCTGCGGCGTATCACCTGCAAGACCTGCCGGTGCGCGGAATGGATCATGGTCTGGCATATGACGCGGTGGCACAGGGCGCCGTGGATGTGATCGACGCCTACAGCACCGATGCCCGTCTGGCGCGCGATCCGCTGCAGGTACTTGGCGACCCGCTGCAGGTGATTCCCCCCTACGACGCCGTGCTGCTCTACCGGATCGACCTGCCCGAACGCCACCCAGCGCAATGGCAGGCGCTGCAGGCATTGTCCGGACGGTTCAACGCCACGGCGATGCGCCGTGCCAACGCCCGGGTGGATCTGGACCACGTCAGCTTCGCGCAGGCTGCCAGCGAATTGCTGGCGACCGGTGCGCAGCGATCCGCAGGGACCAACGCTGCCGCTGCGGCTGCGGCTGCGGCTGCGGCTTCGCCATCCGGCAACCATGCCACGGCCCGTTTCTGGCATGCACTGTGGGGCGCGGATCTGCTGCCGCTGACCCTGCAACATCTGGGTCTGGTGCTCGGCCCGGTGCTGCTGGCCAGCCTGCTCGGCATTCCGCTGGGAGTACTGGCGGCCACCGGCGGCCGGCCTGGCGCCACGCTGCTCGGTACCGTCGGGGTGCTGCAGACGATTCCGGCACTGGCCCTTCTCGCATTACTGATTGCGTGGACGGGCCAGATCGGCATGCTGCCTGCGCTGCTGGCGCTGTTCATCTACGCCCTGTTGCCGATCGTGTCCGCCACGCAGGCGGCCTTGTTCGGTCTGGACCGCAATCTGCGCGAAGCGGCCATTGCGCTTGGCGCACCGTGGTCCGCCCGACTGCTCCACGTGGAACTGCCGGCTGTGCGGCCCGCACTGCTGGCCGGTGTGCGCACCGCCGCCGTGATCAACGTGGGCGGTGCCACCCTGGCTGCCTTTGTCGGTGCCGGTGGCTATGGCGAACGCATCGTGTCCGGGCTGGCTGTGAACGACCCTGCGCTGCTGCTGGCCGGTGCCGTGCCGACCGCGACGCTGGCACTGCTGATACAGGCAGCATTCGGCTGGCTGATCCGGGTCAGTCGACCTTGATCTTCATCTTCATCTTCGGATGGATCGAACAGCGTACGTCGTAGGTACCGGCCTTGGCGGGTGTGTACTTGACGCTGGTACCGGGGGCTTCCATGCCAAGGTCCTTCGATTCCTCGTCCGGCGTGACCACGGTCAGGTTGTGCTTGACGGGATCGGAGTTGCTGAAGATGACGGTGTCACCCACCTTGACGGCGAGGCCATCCTTGTCGAATTTTTCCTTGATCTGGTCCACGGTGATATCTGCCGCCAGGGCCGGGCCGGCGCAGGCCAGCAAAGTGAGCAACGACAGGGAGAGACGAAACGTTGCGGTCATGACAGGACTCCAGAAGGACAAAGGGAAATATTCATCAGCGGTTGACCTCGCGCGCATAGGTGGGCGACAGGGCCAGCCAAAAACTCAGGAAAACGGTGTTGTGGCCGGACGCCTGCAGCGGCGTACCGTCAAACTGTTCGTAGCGCACAAACTGCAGTGCGCAGCGCACGTTACCCCAGGCCGGTATTGAGTCGGGCTTGCCGAGCGGCGACCAGGCCAGTTCCATGACCTGCCCACGGCTGTCCGGCACGGCATTGCCGGTGCCCCACCAGGCAGCATCACTGGTGCCCTGGGTGCGGAACCACTGCAGCGTGGGCGTCCAGGTATTGCGATAGCTATACGACAGGTCGGCACGCAGGGTGTCAAGGCGGTTGCTGGCCTGGGTGCCGGCCAGCAACCGGCTGGCATCCAGGGTGGCCTGCTCGCGCAGGAACAGGGCGTGCGCTGACAGGTAGTGGGTGTCACTGCCCTTGAACTGGTAATTGGCATCCAGCGCCCAGTCGCGTAACTGGTCGCTCAGGCCGGTGCTGCGATCGCCACCGGGAAAACGACGTGCCTCCAGCGTGTAGGCGCCCACCTGCGCATAATGGGTATCGGTTTCGTGCTGCAAGGCCAGACGCATGTAGGGAATTGCCCCGCTGTAGACATCGGTGGGACCACCGGTGCTGGGGCCGCTGCCCAGATGGTTGAGCATGGCGGCATTCAGCGCGCGGTAGCTGGTGAACTCGGCATAAAGCAGGTCATTCCACATCAGGTAGGCACCGGCACCCAGCACCTGCTGGCCAAGACCGCCGTCCGACAGCGCCGCTGCGGCTGGCGCTGCCGCCACCGACGACTGGTTGTAAGGAAAACCCCACACCGGCGTGGAATTCCACAAGTCCTGCACACCCGGCGAATTGTTCAGGGTCAGGCCCAGCACGATGTCCTTGCCGAACAGGGTGGTGGCATGGGCGTGGCGCACATCCAGATTATCCCAGGCGAAACCGGCACGCGTGCCATCGAAGGTGGCCTGCACGAAGGCCCCCGTCTCGTTACCCAGACGCCCGCCAAAATACAGCGAAATCTGCTGATCCAGGATCAGGTTGTTGTTGGCCTTCAGCCCCTGGTCCGCGTTGCCGGGCTGGTCGTCGGCGGTATGGGTCAAGCCGGACTGCAGGGTAATCGCCACCCCCGGCAGATGCTTTTCACCATCGCTGGCGGAATAGCCGTACAGCTTGAAGTCGCGGCCGTAGGGTTTAAGCTGCGGCCCGAACGCCCCGACATGACATTGCGAGCAGGGCTGGCCGGTCTGTTCGGCGAAGGCGGGAATCGCCCAGGCACGGGGCGCGAGCAACAGCAGGGCCAGGCCCAGCAAGGAAAACAGGGATTGCAGTTTCATCGTATTCACTCCGCCACCTGAAACCAGCCCACCGAGCGGGTCAGCTCGCCAGACAGGTTGCGCAGGGCTTCGGCCGCTGCCGCTGCCTGCTGGGTGGCCACCTGGTTATCGGTTGCCATGCCAGCAATGTGCTCAACGCTGCGCGCCACGCTGGCGCTGGCCACGGCCTGTTCCAGTGCCGACCGGGCAATCCGTTCCACACTGCCACTGGTCTTGCTCACCACATCGCTGGTTACCTGCAGGGCCTGGGTTACGCTCTGCATGTACCGGTTGCTTGAGCTGAGCGACTCATGCCCCTTCTGGATGGCGCGCCGCACGCTGGCCGATTGTGCTCCGGCCTTGGCCGTGACGACATCGATCGACGCGGCCGAACTGCTCGACTTCTCAGCCAGCTTGCGCACCTCGTCGGCCACCACGGCAAAACCGCGCCCATGCTCACCGGCGCGGGCGGCTTCGATCGCCGCATTGAGGGCCAGCAGATTGGTCTGCTCCGCAATTTCCTTCACCTGCTTGGTCATTTCGGTGATGGTCTGCGCGCTTGCGGTGAACTCCTGCACCGTGACGGCGATTTCGTCCATCGACACCACCATCTTCTCCATCTCGCCGCCCAGCGCCAGCAGGGTCTGGTGACCCTGTGCAGTCACGGCCTGACTCTCTTGCGCCAGGGTTAGGACTTCCTGCGAGCGGCTGGACACCGTACCGATCGACTCAGTCAATTCGTCCACCGCCACATGGGTACCGCGGGATGCCTGGCTCTGCTGACGGGAGGCATTGGCTACGGACTCGGCCGACTGTGCCATGTCGTCGGCGGCGCGCGCCACGCGTACGGTACCGTCGCGGACTCCGCTCACTGTGGCGATCAGGCTTTCGCGCATCTGGCGGATCGCCTCCATCATGCTGCTGGTGTCGCCGCTGCGCACCTGCACCGGACTGCGCAGATCGCCTGCGGCAATCGCCTTGGCCACCGCCATCGCGTAAGCCGGCTCGCCACCGAGTTGCGCCAGCAGGTGGCGGGTGATGAACACCGCCACACCAATCCCCACCAGCATTGCCAGCGCAGCCAGGGCCGAGATGGCGGCAACGGCGGTGGTATAGGCCTTGGCACTGGCGGCAGCCTCCACCGAGGAGCGCTTGACAGTCGCATCCACCAGCCCCTGCAGGGCATTGATGTAAGCGGTCTGTTCCGGACCGGCGCGCTCCAGCAGGACGGCCTTGGCTTCGACCACCTTGCCCGCTGCTGCCAGCTCAAGAAACTGGTCCTCGTCGATCACGTAAGAGGCGCGCGCATCGTGCACCACCGCCATCGCCGCCTGTTCTTCCGGTGAGGTCAGGCGGTTTTCCAGTGCGCTCAGATAGGCCTTGCGCTTGACCTTTTCTTCCTTGATCGCCTGGATCTCGTCGGCCACCTTGTCGCGTCCGTCCATCACCACGATATTGCGCATGTGCCGGGAAATCTGCAGCACGGCCACCTGCCACTTGCTCAGGGTGATCAGGTCGGGAATCACTCCGTCATTGACCTCCATCACCGCCGTATGGAAGTTTCCCAGCCGGTTGGTCGCCGTGCCGGCAAGCACCAGCAGCAGCACCAGCACGGTGCCAAAACCCAGCGCCAGCTGCTGGCCGATGCGCATTTTGTCGAGTGACATGGAAAGCCTCTTTGGACTGGAGGCGGCCCACCACTGGTCCGCACGCTCCCTGGGCATCCGCGTTGCATCCATCCTGATCCGCAAGCCAGACCCCTCAGGGCCTCTTACGGCAGATTCCCCGCCAAACTTGATGGTTTGCCTTGGCTTACCTCAGATTTTCTGTTTCAGCGCCGTAACTACAGACACACCCCACACAACACGGCGCTCGAAATGCAAAACGGATCCATGATGTATTCCAATAAGAAATGCGTGGACCGCCTGGCCCTTGCCATCCTGGGTTTGTGCCTGCTCGGCTGCGCGCTGACCACTGGCGCGACCAGTGCAGCGGCGGCGCCCCTGCCCGAGCTCACCGAGCTCACCGAGCTGACCGAGCTGGCCAGCGACGGCTTCCGCGCATTACCCGAACTGCGCAGCACGCAAGGCGTTCTGGCGGCACAACTGGAAGCACGGCCGACCACCGTCACCCTCGATCACGTCGCGTTTCAGGCACTCACCTTCAACGGTGATTACGGTGGCCCGGTGCTCCGGGTTCACCCGGGCGACCAGCTGCGGCTACGCTTGCACAACGCACTGGCTGACCAGCCGGTCAACCTGCATTTCCATGGCTCGCATGCCTCGCCCCAGGGCAGTAGCGACAACATGCATATCGAAGTACAGCCGGGCAAGGATTTTGACTACGCCCTCACCGTGCCGGCAAGCCAGCCGCCCGGACTGTATTGGTACCACACCCACATTCACGGCCAGTCCGAGTCACAGATCAACCTCGGGCTGTCAGGCGCCATGATCGTGGAGGGCATTGAAACGCGCGTACCCGAAACGCGCGGGTTGACCCAGCGCCTGCTGGTGCTGAAATCAACGGCCATCGACGACGACAGCAATCCCGAGCTGCGCCGTCTGCACGGCGTGGTGCAGTCGATCAACGGGCAGGCGTTCAGCGAGCTGCGCGCGCCGGCCGATGGCCGCGAATTCTGGCGGATCAGCAATCAGGCAGCGAATGACTACTTTCATCTGCGCCTGCCGGGCGCGCACTTTCGAGTGGTGAGCCTGGATGGGGTCGTCACCGGACACGACATCCCCACCGACGTGCTGGAGGTCCCTCCAGCCGGGCGGATGGAAGTCATTGTCGAACTGCCGCCGGCCGGAGTCGCCATGCTGCTGTCCGGCAGCACCCCCACCGGCAGCGGCCGCAGCCGCACCCTCGACCGCGAACTGGCCAGGCTGGTGCTGGAAGCCCCCGACCAACCGGCGCAACCGGCGCAACCGGCGTTGACGTCCCCAGGCAGCCAGACCACCGTCAAGAAGGAGCAGGCCAGCGGTGGTCGCGGCCAGCCCGGCAAGGACCTGCGCACCCGCACGCCGGACTCGGAACGCACCTTCCACTTTGCGCAGCAAACCGAAGCCGAGGTCTACACGATCAACGGCCAGACCTTCGAGCACAGCCGGATCGATACGCGGGTGCCTTTGGGCAGCATGGAAGAGTGGACAATCTGGAACGACACCGAGGACATGCACGTGTTCCACATCCATCAGGTGCACTTTCAGGTGGTGGCAATCAATGGCCAGCCCGAACCGTTCAACGCCTTGCAGGATACGGTGCGCGTCCCCGAAAAAGGCAGCATCACGGTACGCATACCGTTTACCGACCCGCAGATTGTCGGGCGCTTCATGTACCACTGCCATGTGCTCAGGCACGAAGACCGCGGCATGATGGCCAATATCGAAGTGTTTGACCCCGCGGCGGAATGAGGCAGCCGCCGCACCAGCGGCTGCGCCGGTTGCCTCAGGGGTGAACGCTCACCTTGAGTTTCATGCGAGGATGGATGCCGCACACCACGGTGTATTCGCCCGCCGCAGCAAACGTGATGGGCGTGACCTGGCCGGGGGGTGCCACGCCATAATCCGTGCGTGTGCCATCGGGTGCGACCGACTGCAGGTTGTGCTTCACATCGTCGCCGTTGACGAAACGCACCGCCGCGCCGGCGGCCACACTGATCGACTTTGGATCGAAGGCCTGCTTGATCTGCAGCACTTCCTCGTCGTCCGCGCGCACCGCGCCCACCTGAAGCAGGGCAAACAGCAGACCCAGGGCACGCACGCAGCGCAATCCCGATGCAGCCACACCGGCTGACCGGTGCAAGGCCATATCCTGCGATTGATTTTGCATCTATTTGCCCGCGTCCGGGGCAGTGGCACCGCCAGCGGCATTCCCACTGAGTCCGCTCTTGCGGTGATACATCTGCACCACGCGCTGGGCGATCTTTTCATCGCGCTGCCTGAGGTCGTCGCGCACCGCACTGCTGGTGTAGTCCACCGCGGGCGCATTGCCGCTTAGCGCCGCCGAGACGGCGGCCGCGCCCGGACGGCCGCTTTTGGGGGCGGCTGTCGCCGTGCCGCCCAGCGTGCCAACCACGGCAGGCGCGCGTAGCGCGAGCGGCGTGGCACCCTCTTCGGCCGCGCCATTACCCAGCACGGTGGCACCGGAGTCGGACTGTTTGGTGTAAAAGCGCGAACTGTTGTCCACCGTGGCGGCAGGCGCCGCGGCCGGACGTGCACCCGCAGTTGCTGTCGCCGTCGGCTGGTCGGCCCACACGGCGGCCGACATCGTCATCAGTCCAAGCAGCGTCGCTGTCAGACCCGTCTTGATAGGGATCATGTCCTGTTCCTGGATTGTTTATTCCTTAGTTTCGCAACAAGTTGTACCCGACTCAAGCCTTTCGCACACAGGCCAGCGACCGCGCACCCTCAAACCTGCGCCAGACGCAAAAAAGCGACATGCCCTCACGGGAATGTCGCCTTTCTGGTGTTGCGTACCTGCCTGCCCCCGCCAGCCGCGGCATCCTGAATCCGGATACCGCGAGCGGGGGTGCCGGTCAGGACAATAGTGCATCCTGACCGGCGGGTACCTTACTTCAACGAGGCTGGTGCCACGGTCAGCGTGGCACTGGCCACGCTGCTGCCCACCGTATCCACCGCAGTGACGCGGAAGTAGGCGGTGGACGTTGGCGTTGCCGCTGCCGTACCACGCGCCACGGCAGTGAACGTGGTGGTGGTACCGGTGATGCCGGTCACGCTGGTCACGGTCGTGAAGGCCGCGGTGGTCGAGTAGTCCACTTTGTACGTCACGGTCTGGCCTGCCGGAGCGGCCACTGCCGCCCAGTTGATCACCACCGTGTCGGTGGTGCTGGTGGTGGTGGGCGCGTTGCGGGTCACCGTGCCCAGCGTCGGCGCTGCCGGGGCCGTCGGCACGCTGTCGGCATAGGTCACCGAGGCAGACGGCAGGGAGTTGCCGTTGTTGCTCACCGCCACCACGTTGAACGCGTAGGTGGTGCCCGCCGTGATGCCAGTGGTCAGCGTCACCGTGGTGCCGGTGATGCCGGACTGCAGCAGGGTGGTGCCGTTGTACAGGCTGTAAGACTTCACCGGCTGGGACGTGGCCGTCACCGTGGCCGCCGTCCAGCTCACCTTCACCGACGTGGCGCTGACCGGCGCAGTGGTCACCCCCGTGGGGGCGTTCGGCACCGTGTTGGCGTAGGTCACTGCCGTGGAAGCGGCCGAGCTGCCTTCGCCGTTGACTGCCACCACCGTGAAGCTGTAGGTGGTGCCAACGGTCAGACCGGTCACCGCAACCGAGGTAGCGGTGGACGCTGCCGTAGCCACAACCACGCCGTTG
>CAITLJ010000061.1 GCA_903893215.1 uncultured Ferrovum sp. | reverse complement strand
TATTGCCCTGCTGCGACAGCGGCACGGTTTGCAGGGAAATGGCGTAGCGGTCGTGCTCGACAACCGGCGGGGCCACCGGCTTGAGGGCTGCCTGGGCATCGCGCGGCGCCATGCCCGGCAGCACCACCTCGAGCAACTGGTTGCTCTTGCCGGCCCGCACGCGGAAGGCGACCTTGCGGTCCAGCCGTACCACCACTTTCTTGACGGGCAGCCCGGTCTGCACCGGGTAGAGCACGCGCGCTGCCGGGGCGGGATCCTGGCCCTTCACGGCCATCGATTCCTCGATGGGGCGCGTGAGGGCCTCGTCGCCACCCAGGAGCTGAAAATAGATTTCGATGACATCCGATGCGTCCAGCGGGGCGTGCCGCTGGTACTGCACGCGCACATTGAAGCGGATCTGCAGGATGGCGTCGGGACCGTCGGCGACGAGCCGCACGTCGTCCAGCGCCTGGGCACTTGCCGGCCGGACCAGCGCCGCCGCCAGCAGGAACGCGAGCAGGGCATGGGCGGCGAGCGATCGCAGGGTGATCAAACTCACTCGGGTCACGGGCTTGGAACAAGAAAAAAAAGAATTCACAGATCTTTCCACCGTCTGTCAGCCCGGCGGGCCAACGGTTGCGTATCCGCAGACCGCCGGCCAGGACAACACCGGCGGCCCATCGCGCACTGGTGCTCTAGTGCTACTGCTCTTGAACTGCTGTACTCGCCGGGCTGCTGCATGCTGCGCAAGTCACCGGCCGGCGGCGCGCGCCCGGCGCGGGGAACGCCACCGTCGATCGCGCGGGGCCTAGTGGGCACCCGGCCGTACCGGGCCAGGCCCGTGCGCGCGACGCACGCTTTGCGTCGCAAATTGCGACCCGTGGCAGCCGCCGCATCCGGGCTTGAGATTCGGGTATTTCCAAACCACCTGCTCGGTGTTGGTCACGTGGCACGCGCTGCAGGCCACGTTGGCCGGGTGCGGACTGTAGATCATATCCAGATGGGAATAGGTTACCGGCATCCAGGTGGTGGTGCTGTGATGGCAGCTATCGCAAGTCCGGTTGGTGAGCAGGTGCTTGGCCGGCTTGGCGGTAGCCCAGTTACCGGCGTGACAGGTGCCACAGCTGCCGGAGGCCACGTTGTTGTGCGCAAACAGCGCCGGCAGCCAGGAAGAAGTGCGGTGGCACGTGTCGCAGCTGAGCAGTGTCGGCAAGTGGTTCGCCGGCTTGGGCGTAGCACTGCCGCCCGGCGTGTGACAAGACACGCCGCAGTTGCCCGGCGCCACGCCGACGTGCGTGAACGGCATGCTGGCCGCGCCCCCACCGATTGCGCCGGGGAGACCGAGCCCTCCGGGCCGCATCGCCGGTCCTGCCGCGACGTGCAGCATGGGGCGGTGCGCGACGGCTGCGGCAGCGGCCGCACCGCCGAAGCCTCCCGTGCTATGGCAGTACTCGCAGTCGTCGCCCGATTGACTGTTGTGGTGGCTACCCATGGTGGCGCTGCTCATCGATTGGCCGGTGCCCAGGTACCACTTGGTTCCGCTGGGTGCGTGGCACGTGATGCATTTTGGCGTCGATGTCAGGGAGCGATTCGGATTACCCGTGTTGCCGGTCCCCGAATACGTCATGAAAACGCCGGAAGTGTGGGGCACCGTGGTGGCAGTGCCGAAAGACGTGAACACGGACGCCGAGTGGCATTTCTCGCAGGCGGCACCGGCGAACGGCACGTGCAGGGGTGACAGCGTGACGTTGCCCTTGGTTACCAGCGGGCTGGCGGTATAGGTTTCGCCGTACCACTTCGAGCCCGCCGCGTGACAGCTGGCGCAGCCGGAGCTGATGCCGGTGTGCACCATGGCCGTACCGGTAAAGGCAGAGGTGGAGAGGTGACAGACATTGCAATCGTCACCGGACGGCAGGGGTATGTGCCCGCCCGAGGCGCCAACCGCGGGCGACTGCACGATCTGGCGCGCCTTGAAATTGGTGCCGACCGAACCATCAAACGTGCCACCGCTGGCCGGGGTAGAGGTCGAGCCTGGCGTGGGTGTGAACACCGAACCCGCATAGAGCGTGTTGGGTGCGTTGTGACAGGACGCGCAGGTGCCGACCACGGCAGTGTGGGGCATGGGCAGCACAACCGAGGTGGTATTGACGGTGTGGCAGCTGTTGCACGCCGCTCCCGTCGAGATGTTGATGTGGTTCGCCGGCTTGGTTACCCCAGTGCTGAACCCGCCGGCAACAAAACCGGTGCCGGTATGGCAGGTAGCGCAGTCGGTGCCGTTAGTAGGCGTGGTCTGGGTCTTGAGCGGGTGATTGGCGTCCGCGGGCGTGATACCTACCGTGCCCCCGGTTTGCGGCGGCCGCACCATCAGCGTGGCCGTGGACGTGATGTTGAGGAATGCCGACGGGTTCTCGTGGCAGGTCTGGCAACTGGACGTGATGCCTGTGTGGCCGCTTGGGCCCATGACGTAAACGGTATATGCAGTGGCTGCCGTTGCGGCACTCACGCCGGCGCTTACGCCCGTGTGGCACGTCACGCAGGCCGTCCCTGCGGGATTAGGCATGTGCGAAATCGACGGGCCGTCACCGGCTGCCGGCAGTACTGTAGGGATATTGAACGCCCCAGAGGTGAACACGAGCGAGTGGCAGCTGGAGCAATCTTTCGTGTCGCTGCTCTGCGGGTGCACGGAATCGACCGCCGTCGTGGGACGCGCTACGAGGTTCGTGATGCCGGCAAACGCATCGCCCCCTTCATGGCAGCTCTTGCAGCCCGTACTGATATTGGTGTGCATCCTCGCGGTATTGGGGCCAAAGGCCGTGGTGACCAGGTGACACGTACTGCAATCATCGGCCGTCGGAATGCTCACGTGGCCGCCGCTCGTGCTGATGCCCGCAGAGATCTTCGAGGTGATCTGCGTGGCAACAAAATTGGTGC
>CAITLJ010000060.1 GCA_903893215.1 uncultured Ferrovum sp. | reverse complement strand
GCTACCAGAGTGCCGATGGCGCCACCCATGCCATGAGCGATGTCTGGTTTGCCACCGATGCGGCGACAGCCGCAGCCGGCGGCAACCCAGCTGCGGCGACAGCCGCAGCCGGCGGCAACCCAGTTGCGGCGACAGCCGCAGCAGCCGCCAGCACGCCCTCGCTGGCCGACGCGCTGAACGCCTTCCAGGCCAGCGGCGGGACCACTGCCAACAATACCAGTAGCCTCTCGCTCGGCACCAAGGCTGGCAGTGGTGGCCTGGCGCTGAGCAGCCCATCGATCGCCAGCCTGGCCTCGGCATTGAGTACCTTCAACGCCAATGGCAAGCCGCTGCTGCCACAGTCGACGGCAGTGGCCAGCACGCCGACACTCAACGTGAACCCACCGCCCAACGCCAACCAGACAATTCCCCTGAGTTTTGGAAAGTAAGGCGATTTGGCAAGCAAGGCGGCGGGACGAGCGTGGACAATCACTTGCAGGCGACGTGCGCCCTGTTCGATGATGCGGGCAGGATGCCTGGCGGCATTTACAGTCCGGAGTGACTGACAACACGGATGCACGGCATGAGCAGCAATACACCATTCGAATCCGACCTGCTTCAGGCCTGGCAGGGCAGCATGCCGCTGCTCACCCTCATTGATCGCGCCTCGGCGCTGGAAGCAGGACAGCAACCGGCCCTGGCCGCAATCCTTTACCAGACCTGGCTGAATGCCGATCCACCCGCCAACGCGCATCTGGTGGAATTCAACCTGGGTTCGGTGCTCTACAAGCTCGACCGGATCCCGCGTGCGGAAGCGGCCTATCTGCGCGCGATTGCGCAGGCGCCACGCTTCATCCATCCGCGACTGAACCTGGGTCTGCTCTACGAACGCCTTGGCCGGCTGGACGATGCGGTGGCGCAGTGGCAGGACATCGTTCAGTGGCCGCTGACCGAGGAGGCAAACCGCGATACCCTGGTGATGGCTTTCAACCATCTGGGCCGAGTGCTGGAACTGCAGAAACGTTACGACCAGGCCCTGGCTGCCCTGCAGGGCAGTCTGGACCTGCAGCCAGAGCAACCGGACGTGCTGCACCATTGGGTATTCCTGCGCCAGCGCGTGTGCGCATGGCCGGTGTACGCGCAGGTGCCGGGCGTGAGCGCAGACCTGATGCGCAACAGCACATCCGCACTGGCCATGCTCAGCATCAGCGACGACCCGGCCGACCAGTTGCAGGCTGCCCGTCATTACGTCGACAAAAACCTGCTGAAAAACCTGCCCCGCCTGGCGCCCACCACACCCTATGGCCACACGCGCCTGCGCATCGGCTATCTCTCGTCGGATTTCTGCCTGCATCCGGTCGCGATGCTGATGGTGGAACTGATGGAGCAGCATGACCGCACGCACTTCGAAGTCCACGGTTTCTGCTGGACGCGGGACGATGGCTCACCCCTGCGCGCCCGCGTGATTGCGGCCTGCGATCAGTTCCATCGCATCGATGCGCTCAACGACCAGCAGGCGGCCGAGAAGATGCGCGCGCTCGAGATGGACATCCTGATCGACCTGCAGGGTCAGACCGCCGGCGCGCGACCGAACATTCTCGAGTACCGGCCGGCACCGGTACAGGTGACGTATCTGGGCTTGCCGGCCACCACCGGACTGCCCGGCATCGATCATGTGATTGCCGACCGCTTCCTGATTCCTGCCGAACAGGCCTCCCATTACTCCGAGCAGCCGCTGTACATGCCAGATGTCTACATGGTGAGCGACCGCAAGCGCGTGTCCAGCGCCGCCCCGTCGCGCGCCGCGTGCGGCCTGCCGGCGACCGGCACCGTATTCTGCTCGTTCAACAACAGTTTCAAATACACGCCGGAGATGTTCGCCGCCTGGATGCGCATCCTGCGCGCCGTGCCCGACAGCGTGCTCTGGCTGCTGGCCGACAATGTCTGGGCCGAAAACAACCTGCGGGCGGAGGCCACTGCGGCCGGACTGGCACCCGAACGGCTGGTGTTCGCTACCCGCACCGCACCGGAACAGTATCTCGCGCGCTATGCGGTGGCCGACCTGTTCCTCGACACTTTTCCCTTCAACGCCGGCACCACCGCCAATGATTGCCTGTGGATGGGGTGCCCGATCGTGACCCTGACCGGGCGCAGCTTTGCGGCCAGGATGGCCGGCGCCCTGCTCACTGCTGCCGGCCTGCCGGAACTGATCACGCAATCTGTCGACGATTATGTGGCGCTGGCCGTGGCACTGGCGCGCGATCCGGCCCGAAGGCAGGCCCTGCGCATGCAGCTGGAGGGTGTTCGCTCATCCGGTGCCTTGTTCGACACCACCCGCTTTGCCCGCAATCTGGAACAGGCGCTGACCGAATTGGCGGCAGCGGAGCGGTAGCGGTAGCGGCGGCGGTAGCGGTAGCGGCGCCGGCAGCGGGCTCCTTTCCGCCCCGAAAATAAGCCACTAAACACAGGCGTTTTCCGCGTTTGGCAGTGCGCGGGCGCGTGGGAACATGCGTCATCGGAAATCCTCCCATTGATGCTGCGCCCCCCGCCAACCCATGTCTGATCTGTCCATCTCCCATTCCTTCGTCCAGTGCCTGGCGGCAATCGCCCAGCATCACGGCGTGGAAGTCAGCCCCGAGCGGCTGAAGGAAGAGTATTCACTGGACGACCAGGAGCCCAAGGCTTCGCTGGTGGTGCGCATGGCGGGCACGCTGGGCCTGAAAGCCCGGCTGGCCAAGCTCAGCTGGAAGGGCCTGTTTGCCCAGGAAGGCGTGTTTCCCTTCATCGGCGCGCTGAACAATGGACGCGCCGTGATCATCGTTGGCGCCAGGATGGACCCCGAGCATCCGGAAGGCGATGTCGCCGTGCTCGACCCCCTGCAGGCAGCAGCCGGCATTCATTTTGTCGACCGTCAGTCGTTCTGCAAGCAATGGAATGGCGCTGTGATCCTGCTCAAGCGCAGCCTGGGCCTGACCGATCCGCAGCAACCGTTCGGAATGCGCTGGTTCATTCCGGAAATCCTGCGCCAGGGCGCCGCTTTCCGCGATATCGCGTTGGCTGCCGTGGCACTGAGCGTGCTCTCGATGGCGTCGCCAATCTTCTTCCAGCTGGTGATCGACAAGGTGCTGGTGCACCAGAGCTCCTCCACCCTGTGGGTGCTGGCCGCCGGCGTGCTGGTGGCCATGGTGTTCGAGGCGCTGTTCGGCTACATCCGCCAGGTGCTGCTGCTGGCGGCCACCAACAAGATCGACATGCGTATCACCCGCCGCGCCTTCGGGCACCTGCTGGCCTTGCCGATCGACTATTTCGAGACCACCTCGGCCGGGGTGGTGGCAAGGGTGATGCAACAACTGGAAAGCATCCGCCACTTTTTGACCGGCCGACTGTTCTTCACCATTCTCGATGCCTTGACGCTGCTACTGTACCTACCGCTGATGTTCTCTTACTCGCCGGTCCTGGCGGCCATCGTGCTGGCGTTCTCGCTGCTGATTGCAATGATCGTGGGGGGGCTGCTGCCAACGTTCAAACGCCAGCTGGAAAGCCTGAACACCGCCGAAGGTCAGCGTCAGGCCCTGCTGGTGGAAGCCATCCATGGCATGCGCACAGTGAAGGCACTGGCAATCGAACCGGCGCTGCGCAAGCAGTGGGACGAGATGTCGGCACAGTCGATCACCGCCCACTTCCGCGTGGCGCAGACCTCGCTGGCCGGCAATGCCGTGACCGACTTCCTCAACAAGCTGCTGCCGGTACTCGTGATCGTGGTGGGCGCGCAGAGCGTGTTCGACCAGACCTTGAGTGTGGGCGCGCTGATCGGTTTCCAGATGCTTTCGGGCCGGGTGATGGGACCGCTGGCACAGATTGTGGGCCTGATCAACGATTACCAGCAGACGGCTGTCTCGGCACGCATCCTGGGCGAAGTGCTCAACCGGCCGGCCGAGGGGCGCGCCGGAAGTGGCGGCCTGCGCCCTGCCCTGACGGGTAACATCAGTTTCGATCAGGTCAGCTTCCGGTATCCGGGTTCCAGTGTGCCGGCGCTCGACCGAACCACCTTTGCACTGCAGGCCGGCACGGTGGTGGGCATTGTGGGACGCAGCGGTTCGGGCAAGTCCACACTGACCAAGATCCTGCAAGGCCTGTACGCCATCCAGGAAGGCAGCGTGCGCTTTGACGGCATCGACGCGCGCGAAATCGAGTTGCCACACCTGCGCCGTCAGATCGGCATCGTGCTGCAGGAGAACTTTTTGTTTCGTGGCACGATCCGCGAAAACATCTGCATTGCCAAGCCCTCGGCCACCTTCGAGGAAGTGGTGGCTGCCGCCCAGCTGTCCGGCGCGGACGAGTTCATCCAGCGCCTGCCGCAGGGCTATGACACGGTGCTGGAAGAGAACGCATCCAACCTGAGCGGCGGCCAGAAGCAACGCCTGTCGATCGCCCGTTCGCTGCTGCTCAAGCCGCGCATCCTGGTACTCGATGAAGCCGCCAGCGCCCTCGATCCCGAGAGCGAGGCGATCTTCATCAACAACCTGTCGCAGATGGCCCAGGGCCGCACCGTGATCATGATCTCCCACCGGCTCTCCACCCTGGTGGATGCCGACACCATCCTGGTGATGCATCAGGGACGGTTGGCCGACCAGGGCACCCACACCGAGCTGCTCTCGCGCAGCCAGACCTACCAGCAGCTATGGCATCAGCAGACCAGTCACCTGTAAAGGGCGCTGTTGCCGGCGCCCAGGCCAGCAGCACGCAGATCGATTTCCTGCCCGACGCAGACGAGATCGAAAGGCGGCCGTTGCCGCTGGTGGCGCGCCTGACACTGCACCTGCTGCTCGCCGCCCTCGCAGGCTTTCTGCTCTGGGCCTATGTCTCCGAAGTGGACGTGATCGTCACTGCCAAGGGCCGGCTGGTCACGCCACTGCCCAACATCGTGGTGCAGTCCACCGAAACCTCCACCATCCAGACCATCGATGTGCGGGTCGGCCAGGTAGTGCGCAAGGGCCAGCAACTGGCCAGTCTTGACCCGACCTACAGCGAGGCCGACGAAGCGCAGTTGCAAACCCGGCTGGACAGCCTGGAGCGCCAGCTGGCCGAACTGGATGGCGCGCTGGCTGGCAAGGGCGTGCCATCCATCGCGCTGGCCTCGGGCGACAGCACCATCCAGTCGCGCCTGTCCACCGAGCGCCTGTCGGGCTATGACTCGGAGCAACGCAAGCAGTCCGAAGGCGTGGCACGCCTGCGCTCCGCCATCCTCACCGCGCAGCACGACGAACGGGCGATGGCCGACCGCGTGCGCGTGCTGACGCAGTTGGAAACCATGACCGCTGACCTGGTGGACAAGAAGCTGGCCGTCTCGAGCCGCTTGCTGGAAGTGCGTGACCGCCTGCTCGAAGCCGAACGCGGGCGCGACATGGCACAAAGCCGGCAGGTGGAGCTTAACCGCGAACTGTCGGGCATCGTGGCCGAAAAAGCGGCATGGTCGGCCGGCTGGCGGCAGAAAATCCTGGAAGAACTGCTGTCGGTCTCACGCGAGCGCGATGCCGTAAAAGACCAGCTGGCCAAGGCCAGCCGCCGGCACAGCCTGGTGGTACTGACCGCGCCGGCCGATGCGGTGGTGCTCGACTCGGGAAAACTGTCGGTGGGTTCGGTGGTGCGCGAGGCCGAACCGTTTTTCACGCTGGTACCACTGGGCGATGTGCTCGAGGCCGATGTACAGATCGATGCCACTGATATCGGCTATCTGCATCACAAGGAAAAGGCCAGCATCAAGCTGGATGCCTTCCCGTTCCAGAAACACGGCACGCTGGAAGGGCATCTGACCACCGTCAGTCAGGACGCCTTTCACCGCGAACCCGGCAGTGGCGCCGGGGCCGAAAATTATTACCGGGCACGTCTGTCGCTGGCCGGGTCGCACCTGAAAAACCTGCCCAGCGATACCAAGATGTTGCCGGGCATGACCCTCACAGCAGAAATGGTGGTCGGCAAACGTTCGGTGATGTCCTACCTGATCTGGCCGCTCACCAAGGGCTTTGGTGAGGCCATCCGTGAGCCCTGACCTGCGCCTGCGCCTGCTGTTCGCCAGCCTTTGGCTGGGCGGGTGTACGGGGGTGCCCGCCGTGCTGCCGGATGCCCCACAACTGGTATTGCCGCAACACCATTTGCATGCCGATGCGATGTCTGACTCCGACACGATGCCCGACGCCCACCCCGACAGGCCGGCCGACACGCGGGCCGGGGAGCCCGCCGCCACTGCGGCCGGGGGCGCGCCCGCCACCGATTCGACCGCTGGACGCTGGTGGAGCCGGCTGGGCTGCGCAGAACTGGACCAACTGGTCGA
The DNA here is from genome assembly GCA_903893215.1 of uncultured Ferrovum sp. Classification (GTDB taxonomy): domain Bacteria; phylum Pseudomonadota; class Gammaproteobacteria; order Burkholderiales; family Ferrovaceae; genus CAIVHB01. The sequence goes on along the minus strand of CAITLJ010000060.1, from coordinate 38,240 downwards.
CCGCACCCTTGCCAACAGTCCGGATCTGCGTATCGCCAACCTGCAGGTGGTGCAGGCTGCCCTGCGCGAAGCCTCGGTGCGCGCCGGCGCCCTACCCGAGATCAGCACCCCGCTCACCCGTGCGCTGCAATATCCGGCAGGCCAGATTCCCGGCGTGCCAAGCACTGGCGGTGCCGGCATCCAGCAAACCCTGCTCGCCACCGTATCGGCAAGCTGGAAGCCCGATGTCTGGGGCGAGCAGCAGGCGCTGCAGGAATCGGCCGGGCTGCAGGTGCAGCGCGCCATCCACCAGCGCGAGGATGTGCAACGCACGGTGCTGGCCAATCTGGTGGGCACCTACATCAGCTACCTGGCTGCGAACGATGCAATCCATCTGACCCGCGATGAAGTGCGCACCAGCCAGGATGCGCTGCACAGCGTGCAGCAATCGCTGGATGCCCACGATGCCACCCTGGAAGACCTGGAACGCAACCGCGCGGCTCTGGCCGCCCTGGAGGCTACCCTGCCGATGCTGGAACTGCAGCGTGACCAGGCAGCCAGCGCGCTGGCCTTCCTGGCCGGCACCACACCGGGCCAGCTGGGCTTGTCCGACACGGGCGTGGACAGCCTGCGCGTGCCGGATGCGTCGGTCCCCTTGTCCACGCGCCTTCTGCTGCAGCGACCGGACGTACAGATGGTGGAAGCACGTATGCGCGCTGCGCGTGCCGACATCGCGGTGGCGCGTGCGCGGCTGCTGCCACCAGTCAGCTTTTCGGCCCAGAGCGGCTTTAGCGGCACCGGTCTTGCCCACCTGCTGCAGTCACAGTTTTTTCTTTGGGACGCGGTAGCCACCCTCACTCCGGTGATTTTTGATGGCGGTCGCCGTGCCAACGACCAGGCGCTCAGTCAGCGTACCCATGAAGAAATGGTCAGCACCTACCAACGCACCCTGCTGCAGGCGGCCCGTGAGGTGGACGATGCCCTCGCCAATGTGCAGGCCACCCGCGCACGGATGGGTGCACAACAGGCAGCCGAACAGGCCACCGCACGGATCCTGGCCCTGAACCGGCAGGCCTTCGGCATCGGCGCCGCAAGCACCGCCACGCTGCTGGAAGCCCAGCGCGTCTGGCAGCAGGCGCGTGCCGAGCAGTTGCGTTTGCAGGGTGAATACCTGAAGTCTCTGATTAGCCTGTATCAGGCGCTGGGCATCATGCCGGCCGCCGACACCCTGCCCGAGGGCGCCGCATTCACGCTCTGGCTGGACGAGACCACGCCGTACCCAGGCAAACCCCAGCCTGGCGAATCCGATGCCGGCGGATGGGCGGTCAACCTGCCGGGGGTGCAGCATGCCATCGCCTTGCCAGCCATCCAGCGCGACCTGCGCCGCCGTTATCCCGACACGTCCAGCCTTGCATTGCAGGCCACGCGCCTGACCGACGGGCTGAACGACAGCCCAGACGCCGCCTTCGAATTGCGCGTGGTGCATTTTGCCGACGAGGCCAGCGCGCAGGCCTTCTGCGCCCGCCTGCGCCAGGACCAGCAACTGTGCTCGGTGAGCGCCTGGACGGCGCCAACCTTGCCCGGCCGCACCGTCGCCGCCGCCGCCGCCGCCGCCGCCGGCACGCTTGCGGGTGTGCATCGATGACCGCCCCTGCCGTGATGACCGAACTCACCACTCTGCTGTTCAACCAGTTCGTCACCTGGCACAACCAGGGCTATGCATCGCCCAGCCCCGATGCCGTGCGGCACGCCGTGCGGGCGCGTAACGGCGCAGCCAACGCCATCTGGCTGGAAACCGCCAGTGGCTCGGGTGACACCACGCTGCTGCTCAGCACTCAGGGCCGCCTGGTGGTGGGTATCGAGCGCAACCGTGACCGCTTCCAGCAGGCCGTGGCGCGTTTTCCCGAGGGCAGTCCGGTGCGCCTGTTCCACGCCCACAGCCTGCGAGCCCTGCCCAAGCTGTTGCCACAACTGGTAGGCAATGTGAATTTCTGGCTTGCCGGGCATCATGCCGCTGCCATCACCGCTGCCATCGCGAGGACCACCGAGGTGCCGGCCGAACCCGGCGATGGGGAGGACGACGTGCCATCGATCCTGCTGGAACTGGCAGAAATCGGCCACCACCTGCGCCAGTACAGTCAGGTGGCGGTGATGGTGGATGGGGTCCGCTTTTTTGATCCAGCCAACGCCGACTACCCCGAATTTCCAACCCTTGACCTGCTGGTGGATTGGGCTCGCACCAACGACCTGATGTGGCATGTCGAGCACGACATCTTCATTGCCCGCAATTTCTGACCGCGCCATGACTTCCATCCCGTCCACCAAACCCCTGCCCGGCCAGCCGCTGCTCTCGGTGATCGTCACCACCCATGACCGGCCCGCCTACCTGGCGCGTGCGCTCGGCTCGCTGTGCGCCCAGACCCGCGGCGATTTCCAGATTGTGCTATGCGCTGACGAAGCCAGTGCGGCGACAAAACAGGTGGCAGCGCACTACCTGCGCGCGCAGGACATCCTGCTGGTCAAGCCCGGCGTGCGCGGTCCGGCTGACACCCGCAACCTGGGCATCGATCTGGCCGACGGGCGCTGGATCACTTTTCTGGACGACGATGACAGCTACCAGCCGGAAACCATCGCCGCCCTGGCCGACGCCCTGCCGGCTGCTGCCGACCGGGTGATCTACTTTGATCACCATCAACTGGTGGAAGAGCGCACGGGCAACGAGGTGCAAATGCAGGCGGCCGAACGCGTCTCTCTGGCCGACCGGCGGACGGGCATGCTGGAAGTGGCAAATTTCATCCCCAACAACGCGGTAGCGCTGCCCGCCGCTGTGGCGCGCAGCACCCGCTTCGACCGCAACCTGGCCAGTCTGGAAGACTGGGACTTCCTGCTGGCCGCACACACCCGCTGTCCGTTCGAATACCGCGCAATCTGCGGTCCGGTGGTACACCTGTCGGCCGATCCGGAGCGCCGCACCATGCAATCGTTCCGCGACAATTCGGTGGTGCTCGACTATCTGTCGATCTACCGCAAATGGCCGGCCAGTTCGGCCGAGGTCCGCACGCAGCGGGCCGCCCGGCTGCAGTTGCTGGGCCTGACCATCCATGCCGACTTCCTGTGAGGCCACAATGACTCCTGAACGCATTCTGATTGTTGGCGGCAGCGGCTTCATCGGCACGGCACTCACGCGCGAATTGCACACGCACCGGCCCGGGCTGGCCCTGCGCGTGATGGGACGTTCCGCGTTGCCGCGCGCGCCGCTGCCCGCAGGTGTGGAATATCTGCAGGGTGACGCTTCGTCGCGCAGTTCCGTGCTCAAGGCACTGGCGGGTGTGACGCATGTGATCGACCTGGCCTATGCCACAGTGCCCAAGACCAGCTTTGACGATCCGCTTTTCGACGTGACCGCCAACCTGCCAGCCTCGGTCAACCTGCTGCAACTGGCCAGCCAGCACACCCTTGCGCGCTACCTGCTGGTGTCATCTGGTGGCACGGTGTACGGCCAATCGCAGACCCTGACGGTGAACGAGACGCACCCGACCAATCCGATCTCGCCCTATGGCATCTCGAAGCTTCTCACGGAAAAATACGGCACTTTTTTCCATCAGATGGCCGGGCTGCCGCTGGTGATTGCGCGCCCCGCCAATCCGTATGGCGCGGACCAGATCGGCCAGATCGCGCAGGGCTTCATTGGCGCCGCAATCGGTGCGGCGCGCGCGGGTCGACCGCTGACCATGTACGGCGAGCGCGGCACGGTGCGCGACTACGTCCATATCGACGATCTGGTGCGCGGACTGCGCCTGTGTCTGGAACAGGGTCGCGCTGGCGCCACCTACAACCTGGGTACCGGGATTGGCACAGACAATGCCCGGGTGGTCGACCTGCTGCGCCATACCAGCCTGGCCGCGCAGCTGCAGGTGAATCACCTGCCCGAGCGTGTGTTTGACGTGAAGCGCAACATCCTCGATGCCACCCTGGCAGAACGCGAGTTCGGCTGGCGCTGCGCGATCGAACTCAATGACGGACTGCAACAGATGGTGGACCCGCGATGAACCGGATGATTTTCTCTGGCTGGATGGGCCCGGGCCCGATGTCGGCTGACCGCGAGGCTGCGCTCCTTTCGCTGATCCGCAATACGGGCTGCGCCAACGTGCACCTGACTCGCGAGACGCTGGCGTACTGGGTGCATCCAGAGTTTCCGTTTCATCCGGCCTTTCCGTACCTGAGTGCCGTGCACCAGTGTGATTACCTGCGCTGCTACGTGCTGCACGTGTATGGCGGGGGGTATGCCGATGTGAAACACACCGCCAAGAACTGGAATCCGCTGTTCGCCCTGCTGGAGCATTCACCCGCGCAGGGGCTGGGCTATACGGAAGTGGGACCGCATGGCATTGCCCAGGTCGGGGGCGCGCTGGAAGAAGAGATGAAAGCCAATTTCTCCAGCATCGTGGGTGTGTGCGCCATGATCTTCAAACCGCGCAGCACCTTCACCACAGCATGGTTCGGGCAGCTCAACGCGCTGCTCGATGCCCACCTGCCGCAACTGATGCAGCATCCGGCGCGCCATCCGCAGGACCGCCTGGGTGCATCCTTCACCGACGGCTCGGTGTCACAGTATCCGCTGGCCTGGACCGCAGTCGGTGGCGACCTGTTCCATCCCCTGGCATGGCAGCATTCGGCGGATATCCTGCACGCCGACATTGCCCCCTCGTTCACCAGTTACCGCTGAACCAGACCGGCCGACCGACATGACCCAAGTGAACCTGGTCTCCCTCAAGCCCGACCCAAAGGGCAGACCTCTGTTCTTCGACGATACGCTGATCGCAGTCGGCAGCCTGCTGCAACGGGCGGGCTATCGGGTACACACCAGTTGCAATGTGGTCTATCCGGACGTGCACAACATCCTGTGGGGGGCTGGAACCCAGCTGTTTCCCGACCTTGCCGCTGTGCGCGCGGTGGGTCGCCCCGAATTCACCTGCATCTTCAACATGGAGCAACTGGCCAGCGATTCTCCACTGGTGACCACGGCTTACCTGGACTTCCTGCACGAATACCGGGTGCTCGATTACAACGCACGCAATCTGGCTGTGCTGCTGGAACGACGTGCCGACCAGAAATGCAGCGAATTTCCGGTCCTGCCCTGCGCCGAACTGGCCGCCTGTGCGCAGCCCCCGCAGGCGTGTGCCAACGCCGGCGCACTGCAGGATGTGGGCTTTTTCGGTGCGCTCACCGAGCGGCGGGTACGCGTGCTGGATGCGCTGCGCGCACGCGGCGTGCGGGTCAAACAGATTCAGGGATTTGGCGAAAACCTGAGTTCGGCGATGGCGGACTGCAGGCTGATCCTGAACGTGCATGCCTACGACACCGGCATCTTTGAAATTGCCCGGGCACTGCGTCCATGTGCACTGGGGATTCCCATGGTTTCAGAACAATCCTGCCTGCCACTGCACGCCGACTGGTCAGCAAGCGGAATCTGCTTTGCCGCTTACGACGATCTGGTCGGGCGCGTCACCACCTTGCTGGACCAACCCGACCTGCAATTGCTGGCCACCCGGCAGACCCAGGCCTTTCTGGGTGGTCACGATTGGCGCACGTCAGCACTCAGCGCCATGCAGGAAGCGGGGCTGCCCCTGCCCACGCGGGCCGAGGCTGCATAACGGCACCAACATCCCTATCGCGCCCCGCAAGATCTGAGCGAACGGCATGATGATGGCGGCCCGCACCGCCACAAATCACGCGTCGAACGGATGCCGGCGGATGATGGTTTCGACCCGATCCGGTCCCGTGCTGATCACGTCGATCGGCACTTCGCAGATCTCGGCCATGCGCTCCAGGTACCGGCGCGCATTGCCCGGCAAACGGTCGTACTCCTGCACCCCCACCGTGCTTTCGGTCCAGCCCGGCATGTCCTCGTAAATCGGGGTGCAGCCGGAAATGGCTTCGGCCCCTACCGGCAGGATGTCGCTTTCGCCATCGGCCGTCTTGTAGCCCACGCACATGCGCACGGTTTCCACACCATCCATCACGTCGAGCTTGGTCACGCAAAGGCCGCTCACCCCATTGATCTGGATCGAGCGCTTGAGCGCTGCCGCATCGAACCAGCCGGTGCGACGCGGACGGCCGGTGACCGCGCCAAACTCGTTGCCGCGCTTGGCCAGATGGGCACCCACCTCATCATCCAGTTCGGTGGGGAACGGGCCGGAACCGACGCGCGTGGTGTAGGCCTTGGTGATGCCCAGCACATAGTGCAGCATCTGCGGGCCGACGCCCGCACCGGCGCACGCTGCACCGGCAATGCAGTTGCTGCTGGTGACGAACGGATAGGTGCCGTGGTCGATATCGAGCAGGGAGCCCTGGGCGCCTTCGAACAGCAGCGGTTTGCCGGCCTTGTTGGCCTCATACAGGCGACGCGGCACGTCGGCCACCATGGGACGCAGACGCTCGGCAAACCCCAGGGTTTCGTCCAGCACCTGCTGGAAGTCGACGGTCTCGGTCTGGAAATACTGCTTGAGCACGAAGTTGTGATAATCCAGCACTTCGCCCAGCTTGGCCGCCAGGCGCTCACGATGAAACACGTCCTGCAGACGGATGGCACGGCGCGCCACCTTGTCCTCATATGCCGGCCCGATGCCGCGGCCGGTGGTACCGATCTTGCTCTCGCCGCGGGCGCGCTCGCGCGCCTGGTCGATCGCCACGTGGTAGGGCAGGATCAGCGGGCAGGCCTCGCTGATGCGCAGGCGGCTGGCCACCGGAATGCCAGCACTGGCCTCGAGCATGTCGATTTCGCGCAGCAGGGCCGCGGGCGAGAGGACCACGCCATTGCCGATGAAGCACTCCACGTGCTCACGCAGAATGCCGGCGGGAATCAGCGACAGCACGGTTTTTTTGCCACCGATCACAAGGGTGTGGCCGGCATTGTGCCCCCCCTGGAAACGCACCACGCCACCCGCCCGATCGGTCAGCCAATCGACCAGTTTGCCCTTCCCTTCATCACCCCACTGGGTGCCGATGACGACCACGTTTCTTGTCATGATGCTGCTGCTTCCCTGATTGAATCTGTCTGTTTGAATCCTGTGGCGCGCGCATGCGAGGGGCGTGCCAGACAACCTCGGGCATCTGCCCCACGCGCGGCTGACGTGCCTGACCCGCGCCGGCGTTTACCCGACGCAGCCAACCCCCCAGTTTAGAGCGTAAGCGCCTGCGCCACCAGCGCGCCGTGCTGCGCCACCAGCTGCAGAGTGCATCGCGGATCGGGCGACTGGTCGGCAGCATCCAGCTGGACCACCACCACCATCCCCTGCGCGCGCAGCGCCGCCAGCTGCACCGCCAGCGCGTCCTCCGCAAACTGGTGGGTCACATCGAGCGGCAGCCAGGCGCACGTGACGCTGGCGGGCGCCGGCATCACCGAAAGCAGGTCGCGCAGGTCGATGCTGAAACCGGTGGCCGGACGGGCACGGCCAAAGGCGAGGCCAATGGCGTCATAGCGACCGCCGCGGGCCACCGCCCCCGGAAAGCCGGGCGCGTAAACGGCAAACACCATGCCGCTGTGATAGGTGTAACCACGCAGCTCGGCCAGATCAATCTCCAGCCGGGTATGCGGCGCAAGCCGGCTTGCGGCCTGCGCCAGCTGGTCGAGCGCAGCATGCACTTCGGGTAGCGCCGGCAGCACCGCACGCGCCTGCGTCAGCACATCAAGCTCGCCACACAACAGTGGCAGGGCGCGCAATGCCGCGCGCAGCTCGCCGGACAAACCTGCCGTCAGTTCATCGATGCGCGGGATGTTTTTGCCACGCATGGCCACCAGCAGGTCGTCAACCAGGGCGGCGGGCAGGCCTTGGGTGAGTCCCCGGAAAATGCCGACATGACCAAGGTCGAACACAAAATCACCCACCCCCAGTTCGGCGAGTGCCTGCAACAGCAGGGACTGGACTTCAAAGTCGGCAGCGATGCCAGGGTGGCCGAACAGCTCGGCTCCCACCTGATAGGGCTCGCGCGAGGCACCGGCCCCCGCCACCAGGGCGTGGTACACGTTGCCGGCATAACTCAGGCGGCTGACGCCAGAGCGGTCCAGGCGATGCGCGTCGATGCGCGCCACCTGCGGCGTGATGTCGGCACGCAGGCCAAGCAGCCGTCCGGAGAGCTGATCCACCACCTTGAAGGTGATCAGGTCGGCATCCTGGCCCGATCCGGTCAGCAGGCTCTCCATGTATTCGAGCGCTGGCGGTGCCACCAGTTCATAGCCGCGGCTGTAGAACAGGTCGAGCAAGGCGCGCCGCGCCGATTCCAGCGCCCACGCTTCGCGGGGCAGCAGATCTTCGAGCTGCTCGGGCAGCAACCAGCGCTGATTCACTTGCGCGCTCCTGCCTTTGGCGCACGCGCACCACCCGCGCCTGGCGCATTGCGGAAGTAGCGGAAATAGTCGGAATTGGGATCCAGCACCAGCAGGTCGCCCTTGGAATGCAGTCCCGCCTGGTAGGACTCGAGACTGCGGTAGAAGGCGTAAAACTCGCTGTCGCGGCCATAGGCCTCGGCATAGATTGCCGACGCCTTGGCATCGCCCTCGCCCTTGATCTTCTGGGCGTCGCGGAACGCTTCGGCCAGAATCACTTCGCGCTGGCGGTCGGCGTCGGCCTTGATCTGCTCGGCATCACCCGCGCCGGTGGAGCGCATGCCGTTGGCCACGCGCTTGCGCTCGGCTTCCATCCGCCGGTACACCGACTCGCTCACCTCCGGGGTCAGGTCGACCCGTTTGATGCGCACGTCGAGCACTTCCACGCCAATCTGGCGGGCGTCACTATCGGCGCGCGAACGCATGGCGGCCACGATCTGCTCGCGCTCGCCGCTCACCGCCTCATGCACGGTGCGCTTGGCGAATTCGGCCCGCAAGTCGTCGTTGACAGTCTGCACCAGACGGATTTCGGCACGGTGCTCGTCCCCGCCAACGCTGACGTAGAACTGCTTGACGTTGGCAATCCGCCACTTGACGAAGTAATCCACCAGCACCGGCTTTTTCTCGGCGGTGATGAAACGTTCCGGGTCGCGCGCGTCGAGGGTCTGGATGCGCGCGTCAAAGAAGCGCACGTTCTGCACCAGTGGCGCTTTCAGATACAGGCCCGGACTGGTATGGGTGGCGACCACTTCTCCCAGCTGGAACACCAGCGCGGAATGGCCCTGCTCGACGGTGTAGAGCGAACTGGCCAGCAACACAAGCACGCCCAGCAGCGCAAGAAGGATGGCAAAAGGCTGGCGGTTCATGGCCGTTGCTCCCGGTCACGATTGCGGAAGGCATCACGGTTGTTGCGGTCGGCACTGTTGTCCGCGGGCGCGGTGTCGCTTGCGGCAGACGGCAGCGCAGCCGGCGCGCGCAGGGCGGCATCGCCGCCGGCCGACGGCGAGGCCGCAGCAGGCGGCGCACCTGCCGCGGCCTCGCCCCCGTTGGCTGCGATCAGCTTGTCCAGCGGCAGATAGAGCAGGCTGCCCTGCTTTTGTTCGGCGACCACTTTGGTGGTACTGCCCAGCACCTGCTGCATCATGTCGAGATACAGGCGCTGCCGGGTGACGTCGGGGGCCTTCTGGTACTCGGCGTAGATCTGTTTGAAACGACTGGCATCGCCCTGTGCACGCGCCACTACCCGCTGACCATAACCGTTGGCTTCTTCCATCAGGCGGGCGGCGTCGCCGCGCGCGCGCGGGATCACATCGTTGGCATAGGCCTGCCCTTCATTCTTCTGGCGCTCGCGATCCTGCCCAGCCTTCACGGCGTCATCGAAGGCCGCCTGCACCTGTTCGGGCGGCTGGGCGTTCTGCATGTTGACCTTGCTCACGCTGATGCCGGCACTGTAGCGGTCGAGCAGCTTCTGCATCAGCACGGCCGCATTGGTGGCGATCTCGGCGCGGCCTTCGTACAGCACGAAGTCCATCTTGTTACGGCCAATCACCTCGCGGATGGCGGTTTCGGCCGCCTGCATCACGGCATCGTCCGGCGCGCGGTTGTTGAACAAGAAGGCCTCGGGGTCTTTGATGGTGTATTGCACCGCAAACTGCACGTCCACGATGTTCTCGTCGTCGGTCAGGATCAGCGACTCGGCGGGCACTTTGGAGCGGATGTTGCTGCGGTACCCCACTTCCACAGTGCGCACCTGCGACACGTTGAGCGGGCTGCCTTCGGCTTGCGCCTCAATCGGCCAGGGCAGATGCCAGTGCGGTCCGGGTGGGGTGACTTCAACCAGCCGACCGAAGCGCAGGATCATGCCAGCATGACCGGCATCCACGATATACAGACCCGTGGCCAGCCAGAGCACGCTGACCAGCAACAGGCCACCAGCCACCAGGCGGCCCAGTTCTGGTCCGCCGGGTGCACCGCCAAAGCGTGCAGTGCGCCAGCGGGCCGGCAGCAACTGGCGAAACCAGCGGGTGAGTCGGCGCAGCACTTCGTCGAGATCCGGCGGACCTTCGGGGTCCTTGCGGCCCCATTGCGGGTCATTTTGCGGCATGTGTGGTGGATTTCCGGCAGGTTCAGGGCAATGGACGATCGCAACATGCCTGGATCGACCAGCGATCACGAATTGCGTTCATCCTGATGGGTTCAGGCCGCTTCAGGCTTGCTGTGATGGTGACCGTCGTGTTGATCGGGGTCGGGGTAGGTCTCGGCATCGTCACCGGCATTGGCGGCAGGAGCAGGCCTTTCCCAGTGTTCCAGCTGGGGTTCGTGCCGGCTCCAGTGCTGTTCGGCCAGGTCGGTGCGCATTTCTTCCAACGCTGCGCGCAACAGGTCAATACCACCACCGTCCAGCGCACTCAAGCGGAGCGCCGTGATTTTATCATATTCGTCGCGCTCCACGCCGGGGGTACGGCCGGGCATGCGGTCAATCTTGTTGTAAACCAGCACCCGCGGCACTTGGCCGGCGCCGATCTCTTCCAGCACGTCGATCACCGCGTGCAGTTGCGCATCGCGGCGGGGATCGGATGCGTCCACCACCACCAGCAGCACGTCGGCCAACGCGGTTTCTTCCAGAGTGGCCTTGAAGGATTCGACCAGCGTGTGCGGCAGCTGGCGGATGAAACCTACGGTGTCGGACACCACCGCGGTCAGCCCGGGACTGAGGAATACGCGTCGCGAAGTGGTGTCGAGCGTGGCAAACAGCTGGTCGGCAGCAAACGCCTGGGCATGGGTGAGCCGGTTGAACAGGGTGCTTTTGCCTGCGTTGGTGTACCCCACCAGCGACACACGCAGGGCGTCGCCCTTCTCGCGCGCCTGGCGTTGGGTGTCACGCACGCGTGCCACCTTGGCAAGCCGCTCCTTGAGCACCTTGACACGTTTGCCGAGCAGGCGGCGGTCGGTTTCCAGCTGGGTTTCGCCCGGACCACGCAGGCCGATACCGCCTTTTTCGCGATCCAGGTGACTCCAGCCGCGCACCAACCGGGTGGCCAGCCGCTGCAACTGGGCCAGTTCCACCTGCAACTGACCATCGTGACTGCGGGCACGCTGGGCAAAAATGTCCAGGATCAGACTGACCCGATCGATCACCCGCACCCCGATGGCGCGCTCGAGGTTGCGCTCCTGGGCCGGCGACAACTCGTGGTTGAAGATCACCAGTCCAGCGTTGAGCGCTCGCGCAGCGTTTGCGATTTCTTCCACCTTGCCGCTGCCGGCATAAGTCTTGGAGTCGGGACGCTGACGTTTGCCACCGACAATGTCGGGAGCCACGCGCAGCCCGGCGCTGCGCGCCAGTTCGGCCAGTTCCGCCATGCTGCCGGCGTAATCCGGGTCGCCAAGGTCAAGACCGACCAGCAAGGCGAGGTCGCCCTCGGCCCGGGTCAGTTCGGTTTCAAGATCGCCCGTGTTGCGGGAAGCGCGGCCCAGGGGATTCAGCCCTCGCTGCCATTTTCCAGCGCGATGCTGACCGGCCGTGCCGGCACCACCGTGCTGATGGCGTGCTTGTAGACCATCTGGGTAACGGTGTTTTTCAGCAACACCACATACTGGTCAAACGACTCGACCTGACCTTGCAACTTGATGCCATTGACCAGGTAGATCGACACAGGAACATGCTCTTTGCGCAGCGTGTTGAGAAATGGGTCTTGTAAGAGTTGCCCCTTGGCGCTCATTGGTGATGCTCCGCGAATTCAAAATTTGGTGAAGTCACTGTATAGAAAATATGACGCTGTTCCTAGCAGGCACGTTCATGGTAAGGGCTTGCATTGCAGCAAAAGTTCCGTCGATCAGTCCTTGCCATTGCCAAACAGCTTGCGACCACGGCGGCGTTTGCGGTGCGCCTTGCGCTCTTCCGACTCGGTGAGCGGTGCAGGTTTGCGTCCTTCGAAAGGATTGAACCCCTGGCGAAACTCTACGCGCAAAGGGGTACCGCGCAAGGCAAAATTGTCACGGAACGTATTCTCAAGATAACGTTTGTAGGAATCCGAAACGTGATTGACGGCACTGCCATGCACGATGACCAGCGGCGGATTCATTCCCCCCTGATGAGCATAGCGCAGCTTGGGGCGGAACGGACCGTTCTTTGGTGGCTGGTGCTGGGTGGTGGCGGCCATCAGCATGCGCGTCAGCTTGGGCGTGGGCAGTTTGGTGAACGCCGCGGTGTACGCCGCATCGATTGCCGGAAACAAGCCGCCCATGCCCTGCCCGTGCAGCGCGCTGATGAACAGATGCTGGGCAAAATCCAGAAAGCCCAGCTTGCGTGAGAGCATGTTCTTGGTGGTCTCGCGCTCATACGTACCCATGCCGTCCCACTTGTTGACGGCCAGCACCACGGCCCGACCCTGCTCGAGCACATGACCGGCGATGTGCGAATCCTGGTCGGAAATATCCTGCTGGGCATCCACCACCATCACCACCACGTTGGCGTCTTCGATCGCCTGCAGGGTCTTGATCACCGAAAATTTCTCGATCGCTTCGAACACCTTGCCGCGACGCCGCACACCGGCGGTATCGATCAGGGTGTACGCACGATCGCCACGCTGAAAATCGATATAGATGCTGTCGCGCGTAGTGCCGGGCTGATCAAAAGCGATCACCCGCTCTTCACCCAGCAGGGCGTTGACCAGGGTGGACTTGCCCACGTTGGGACGCCCCACGATGGCGATGCGCGGATTGCGTGGTGCGTTCTCATCCGGCTCGGGTTCGGGCTGGTAACCCTCGAGCACCAGTTCCATCAGCTCGTCGACACTGTCGCCATGTGCACCGGAAATGGCGAAAGGTTCACCCAGACCAAGCTCGTGAAATTCGGCTGTCACCACCGAGTGGCGCATGCCCTCGGCCTTGTTGACGGCGAGCACGACCGGCTTGCCGCGCTTGCGCAGCACCTCGGCGATCTGCTTGTCGCCGTGGCTGAGACCCTGCCGGGCGTCGGTCAGGAAGACGATGCGGTCAGCTTCGTCGATCGCCTGCAGGGTTTGCAGGGCCATCTGCTTTAGGATGCCGTCGTCGGTCTTGGGCTCGAAGCCGCCGGTATCGACCACGAAGTACTTGATGTCGCCCGACTTCGCCTTGCCGTAGTGGCGGTCGCGGGTGAGGCCAGGCAAATCGGCCACCAATGCGTCGCGTGTGCGGGTGAGGCGGTTGAACAGGGTGGATTTGCCGACATTGGGCCGGCCCACCAGGGCGATCGTTGGGAGCATTTTACGGTGACAACCTCAAGGCATCGGGAACACGAACAGGCCACCCTTGCGGGTCTGTACCAGCACGCCGTCGCCCAGAAAAATCGGTGCCTGGAACAGGCTGCTGCCATCGGTGGACGCACGTGCCGTGATCTTGCCGTCGCTGCGATCGAGCCAGTGCACGTAGCCTTGCAGGTCACCCGTGATCACCAGGCCGGCAGCCGCCACGGCGCCGATCAGGCGGCGACCGTTGAGGTCCTCGTTCTTCCAGGCCGGCGAACCGCTACCACGTTCCCAGGCGCTCACAGCGCCTTTCTCGTCAGCCACGTAGACCCGGCCGCTGTCAGCGCCCAGTCCGCTCAGACTGGACACCTCGCGCGACCACAAGGGGTTGCCATTGGTCGGGTTCAGACAGGCCACCCGTCCCTGGTAGGTGGCAGCACACACATCGCGCTCACCAACGACCGGGGTGCCGGTGACATCAGCGACCCGCTCCAGTTCGGTCGCACCACGTGGCACGGCCACTGCCGACTCCCAGCCCACCTTGCCCTGATCCAGCGTGAGCGCGAGCAACTTGCCGCCCGGCAGGCCCACAAACAGCGCGCCATGCGCTGCCACGGCACTGCTGGCGCGATACAGGGTGAGCGCCGGCAGGGCGCGTTCGACCGACCAGCGCTTGGCGCCGTTGGCTGCGGTGAAGGCAACCAGCTTGCCCTCCCCGGTGCGCACCACCACCACGCCGTCGGCGATCACCGGCGGTGCCGTGATCGCACTTACGCCGGCCACGGCGTCCCAAAGCGGGTGGCCGTCTTCGTCAAACACCACCACCTTGCCATGCCGCGTGCCCACCGCCACCAGATGTTCGCCAGCGCCGACACCGCCCGCCAGCTGGTCCGGCACCGTGACTTTCCAGACCTGGCTACCGGAGGTGGCGTTGAGCGCCTGCAACTCGCCTGACGCCTTTGCCGCAAAGATGCGTCCGCCATCCACCGCAGCAGACAGGGGTACCACCTGTCCGTCGGACAGGTCGAGATGCCAGCGCGCCTGCAGGGTCTGCAGACCTGCTTCGGCCTTGAGTGGCGGGGTCACCCGTGCCGTGCTGCCGAACAGGCTGCATCCCGGCAGGCTGGCGGCCAGCATGACTGCGATCAGCGCAGTAGGCGCAACGCGGCGAAGGCGAACTGCTGCCCGTGACCGGGTCAGGACACCAGTGCCCGCCGGGACCGCGCGCAGGGCCGTCACTTGGCGACCGCCTTGTCATCACCGGCGGCAGGCGCGGCTGCGCCACCGCCACCTGGCGGCGTTGCCGCAGCCTTGCCGTCGTCCTTGCTGGCGGTCTTTACGACGGCGTCTGCGCCCAGCGCGTCGGCCTTGGCCTGCAGCAAGGTGCGCAGCGGATTGCTGGCATCGGCCGCGTCCAGCGCGCTGCGATAGGCGGCACGTGCCTCCAAGGTTTTGCCCTGTGCCAGCAGGATGTCACCGCGGCGGTCACCCGCCAGGGTGGCAAAATCGGCATCAATGCCGGTGGCCAGCAGCGCCAGCGCCTGATCGTATTTCTGTGCATCCGCCAGCACGCCGGCCAGACGCACACGCGCCAAAGCCTGCAACTGGGTCTCGGCGGCGTGATCAATCACCCACTGATACTGCACCTGCGCTTCGGCGGTCTTGCCTGCATTGGCCAACGCTTGCGCCGCCAGCAAGGCCGCGCGTGCCGCGTAAGCCGAGTTGGGCACCGCCGCTTCGATCGCACGTGCGGCCCCGTCCGTCTTCACCGGGTCACCACCAGCGGCGGCGGCCGCTTTCTGGAAGCTTGCAAACTGGTTGGCAGCCTGCTCGGCCTGGCTTGCCTTCCAGGCCTTCCAGCCGGTGATCCCGCCATAGGCAACCACACCGGCCACGGCAACCGTCAGCACAAACTTGCGGTTTTCCTGCCACCAGGCCTTGAGTGCCTCGATTTGTTCCTGTTCTTCTAGATCGTACATTGCTGCTTCCTGGCGAAATCGAAATGATGAATAAACGGATCAGACGGCTGGCGCCGCCAGCGCAGCGCGCAGGGCGCTGGCCTGCGCACCCAGCGCTGCGAGCGCGACTTCCTGCTGTGCGCCCTGACCCCGCAGCGGCTTGAGCGTGACACAGCCCTTGGCGGCCTCATCCTCACCGATGATCACGCACATGGCCGCACCGCTGCCGTCTGCGCGTTTGAGCTGGGATTTGAAACTGCCCCCCCCGGCATGAAACAGGGTACGACATCCGGCGTCGCGCAGCACCTCGGCTGCCTGCAGCGCAAATGCAGTGAGCGCGCCGCCGCTGTGCGCCAGATAGACATCCGGTGCCGGGGCCGGCAGGGCGCCATGGGCTTCCTGGCGGAGCAACAGCAGGCGTTCAAGCCCCATGCCGAAGCCGGCCGCCGGCGTGGGCTTACCGCCCAACTGGGGAATCAGGCCGTCGTAACGACCGCCGGCACAGATGGTGCCCTGTGCGCCGAGCGCGTCGGTCACCCACTCGAACACGGTGGCATTGTAGTAATCCAGCCCGCGCACCAGTCGCGGGTTGACGCGGAAGGGGATGCCGGCGTGGCCGAGCAAGGACTGCAGGGTCTCGAAGTGATGGCGCGACGCGTCATCCAGGTCATCCGCCAACTGCGGAGCGGCCTCGATCAGTGCCTGCATGCCCGGGTTCTTGCTGTCGAGGATGCGCAGCGGATTGGTGTGCAGGCGACGACGCGCATCCTCATCGAGCAGGTCGGCGTGCGCTTCCAGATGGGCGATCAGACGGGCGCGGTGGCGCAGACGCGCTTCGGGCGACCCCAGGCTGTTGATCTGCAGTTCGACCGGCGGCAGCGCCAGGCGCTTCCACAGCCTGGCCGTCATCATGATCAGCTCGGCGTCGATGTCCGGACCGGGAAAGCCGAGCGCCTCGGCGCCACACTGGTGAAACTGGCGGTAGCGGCCTTTTTGCGGGCGCTCGTGACGGAACATCGGGCCGATGTACCAGAGCCGCTGCGGCCCGGGATACAGCAGGTTATGCTGGAGCGCGGCGCGCACCGAAGACGCCGTGGCTTCGGGCCGAAGGGTGAGCTTTTCGCCGTTCAGGCTGTCCTCAAAGCTGTACATTTCTTTCTCGACGATGTCGGTGACTTCGCCGATCGAACGCGTGAACAGCGCCGTGGGCTCGAGCAGCGGCGTGCGCAGCTGCCGGTAGCCGTAACTGGCCAGCCAGTCACGCAGGGTATCTTCGAGAAACTCCCATTCGTGCGAGACATCCGGAAGGATGTCGTTCATGCCACGTACTGCCTGAAACGCCTGACTCATGCCTGTTTTCCGTACCGCTTTTCCACGTAATCGATCACCAGCGCCTGAAACTCCTCGGCAATCCGGTCGCCCTTGAGCGTCTGGGCACGTTCGCCATCCACAAACACTGGCGCCACCGGCCGCTCACCAGAGCCCGGCAAACTGATCCCGATGTCGGCCAGCTTGCTCTCGCCAGGGCCGTTGACCACACAGCCCATCACTGCCACGTTAAGGTTTTCTACGCCGGGATAACGCTCGCGCCATTCCGGCATGCTGTTGCGCAGGAAGCTCTGGATGCGGTCGGCCAGTTCCTGAAAATAGGTGCTGGTGGTGCGTCCACAGCCCGGGCAGGCGGTAACCAGCGGCGTGAACGAACGCAGCCCCATGGTCTGCAGCAGTTCCTGTGCCACGATCACCTCGCGCGTGCGGTCACCACCGGGTTCGGGAGTCAGCGAGATGCGGATGGTGTCACCAATGCCCTCCTGCAGCAGCACGCCAATACCCACGCTGGACGCCACCACCCCCTTGGTGCCCATGCCGGCTTCGGTGAGGCCCAGATGCAGGGGATGCCGGGTGCGCTGCGCCAGCGCGCGATAGACGGCGATCAGGTCCTGCACACCACTCACCTTGCAGGAAAGAATGATGTGGTCTTCCGGCAGGCCGATTTCGACGGCCTTGGCCGCACTCTCCAGCGCCGACGTGATCAGCACTTCGCGCAGCACCACATCGGCGGGTTCGGGGCGGGCCAGGGCAGCATTGGCATCCATCATGCGCGCCAGCAGTTCCTGATCCAGGCTGCCCCAGTTGACGCCGATGCGCACCGGCTTGTCGAGGCGACAGGCGGTTTCGATCAGATAGCCGAACTGGTCGTCGCGGCGCTTGCCGGCGCCGACATTGCCCGGGTTGATGCGGAACTTGGCCAAGGCTTCACCACAGGCGGGATGCTCCTGCAGCAGACGGTGGCCATTGAAATGGAAATCACCGACCAGCGGCACCTGCAGGCCAACGCGCGCCAGGCCATCGCGGATATGCGGCACGGCCGCAGCTGCCTCGCTGGTGTTGACCGTGATCCGCACCAGTTCCGAGCCGGCGCGCGCCAGGGCAGCCACCTGCTGGATGGTGGCCGGGATGTTGGCCGTGTCGGTGTTGGTCATGGACTGCACCACCACCGGGCTGCCACCACCGACGGGAATGCTGCCCACGCGCACGCGCAGGGTGTTGTGACGGACAGGAAGCGCGATCGGCATCGGAACTCTCGCTCAGGGTCGGGGGCCAGCCGCATCCAGCTTGAGCCGGGCCACGGTGACTTTGGTATGGGGTGCCAGCATCACGTCAGCACCATTGAGGCTGAGATGGGTGGACCTGGCGTTGCCGATCACCACGCTGATCTGGCCCCTGAAGGACACCGACTGGATGTCGCCAGCATGCGAGGTGCGGGAGTAAATCACGGTATTGGTGCTGTCGCGCACCTCCACCCAGCTGTCGCCTTCAAAACTGAAATCAAGCACATTGCCAGCCTCACCTGATGCCGCCACCGTCGTCGACGCCGGCGTGTTGGCCAAGGCGGTCTCTGCCGGGACCGGTGGACTGGCAGACGGTGCAGCTGCGGACGCGGCGTCGGCGACCGCGAGCGCAGCCGGCAGCGCGGGGGCGCCAGTACCCGGAGCGCCAGTACCCGGATCGGCAGCGCCCGGAGCGCCAGTACCCGGATCGGCAGCGACCGACGTGGTCATGGGCGTCGCCGTGGCGGCAGGGGCTGTGCTGGCGGGCATCGCAACAGACGGCACGGGTTTGCTGCGGAACAGGTCGAGCACGAAGCCCACTGGGCCCTTCACCTGGTCCGCCACCAGATCACGCGCGCCATCGAGGTGCTCAAGACGTACCACCCCGATCACTGCGCCGATCACCAGCGCCACGACGGCCGCCCCCAGCCAGCGCCGGTTGGCGCTGGCGCGACCATCCAGCGGCAGCGCATCCACCGACGGCGGGGGCTGCAGCGTGAAGGCCGGCTGGGTGGCGGACGCTGCAGCCCCCGCCGTCGGTGCCTGTTCGAGCGCCTCGACGGGCAGCTTGAGCAGACGGGCGTAGTTGCGGACGAAGCCACGCACGAACGTGGCGGGTGGCAAGGCCGCCAGATCGTCCTGTTCCAGGGCCTCAATCTGGGCCTGCGACAGACGCAGGCGCGAGGCTACGTCGGCGATGGTCAGGCCCGCCTGCAAACGGGCTTGCTCAAGTCGCTGACCACGCCGCAGCAGTGGCTCGACCGCAGCTGGCGGGGCCTCCTCTTCGGCAGGCGGGTGCGTTTCGGCGAGAGGGGCGGTACTCGACTCGGAGTCACTCATGGACGGGGCTCGGCTGACGTGGCGGGCACGGCTCCGCCTTCAGGATAATATCGCTGCAGCAGGGCGCGATGCTCGCGCGCCTGTTGCGGGTCATTCAATGCATCATCCAGTCGCGCCATGGTCAACAGAATGTCCTGTGGCGGCGGGGTTGCACGCAGCAATGGTCGCAAGGCCTCGCGCGCCTCGCCGCGACGACCGCTGCGCTCCAGCAATCCGGCCAGCTGGGTGGCTGCTGGCGGGTAGGTCGGCGCCATGTGCACGGCACGCCGCAGATAGGCCTCGGTTGCTGGTTCATCGTGCAGACGCTGGGTGCACTGCGCCGCATTCACCAGGGCTTTTTCCGGGGTGGCGTAAAGCGGATCGCGCAACACCGCATCGAGTCTTTGCAGCCCTTCCCGCTCTCGACCACGGTCGCACAGGAAGTAGCCGTAATTGTTCTGCAGTTCGGCATCATTGGGAGCCAGCC
This sequence comes from uncultured Ferrovum sp., assembly GCA_903893215.1. Lineage (GTDB taxonomy): Bacteria > Pseudomonadota > Gammaproteobacteria > Burkholderiales > Ferrovaceae > CAIVHB01. The sequence continues at coordinate 18,552 of CAITLJ010000060.1, read as the reverse complement.
GGTAGCCCTGGCGGAAGCTGTCCTCGGCATCCCGGTCCTCGCGCAGCGCCATGTATACCAGGCCACGCAGGTTCCAGCCGCCGACATAGGCCGGATCGATCTGGATCGATTCGTTGGCCTCTTCGAGCGCGACGCCAAACTGGCCGCGTTCGTAATAGGCAGCGGCCAGATCGCCATGCGCCTTGGCGCGATAGCGCAGTTCGGCCAGCCGCGCCGCCTCCTGCGCCGCGGCCGTGGGCGGTACCGCCACCACGCCGTTGCGCACGGTGGTGTTGGTGGCCATGCAACCCGCCAGCATCAGCACGACGCCAAGCAACAGGACCGCCACCGGGCGCGGCGCGCTCATCGCAAGCCCTCACGCGTCAGGCGCTCCAGCCGGCGCGATTTGTCCTGCACCTGGCCTGCCAGCTGCCCGCAGGCAGCGTCGATGTCATCGCCGCGCGTGCGACGCACCGTAACCACATAGCCGGCCTGCATCAGGATGTCGCGGAAGCGGCTGATCGTCTCGCTGCGCGAGCGCCTGTAGATGCTGTTTGGAAACGGGTTGAACGGGATCAGGTTGAACTTGCACGGCACATCATGGATCAGGGCGAGCAATTCGTGCGCATGCGCCACCGTGTCGTTCACCCCATCCAGCATCACGTATTCGAAGGTGACGAAGTCACGTGGCGCAGCTGCCAGATAGCGCTTGCACGCGGCCAGCAGCTCGGCCAGCGGATACTTGCGGTTGATCGGCACGATCACGTCGCGCAACGCGTCATTGGGCGCATGCAGCGAGACTGCGAGCGCCACCGGATGGCGCTCGCGCAGCTTGTCGAGCGCCGGCACGATGCCCGAGGTGGACAAGGTGACGCGACGACGGGACAAACCGTAGCCAAAGTCGTCGAGCATGATGTCGAGGGCAGCGTCGACATTGTCGAGATTGGCGAGAGGCTCGCCCATGCCCATCATCACCACATTGCTGACGATGCGCTCGCCCTTGGGGTCGCGCCCGAGGGCCCGGTTGGCCCACCACAACTGGCCGATGATCTCTGCCGTGGTCAGGTTGCGGTTGAAGCCCTGATGGCCGGTGGAACAGAAAGTGCACGCCAGTGCACACCCCACCTGCGAGGAGACGCACAGGGTGCCGCGGTCTCCTTCGGGAATGAAGACGGTTTCAATGGCATTGCCAGCACCGACTTCCAGCACCCACTTTTGCGTGCCGTCGTCGGACTGCTGGCTGGCCAGCAATTTGGGAGGGGCGATCACCGCCCGGCCGGCGAGCTTCTCGCGCAGGCTGCGCGCAAGATCGCTCATGGCCGAAAAATCGTCCTGACCGTACAGATGGATCCAGCGCATCAGTTGCCGCGCGCGGAAACGCTTCTCGCCCAGACTCTCGACGAATGTCTCAAGCTGGGCGAGGTTGAAGTCCAGCAGGTTGACGGGCGTATTGCCAGGCGCCGCCAGAACGTCAGACAGCGGGACGTCAGACAACGCGTGGTCAGGCAACGGGGTGCCAGACAACGGGGTGCCAGACAACGGGGTGCCAGACAACGGGACGCCAGACAATGGGGCGCTGGGTGAAAGAGCGCCCGCTGACGGGTCGCTGTCCGGCTTGAGGCTGTCCATCGTCGGGCTGTCCTGGGCCAGGTGCCGTGCAGCCTTCAGCGGCTGTAGACGTTCAGGCTGGGAAAGAAGTACGCGATTTCGACAGCGGCCGTTTCGGCTGCGTCTGAACCATGCACGGCGTTGGCGTCGATGCTGTCGGCAAAGTCGGCGCGGATGGTGCCGGGCGCGGCCTTTTTGGGATCGGTTGCACCCATCAGGTCGCGGTGCTTGAGGATGGCACCTTCACCTTCGAGGGCGGTGACCATCACCGGGCCGCTGATCATGAAATCGACCAGATCCTTGAAGAAGGGACGCTCGCGGTGGACTGCATAAAAGCCTTCGGCTTCGTGACGCGACAGGTGCAGCATGCGGGCGGCAATGACCTTCAGGCCGGCCTGCTCGAAGCGGGTGTAAATCTGACCGATGACGTTTTTGGCTACAGCATCGGGCTTGATGATCGAAAGGGTACGTTCCAGCGCCATGACGACTCCGCTAAAGTGATGATTGACAAAGCCCTAAATCATACCATGCGAACACGCTGCGGCAGTGGACGATTCAGGCCCCGGCACGGCATGTCAGCTGCCAGCCCGGCGCCGACCACTCGGCCTGCCAGTCGGGTGCCGTGCCGATCCCCGGCACCGCCACCAGGGTGCGCCCCGCATGCAGTCTGGGCAGGGAGGTGCGCCGCCAGGGTGGCACGCCGGCTTCCTGGAACAGCTTGCGCAAGTCGCGATGCGGTCCGCCCACATGCATTTGCAGGCGTCCCTGCCCGCCACCCCAGCGCAATTCGAGTGGTCCGCAGTCAACGCGCAGCGGGTGGGTCAGCAGCGGCTGCGGGTGCGAGGGCGAAGCCGACGGCAACAACCGACTGCCCCCCGCCTCCGGCCAAGGCACCACCTGCCAGACCTGCCCATCCGGCATCGACCACTCCGCAGCATTGACCCCATCCCAGCGTAGCGCCGGCATTTGTGGCGGCAAGGCTGGCACAGCCATTTCCAGCCACAGGCGGCCCGACCAGCGGCGCAGGGCACAGCCTTGCCAGACCAACAACGGCAGGCGGTCGTCGGCTGCGTCGAGCTGATCAAGCCAGGCCTGCAGACGCAGCGCCGGCGGGAGCGGCAGTCCGCGGCGCTGAATCAGGCAACGCAGCAGGTTGCGCTGTCGCGCCGGTGCGAGGGCGCGCCATTCCCCCACCCGTCCTGGCAGGCAGGCCGGATCGTCGGGCCACGCGCTGCCGGCCTGAAAGCTGGCACGATCGAGGTCGGCCAGTTCACCCAGCAGGTGCTGCGCTTCGGCATTCCAGGCCGCACTGCGCGCAAGTGACTGGCGCCAGCCGGCAAACCGCCTAGCCAGCAGCGGCAGCACTTCCAGACGCAGGAAATTGCGGTCGAAACGACTGTGCTGGTTGGAGGGATCTTCTACCCAGTGCAGACCTTGCGCCTGCGCCCAGTCGGCCAACACCTCGCGCGACAGCGACAGCCAGGGACGCAGCAGCGTGTCGCGCAGTGGATGGGATGGTGGAACGCTGACGTCACCCATCGCCGACAGGCCGGCCGGACCGGCACCGCGCAACAGGGCCAGCAGCACGGTTTCGGCCTGATCGTCGGCATGATGCGCCAGCAGCACGTGCCGGGCTGCCACCGTGGCCAGCGCTGCATAACGGGCCTTGCGCGCCGCAGCCTCCACGCCCTGGCCCGCACCAACCGGCACCTGCACCCGGATGCAGATGAAAGGAATCGCCAGACTGGCCGCCACAGCGGCGCAGTGGTCAGCCCACCGATCGGCTGCCGGCTGCAGGCCATGATGCACATGCACGGCCTGCAGGTGATACCCAAAATCCGCCTGCAACTGACAAGCGGCAAAGAGCAGGGCGGTGGAATCCAGACCGCCGCTGAACGCCACAACCAGCGGAGTGTCCGCGCCGACGCCAGCGGCAACCAGGCTGGCATGGAGCACATCGAGCGGGTTCAACGACGAGCGCATGGCGGTATGGGCGGGACGGACGGACCGGGCGGGACCGCGCCAGACCAGGACCGACTGGCTGGCTGGCTGGCGGCAGCCGGCAGGCCCGAGCGGTCAGACGACCGAAATTTCCTTGTAGCGACCGTAGCTTTGCAGACGGTCGTGACGACGCTTGATCAGGTCCTCCGGCGACAGGCCGTCAAGCAGCTTGAACTGATCGGCAATCGCCTTGCGCACCGACTGCATCACGGCCGCCGGATCACGATGCGCGCCACCCAGCGGTTCGGGAATCACCGTATCGATCAGACCAAGCGACTTCAGGCGGTTGGCAGTAATGCCGAGCGCCTCGGCAGCATCGGATGTGCGTGCCGGGGTTTTCCAGAGGATGGCGGCGCAGCCCTCCGGCGAGATCACCGAGTAGATCGAGTATTGCAACATCATGGTGGCGTCACCAACCGCCACAGCCAAGGCGCCGCCGGAGCCACCTTCGCCGATGATGGTGCAGATGATCGGCACGCGCAGGCCGGCCATTTCGAACAGGTTGCGGCCAATGGCCTCGGACTGGCCGCGCTCCTCGGCACCAATGCCGGGGTAGGCACCTGGCGTGTCGATGAAGGTCAGGATGGGCAGCTTGAAGCGCTCGGCAAGGCGCATCAGGCGCAGTGCTTTGCGATAGCCCTCGGGGCGGGCCTGACCGAAATTGCGGTAGATGCGGTCCTTGGTGTCGCGCCCCTTCTGGTGGCCGATCACCATCACCGGACGACCATCAAAGCGCGCGAGGCCCGCCACGATGGCGGCATCGTCGGCAAAGGCGCGGTCGCCATGCAGCTCATGAAAATCGGTGAGCATGCCCTCGTAGTAATCCAGCGCGTAAGGCCGTTGCGGGTGGCGCGCCACCTGAGCCACCTGCCAGGCGGTGAGCTTGGCATAGATGTCCTTGGCAAGCCCCTGGCTTTTTTTCTGCAGGCGCGCGATTTCCTGCGAGATGTCGACTGCCGAATCTTCCTGGACAAAGCGCAGTTCTTCAATCTTGGCCTCGAGCTCGCCAATTGGCTGCTCGAAATCGAGAAATTGAGTCTTCAAAATGAACCTTCCTGCACAGTGGATAGCTGTTCGAACGTCGTATTATACGCGCTGGCCGATGGCGCGCAGCAGCGCGGAACTTTTTGCGCAAAATCGTATCCACCGACTTCGTGCACCATTCGCTGGGGTGCGAACGCTTGCGGCGTTACCGCCTACTTCAAGGAGACTGACAATAATGATGCGCAAAATCGCCATCGCTGCCCTGTTCACCCTGCCCGCCCTGGCGCTGGCCGAAGCCCCGAAGACCCTGACCGTGACCAAGACCATTGAAGTCAAGGCCGCACCGGCCAAGGTGTGGGCCGCCACGAAGGATTTCGACAGCCTGAACAAGTGGCACCCGGGATTTGCCAAGGATGAACTGGTCAAGGGCAAGAACAACATGCGCGGCGCCGTGCGCCAGCTGACCATCAAGGACGGTCCGAGCTTCACCGAAGAGCTGCTGGCCTTCAACGAAAAGGCGCACAGCTACACCTACCGCATCGTGGAATCGCCGCTGCCGATCACTGACTACAAGTCGACGTTCGTGGTCAAAGCCGGCAAGGGTGGCATGACCACCGTCACCTGGACCGGCAGCTTCAAGCGCAAGAACGTGTCGGACACCCCGCCGGAAGCCGAAAGCGATGCTGGCGTGACCAAGCTGATCGAAGGAGTGTACGACGGTGGCTTGGCCAACGTGAAGAAGACGCTGGAAAACTGAGCGCTTCTGGATGGCCGCCCCAGGGCGGACATCCACACTCGCACAAAAAAGGCGCCCCCCGGCGCCTTTTTTTGTGGTGTCCTGACCGCCATGCAGCCGGATTCAGAGCAGCGGTCGCGGCGCAGTCACCCACGCGCGCACTGCCGGGCGCAGCCACTGCCGGCCCGCCTGCTGGGTGCGTCGCCGAACCGACGCGCTGGTCGGCTGCCGTTAGAACTCGATGGGTCACCGCATGCCCGCCAATTCGGCGGACGGCGCACCTCGAGGAATTGAATCATGAACCAGAAACGCTACGCAGTTGCAATCACGACCCTGTGCGTCATTGGCGCGCTTGGCACCGTGATGCCAGTTGCGGCACAAGTCGCCGGCACCGCCACCACGGTCATCGACTCCACCAAGACTGCCATGGGCTGGAGCGCCAAGAAGACGCTAATGGGCAAGACCGTCTACAACGACGCCGACCAGAAGGTGGGCAAGGTGGAAGACCTGATCATCTCGCCGGACAAGAATGTGTCTTACGTGATTGTCGGTGCAGGTGGCTTCATCGGCATCAACCGGCACGACGTGGCCATTCCGGTCAGCCAGATCCAGGACCATGGCGGCAGGCTGGTGCTGGCTGGCGCCACCAAGGAATCGATCAAGGCCATGCCTGACTTTGTCTACGCGCATTGACCCGCAGCCCCTTGCCTGACGATTGGCGATCCGCCAACGCGGCTGGCCGGTATCCGGAAGGCCACCACACTGACCGGATCGGCTGGTTGCGTGCTGCGGTGCTGGGGGCCAATGACGGCATCGTATCTACCGCCAGCCTGGTACTTGGGGTGAGCGCTGCTGGTGCCGGGCATCGCACGATTCTGATGACCGGCGTATCCGGACTGATCGCTGGGGCCATGTCGATGGCAGCCGGCGAGTTCGTTTCTGTCCATTCCCAGCAAGACACCGAGAATGCGGATCTGGCGCTGGAGAATGCCGAGCTGAAACGGAATCCCGTGGCCGAGCAGCAGGAACTGGCCCAGATTTATGTCAGCCGGGGTCTGGACCGGCAACTGGCCGATCGGGTCGCCGCGCAGCTGATGGCCCACGATGCGCTGGGCGCACACGCACGGGACGAGCTCGGATTCTCGGCCGCGACAGCCGCGCGTCCGACCCAGGCGGCATTCGCCTCGGCGGCCAGCTTTTCGGTCGGTGCACTACTGCCGATCGCCGTGGTGGCCTCGGTGGCCAGCGCGCATCTGATTGTTTGGGTAAGCGTATGCTCGCTGGTCTTTCTGGCCGGGCTGGGTGCCATTTCAGCCCAGGCGGGCGGCGCCAGAATTGGGGCCGGTGCCTGGCGCGTGGTGTTCTGGGGCGCCAGCGCCATGGCGGTAACTGCTGGTGCCGGGGCGCTGTTTGGCGCGGTGGCCTGATGCTACGTGCGCTGAACGGGCTGGTCGCTTAGCGCGGCACCAGACGTGCTGCTGGCATACCCTGCACCTACCGCATCAACAATTCGCCGCTGCCAATCACCGATTACCGCTCGCTGCTGAGCGTCAAACCCGGCAAGGCCGGCCTGGTCAGCGTCACCTGGACCGGCAATTTCAAGCGCAAAAACCCGGCCACCGCCGCGCAAGCCCCTGGGCGCCTGTCGGGCAAAGAGTTCGTCTTCAGCGCGAGCGGGACGCTCGCTTCAGAACTTGTCGTGAAAGCGCTCGGGCACCCGGGCAAACCACATCCCCCAGCGGTCGGATTGGAGGAAATCCTGATGCGACGCCAAAACCTCGTGATACGCCGCGATATCGCGCGTGAAATCAAAATCCTGCACGTGGCCCTGATTGATCCATTGGATCGGCATGAGGAAATAGTCTTCGACAAAGCGCCTCTGATCCACGCGATGATGACCGCCATGGCCCTGCTCAATCGCCTGATCGGACCACTGGGTCTGCTGATTGATACGGTGACGCCGCAAGGCCGCATCAAAATCTGCCAGCTTGGTATGGAACAGGAACAGATCGGGATCGAAGGCGGTTGGCAAGTCGCACGCATGGAAGCCGGGTAGCCAGCGGGTGGGCACCCGACTGATCAGCGTCTTGCACATCCAGGGTGTGAACCCCACCACGCTGCGCTGACCGAGCAGCGGACGCTGCGAATCCAGGGGCGCTTCCTCTGTGAGGATCTGGATCAGATTGAGTCCGACCGCCGTGACGTGATCGCCAGACATGCGCTCAACAAAGTCGGCCAGGCCACTGTATTTGGCCGGGTCGGGCACCAGCAGTTCGTCACAATCGGTCAGAATCACCACATCGTAATGATGCAACAGCATGCCGTGCAGCCGCGACATGAAATCTGCGCGCGCAACCTCGTCAAGCGGGCGGCGTGGCACGCAGATCCGGTTACACACGCCGAGGTCGAACGTGCTGCCATCGGTGGACGACTGGTCAACCACAAACAGGTTTGCTTCGCCGAAGGCCGCCCCATACCATGCGCGCCAGCGCGGCAGGTTGTAGGCTTCGTTGTACACACAGGTAATCACCGCCACGCTCACGCCAATATCTCCGTTTGCCCTGGATCGGGCCATTCAATCTGCCGCCTGTCGCAGCCTGGTCGTCGCCCGGCGCAAAGCAGATGCTGCCTTGCCGGGATCAGCCGCAAAAGGCATTCACTGCGGCGATCACCCGCTCCACTTCGCCATCGCTGAGGCCGGGATGACAGGGCAGCGACAAACACTGCGCCGCATGACGCTCGGCATGCAGCAGACCTGCAGGATCACGCGGCCAATCTGTGGCCGGCGGCTGCTGGTGCACCGGCACCGGATAGTGGCAAAGCGTCTGCACACCGGCTGCGGTCAGATGGGCCTGCAGGGTGGCGCGCTGGGCGCAGGCGATCACGAACAGATGGTACACATGTGATTCGGACTGGCCCTGTGCCGGCGCCGCCAGCAACCTCACGGCAGACTGCTGCAGTTCGGCACGATAACGCGCAGCAATCGCCTGTCGGCGGGCAGTCCAGTGCGCCAGGAACGGCAGCCGCGCCAGCAGCAATGCGGCCTGCATTTCATCCAGCCGACTGTTCATGCCCAATTCAGGATGATGGTAGCGCTCACTCTGGCCGTAGTTGCGCAGGCAGCGCGCCCGTTCAGCCATCTGCGGATCATGCAGCACCAGCATGCCAGCGTCACCGGCCGCCCCGAGGTTCTTGGTGGGATAGAAACTGTACGCCCCAAACTCGCCGAAACTGCCGGCTGACTGCCCATCCCAGCGTGCCAGGTGTGACTGCGCGCAGTCTTCCAGCAGATATAGTCCCTGCGTTCGACACAAGGCCTGCCATTCGCCTGGCGCATGCAACTGACCATAAAGATGCACCAGCAACACCGCCCGTGTACGTGGGGACAGGCAGCGCTTCACGCTGACCGGGTCGAGCAGCCCGGTGCGCGGATCAATATCGGCCAGCACCGGGATGGCGCCTGCCCGCTGCACCGCCAGCACGGTGGCAAACGCCGTCATCGGTGTGGTGATGACTTCATCCCCAGGGCCGATGCCGAGCACGCGCAGGCCGATTTCCAGCGCATCGAGCCCATTTCCGACCCCGACGCCTTCAGCCATGCCACAACGGGCCGCCCAGGCCTGCTCAAAGCGCCTTCCTTCCTCACCGAGTACGTACCAACCGGAGGAAAGCACACGCTGCACGCCTTGCAGCATGGCGGCCTGCACCTCGGCGCTTTCAGCGCGGAAGTCATTCATCAAAATCATGCGCAGCGCTCCGGTCTGCTCAAGTGGCCGCCGGCCAGTAATGCCGGTGATGTTCGCGGTAATAGTCGAGCGTGCGACGCAGACCTTGCGCCAGCAGCACGCCGGGTTGCCAGCCCAGCTCATTGCGGATGCGCGAAAAGTCGCCGTAGTAATCGCCGATGTCGATCGCTTTGCGCTCTGCCGGGAAGGACACATACTCCACTGCGCCCTGCCCAGCGGTCGCCACCAGTTGGGTGGCCAGATCGCCCAGCGCTATCACGTCCGGCGCGCCCAGGTTGTACACCCGGCCATTCGCGACTTCCTGACAGCCAGCCAGCAGCAGCGCTGCCACGCAATCGTCGACATAGTTGAAGTCGCGCAACTGGCGGCCATCGCCGAACACCCGGATCGGCTTGCCTTCCACCAGCAGGCGCATCCAGATACCGAGGAAGGTCTGGCGCGCGTCCACCACGCGCATGCCCGGACCATAGGTGTTGGTGAGGCGAAGCGCGCAGGTGCGCAAGCCATACACCTGGTGATACAGCATGTGGTAGCACTCACCGGCCAGTTTGTTAATGCCATTGACGTCTGCCGGGCGCAGCGGATGCGCTTCGTCCACTGGCAGGTAATCCGGCTTGCCATAGAGCTGGCGGGTGCTGGCGAACACCACCTTGATGTCCGGATTGACCTTGCGACAAGCCTCGAGGATCGAAAGCTGGGCCGTGGCATTGATGTCCAGATCCTTGCGCGGATCGTTCATCGAATCCAGGTGACTGGTCTGCCCCGCCAGATTGAAGAGCACATCCTGACCACGCAGCAGGTGCTCGATCGAAAACGGGTCACGCACGTCACTGATGTTGATGCGGACTTGATCCTGAATGTCGGCGACGTTGAAAACATTGCCGCCATACTCTGGAATCAGGCTGTCCACCAGCGTGACGCGCGCCCCAGCCTGCACCAACGCGCGTGCCAGATTGGAGCCGATGAAGCCCAATCCCCCGGTGATCAGCACGGCGTGGTCGCGATACGCAGCGCGGTACGGTGCAGACAGGTCGCCAGCATCGGGCAGGGCGGAATTCATCAAGCGGAAAATTTCCTCGGCATGGGGCAATGGCGAAAAGCCACCAGTGACACGCTGCGCTTCTGTGCACCTGATACTACGATACGTGACGACAGGGCTCATCGCCACCAGCAACCCTAACAAGCTTCAAATGCTCAGTTCGATCAATGCATTGCACTGCATCTGTGCATTGCGCACCAGACTTGCACACATACGGCGCAATACCTGGATGGAGTGAAACTGCATTGCACCGCGTCATCAGACACCGCGACCGCCTTGATCGAAGATCAAGGCCAGTGCACGCAGGCCCAATCCGAAACTCAGGCGCTGCAGTGTTATCCCGCAGACATTACCGGACTACCCTACTGGCGAGACGCAAGATACATTCCTATCATTCGGTGGACAAGCCGCGTCACCCTTTTTTGATTGTGCAAAAAGCACCACGAATAAAAACAAGTAATTTAAATCAGCAAGTTAAATTCCTGCGCCGCGTCACTTCATCCCACCACTCCGGCTACCGCCAGGTTTTCGACGGCGCAGATTGCAGTCTTGCCAAGCGGGGTGAGCTGGCGAGATTAACAGGGCTGAAGGCGACCTGACAGGGACGCGCAAAGTCACATATCCGTAATTTGGAACGTGCATAATTCGCAGCCACGCGCCTTTGACGGTCGATAGCCGTTGCGCTGCAACAGGAGCTGATACAATTTTACGGAAGCGGCACGAGTTTTGCTGCAGCGAAAACTGAAGCAGGCAGGCGGCACCAAAATTCAGACAGCGCGCAGATGCAGACAGTACCTGGATTCAAGCAGCACACAGATTAATTACAGCCGGGACGGGATCCCGTCCCGGCTGCCGCAGACAATGACCTCAAAAGGATCGATATCATGGCAACAGCAACAGTAGCAGGCGGCGCGGTCGTCCACACCGGCAGCGCGGGCGCAGTCGCTGCCCTCACCCCGAGCGAACTGGCCGCCGCCAATCAGGCGCTGGCCAGCCTGAATATTGGCCAAAGCAACAGCGTCAGCCTGCTGAGCGGCGCAGGCAACGACACCTTCGCGGGTGGCGTGGCGGGGGCCACCCGCTTTTTGCCTGGCTTCAGCAGCGACACCGTCGCCGGTGGCAGCAGCCTGCCCCAGGCCGGCAAGGCCGCCATGCTGGCGGTCGCCAGGATTCCGCAGGCCGGTGACACCGCTGCAGGTGTGAAGGGCGCCGAGACCCTGGCCGCAAACGATAGCAACGGCCAACTGATCACGCTGAACGACCAGACCACGATCCACCTGATTGGCGTGAACCACGACGGCGCACCAAAGGCCTGAGCCTCATTCATGCAGGCAGATTCCAGCCCTGCGTAAGAAGGCATCCCGCGGTCCGCGCCGCAGGATGCCTTCTTTCTTTCTGGCAGTGCGGCCCTGGTGGCAATGGTTTCCGCCAGCGCCAGCAAGCAGTAGACTGGGCAGAGGTTCAACTTAACAGGAGCCCGGCGGCGCCGGCGTTCACATGGCTGGCACTGCTGCTGGCCGCCACCGGGTGGCGGCCCCTTCTGATCGACTGGCCGCGCTGATCGGTGCCATCGGGCTGACAGCCCGCCAGGGCCGCCTGGAAGAAGGTTTACGTCTCGCCGATTGCGCCTTGCGTCTGGCGCCAGGTGAACTGCACGTGCGCATGCTGCACAGCCGCTTGCTGGCCAGGGCAGGCCGCGCAACTGAAGCCCTGCAGGCCATTCCCCCAGGCGAGCAGACCGCCGCCATCGAACTCCTGCGCCTCGAACTGTTGCTCGATGCTGGCGCGCTTGATGCTGCGCAAACGCTTGCCAGCACCCTGCTTAACCGGCAGGCCATTGACCACTTCCCCGGACTGCGTCACCAGCTCGATCGCTGCTGTATTGCGCTGAACCTGCCTGGCTGGGTTGGAGTCCATTCCTCGCTGCAAGTGGTGGTGCGTTTCCGGGCCGGCGCAGAGATTCTGGTCGGTGCCGCTGACGGCTTCCGCAGCCTCGCTACCGTGCTTGAGGTCGACTGGCAGCAAACCAGGCTGCCAGCAACGGAAGCCACTGAGAACGACCAGAGCGCACTGGAATGGCAGCTTTCTGATGGCCGCCCCCTGCCCACTCGCCATGATGGCACCTGGCAGGAAGCCGCCATGCCGCTCGGGATGCATCGCACCAGCGGCAGCCGTCCCAGTGCGACGGAATTGCATTTGCAGGCGACTGACGGCCGCCTTCTGCCTGGCTCGCCGCTGGCGTGGCCTCCGCACTTTGGCGCGGAAGGCTGGGTATTGCGTGAGGAGCAGCAGCTTACAGGCAGCATTGGCCTGCGCTGGGCGCCGCGTTTGCCACGAGTGATCGAGGTCTATCAGGACGGCGCACTGATGGCGCAGACACAGCTTGAGCCACGCGGCGTGGAGGGTGACCGGGTGCCCTTTCAGCTTGCGCTACCAGCCACCACAGGCGCGCTGCCACTGCGCGTGGCACTGCGCTGCCCGGATGGGGCCCTGCACGACCTGCTGGGCAGCCCGGCGAGCGCATCGCCAGCCCCGCTGGAAACGCAAGCCGCTACCCAGCAGGCAAATTCAGCGACAGGCCATCTGAACAACATGGTCGACATTTTGATTCCTGTGTTTGCCGGCCACCAGGAGACCCTGCGGTGCGTGCACAGCGTGCTGGAGAGCGTGTCGCCGGCGCAGGCCGCGGTGGTGGTAATCAACGACGCGAGTCCCGACACCGCCTTGGTGGCCGATCTGCAAGCGCTGGCCGCCAACGACCGCATCACCCTGCTGAATCAGCCCCTCAACCAGGGCTTTCCGGCCGCTGTGAATGTCGGGCTGGCCGTGCATCCCGACCGTGACGTAGTGATCCTGAATGCCGATGCCTGCGTGCACGGTGACTGGCTGCAGCGGCTGCGCAACGCAGCGCATAGCGCTGCTGATATCGGCAGCGCCAGTCCACTGGGACAAGCGGCTTCAATTCTGACCTATCCGCTTGCAGAGGATGAGCCACCTACGCCATCCGGCGCCGAGCTGGATAGGCTGGCGGCGCAGGTGCATGCCGGCCAGCGACTGGAAATTCCGGTGGGCGTGGGCTTCTGCATGTACCTGCGGCGGGATTGTCTGAATGCGGCGGGCGAGTTCGATGCCGCTGCGTTCCGGCGCGGCTATGGCGAAGAAAATGACCTCTGCCTGCGCGCCACACAACTCGGCTGGCGCCATCTGGCCGCGCTGGATGTGTACGTCGAGCACCTGGGCGGACGCTCCTTCGGCGCCGAACGCATGCTGTGGATGGAACGCAACCGGCGCCTGCTCAATCTGCGTCATCCCGGCTACGACCAGCGTGTGGAGCAATTCCTGGCGCGCGACCCACTGCATGTTGCGCGCCGCGGTCTCGACAGCGCCCGGCTGCGTGCCCGGGCAGGTCACGATAATTCGCACGAACGGGTGCTGCTGGTCAGTCTGGCGTTACCGGGTGGGGTGCAGAAGCATGTCGACAGCCAGGTGCAGATACTGCATGCGCAGGCATCCGTGGCGCTGCTGCTGCGCCCCTTGGCTGATCGTCCCGGTGCCGTGCGACTGAAACTGGCCAGTCCGGCCACAACGGCAACGGATCTACCCGACCTGTATTTCGACTGCCCTCAAGAAGCCGACGCACTGCTCGCGCTCCTGCGCGAGCTCGGTGTGGACCGGATCGACCTGCATCACTTTCTCGACCTGCCCGCCGAACTGATTGACGCACTGCTGGCGCTCGAACTGCCCTGCCAAATCACGCTGCATGATTACAGCTGGCTGTGTCCACGGCTGACGCTGACCGGTGGCGATCAGCGCTACTGCGGCGAACCGGTCGTGTCTGCCTGTGAAGCCTGCATCGCGCAGCACGGCAGCGAGCTCGAGCCCGGCCTCAGCGTCGCGCAACTGCGCGCGCGCAGCCGACGCTGGCTGAATCTGGCCAAGCGCATTGTGGTGCCCTGTGAGGATGTGCGGGAGCGCTACCTGCGCTATTTCCCGGAACTGAGCCTGACCGTTCAGCCGTGGGAAAGCGGGCAGGATGCAGCACAGCCCATTGCCGACTGGGCTGCAAGCAGCCCGCCGGCGCAAGTCCGACCATGCCTGCGGGTGGCGATGCTCGGCGCGATCAGCGCGCAGAAGGGCTATCACGTGCTGCTGGCATGCGCGCGCGCAGCTGCGCAGCACGACCTGCCGATCGAGTTCGTCCTCATTGGCTACAGCGAGGACGATGCGCCGCTGCTCGCCACTGGCCGGGTATTCGTCACCGGTCCCTATAAGGATGAGGAACTGCCACGATTGCTCGGGCGCGAGGCCTGCCACCTCGTCTGGTTTCCCTCGGTAGCCCCGGAAACCTGGTGCTACACACTCAGCCACGCCCTGCGTTTGGACATGCCTGTGGCTGGCTTTGACCTAGGTGCCATCGGCGAACGGCTGCGCGGTCACGCGCGTGCCGACCTGCATCCGCTCGACACCCCCATCGATGTCCTGCTTGAACGCCTGCTGCACTTCGGCGCAAAAATGTCCGGCCTGCCCCTGCGCAGGGCTGCAAAACCTGCCGTCAACCCCTTGATACCTGCCACCGGGTATCGTGCCGCCTCACCAGAAGACACCACGATGACAGAACCAGCCGCCAGCGTATTGCCCGGCCAGACGCCTGGGCCCGATGCCCTGCACACTGCCACGGTGCAGCCCCTGACGCTGCCGGAAGGCACTTATGCCATCCGCGTGCCCGGCGACACGCGCCGCGCTCATGCCCCAGCCAATGGCACGAACCTGATTCTGCCAGCGATGGGGATTGGCCAGGCGCCCATGGTGCAGAAGGGCGTGATCGACCTGTTCACTGCGCCCGGCACGCTCGATCGCTGGCTCACCGCCCCAGGCGACCAGATCACCGCACGCATCAGCGCAGCACCAGCCACCCTGTTGCTGACTTCGGTACGTCCGCCACACAGCGCGCCGCTCAGCATCGAAGTGCGTCGCCTGGACCAACCGCTCCCCCCTGTGGCACAAGGCAGAGTGCTGACGAAGATCCTGCTGCACGTGCAATGGCTGGGCGACGTGCATTTTGCGCAAGGTCAGGCGGGGCCGCTCGGCGAGGGACTCGGCGTGGAAGCACTGCAGGTGGACTGTCGCGACACCGAGGGCGTCAGCCTGCTCGAATATCGCGGTCGCACCGCAGATGGCTTCGACACACCCTGGCTGAGCGATGAACTGCTGTGCGGCAGCCGCGGACGCGGCGTGCCATTGCTGGCTTTCGCTGTCCGTCCGCGCGCCAGCGCCGCCAACCGCTACCGCCTGCAATATCGCGGCTGGTTCCGCAGTGCCGGGTGGGTGGATGCACCGCCGTCGGGCGCCTGGTGCCAGTCGCCTGTGCCGCAGGACCCGCTGGAAGGGCTGGAACTGACGATTGATGCACTGTAAGTACACTGCCACGCGCATGAAGCGCAATGCTGGCACCGGGAAGATGCGCCACCGCTCCGTGGCGGACGTGTAATGGTCGTCCTGCTGATCCACCACAACTATCCGGCGCAATACCTGCACCTGGCACGCCATCTCGGCCAGCAGGCCGAACATCGGGTCGTGTTCCTCACTCAGCAGGGCGGCCTGCCCATTGCAGGGGTCGAGCAGCGCATTTACCAAATGCCGGTCGCTCTGCTGCACGGTTGCCATCCCTACAACCAGAGTCACGAAGCTGCCGTGCGCACCGCACTCGCCGTCCTGACGGCCTGTCGTCAGTTGCGCCAGGAAGGATTGCGCCCGGATGTGATCATTGGCCACACCGGCTGGGGCGAGCTCCTGCTGGTGAAGGAAGCATTTCCAGACAGTCGCGTGCTCGGCTACTTTGAATTCTTCTACCGGGCAACTGGCCTGGATGTAGGCTACGATCCCGAATTTGCGCCCTCACGCCCCGATGATGGCGAACGCCTGTGGCTGCGCAACAGCATCAACTATCTCAGTCGCGTTGCCTGCGATGCTGGTCACACTGCCACTGAATGGCAGCGCAGCCTGTTTCCTGCCGCGTGGCAAACTGACATCTCCGTATTGCACGAAGGCATCGACACCCATGAAGTGCGACCCGATGCCATGGCACGCTTCACCCTGGCAGATGGACGCCAACTGACGCGTGCAGATGAAGTGATCACCTACGTGGCACGCAACCTGGAGCCCTACCGGGGCTTCCATTCCCTGATGCGCGCCCTGCCCGCCGTGCTGCGCGCTCGCCCGCAGGCGCACGTGGTGGTGGTCGGCGCCGAGGGCATCAGTTATGGCGATCTGCCACCCTATGGCGGCAGTTGGCGAGCGCTGCTGCAAGCGGAGCTGGGCGCGCAACTTGACCTCTCAAACGTTCATTTCACGGGTCAAATCGGACGGATGGCCTATCTCCAGCTGCTGCAAGTGTCGCGTCTGCATCTGTACCTCACCTACCCCTTCGTGTTGTCATGGTCAGCGCTGGAAGCGCTGGCCAGCGGCTGTCTGGTGCTGGGATCTGATGTGGCACCCGTACGTGAGGTGATCACGGATGGTGAAAATGGATTTCTGGTCGACATGCGCGCACCGGATGCTGTGGCAGAACGCATGATTGCGCTGCTCGCCGACAGTGCTGCACTGGATGAGGTGCGCGCCCGCGCCCGGCATAGCGCGGTCAGCCGCTACGACCTCGCTACCTGTTGCCTGCCACGCTGGTTGGAAACGCTTGCGGCGCTTGGCGCCTGTCGGGCTTGAGTCGGCTACGATCGGGCAAGCCCGACAAGCGCCACGCCAACCTGACGCGCGCTCAGGAGGGCATCAAGCCCAACAGGTGCTGAAGGTATTGCCGTGTGTCCACGTTGCCCACATCCAGCACCAGCGAGCGACACACCGACACTACGGCCTCGTCCACGCGGCCCAATTGCTCCAGCAACGCGCCTCGATGCACATGCGCTACGGCAGCAGCTTCCTGCAGTGAAAAGTAGCGCTCCACGGCTTCAAGCGCGGCTTCGGGCTGTTGTGCATCGGCCAGCAGGTAGCTCAGATGCAGCCACACCGGTGCCTGCGCCGGGTCGCACAACAGTGCAGCGCGCGCCGCCTGGATAGCTTCGTCGATCCGGCGCAGATGCCCGAGGATGACAGCATGCCGTGCATGCAAATCGGCTGATTGCGGCGCGTGCGCCAGCGCCTCGCGCAGGGCCAACTCAGCTTGCGGCGTCTCTTCCGTTTCCCATGACCGGTCGGCGTGCAATGCAGCTCGCCACTCGGCGTCATGCCCCTGCGCCCGATATTCCGCCAGCAGGGCCAGCGCTTCTGGGTGATCCGCATCGAGACGCAGGGCCAGGACGAGCGCCCGAAGCGCGTCCTGCAGTTGCCCGTCGGCAGAGCGTATCCGGCTTCTCACGACATGCAGTTCCGGCGCCTGCGGCAGCCTGGCCAGGGCGTCTTCCGCTGCAGTGCGCATGTCCGCATGTCGACCCAGCCGCTCCAGCAATGCGATACGGTGGCAGTGAAAGCGCGGCGCATCCGGGGCCAGCAGCAGACCGCGTTCGATCACGTCGAGCGCTGCCTGGTTCCGGTTGCGTCGGGCCAGCGCCAACGACAGATTGCCCAGAAAAACTGCGGAATGCGCGCGGCTGGCGCGGAAATCAAAATCGCCCCAATCCCCATGCACGAACACGCGCCGCACCAGCTGCTTGAGCAGGCCGAGCGATTGCAGAAAAGTGTCGACCGGATGCCCGGCCCACGGAATCGCGCAAGCGCGCACCTGTGCTGGCGGGATACAGGCCATGATGCGTTGCACATGCAAGCGATCGACCATGCGCCGATCGTACGCCAAGAAATATTGGGTGTCCGGGCGAACAGTGGCGGGAGAAATAAAATACCTGAATTTGATCTGCGGCACGTAGACCGCATAATCAGTATCAAAGGCCTGATCAATGCGGAATTGTGGCGAGAACGCCAGCACGGTGTCGCAGTCCAGCACGCGCGCAAACTGGATCGCAGCGTAGCCGCCCATCGACGATCCATAGGCAAGGCGCCTGTGGTAATGAAAGCCGGCCACATGCCGGTTGATCTGTTCCAGCAGCGACTCGGGCACCGACTGATACCAGTCTTCCACGATGAGCTTGAAGGCGACGACATCGAATCCTTCCTTGATAAGGAAGTGCGAGCCATAGCCGTAACCGCTCAAGTTGCGATGCCCCCACCCGGTGAAGGTGAAGGCCACGCCACGACAACCCGGGCCCTCCACATGGAAGTGATCCACTTGCAGCGTATTCGACTCGAACAGCGGCGTGCACTGGGCCCGAGCAAGGCGCGCCGCGCGCGCATCCGGCAAATCCGCTGCATCATGAAACTCGGCCTCGCCGGCCACTGCCTCGCCCATCAATGCACCAGCAACTTTACGGACCCGCAATGGCCGTCAGATCGGCCTGCGTCACCTGGGCTGCGGCCGCCTTCAACTGCAGCCAACCCAACAGGGCCGAATAGCGTGC
>CAITLJ010000059.1 GCA_903893215.1 uncultured Ferrovum sp. | reverse complement strand
GGACCGCTGCCGACTGCGCCGGCAGCGTCCAGCGGCAGTCCACTGGACTGCCGCTGTCGAACCCGGGAGCGGGTTCTCGCACCCGTCCTCACTGCCCAAAACAAACCAAAAAGCCACCCTGCGGGTGGCTTTTTGGTTTGTCTGGCGGAGAGGGCGGGATTCGAACCCGCGTTAGGTTATTAACCTAAACACGCTTTCCAGGCGTGCGACTTAAACCGCTCATCCACCTCTCCGGAACCCGCGATAGTACAGCCAAGGCCGGGGGCACGGCAAATGAAACGCACAGACCGGTCAGGCAGTTGCCGCCCTGCGCCGCAACAGCCCGCCGAAGTCCGTGCGAAATCCGAGCAGCACCCCAAAAAGCAGCAGGAAAATGACATGCACCGGCCAGATGCCCACCCAAGGCGAAATGCGGCCGGAAGCCGTCCAGGCCTGCGCGATGCTCATGGTGTTGTAGTACAGCATGTAGCACAGTATGGCCATGGCCAGATTGGCGCCGCGGCCGCTGCGCACGTTCACATACGACAGCGGAATCGCGATCAATGACAGCACCAGAAGGCTGATCGGCAGGCCGATGCGCCAGTGCAGCTCGGCAAGATTGTCTGCGGTCGGTTGCTGCAGGATCTGCAGCACCGAGCGGGTCTTGGTGTTGAGATCACCCACCTTGGCCGCACGCTGCTCGATACGCAGTTCGGCGCGGTCAAAGTCAGTGTAGTTATAGTCCGGCGTGCCCGGAGTCCCCTCATAACGGCGCCCTTCCAGCAGCACCATGTACCGATCGCCATTTGGCGCGCTGCGCACGAAACCGCGCGCAGCCACCGTGATGCCCAGCTTGCCGCCCTGCAGCGACTGCACGAACACATTGTTGACCTGATTGCGCTCGTCGCTCATTGCATCGACAAAAAACACCTGGTCGCTGGTCCGCGATTCGCGAAACACGCCGGGACTGATCAGGGAGACATCGTCGCGACTATCCAGGCGGGACTGGTAGACCGACCGCTGTTGCAGCGACCAGGGCGCCACCACCAGGCTCATCAGTCCCACAAGAACGGCCAGCGGCAGGGCGAAGGTAAGTACCGGCCGCAGGAAGCTGGAAATACCCAGGCCGCTGGCAAACCACACCACCATCTCCGAATCACGCCACATGCGCGACAACGTGAGCAGCAAAGACATGAACACCGAAGCCGATAACACCACCGGCAGGTAGGTGAGCGTGCCAAAGCCCAGCATGGCCAGCACGGCGTCGCTGGCCAGCGCGCCGCCAGCCGCCAGGCCAAGCAGCTTGACCACCGACACGGTCAGCAGGATGCCAAGCAGGGCCGTGGCGACGCTCAGGCCAGTCTGGCTGAATTCGCGTACCAGGCTACGGGAGAAGATCAATGCGCTGCACTCTGGTGGGATGAGACAGGAGGCGCGCCTGTCGTGCTTTGACTTTTGCCTTGAGCCAAAAGGATAATCGGCGATCAGCCTGTACACGCCATGGCGTGCACAAGCATCGAATCATCACCGTTTTGGTTCAGGAGATCGCCTTGGAATTTAGCACAAAAGCCGCCAGCCCCGAAAAGGACAAGTCCGACTGCATCGTGGTTGGCATTGTCGAGGGTAAGAAGCTCACGCCAGCAGCCAAGCTGGTGGACGAAGCGAGTGGCAAGGCTCTGACCAGTGTGCTCAAGTCGGGCGATCTGGGTAGCAAGGCGGGCAGCACCCTGCTGCTGCACAAACTGGTCGGCGTGGCCGCCGGCCGGGTGCTGCTGGTCAGCATCGGCAAGGACGCCAAACCCTCCCGCAAAAGCTTTCGCGATGCCCTGACAGGCGCACTGAAAGCCGTGGCGGCCACCAAGGCAGCCAGCGCCAGCCTCTACCTGACGGATACCCTGCTGGCCGACGATGACGGCAGCTGGGCGCTCGAACACGCCGTGCTGATTGCCCAGGAACTGGCTTACCAGACCCCGCGTCCGGGCCAGAAGCTGGATGCCGACGCCGGCAAGTCGCTCACCAAGGTGCATT
The DNA here is from genome assembly GCA_903893215.1 of uncultured Ferrovum sp. GTDB lineage: Bacteria > Pseudomonadota > Gammaproteobacteria > Burkholderiales > Ferrovaceae > CAIVHB01. The sequence continues at coordinate 68,036 of CAITLJ010000059.1, read as the reverse complement.
TTGCCGCCCCGAACGGAATGAGCGCTGCCGCGCAGGCCGCCGCCCTGCTGCGTGGCACGGCCATCGGCAATGGCCAGGACCTGTGCCGCGACCTTGGCAACCTGCCGCCGAACATCTGCACCCCCACCTACCTGGCCGAGACCGCCAGGGAACTGGCCAAGACCTACAAGCTGAAGGTCACCGTGCTGGAACAAGCCCAGATGGCCAAGCTGGGCATGAACACCCTGCTGGCTGTCAGCAAGGGTTCGCGCCAGCCGCCCAAGTTCATCGTGCTCGAATACAAGGGAGGCAACGCCAAGCGCAAGCCGGTGGCCCTGGTCGGCAAGGGCATCACGTTTGACACCGGCGGCATCTCGATCAAGCCCTCCGCCGAGATGGACGAAATGAAATGGGATATGGGCGGCGCCGCCAGCGTGCTCGGTACCATGAAGGCGGTGGCCGAACTGAAGCTGCCGCTCAACGTGGTCGGCATCATCCCCACTTGCGAGAACATGCCCGACGGGCAGGCCACGCGCCCCGGTGACATCGTCACCAGCATGAAGGGCCTGACGGTGGAAATCCTCAATACCGACGCCGAGGGCCGTCTGATCCTGTGCGATGCGCTGACCTACACCGAGCGCTTCCAGCCCGAAGCCGTGGTCGATATCGCCACCCTGACCGGGGCCTGCGTGATTGCGCTGGGCCATCACGCCAGCGGCCTGTTTGCCAATAACGATGACCTGGCCCAGGAACTGCTGGCCGCCGGCGAAACGGCGCAGGATCGCGCCTGGCACATGCCCTTGTGGGACGAGTACCACGACTCGCTGAAGAGCAACTTTGCCGACCTGCCCAACATCGGCGGCCGCGCAGGTGGCAGCATCACTGCCGCCTGTTTCCTGTCACGCTTCACCGAGTCCTACCCTTGGGCGCATCTGGACGTGGCCGGCACAGCCTGGCGCAGCGGCGCGGCCAAGGGGTCGACGGGGCGTCCGGTGGGTCTGCTCACCCACTTCCTGATCGGGCGCGCAGGCCACAAGTGATCGCTGCGTGACCGAAATCGACTTCTACACCCATGTGGAGGACCGCCAGCGCGTTGCCTGCCAGCTGGTGCTGAAGGCACGCGAGCGCAACCTGAAGGTGCTGATCCTCGTCGATGACGAAGATCAGCTGCGTCGTCTGGACGACTACCTGTGGTCGTTCCAGGCACAGTCCTTTGTGCCGCACTGTCGCATGGACGATCCGCTGGCCGCCGATACGCCGGTGCTGCTGGCCGTCGACACCGAGAACGCCTGCCCGCACACCGAGCTGCTGGTCAACCTGCGCAACACCACGCCGCCCGGGTTTGCCCGCTTCCAGCGCCTGCTGGAGGTGGTCAGCACCGATGCACAGGACCGCGCACTGGCCCGCGAACGCTTCAAGTTTTATCGCGACCGCGGTTACGCGCTGCGCACCCACGATCTGGGCGCCACCCGCGCCACGCCGGCAGCCCGCTGAGATGAGCAAGCGGCGCACCCCCAACCCACACTCGGATGTGCTGCAGCAGCGCATGGACCGGCTGCTGGACCAGTGGCGTCCGGAAAGCCTGCTGCGCGAGGCACAGCTCGAAATTCCCATGCTCACCGATGCCGTGAAAGATGCCGTCGGCAATTTCAGCGACCAGCCGCCGGTGCCGATGGGCATGACCCGCGAAATGCTGCAGGGTCATCTGGCCGTGGCTGCCGAGACAGTGATGCAGGAGCTGTATCGCGAGCTGGCCGGCGACCTGCACGAACATCTGTACGACCGGCTGCGTGAAACTGTCGACACGGCGGTGGATCAAGCCCTGCAGCACGCCATGAGTGGCCTGCGCCGGCAAATCCTGCTGCGCGTGGCAGAGGCCATGACCGACAGCATCGAATCGATTGGCCGCGGCACTGCGTCGCGGCCTGACTGACCCCCCTTCCCTTTTCGCATCAGGATGGCCGACCCCGGCCAACACCAGAGACCCCATGGAACTTGCCAAGAGTTTTGAACCTGCACCGATCGAAGCCTGCTGGTACCCGCGCTGGGAGCAGCGCGGGTATTTCCGCTCCAGCACCGAAGGCACCGCACCGGCGTACTGCATCCAGCTACCCCCTCCAAATGTGACCGGCACCCTGCACATGGGGCACGCCTTCCAGCACACCCTGATGGATGCCCTCACCCGCTTCCATCGCATGCGTGGCGATCGCACGCTGTGGCAGCCCGGTACCGACCACGCTGGCATCGCCACCCAGATCGTGGTGGAGCGCCAACTGGAAGGCGGTGGCGAAAGTCGTGAAGGCCTGGGCCGCGAAGCATTTCTCGAGCGGGTCTGGAAGTGGAAAGAAGAATCGGGATCCACCATCACCGGGCAAATGCGCCGGCTGGGCACCAGCTGTGACTGGGAGCGCGAACGCTTCACCATGGACGAGGGCCTGTCGCGCGCAGTGACCAAGGTGTTCGTCCGGTTGTATGAGGAAGGCCTGATCTATCGCGGCAAACGTCTGGTCAACTGGGACCCCAAGCTGCAGACGGCGGTATCCGACCTGGAAGTGGTGTCCGAAGAAGAAGACGGTCACCTGTGGCACATCCGCTACCCGCTCGCCGATGGCAGCGGGTCGCTGACGGTTGCCACCACGCGACCGGAAACCCTGCTGGGCGACGTGGCCGTGGCCGTGCATCCGGACGACCCGCGCTATCAGGCGCTGATCGGCAAACAGCTGCAACTGCCGCTCACCGACCGCACCATTCCAGTGATCGCCGACACCTATGTAGACCCCGAGTTTGGCTCGGGTTGCGTCAAGATCACCCCGGCGCATGACTTCAACGACTGGGCGGTGGGCCAGCGTCACCAACTGGCGCCAATCAGCGTGCTCACGCTCGAAGCCAGGATCAACGACAACGCCCCTGCGCAATATCAGGGCCTGGACCGCTTTGAAGCACGCACACGCATCGTGGCGGACCTCGATGCCCAAGGCCTGCTGGTGGAGGTGAAACCGCACAAGCTGATGGTGCCGCGTGGCGACCGTACCCGCCAGGTGATCGAGCCAATGCTGTCGGACCAGTGGTTCGTGCGCACCGACGGGCTGGCCAAACAGGCGCTCGACGTGGTCGACCGCGGCGAGATCCGTTTCGTGCCGGAGAACTGGACCAGCACCTACCGGCACTGGATGGAAAATATCCAGGACTGGTGCATCTCGCGTCAGCTGTGGTGGGGTCATCGCATCCCGGCGTGGTACGACGCTGCCGGCAACGTTTACGTGGCCGACACCGAGGAAAGTGCACGCGCGCAGGCTGTGGCCGCTGGCCACGCCGATGCAGTGCTGACCCGCGACAACGACGTGCTCGACACCTGGTTTTCATCGGCGCTCTGGCCGTTCTCCACGCTGGGCTGGCCGGACAGCACCGAACATCTCGCCACCTTCCTGCCCAGTTCGGTGCTGGTCACCGGTTTCGACATCATCTTTTTCTGGGTGGCGCGCATGGTCATGATGACCACCCACTTCACGGGCAAGGTGCCGTTTCACGAGGTCTATGTGACGGGCCTGGTGCGCGATGCGCAGGGCAACAAGATGAGCAAGTCGAAGGGCAACATCCTCGACCCGATCGACCTGCTCGACGGCATCGATCTGGAGTCACTGGTGGCCAAGCGCACCACCCGGCTGATGGACCCCAAGCAGGCCCGCCAGATCGAAAAGGCTACCCGCGCCGAATACCCCGATGGCATTCCGGCCTTTGGTGCCGATGCGGTGCGCTTCACCTTTGCCAGCCTGGCCACCCACGGCCGCGATGTGAAATTCGATCTGCAGCGCTGCGAAGGCTATCGCAATTTCTGCAACAAGCTCTGGAACGCCACGCGCTTCGTGCTGATGAATACCGAAGAGCGGGATTGTGGACTGGACGACCGCCTGCCAGTCACCCTTTCCACCGCCGATCGCTGGATCATCAGCCGCCTGCAACTGGCCGAAGCCGCCGTGCTGGAAGCGTTCAACACCTACCGCCTCGACCTGGCCGCCCGCGCGGTGTATGAATTTGTATGGGATGAGTATTGCGACTGGTATCTGGAACTGAGCAAGGTGACGCTGCAAGGCGATGCTGCTGGCGATGAAGCGCAGCAACGCGGCACACGCCGTACTTTGGTGCGCGTGCTTGAAGCGGTGCTGCGTCTTGCGCATCCGCTGATGCCTTTCATCACCGAAGAGCTCTGGCAGAAGGTAGCCCCGCTGGCAGGCAAGCTCGCGCTGCAAGCCGATGGCACCCCGGTGGAAGACAGCCTGATGGTGCAGCGCTATCCGGCGCCGGACGACACCCGGATCGATGTGGTGGCCTTGCAGGACGTTGCCATGCTGAAAGACCTGATCAACGCCTGCCGCACGCTGCGCGCCGAAATGAGCGTGGGTCCGGCCGAACGCGTGCCCTTGCTGGTCAGCGGCGATGCTGCGGATCGCGCCCGCCTGCAGGGGCTGGCCGCCTTCCTGAAGTCGATGGCGCGCCTGGCCGACGTCACCCTGCTGGATGGCGTGCTGCCCGATGAGGGTGCCCCGGTGTCGGTGGTTGGCAGCCTGCAACTGATGCTGAAAATCGAGATCGACCCGTTGGCAGAACTGGAACGACTGGGCAAACAGGCCGACAAACTGCGCATCGAAATCACCAAGGCCGACGCCAAGCTCGGCAACGAGAGCTTTGTGGCGCGCGCCCCGGCCGCTGTGGTGGCTCAGGAACGCGAGCGCCTGCAGGGCTTCCGCAACACGCTCGCCGAAATCGAATCGCAATGCGCGCGCCTGCAAGCCAAACTCGGGTGATCAACCCGCGCATCATCAACGCTCGGCGCCCGAACCACACAAGGGCGCAGCCCTGACCGGCCCGCCAGAAGAGCCTACCCTCATGCACGCGTTCTCCGATTGGCGCATCGCGCCAGACCAGCCACTCGACCTCGAGTCGTTTGACGCCGATGCGCACCCGGCCAGCAGCGGCGACCGCAAACGCGATGAGGCGCGCCTGCATACCCTGTCCGAGGACATGGATGCGCTGCAGGGCCGGCTTTACGCCGGCAAGAAACACGCTTTCCTGCTGGTGCTGCAGGGCATGGACGCCAGCGGCAAGGATGGCGTGGTGCGCCGGGTATTCTCGCGGGTGAGCCCGCTGGGCGTACACGCCCATGCATTTGCCGTCCCGGCGGGGGTCGAAACCGGACATGACTTCCTGTGGCGGGTACACGCGCAGGTGCCGGCACGCGGCGAACTGACCATCTTCAACCGCAGCCACTATGAAGATGTGGTGGTGGCGTCCGTGCGCAATCTGGTGGGCCCCGGGCAGGTACACCAGCGCCTCGCCCATATCCGTCACTTTGAACAGATGCTGGTGGACGAAGGCACCGTGGTGCTGAAGTGCTTCCTGCACCTTTCCCGTCACGAGCAGGGAGAGCGACTGCGGGAACGGCTGACCACCGAGTCGAAACAGTGGAAGCTGCAGCAGAGCGATCTGGACGACCGCATGCGCTGGAAAGACTTTCGCCAGGCCTACGAGATCGCCCTGGCAGCCACCAGCCGTCCGCATGCCCCGTGGTACGTGATTCCGGCCAATTCGCGCTTCCAGCGCGACCTGATGGTCGCCGAACTGATGGTGGCCTACCTCAAGCATCTGCATCTGGACTATCCACCCAGCACCCTGCCGGCGGACACGCCGATTCCATGAGTGGACTGACGCACGCCACCCGGGCGCTGCGCCACCCGGCGTATCGCCGGTTTTTCATGGCCCAGAGCGCCTCGCTGATCGGAACCTGGGTGCAACTGGTGGCCCTGTCTTGGCTGGTGTGGCGCCTGACCCACTCCCCGGTCTGGCTGGGCTGGACCGGGTTTGCCGCGCAGATTCCGATCCTGCTGCTGGCGCCGTTTGCCGGCGTGTGGTCCGACCGCTTCAATCGTCGTCACCTTCTGATGGTGACGCAAAGCCTGTCGCTGTCGCAGAGCGTGATGCTGGCCGTGCTGGTCCTGACCGGCCGCGTGGAGGCCTGGCACTGCCTGACGCTGGCCGGCCTGCTTGGCTGCATCAATGCCATCGACACACCGGTGCGGCAAAGCTTCACGGTGGCCATGGTGCAGGACCGCGCCGATCTGCCCAGTGCGATCGCACTGAACTCGTTCATGTTCAATCTGGCCCGCCTGCTGGGTCCCTCGCTTGCCGGACTGGTGATCGCCCGCTACGGCGAAGCCACCTGCTTTGCCCTCAACAGCCTGAGTTACCTTGGTGTGATTGGTGTGCTGGCCACCCTGCATCTGCCCGCGCCTCCGCCCCGGAGCGAGGCCAAGGGTTTGCTGCAGGCCCTGGGCGATGGTGCCCGCTTTGCTTTCCAGCACCCGCTGATCGGCCCGCTGCTGGGCCAGCTGGCCTTGGTCAGCCTGCTGATCGCGCCTTACGTGCAGCTGATGCCGATTTTTGCAGCACAGGTGTTCGGCGGTGACGCGCGTACGTTAGGCTTGCTGATTGGTGCCGCGGGTGCCGGTGCAGTCAGCGCCACGTTGGTGCTGGCCACCCGACGCGGCCTGCACTCTTTGCCCGCCATCATCGGCTGGGGCGGCATGCTCGCCGGCGGGGCGCTCGCGGCCTTCTCGCAGTCACGCAACCTGCCCTGGTCGCTGCTGCTGATGCTGGGGGTGGGGGCCGGCGTGATCAGCACGGCGGCCAGCACCAACACGCTGATCCAGTCGTGCGTGCCGGACGACAAGCGTGGCCGCGTGATGAGCCTGTATACCATGGCCTTCCTTGGCGTGGCACCGCTCGGCAGCCTGCTGCTGGGCCATCTGGCGGAATACACCTCCGCGCCGATTGCCTTGCTGGGTGCGGGATTGGTCTGCCTGCTCGGCAGCCTGCGTTTTCAATGGTTGCGATCAAGGCTAGCCAGCAAAAAAAACCATTGAGCACTTGCCTGAAAGTCCATATTTGTGGACTATGCTCTTCAGAGCCGTAGAGTACGCTTGGATCTGCCGTGATCGGGGGGTGACGGCTACGGTCAAGCCTTGTCATTGGTCTGAACTGGAGCGTTATGCCCCCGAGCGATCTTGCCGATCCAATACTCGCCACGCAGGCGCGTGCACGTTTCGCCTTCCAGCCTTATGTCGATGTCGTCCTGCAACAGGTGATCGGCCATGAAGCGTTGCTGAGGGGCCCGCTCGGCGAAGCGGCCGACTGCGTCCTCGGCGCCGTCCCCGAACCCGATCGCAACGCGTTCGACCGCTTGCTGCGGCTGCAGGCGATGCAAAAGGCGGTGGACCTCGGCATCGTCAGTCACGGACACCAGCTCAGCCTGAATGTGCTTTCCACTGCCATCGGCCGGCATGCCGAGGGTCTGGTGAACACCCTGGAGGCGGCGCAATCGCTCGGCATTCCCAGCGATCGTCTGGTGCTGGAAATCACCGAAATCGAAAAGGTGGCCGACCCCGCCAGCCTGCGCGCCGTGCTGCAGGAATTGCGTTCCTCGGGGTTTCGCACCGCCATTGATGATATGGGACGCGGCTGGTCAAACCTTACGCTGCTGGTGCAGTTGCAGCCCGACATCGTGAAACTCGACCGGGCTTTCATCGAGGACATCCACAGCGAAAAAGCCCGTCATACCGTGGTGCGTCACATGAAAGGGGCTTGTGATGACCTGGGCTGCGCCATCATTGCCGAAGGTGTCGAAAAACCGGCGGAGTCCGCCGCACTGCGCGAATTGGGCATTCAGCTGCAGCAGGGCTTCCTGTTTTCCAGGCCATTACTCTGCCAGCTCAACCTGCAACCTGCGTTTCCGCAATATTCCTGATGACGGAACACCCAAACTTAAGATAGGCTCAAGCTTAAGATCAGCGCTGGTGCTGGAACGCAGGACTGAACGACCCGCTTCGCAGGTTCAATGCAGGACACCCAGGCCCGGAATATGAACGACATCGTCCAACCCAGTGCTTTTGGCACGCCGATGGCTGCGCGCGAAACCCGCGGCGGCAAGGGGCTGCATCATGGTCATTCCGCACATGCTGCGAGCTGCAGCGCCACGCTGCGCAGCCTGCACAATGTGCAAGCCGGCAAAACGGTGGGATATGAACTGGTGCTTCCACCACACAGCCCCACGGATTACGAACGCAGGGCGATCGCAGAAGGCCGCACGCCACTTTCTGTCGAGGTAGACCGTCAGGTGCGACTGGTCCACGCGTTACGCGCCAACCGGCTGCTAAACAATGGTCTAACCCTGCTGCTGCCGATCAGGCCGGAACTGCCGACCGCACAGCAGCAGGGGCTTGGCCAACTGCTCGATAACCTGCGCGATTGCGCGTTACCTGCCGAGCGCCTGGTGCTGCAAATGGAAGAAAGTCGGGCCATCGCGGATATCGAAGGCGGGCGTCAGTTGATCCTCACCCTGCGAGCGCGTGGCTACCGGGTGTCGATCAGCGGTTTTGGCAGCGGCTTTGAAGGCCTGCGGGAGCTGGTCACGTGCCCACCCGACTTTTTACGCCTCAGCCCTGAACTCACCAACAAGCTGCTCAGTGACCGCGCCCAGCGCAGCGTGGTGAAAGCCATCATCGGCGTGGCGCGCGACCTGAATATCTGCGTGGTAGCGGACCAGGTGGCCACCAGCGAGGCGGCCAACCTGCTGCACTCGATGGGTGTCGTGCTGCAACAGGGCCCCCAGTATGGCCCCGACCGTGTGCTGGAAAACCTGCTGTCCGCCTGACCCCGGCGCGTAACATCTGCGGCGGGACCGAGGGCGATCGTGAATCCGCAGATTATGGTCAGCGCTGGTGCCTTAGCGCTGGTGCCTCAGCGCTTGCGCAGGTAAAAGTCAAACACCCCGTCCTGCGAATGAAAATGCACCATCTCATGACCGGTCTGTCGCGCAAACGCATGGAAATCGCGAATGGCACCGGGGTCGGTGGCCATCACTTTGAGCAACTCGCCGCTGGTCAGACCCGCCAGTGCCTTCTTGGTGCGCAGGATCGGCAGAGGGCAGTTCAGCCCGCAGGTATCCAGTTCATGGTCGTACCGGGGCGCCGGTACCGCGTTCTGCATTTCCTGGTTGGACTCAGTCATCCCCCGCCTCCTCGGCCACCGCGCGCAAGCGGCGCGCCATTTCGGCACGCAAGGTACGGCGTGCTGCAGCCGCCTTGAAGCGACGACGTTCCTCTGCCGTGGTCGGCTGGAAAGGCGGCACGGCCATCGGCCGACGATCCGGCCCCATCGCCACCATGGTGAAAAAACAGCTGTTGCTGTGCCGCAGGGTACCCAGCTGGATGTCCTCTGTGACCACCTTGATCCCCACTTCCATCGACGTGCGGCCGGTATGGTTGACACTGGCCAGAAACGTGACCAGCTCGCCCACATGCACTGGTTGCAGAAAGGTGACCTGATCCACCGACAACGTGACGCAGTAGCAGCCGGCGTAGCGCGCGGCACAGGCATAGGCCACCTGATCCAGCAGCTTCAGAATGGCGCCGCCGTGCACATTGCCGGAAAAATTGGCCATGTCCGGCGTCATCAACACCGTCATCTCGACCTGGTTGGTGAGCAGGCCGATGCTCTCGCGCGACAGCGCCGCGGATTGCCCTTCTGCCACGCCCGGATAACCTGCACTCCCAGGGGCGACTGTCTCAATCGGCTTGCCAGTGTCCACTGCGACCTCCCTGTTTTTCGAGCAGACGGATGCCTTCCATGCGCATGCCACGGTCCACTGCCTTGCACATGTCATAAATGGTGAGCAGGCCCACCTGCACAGCGGTCAGGGCTTCCATTTCCACGCCCGTCTTGCCCACCGTTTCGGCCTGCACCTGACAGCGCACCGCCGGCAAGGTATCACCATGGGCCGCAACCAGCTCCAGCTGCACATCCACCCGTGTGAGCGGCAACGGGTGACACAGCGGGATCAGGTCGGCGGTGCGCTTGCTGGCCTGGATGGCGGCGATGCGCGCAATGCCGAGCACATCCCCCTTGCCGGCAGCGCCATCCCGCACCATCGCCCAGGTGGCGGGCTGCATGTGGATGCGCCCCTCGGCGACGGCCACCCGGTGGGTGGAGGCCTTGGCGCCCACGTCCACCATGTGGGCCTGGCCCTGCGCATCAAAATGGGTAAAGTCCTGACTCAATCGGTCTCCTGTGCCGGGCTCTGCCCGGGGTACGCGGTAACGCTTTATTGCAGCCCGCTTGCCGGGCTGCACAACATTGTATGATAACGCGATGCGAACACTCCTCATTGCCCTGCTGATCGCCGCGCTCGTCCCGCCCTGCGGCGCCGACGAGCTGCCCGAACTTGGCGATGCCAGCTCGGCAGCGCTGTCGTCGCAACAAGAGCAGGCACTGGGACGCGGCGTGATGATGGAAATCCGGACCGATCCGGATTTCTTCAATGATCCGTTTACCTCGGATTATCTGAATTCGCTGGGCTATCGCCTGGTGGCGAATGCTGGCGGCGGCGGTCAGGAGTTCGAGTTTTTTGTGGTGCGCGACAGCACGCTCAACGCCTTTGCGCTGCCTGGCGGCTTTGTCGGCGTGCACACCGGCCTGCTGCTCACCGCCGAGAACGAGTCCGAACTGGCGTCGGTGCTGGGTCACGAAATCGCCCACGTTACCCAGCACCACATCGCGCGCTCCATCGAGGCGCAGTCGCGCAACACCCTGCCCATGCTGGCGGCGCTGGCCGTGGCCATCCTGGCGGCGCGCAACAGTCCGCAGACGGCCGAAGCGGCCATCATGGGTTCGCAGGCCGGCATGATCCAAAGCCAGCTCAACTTCACCCGCGAAAACGAGCGCGAAGCCGACCGACTGGGCATGCAGACCCTGGTCAAGAGCGGCTTTGACCCGAAGGGCATGGCAAGCTTCTTCGAGCGTCTGCAAAAGTACACGCGCTTTTACGAAACCAATGCGCCGGCCTACCTGCGCACCCATCCGCTCACCTACGAGCGGATTGCCGATATCGAAAACCGTCTGCAGAACCTCCCGCCGCACCCGGTGCCGGACAGTATCGAGTTCCAGCTGATGCGCACCCGCCTGCGCGCGCTGTTGGGCACCCCGCGCGAGGCGGTGAGCTGGTTTGAGCAGCGCGCCACCGAGCGCGCCGTTGAGGGCGGCCTGTCGGCCCCCGACCTGTATGGCTATACGCTGGCGCTTACCCGTGCCCAGCGCTTTGGTGAGGCACACCAGCAGCTGGCCAAACTGCAGGCGCGTCTGCCTGATCACCCCTGGGTGCTGCATCTGGTGGCACAACTTACCCACGATGAAGGTCATGGCGAGCAAGCCCTCTCGGCCTGGCGCGCAGCACTTGCGCGCAGCCCGGACAGCCGCGGCCTGCATTACGCTTACACCGAAAATTTGCTCGAGACCGGGCACCTGCAGGAAGCACTCGACTTTGTGTCGCAGCGCCTGCTGCTGGTCCACAACGACGACCGCCTGTACGAACTGCAGGCGCGTGCCTATGCCGCGCTCGATAAACAACTGCTGCAGCATCGCGCCCAGGCCGAAGCCTATGTGAACCGGGGCAACATCTCGGCTGCCGTCGATCAACTGCAGATTGCCCTGCGCAGCAAGGATGGCGACTTCTATTCCCTGTCCAGCACTGAGGCCCGCCTCAAGGAGCTGCGCGCCATCCTGGACTACGACCGGGCGCAGCGCGGCGGGCGACCCGGCTTGTCAGACTGAGGATGCGCGCGGGACCGATTGCGCGCGCCACCCTGCAAACCGCGCTGGTGCTCGGGCTGCGGCTGGTGGCGCAGGCGGGCACCCTGCTGCTGGTGGCACGCATGCTGGGGCCTGCCGCCTTTGGTCAGTTCGCGGGTATGGCGGCACTTGCGGTGATGTTTGGCGCCCTGTCGAGTGCCGGTCTGAACATCCAGTTGTTGGCCAAAACCTCGCGTGAACCAGAACGGGCAGCAGACCTGCTGGGGCCGGCGCTGCTCACCACTGCAGTCACTGGCGGTGCGCTATTGCTGGTTTTCCTGCTGTTGACCCCTTGGCTATTGTCACAGTCCAAGACGCACCTGCTGGTATTGCTCGGCATCGGACTGACCGAAATCGTGCTGCATCCGCTGATCAGCCTGCCCAGCGCAATCAAGCAGGCGCATGGCCGCATTGCCCACTCGCAACTGCTGATCATGGCGCCCTATGCATTGCGGCTGCTCTTGGCAGGGTTGGTGGCCATGAGCGCCGCAAGGCAGCCGCTCACCCTGTATGCCTTGGTCTATCCGCTTCCTTCCATGCTGACGCTGGGGGTGGTACTGCGGCCATGGCTGACGGGACCGACACCCGTATCGCTGCGATACGCCAGCGCGCCGGGTGAACTTCGTACCGCCCTGCCCTTTGCAGTGCTCAACCTGACGGCGATGACGCCAGCCGAGCTCGACAAAGCGTTGGCCAGCCGCCTGCTCACCGGTAGCGCCCCGGGCGTGTATTCGGCCGGGGCCCGGGCCATCAGCGCAGTCACCCTGCCCGTGATCGCCATGATGCTCTCTGCCCTGCCGCGCCTGTTTCGTGCCGAACAGGAACATCCGCAGGCAATCCGGCGTCTGCTGCGCTGGCTGGGCATTGCCACGCTGGGCTATAGCCTGGTCATGGCCACCGCACTGTGGCTGTTTGCCCCCATGCTGGACGACGTGTTCGGAATGGCCTATCGCGGACTGGCGGCGAGTGTGCGCCTGCTGGTCTTCGCGGTGCCGGGCATGGCACTGCGTACGGTGGCTGGCACTGCCCTGATGGCAATTGGCCGACCGTGGATGCGCGTGAGCTTCGAATTGGTGGGCGTGGCACTGCTGCCGGGCCTTGCGCTGACCCTGGTGCCGCTTTGGCCGGCACAAGGGATGCCAGCGGCGTTGATCGCCACGGAATCCTGTATGGCGGTGATCGGGTGGATATTGCTTAAACGGAGCATTCCAGTGCCGAGCAAGGCACGCTGAACTTTGATCTTCCCGCAGTGGGGCCTACTCAGGCGGAAATCAACACCACGTTGTCAGAGGAGCGAAACTGGTGATCGTGTTTCTTGACGCGGCGTTCTGATTCAACTGGCCGTTGGCTTTTGGCACACGTTTTCGGGCTTGCGCGCGATCAGCACAGTCTCTTCTGCCCAGCGCACCGATACGCTGCCAAGCAGATCATTCAATACCGACCAAAAGGGTACCGACCATTGCGGTGGCCAGGACAATCCTTCGCGCAGCGCCAGGCGCGCCGAGCGGCGATACATGAAACGCATCAGACTGCCGCGCGACCACTTGCCGGACAAAGCTCTCATTCCTCGCGCCCGCTCGGGATCGGCATCAGGCCCGCCCAAATGCCGCGGAACATGCCCGACAATTGTGTCCAGCGCTGCCCGTCCGTGAATACCGTCACAAACAGGGTCATGACCAGCTTGGGCACTGCCCACAGCTTCCAGACGAAAGGGACATGCGGGGTAAGCAGCAGTCTGACCGCATTGCGAAACAGATAGAAATGGCGCTGCGCACTGCGCTCGGGCCAGACGCGCCACCCGAACAGCCAGATCCGCCGGCTTGAGGCGCCCATGCGGTGCTCAAAACAGGCCGCAGGCACGCCATACAACCCGTAACCCATGGCTTGGGCGCGAAATGCCCATTCAGTATCGACATGGTCGATAAAGAACCGCGCGTCGAGTCCGCCCAGCTGCTGGTATACCGCCAACGGTAGCAGGGTACCGCTGCCGTTCAGGTTGTGACAGGGCAACGGCGCCGCTGTGGACTCGGGCTGAGTCCTCGACCAGCGCCAACCCCGGATCTGGTGAAACCCGTGGTTAAGCCCGGTCTGCACATCGCGCAATGCCGGCCCCACGGCGGCAACGCGCAATCCCTTTGCCTGCAGTGCATTCAGTGCGCGCTGCAGGGTGGACACGCTTCCGGGCAAGGGTTCGCTGTCCTGGTCCATCAGCAACAATTCCGTGACCTCGGGCCGATGCTGCACCAGCCAGCGCACACCCGCGTTGATTGCAGCGGCCAAGCCCATGTTTTCTGCGTTGCAGAGCACCACCAGATCGTCGCGACTTGCGGCAACGCGCTGCAATAGATCACCCATGGCGGGGGTGGCAGAGTTATCCACCCAGAGTTTCAACGCCTGCGGCGGCAATGCGTCGAGTTGGGCCATCAGCAGGGCAAAGTCCGGGTGATACGTCACCGTGATGCACGCCAACGTGCAACTCATGCGCGCGCTCGCCCGGGTCGGATCACGGAAGACAGTGCCGCCGCCAATGCCTCACCGCGCGAGGCCCAGCAAAATCTGTCCGCAAAGGCACGGCAGGACTGGGCGTTGATGGCGGCGCGGCGGCCGTGCAGGTGCGCGAGCACGGCATCAACAAACGCCGGCGCATCGCCGGGTGTGACCAGCGTGCCGGAGCGCGCTGGATCGACCGCATCCGGCACCCCACCCACGCCGAAGGCCACGGTGGGCAGACCGCTGGCGGCGGCCTCCAGCGCCACCATGCCAAAGCCTTCCACGTCACCGGGCAATTCCTGCACCGGAAACACCAAAACGTTTGAACTGGCATAGGCCAGCTGCAATTCAGCCTCCGCCACTTCGCCAAGCCAACGGACATGGGCTTCCAGCCCAAGACGTGCAACTTGCGCCTTGAGTTCGGGCAACAGGCAGCTTGCCCCCGTCCTGCCGAGCGCCAGCGTCGCTTCTCCACCCACCACCACCAGCGTCAACCCAGGTTCGACCGCCACCAGGGCCGGCAGGCAATCACGCAGGAAGGGGGCCAAACCCTTGCGTTCGGTGATCCTGCCCACGCTGAGCAGCACCGGGCCCGCCAGATGGTGCCGGGTGCGCCATGCCACGCAGTCGGCTGGCATGACCGGCCGGACAGCCGTAACCCCCGGATGCACGATGTGGATTCGCTCGCGCTGAACGCCCGCCTTGCCCGCAAGCACAGCAGTCGGGCCACTGTTGACGATCACGGCATCGGCGCGGCGAATGGCTGGCAGAAAAACCCCCTGATACAACAAATGCGGTGTGACGATATCCAGGCCATGCAGGTACACCACGAAGGGAATGCGACAGGCACGCGCCACCACCCAGGCCGCAGGTGCCATCACACCGCTGCCGCACAGGATCACCGCAGGCCGATACCGGCGCGCCACCGTCCAGGCGGCCACCAGGCTGCCCAGCAGGAATTTCCAGACCGGCTTCAACGGCACGGACCGAACGGAGCGTGCACCGCTTGCATGCGCTTCACAACCCGCCGGCCCGACCAGATCCAGGGCAAACCTGCCTGCCAGTTCGCCAGCGAGGGCGTGCAGCAGTCGTTCCATGCCGCCGCGCAAGGGCGGAAAATTGCGTGTCAGCAGCAACACGCCCTTTACGGGCGATTTATCGTTCGGTGTCACGGTAATGCAAGGCGTTGATCTGCTCGGACACCAGCCCGATCAGGAACACCAGCAAAGCATTGATGAACAGCAGCGCCGACATGTTGGTGAAGCGGTGCGCGGTGGCAAAGGTGTAGCCATACCAGCCGCAACCGGTCAGGAAGAGCGCAAGACTGATCGGCAGGAAGATCTTCATCGGGGAATACAACGTGCCGATCTTGAAGATGATCAGCAGGAATCGCACGCCGTCTTTCCAGATCCGCATGTGGCTTTTGCCAATCCGCCGGGGCGCTTCAATCGGCAGGTAGCCGACCGGGTAGCCCGCCCGGAAGAAACTCATGGTGATGGTGGTGGGATAGGAAAAGGTATTCGGCAGCAGGTAAAGGAACTGCCGAAAACGTTGCGCGCGCACGGCCCGAAAGCCGGAAGTGAGGTCATCGATCGGGCTGTCCACCATCCAGCTGGCCAGCCGGTTGTAGAAGCCGTTGGCGAGCGCACGGTGCGCGCCCGCCTGGCCGGCCCGTGACCGCGCACCCACCACCATGTCAAAACCCTGATCCAGCTTGGCGAGCAGGCGCCCGACGTCCTGCGCCCGATGTTGGCCGTCCCCGTCCATGAACACCAGCACCTCGCCCCGTGCTTTGCGTGCACCGGTTTTCACCGCTGCACCGTTGCCCAGACTGCGGGGGTGCGAGATCACATCCACACCGAGCGACCGGCAGAACGCCGCCGTGCCGTCGTCCGAGCCATCGTCGACCACCAATACTTGCGCTTGCGGCCAATCGGCGCGCAGGACGGGAAGCAGACGTTGCAGGCCGGCGAGTTCATTCTTGGCGGGGATGATGATGCTGATCGCGTCTTGCAAAGTCGTCACTGCGGCAGATCCTTCAGTCGTTGGCCAAGTTGCTTGCAGTCATCCTGCCATGCCAGTGGCGGAGGCAGCGCTTGCTGACACGCGGCGCGATATTGGGCCTGCGCCTCCGGTACCTTATCTTGTTCCAGCCACCATTCCGCTGACAACAGGATTGGCAGGGGGTCTGCAGGCCGGAGCTGTCGGGCGGCGGCCAAGGCAAGCTGGGCCTCCGCCGTCCGCTTCAGCGCATGCAGCAGATGCGCGCGATACACCTGCAGCAGCGCCTGGTCGCTGGCTTGCGCGACATGTTGGCGAACGGCCCGGTCGAGCAGGGTCAGTGTCCAGTCGAGCGGCAGGCCACAGCGCTGCTCCAGCGCATCATTCGCCACCAGCACCAATTGTTGCGCTTCGTAACTACGCACAATACCCGGCAGCTGTCCTGCCACCACCGCCAGGCGCAGGGGCTCGAGCGGATTGCGCGCCCGGCAGTCGATGTCCAGCGACTGCAGCATGGCCCCACCTCCAGACTGTCCCTCGAGAAAGCCCTGTGCCTGCGCAAACTGGCCGGCATTGGCATAGCTGGTGGCAAACAACGCCGACAGCCGAGGGGATTGCGGGTTGGCTGCATACAGCGCGGGAAACAGGCGGTCTGCAGCACCCCACACATAGGCACGCTGCAGGGTCAGTGCACCGAGCAGCACGAGCAGGGCCATCGGCCAAACACGGCGGACCTGCAGGATGCGCAGCAGCGGCGCCAGCCACATCCTGCCAGCGCCTGCGTGGAAAGATGCCTTGACCCGTGGGGGCAGCCAGGCTGCCCACGGCAGGCTGACCATCGCCAGCAGGATGCCAATCGAGGGCAGGTAATTGCGGTGCTCGAACATGAGTTCCAGCGGAATCACGCTGCCTTCCAGGCTATGCCCGACCAGAAATACCAGCCCCCCCAGGCTGAACAGCGGCAGACGTCTGCGCAAGACCACGGCGCCCGCGAACAAGGCCGCCACCATCAGCAAGGCCAGCACGGTGCCAGGCGGCTGCAGCAAACCATGCGACGCCTGTACATCATCATGGTAGAAGGCCAGCACCGAAGGCGCCGGCCACAAGACTTCCTGCAGGTACATCAACAGCACCCGTGGTTCGGTGAGCAGCCGCTGACCGAGCGTGAACGGGCGATAGACATATCCGCGTTGCACCCAGGCCAGCACACGCGGCAGCCCCGCCGTGCACAGGATCAGCGTTGGCAAGGCGAGCCCCCATCCATACAGGCGCCAAAGCAGGCGTTGTGCCGACAGGTGAGGTGCGCAATCGCCGCGTGGCGCACCGAACAACACCCACTCCTGCACCACACAGAGGGGCAGCAGCAGGATTCCGCTCTCCTTGCTGAAAAACGCCAGCGGCAGGCAGACCAGAAGGGTGACCAGCAACCAGAGCCAGCCAGAACGTTGCCCCTGCCGCAGGTGCAGGCGTCCGTGCACATAGGCCAGCAGACCGAGCAGCACGAACAGGGTACTGAGCAGTGTCATCCGCTGCACGGCATACAGCACGGTGCCGACCTGCATGGGATGCATCAGCCACCAGGCGGCCAACCACCACGCCATGCGCCGGGGCAGCCGCTGCGCGACGGGCAGCGCGCGCTCCACCTGCAGCATCCAGGCCAGCAGCAGCATGCCGCACAGCAGATGCAGCAGCACGTTATGCCATTTAAGCCAGACTGGATCAGGGCCATGCGCCACGATGGTAGCGATCAGGCTGAACATGGCCACTGGCCGGCCGCCGGGCCCGGTATCACTGAACAGGAAGGCGCCCGCCGTCTGCCGCCAATTGGTGGCATCGATCGACTTCAACAGCGGTCGTACCGTGCCTTCATCGTCAAGCAGGAGTGGCCCGCCCAATCCCGGCAGATAGACCAGCGCGGTGATTGCTAGCAACAGGACTAAGGCGGCAACGCCGCCCAGCTTGCTGCGCAGCGGGATCATGGCGCGCGCTCCGGGCCTTCGAGGGCAAGCAGGAAGCAAAACATCCGAGTGCCTCGACCGCGCAATGGCAGGCTCCCCATGCGCCAGCAATGCATCTGTTGATTCAAGTGGCGCCTTTTTTACCGGCGTCGAAGTCATCGAGCAGCAACCATTGCTCGTGAAGCAATGCCCGATCAGCGGGATTCAGTTGCGGATTCTGCGCCAAGGCGCGCAGGCTGGTCCTGAGGTCGACACTCGGGAACTGACAAGGGCCATGGACCCGGCATTCCACCATGGCACGCAGGTTGGCAGCCATCAGGTCGGCGCGGGCCCCTTGCCGAAGCAAGGCTTGCAGCCGCGCAAAACTGTCCGGTGGTGCCGTGCAGTTGGCTTCGCTGCACAGGATCATCAGCCCGACCCAAGAGATGGCCAGCTGTGGTGCCAGCGCGAGGGCCTGTCGGTTGGCGCGCTCGGCCAGCGCAAAAAGACGCTTTCGTTCGGACGCATCGGACTCACGCTCCGCCAGGGTTCCATACAGCCCAGCCAGTTCGTAAACGGCGCGCAATGAGCGAGGGTGATGGGCCGCTTCGACTTCCATCATCACCAGCGGATTCGACCAACTGTCTGCACGCTGATGCGTCAGCAGCATCAGGGCGAGCACCACAGGCAGCAGGATCAGTGCTGGCTGGCCAGACTGCATCAGTCGATCCAGCAGGGGTACCCGTTGTAAACGCTGCGCGTCGGTCAGGCGAAGTACAAGATTGCGAACGAAGTGCGTAAACGCAAGGATCGGGGCGACCATTCCGAGATACATGCGGTGCTCGTGCATGAGTTCAAGCGGCACGACAGTACTCTCCAGCAACTGGCTGGCAAGCAGAAAGCCCCAGGCGAATGCCCACCAGGAATGCTGACGACGGAAACGCCAGGCCATCAGGGAGACCACCCCCAGTCCCAGCATGGCTGGCGTGGTGCTCACAGGCATAAGCCAGCCAGTCGACAGCTGCAGGTCGTCATGGTACAGACCGAGCACGTCCAGCCGCGGCCAGACCAGCATGTCCAGATAAAGCCAGAATACGCGCGCCTCGGTCAGCAGGCGCTCCGCAAGCGTGAAATCACGGTTGGCAAACCCATGCGATAGGGTTTGCCAGAACAGAACCAACGCCACCGCGCCCAGCGTCATGGGCAACCACCCCGCAAGCCGCACAAACTGTTTCCAGGTGCGCTTGCCAGAGGGCGGCAGGTCGTCGGCGCTCAACAAGGTGGCATTCAGCACCAGCACATAGGCAGGCAACAGCAAGGCGTTTTCCTTTGCCAGCAGACCGAGCAGTCCAGCCAGTGGCACCCCGATCCACAGCAGCCTGCGCGCGGACAAACCGCGCGCCAACTGCCTATGCGCCAACACCATGAGATTCAGCGCCAGCAGCATGCCGAGTGCCGACAGGCTGCTCATACGCTGTACGACATACAATACCGGGTTGAATGCGAGGGGATGCAGGGCCCACAGCAGGGCCGCCGACAGTGGCCAGCCCCATGCGTGCTTGCGCTCCTCCAGCAGCTGACTGGCCAGCCACAGCACAAGCAGCGTGTTGACAAAATGCACCAGCAAGTTGAAGAGCTTGAACGGCAGGGGATGAAAGCCGCTGGCCTGGGCTTGCAGGGCCAGACTCAGCACGGCCAGCGGCCGGCCCAAGGGGCCCGCGTGTGCTGCTGCCAATACGGACCACAGCGATTCCCGATGTGCCAACCAGCTGGCGATACTGCGGTTGGTCAGCAGGTTGGGATCGTCATCGAACAGAAACGGACCAGCCAAACCGGGGCCGTATGCCAACAGCAGCAGCAGCCACACCAAGGCAATCAAGCCGGCTGTGTGCCAACGATGCCAACCTGGCCGCGCCGACACGCGTGGCGCATTGACGGCTGGCCTGGCGGGGAACATCAACAAAAAACCCCGGCAAAGCCGGGGTCTCGGGTCCACAAAGCGCAGTGGCTCAGCGGCAGTTGGCGGGCAGGTACTTCGGCGGCATGCTGCTGGCCGCGGCGCAGGTCCAGGTAATCGACGTGGTCGACCCCGTCCCCGTGTAAGTGATGCCCATGCCGGACGTCAATGCCGAGCTGATGCCGCGGAATTTGGCGGTCAGGGTGCCCGACGCACTCGAGCTGCCCTGCGCATAATCCACCGAACTGATGTACTTGGCGCCGCTGACCGTGTTCGACGCGGTCATCCCGAAACTGGCTCCGGCTGCGGGGAAGTGGCCGGATGTGGCATAAAACTCGGCGACCGCCGAGCGCATCTGATCCACCGCAGCGACACCTTCACTGACTTTCGCCCGGACCATATAGTCGGAATAAGCCGGAATGGCGATGGCGGCCAGAATACCCACGATGGCCACCACGATCATCAGTTCGATCAGCGTAAAGCCCTTCTGAAGTTTGCTTTTCATGGTTGGAGACTCCGGTAGTTTTGAAATATTTTGGTTGGAACACCGCTGGCAGTGCCAGGGCCCTACCCGGTTATCAGCAAACAGCGTGCCATTTTTCCCCACGGGAGTTTTCTCTTTGGGGATCAGTGCCTACAAAGGCGAACTTAGAGAAAATTAACACTAAAAAAGACGCAAGGTCTACAAATTCTGGCGAAATGTGCCGCAATACGTCAGCTTGCCGCGCTTCCTGCCTGGGTTGCCGCCCGATTCGACAGGACTTACTTGATGCAGACGGCACGCACCTGCACCATGTCGGTCACCCCGCCCAGCACCTTCTCGATGCCGTCCTGCTTGAGCGTGCGCATACCTTCCTCCACGGCCGTGGCAAACAATACCGCCACGTTGGAGCGTCCCTGGATGCAACGCTTGACGCGGTCACTGCCAACCATCAGTTCATGCAGGCCCACCCGGCCACGGTAGCCGGTACCGCCGCATTGGTCACATCCCTTGGCGCGATACAGGGTGATACTTCCGTTGTTGCCGCCAAAACGCTGCTTCCAGTCCAGCAACAGGTCGGCCATGGCCTGCTCGGGGCTGGCCTGCCAAACCGGAGACATCAGCAATTCTTTGGCGTACTCGTTGGCCAATCGCTGCAGCTCCTCGTCGTCGGCCTGATACGACTGGCGGCAATCCGGGCACAGGCGCTTGGCCAGCCGCTGCGCCAGGATGCCCAGTACAGCATCGGCAAAGTTGAACGGATCCATGCCAATGTCGAGCAGACGCACCACACTTTCAGGCGCGCTGTTGGTGTGCAGGGTGGAGAGCACCAGGTGACCGGTCAAGGAGGCTTCCACGCCCGTGGACGCGGTTTCCTCGTCGCGCATTTCGCCCACCATGATCACATCGGGGTCTGCGCGCAGGAAGGCCCGCATGGCCGCGGCAAAGTTTAGCCCGGCCTTGGGGTTCATCTGCACCTGGCGCAGGCCTTTCTGGGTAATTTCAACGGGATCTTCGGCCGTCCAGATCTTGGTCTCGGGCGTGTTGATCTCGGCCAGGCAGGCATGCAGGGTGGTGGTCTTGCCGGACCCGGTCGGACCACACACCAGGAACAGGCCGTAGGGCTTGGCGATGATGCCTTTCAGCAGTTCCAGGTTGCGGTCGGAAAACTGCATCCTGGACAGCGGCACAGGGGTGCCAGAGCTCAGGATACGCATCACCACGTCTTCCAGACCGCCGGCCGACGGAATGGTCGCCACCCGCAATTCGATGTCCAGCGGACCATAACGGCGGAACTTGATCTTGCCGTCCTGAGGCTTGCGCTTCTCGGAAATATCGAGGTCGCACATGATCTTCAGGCGGGTGATCACCGGATTGCGGTACGACGAGGGAATCTCAATGTAATTCTGCAGCGTGCCGTCGCGCCGGAAGCGCACCTGGGTACGTGCCTTGCCGGGGTAGGGCTCGATGTGGATATCGGAAGCCCCCATGCGATGGGCGTCCACGATGATCTTGTTGACCAGCTTGACCACCTCGTTCTCCGAGGCTGCGCTGAGCTCGTCGGGATTGACCACCGCCGCCTCGTCGGCATTTTCGTCCGACAGGTTTTGCAGCAGTTCGCCAATGGCAGAGGCCTCGCCCGGCGCACTCGATCCAAAAAACAGGTCGAGCATCTGCACGAATTCGCGCTGGGTGGTGACCCGGTAGATCACCTCACGGCGCTGGAATACGTTGCGCGCACTGTGGTTGGAGCGCACCTTTTCGGGGTCCCAGGCCACCACCGCCACGCTGCCATTGGGCAGGTCGTCCAGCGGCAGCCAACCCGAGCTTTCCAGAAATTCGCGCTTCAGGTTGCGCAGCAGTTCAGGCGGTCGCACCCGATCGGCGCGAAACCCTTCATAGTCCAGATTGTAGTAACGCGCCAGCGCTGCACCGATCTGCGCCGGCCGCAACTGGAAGTCTTCCACCAGGATTTCTTCCAGGTCACGCGACTTGCGCCGTGCCGTGCGGGTGGCCAGTTCCAGCTCGCCCGAAGTGAGCGCGCCGTCAGTGACCAGATGATCGTAGCGGCCGGTGATCGGACCACCGGCGCGCGGGCGCAGCGCACTGGAAAGGTGCTTGGCCAGTTCGCCCATGGCGTCGACGATCTCGTCAGAAAAATGATCGCTGGTGCGGGCATTGATCAACTGGATCACCCCGAGCAACTGGCCGCTGCTTTCCTCGCCCTGCTGGAGCACCGGCAGCACCAGCATCTGGCAGGTGCGGTAACCGGTGCGACGATCCACCTCGCGCAGGAAGGTCAGGCGCGGATTGATCAGCTTGAGTTCGGCGTCGTCGTACACATCACGGAAGTTCATCGTAATGCGATGGTAGGCCGAGTAGCCGGCGATGCTGGTCTCGGTGATCGGCAGCTTGAGGTCGCGGAACGAGGTAAGGCCGGTCTTGATGCGCGCCACAATCGACGTGCGATCTTCCGTGACCACATAGACCGTGATGCGCTCAGCCCCTACCAGATCACAGATTTCCTGACCGGCGTCGGCGATTGCATCTTCGGGGCTGACCGCCGCAAGGATACGCTCACCGATTTCGCGGATGCGATGCGAGCGGCCCACGCGGGTGAGCGCTGCTTGTGTTGCCGCGTTGGTGGACGGCCGCGACTTGAGTGCCGCCTCCGCCGCTGCCATTTCAGCAGAATCCGGTCCGGCCGGGGACGGCGGTTCGGCCTCCTGCACCGCGCCACCAAAATTGGGCATCAGCGAAAGTTCGCTGACGCCAGGAATGAATGACTTCGCCTTACCGATAAAATCGACCATGCCACCAATGCTCCCGCTTCCCTGTCTGAGTGCAGGAAAAAACCTGATATGCCTGTTGTGCCAGCACGTTGCCGGTGCCCTCCTGACCTCGAGCCAACCCGTCAAGAGTCATGCAGAACCGCTCAAGTGTCGCGCGTAAGTCACAGGCTCGCAAGTACTGCATTGATAATTAACGGCGGCGGGGGGCACCGCTTGAGGTCAGACCTCGGCCCGCTCGAAGAAAAACTCGAGCTTGACCCCCGCAATCTCGATCACGTCGTGCGCGTTGAGTGCCACGGCATGCGCCGGAACCGCAGCACCATTCAGCACCACCGGTGTGGTGCCTTCCACCTGGGCGAGGAAATGTCCCCCGCCACGACGTGACACCACAGCCACCTGGATGCCGGGGCGGCCAATCGTGGTGAGCGGCTTGCCCAGCGCCAGCAAGCGCCCCGCTGCCGTGCCGTTGAGCACCTGCAGACTGGCATGCTGGGGATCGGCGGGCAAGGCCGGGACAGCAGCAATGGCAGGACCGGCCGCCACGGCAACAGTTGCCGGCGCAGGAAGGATCGAAGGCGCTGCTGCCGGAATGGCTGTCGGCAACAAACCCACCGCGGTCGACGCTGCATTGCTGGTGCTGGCCGCGAGCGCTGTGGCGCCCCCGCCGGCCAGCACCGGGCCGCTGGATATTGCAAAGTGGCTCTGCAGCGACAACTGTGACTCCATCAGCGCGGCAATCGCGCCGCCCACATCACGCCCGCTGTCGGCGGGGGCCGGATTGGCAAAGGTGGCCGACATCACGCCCGCCACAGGAGCGACCGCGGCAGTTGCCAGCGGCCGGTTCAGTACCATGGTCTTCTCAAAATCGGAGGCCTCGCGCGGCGCCACCTGGTCCCCGATGTAACGCAGACGATGACGGCCGATCTCGACCAGGTCACCATTGCGCAGGAAATGCTTGCGCACCGCCGCCCCGTTCACCAGGGTACCGTTGGTGCTGCCCAGATCCTCCAGAAAGGAGTCATTCAGGATGCTGACCACCACCGCGTGCTGACCGCTCACGGCAATATGGTCAAGCTGGATATCGTTGTCGGCACGGCGGCCAATGCTGATGCGCTCCTTGTTGACGTCAATCTCGCCAACCTGCGCACCGTCCAGGGTTATCAGGAGTTTGGCCATGATCAGGCAGCCTTGCCGAGCAATCGGGTAAATCGGGTCCACCAGCTCTCCTGACCGCGCACGCGCGCGAGGATCACGGCGATATTGTCGCGGCCACCGCAGTCATTGGCGGCTTGCACCAACTGGCGGGCGGCCAGCGACAGGTTGTCCTGCAGGGTGACCAGGGTGCCCTGGATGGCCTCATCATCGAGCATGTCGGTGAGGCCATCAGAACACAACAGGAACAGGTCGCCCGGGCGTACATCGTAAATCTGGATTTCGGTGTCCACGTGCTGCTCCACCCCGAGCGCGCGGGTGACCACATTGCGATTGTGCGAATGGCGCGCCTGCTCACGGGTGAGGAAACCGTTGCGCACCTGCTCTTCCAGAAGCGAATGATCGCGGGTCAGCGCTGCCAGCTCGCCGCGGCGCAGGCGATAGACGCGGGAATCCCCGACATGCCCCACCACCACAGTGCGACCATGAAATACGGTCAGCGCAAGGGTGGCGCCCATGCCGGTGCAGGACGCGTCGGTCTGTGCACGCCCCAGAATGGCGGAATTGGCTGCATGCACCTGTTCATCGATCCAGCGGCTAAGCACGGCCGTGGACACTGGCTTGTGCTGGCCGGCCTTGGCGCAACGCGCATGCAGCCCCTCGGCAACCAGTTCGGTGGCCAGCGCACTGGCCACCTCGCCCGCCTGATACCCCCCCATGCCATCGGCCAGCACCAGCACCCCGGACTCGACGCGGTGGCTGATACTGTCTTCGTTGTGGGCGCGCACCTTGCCAGCATCGGTCAGGCTGGCCACGTCCAGGGTGTAATGCATGCAGGGATCCCCGTTAAAACCGCTGGCACTCGTAAAACTGTTGGCACCGGGTGCCATCGAAGCGCACGATCGTTATCATCACGCAGGCCCCGGAAGCGGGACTTGTGAACAAGTATAGAAACACCCATCCCGACGAGAAAAGGTATTTACCGCAGATATTTTGTGCATCTTCTTGAGACTGATGATTAACTCCCTCCCCCGCTCCTTTGCGTTGTGCGCACTGCTGCTCGGTGCCTGCAGCACGCTGTCGCCCATTCCGGAAAAACCAAAAGTGGAAGTGGCCGGGCTGCGCATCGAACATCTGCGCCTGACCGACCCCGATCTGGTGGTAATCCTGCGCCTCACCAACCCGAACCGGATCTCGCTGCCCGTGAATGCGCTGGAACTGACCGTGGACCTGAACGATCGCGCCTTTGCCGAGGGGCACAGCCTGGCGCCGGTCACCCTGCCTGCCCAGGGAAGCACGCTGATGGAAGTGGCGGTGCACGCGCATAGCGACGTGCTGATGCGAACGGCGCGCGAAATGCTGGGCAGTCCCGGCGGCAGCCTGCGCTACCGGGTGCGCGGGCAGGCGCAGGTCACCAGCATGAACCTGGCAGTCAGCTTTGACACGCCCGGCAGCACCGACCTCACCACCCTGTTGCGGCGTTAGGTGTAGTATTCCGCAGCGCACAAACCCCAACGCAGGTAATCATGGTTTCAACGCCCCCGCCAAGTCTGCTCCAACGCTGTCAGCGCCTGCTGTTTGGTCCGCCGCGCGACCCGCTGGCGCCGGAAACCCGCCAGCACATCACGCTGGTGGCCTTCTTTGCCTGGGTGGGCCTGGGGGCCGACGGCTTGTCGTCTTCCGCCTACGGTCCTGAAGAAGCCTTCAAGGCACTGGGAACCCACACGCACCTCAGCCTGTATCTGGCACTGGCCACTGCATTCACGGTGATCCTGATCTCGCTGGCCTACAACCAGGTGATCGAACTGTTTCCGAACGGCGGTGGCGGTTACAAGGTGGCCACCGCGCTGCTGGGCCCTTATGCAGGTCTGGTCAGCGGTGCGGCGCTGATCGTGGACTATGTGCTGACCATTGCCATCTCGGTGGCCAGCGGCGTGGATGCGGTGTTCAGTTCCGGTCCGGCGGCGTGGCAGTCCGGCAAGCTGACTACCGAATTGCTGCTCACGGCCCTGCTGGTGTTCCTCAACCTGCGCGGGGTGCAGGAATCGATCAAGATTCTCACACCAATCTTTCTGGGCTTCGTGGTCACCCACGTCTTTCTGATCGTGTATGGCGTGGGCGTTCGCGCCGGCGACCTTGGCATGGTGGTGTCCGACACCGTGCGTGAAACCGGCACCCTCACCCACCAGATGGGCTGGGTGTTCACAGCCTCGCTGTTCCTGAAGGCCTATTCGCTTGGCGGTGGTACCTACACAGGGATTGAAGCCGTCTCCAACAACGTAAACGTGCTTGTCGAGCCGCGCGTGCACACCGGACGCTGGACCATGGCCTACATGGCCGTGTCGCTGGCCTTCACGGCGGCCGGCATCATCCTGCTCTATCTGCTCTGGAACGCTGTGCCCTCCAGTAACGGCGAAACCCTGAACGCCGTGGTGTTCCGCTCGGTGATCGGCTCGCTGCACCTGCCAGCTGGCGTGAGCTCGGTGGCGCTCACCGTCACCCTGGTGCTGGAGGGCCTGCTACTGTATGTGGCGGCCAACACCGGACTGCTCGGGGGGCCGGCTGTGCTGGCCAACATGGCGGTTGACAAATGGGTGCCCAACCAGTTCGGCCTGCTCTCCAACCGGTTGGTCACCAAGCACGGCATCGTGCTGATGGGCCTCACCGCCATCGCCATCCTGCTGTGGAGCCACGGCAACGTCGATCTGCTGGCCGTGCTGTACAGCATCAACGTGTTCCTGACCTTCACCATGTCGCTGCTGGGCCTGTGCACTTATTGGTGGCGCCATCGCAGCGAGCAGCCGCACTGGCTGTCGCGACTGAGCCTGTCGCTGGTGGGCTTCATCGTCACCTTCTCGATCCTGATCGTGACGCTGGTCGAGAAGTTTTACGAGGGGGGCTGGGTGACGGCGCTGATCACCAGCAGCGTGGTCGGCCTGTGCCTGCTGATCCGCCAGCATTACCGCACCACCAACCGGCTGATGCGCCAGATCGACCAGGAACTGGCTGGCAGCCCGGAAGGCCCGGTCGACACGCCGCCGGCACTCGATCCGGACGCACCCACCGCCGTCTTCATGATCAGCCGCAGCCGCGGCGCCGGCATGCACACCATCCTGTGGGTGCAGCGCCTGTTCCCCAATCACTTCCGCAACTTTGTGTTCCTCAGTGTGGGGGCGGTGGACACGCGCTCCTACGGTGGCGAGGGTACGCTGGATGAACTGCGGGTAGAGGTGCAGGAAGCGTGTGCCTACTACGTGAATTTCTGCCACCGCCATGGCATCGCAGCAAAGGCCATCGAAGCCTATGGCATCGACCGCACCTATGAACTGACCAAGCTGGCCCTGCAGGCGCGTGACGAGTTCCCCAACTGCATCTTCTTCGCCAGCAAGCTGATCTTCGTGAACGACAACTGGATGACCCGCATCCTGCACAACCAGACCGCGCTGGCCATGCAGCGCATCCTGCACCTGCAGGGGCTGTTCATGGTGATCCTGCCAATGAAGGTCTGACCAGCCCGTGCAGCCCGGCGCCGCCTGACCGCGCCATGCCGTTGATGGTCGGGTTTTACCGGGCGCCCTGAAGCGCTGGGGCATCCGCCGCTGCACTGGCGGCACCGGCCCCCGTCCGCTCGGCGCGATGCACGACCTGCGCATCGACAAACTGCTCGATGTCATCGAGCACTGTGTAGCGGAAGCGGAACGGACGCGCCACCGCCACCACCATGCGGATGTGGTCCATGCCAGGATAGATGTGTTCCTGCACCTGCGCACCAGCGGCGCGCAGGCGCGCCGCCAGATTGCGGGTGTTCTTGGGCCAGACCGTGTCGTCGTTCTCGCCATGCAGCAGCAACATGGGTGGCGCACCGGCGTGTGCAAAATGGATTGGCTGGGTCTGATCCAGGTCGTCTGCAGCCGGCGCAAAGATTTCCTTGATATCCGGACCGGTGATTGGCAGGAAGTCGTAGGGTCCGGACAAGCCGATCACGGCGGCCGGCGTGACCGGATGCGGGCTGCGCGCCAGGTAGCGCGGGTCGAGCGCCAGCAGCGTGGCCATGTGCGCCCCCGCCGAGTGCCCCATTGCCAGCACGTGCCGGGCATCCCCCCCCCATTCGCTGGCATGCGCACCGGTCCAGTTGAACGCATCGGCGCAGTCATCCATGAAGGCCGGCCAGCGCACCTTGGGATACTTGCGATAGTCGGGAATCACTGCCACCCACCCGCGGCTGGTGATCGCCTCGGCGACAAACTTGTACATGCCTTTGTCGCCGCTCTGCCAACTGCCGCCATGCACAAACATCACGGTAGGCCGGGCGCCCGGTCCGGCCCAGGGTGCCTTGGGGATGTAGATGTCCAGATGCTGGTCCGCATCACCGCCGTAGGGAACCCCCGACCGCAACAGATAGCCGCCCGAGGGCACCACGGCATTCAGCACGTTCACGCCGGAACAGGCCGAGAGCACGCTGCTGCACAGGGCGGTCAGCAAGGCAAATTTCCTCAGGGGCAGTTTCAATGACATGGCAGCGGTTTGTGCAATACAAGCAGAGATGTGCAAGACCAGTGTGGCTGGTCTTGCGTTCCCTTGCAACGCAACAAATTCGGCGCACCGGGGGCCCCGTCCGCGAGGAAGATACGTCTTGCGGCCAGGTCCCCGAGGGCATCCGGCGCATCCAGGGCACCCGGGGCACCTTGGCCATGCAGGATCAGGTCACCGGCTTGCCTGCCTGCCCGGCGGCGAGCGCTGCCAGGATTTTCTCCGGGGTGAACGGTACCGAAGTCATGCGCACGCCGGTAGCATCAAAAATGGCGTTGGCAATGGCTGACGGCACCACGGCCGCAGAGGGTTCGCCCGCCCCCCAAGGCTTTTCGTTGGGCCGGTTGATCAGGTGGATCGAGACCTGTGGCACGTCCGGGTAACGCAGGATGGGGTAGCTGGCCCAATCCACACTGGTCACGCGCGAGCGATCGAACTTGAGTTCCTCGATCAGCGTGCGGCTCACCGTCTGGATCATGTTGCCTTCGATCTGGTTGCGCAGGCCGTCCGGATTGATGATCTGACCGCAATCGTGCGCCACATGGCAGTGCTCCACGCGCACCTGTCCGTTGGTGAGGTCGACACTGACGTCCACCACCAGCCCGATATACGTGCGTACCAACTCATATTTCACATAGGACATTCCGCGACCGCGCACCAGCGGACCCGGTTGACGACGGCTACCCGACACGCCCGGCGTCCAGTTGGCGAACCTGGCCAGCTGCTCCAGCAGGTCATCGGCGCGAGGATCGGTGAGGTGCTTGCGACGGAAGGCAATCGGATCGCTGCCCGCCAGCACTGCCAGGGCATCCATGGTGGATTCATTGGCGTAGGTGTTCTGCATGCGCCCCGGCGTGCGGATCCAGGACGGACGCAGCGGGGTTTCTGCCAGCCAGTTCACTTCGGACAGGCGGTGCGGCACGTTGTACTGGATGGCCAGTGACTGATGGATGTTGCCCGGCGAAGAATCGTCATGGGTCAGCCCGGCATGTTCTGCCGCCACCAGCGCCACGGTGAGCGTCTTGGGCCGATGCGGCATGAAACCGAGTGAATGCCAGGCGCTGATCATGCCGTCCGGACCCAGGCTGGCCTCCACGTCAATCAGGGTGGGGGGGCCTTTCGGATCCCAGCCGTGTTCGTCGGCACGCATCCATTGCACGCGCACCGGACGCCCCACTGCGCGTGCCACCAGCGCGGCATCGGCGGCCGCATCCTCGTGGCCGTTACGGCCATAGCAGCCGGCGCCGGGCACGTAGATGCAGCGCACCTGCTCGGGG
The DNA here is from genome assembly GCA_903893215.1 of uncultured Ferrovum sp. Classification (GTDB taxonomy): domain Bacteria; phylum Pseudomonadota; class Gammaproteobacteria; order Burkholderiales; family Ferrovaceae; genus CAIVHB01. The sequence continues at coordinate 37,764 of CAITLJ010000059.1, read as the reverse complement.
GGCACAGCCAGCATGGTGGCCAGCTGCTTGCGCAGCACATGGGTCATCTGTGAAGCGCTCCACACCGTGACCGCGCCATCGCGCCATTCGGCTACGGCGCACGACGGACCAATCGAGCCATGGGTGTGCAGCGCAAAGTCATAGGAATGGCGCACACGTGGCTGACCCGGCTTGGCCAGTTCGCCCACCGCATCCCCATCCTTCTGGAAGGCATCGTGCGAACTGACCGGCCCGTTGCGCACCACCTCCCACAGCTTGGCCTGATCCGGCAACCCGGCCCAGGGGGCCCAGTCCACCTTGAGTGCACGCGCGGCGCGGATGGCGCTCCATTCCTTTTCTGCGACCACCGCCACAAAATTGCCCTCGCGCACCGTGCGCAAATAGCCAGGAATAGCCTTGCAGGCGCTGTCGTCCACACCGCGTAACTGGGCACCCACCCCCGCCGGACGCACCACCCGCGCATGCACCATGTCGCGACGACGCACGTCCTGCATGTACTGGTGGGTACCGGTCACGATTTCGGCAATTTCGGGACGGGGCACCGAGCGACCGACCACCTCGAAGTGCGCCGGGTCCTTGAGCGTGGCCTTGGCATCGAGCGCCAGTTCCAGCGGGCCTTGCGACACCAGTTCCTGATAACGCGCGCTGTGATTGCCTGAGCGCACGCGACCTGCGCTGAAGGTGATCGCACCCACCTCGACATTCCATTTTTGCGCAGCGGCCGCAGCCAGCGCGGCGCGCAGGGTGGCAGCCGCCTGACGCAACTGGGTACCACCATTCTGCACCGACAGGCTGCCATAGGTGGGGCCCTGGTCTGGCGTGAGCGACGTATCGCCCTGGATCAGGTCCAGACTTTCGAGCGGCATGTCGAGCTCCTCGGCCACCATCTGGGAAAGCGCCGTGCGCACCCCGGTACCCAGGTCAACCTTGCCGGAGAAGACTTCCAGCCGACCTTCCGGCGTAAGGTGCAGAAAACCCTCCACCCGATCGACCGGACGGTCCGGAAAACTGGCCGTCCTGACGGCCGTGCCGGATGCCGCCTTGCCGCCTGGCAGCGGCGCCACAGGCAGGGCACCAGCGGTGTCAGCCGCCTGCCCCTGCACCGGCCACGTAAAAGCTACCACCCAACCGCCGGTGGCCTGAAGGAAAGCGCGTCGTGTCGTCATGGTCTGCGCTCCTCTCAAGCCGGTTTGCTGTTGGATGCGGCGGGCAGACTGCCTGCCGCACGCTGCACCGCCCGCAGCACCCGCGCATGGCTGCCGCAGCGACACAGGTTGCCGGCCAGCGCCTGGCGGACTTCCGTCTCATCCGGATGCGGATTGCGCGCCAGCAGGTCGGCGGCCTGCATGATCATGCCGTTGGTGCAATAGCCGCACTGCGCGGCCTGCTCCTCAATAAATGCAGTCTGCAGCGGATGCAGGGTATGGCCGTTGGCAAGCCCTTCCAGCGTCAGTACGGTCTTCCCGGCCACTGCCGATACCGGCACCAGACAGGAACGTACGGCCGCGCCTTCCAGATGGACGGTGCAGGCGCCACATTGGCCCAGACCGCAGCCAAAGCGCGGGCCGCGCAGGTTGAGGTCGTCGCGCAAGGCATACAGCAGCGGCATGTCCGGGTCATCCACCTCAAGCTTGGCAAGCTTGCCGTCGAGGGTGAATTGCAATGAAGTACGCATCCTGCCTCCAGTTTCATTCTTGTGGTTAGTCCGGCATCCGTCCCGGGTTTGCTCAACGCCGGCATTGCAGCCAGAATCCAGCACCAATGACCGCTCCGGATGGCCAGCACGGCTGGTCTGCAAAACCATGGAAAACAGCCTGCTCACCATCACTCACGCCATCCAGCTGGCGGTGGCACCCGTGTTCCTGCTCACCGGTATTGCGGGCCTGATGAACGTGCTGAGCAGCCGGCTGGCCCGAGTGGTCGATCGGCGGCGCTTCCTGCTACAAAGAGAAGAAGAACGCACTGCGGCAAATGGTGGCACCTCGTCTGCCCGCCTACAAGGGGGCGTGCCCGGCGCATCTGAACCTGACGCAAGCTTGAACCGACGTATCGCGGAAGACGACGAAGAAATTGCCAGTCTGGATACGCGCGCACGGGTGATGTACTTCTCGATTTTTTTCGCCGTGTTTGCGGCTTTGATGGTGTGCCTGGTGGTGACGACCGGCTTCATCGGCGCGCTCACCCAGATCGACCTCGGGCGCTGGATCGCCGCCCTGTTCATCGTGTCGATGGCCAGCATGGTGGCCAGCCTGGTGTACTTCCTGCGCGAGGTCTATGTGGCTGTGGTGGCCGGCAAGATGCATCGCCGCGCCTGAAGCACGTCAAATCGGGCCGGGTCGGCGCGGGACAGCATCCGCGCTGGACGCCGCCCGATGCCTGCAGTCATCCACTCAGGGATGGTCGCTGGCCGACTGGATGGAAGGCAGGCGATCGTTCAGGTAGTGATCGATGCCGAGAAAGCCGCCTGCACCATGGCTGCTGCTGGACGGGGCGCGCGACCTGGCGCGCGCTGCAATGGTGCCGGCAGGCGCCGACAGGTCTCGCCGGGCAGTCGCACCGGTGGAATCGTTGACGTCCACCATCACCCGGTCGGACGCTTTCACCAACGCATGATCCGCCGCACCGGCCAGATCGCTGCCACCCAGAACACACCACAAGATCAGGCCAGCCCTGATCCGACGCGACTTCATTGCAAGACTCCCTGCACAGGTTGAGTTAGACCGAAGTCCTATCTTAGAACCGTTTACGCATTGCGAAACAGGGGTTCTGAAAATAATTGTTGACGGCGTCTTATCGCGCGTACGGTACCGTTCATCCCCGCATTCCTGCCACTCGTCGCATTGCGCTTGGCGCCGGATCACCCGGCAAGCAAGGTGATCCCATGCCAGCGCGGCTGGCCCTTGCCAAGGAGCAGCGAAAATGAAGCCTGATTACCCGAAAACCTCCCCGATCCAGCGCGCCACCGTGGCGCTGGCCAGCCTGCTGATCACCATGGCCGTGGTGCTGGCCAATCTGCACCTGGCCCAATACGAAGACGCCAATGCCGGCCGGCAAGCCGTCGCCGGGATGCAGAACGCCCAGGCACAAGGTATCGTCAAGGCATGAACCCGATCCTTACCACCCTGTTGCCCCTCTGGCGCTCAGCCCGCGCCATGGTCATGGACACCGCACAAAAACTGGCGGCTTGGGCCGCCGCCCAGTCCTGGGGACGTCTGGCGGTGCTCAGCCTGCTGGCACTGATCGCCCAGAGCATCGTCACCGACAATCTGCTGCATTGGCATGACGAACGCACCGTGATCCATCGCCACACGGCAAAGCATGCGCCGACTGCAGACGCACGGGGCGCAAGCGATGATCCCGACGTGCACATCGGCTGGGATGGCATCAACGTGATCCATCGCCCTGCCGGATCGGCCCCCGACGCCGCAACGACGCCTTCCGCGCCGTCCGTCACGCCCCCCCCTGCAAGCACGCCTTCGACGCCAGGATTGAATGCGGGGCTGGTCGAGGATGACGCGGAGGACAGTGACGAAGTGCACACCCGCCGCACGCTTGGTGGGGCACTCAGCGACGCGATCGAAGCGTTGGTACTGCTCACCATCGTGTTCCTGATTGCCGCCAAAGTGGTGATGCGGCAGGCCGCCCGCTCGGAGGCACGCGCCATGGAGGCCGAAGCCAGTGCTGCGGCGGCCGAGGCCAACGCCGCCGCCGCCGCTGCCAACGCCCGGGCTGCCGAGGCGCAGGCCGAGCGCACCGCGCTGCGCTACCAGCTGGCGCAAGCACAACTGCAGACCCTGCAGGCCCAGGTGGAACCGCACTTTCTGTTCAACACCCTGGCCTCGGTGGACTTCCTGATCGAAACCGATCCGGCACGCGCCTCGACCATGCAGAAAAACCTGATCCGTTACCTGCGGGCCGCCTTGCCGCAAATGCGCGACCACGGTTCGCATCTGGGACGCGAGATCGAACTGGTGCGCGCCTATCTGGAAATCCTGCAAGTGCGTATGGAAGATCGCCTGAAGGTGGTGATCGATGTGCCTGAGGGATTGCGCTCGGCCGAGTTCCCACCGATGTTGCTGCAGTCACTGGTGGAAAATGCCATTCGCCATGGCCTTGAGCCCAAGGCGGAAGGGGGCGAGATCTGTATCCGTGCCACAGTGGAGGACGGTGCCCTGCGGGTGCAGGTCCGCGACACCGGGGTAGGACCGAGCGCTGCCACGGGCGCCAGCCGCGCGCCCGGCGAGACGGGGGGCGTGGGTCTGCGCAATGCGCGTGAACGCCTCGCGCTGCTGTATCCCGATGCGGCGGATTGCACACTGCAAGCGAATGAGCCGGTTGGCGCGATTGCAAGCATCCGACTGCCTTACCGCGTCACCAGCCCGAGGCGCGATGCGTCACAGCCTGCCAGTGCGGCCAGCGGTGACGTCGGTGCAGATGCAGGTCTTCCGGGAACTGCGGGCGTATGAGTGCGGTGCGCGCGGTGTTGGCGGATGATGAACGCCTGTTGCGCGCACAGTTGCGCCAGCGTCTGGCCGAGGCCTGGCCAGAACTGCAGATCACGGGGGAGGCGCGCGACGGTCGTGAGGCGGTCGAAATGGTGGCGGCACTGCAACCCGAGCTGGTCTTCCTTGATATCCGCATGCCGGTGTTGTCCGGCATCGAAGCCGCCGCACAGATCAGCCAGTTGCCCGATCTGCGCTGCCACATCGTCTTTGTCACCGCCTATGACCAGTACGCGGTGGAAGCTTTCGAACATGGCGCACTGGATTATGTGCTCAAACCGGCCGAGACCATGCGGCTGGCACGCACCGTGCAGCGGCTGCAGGAGCGGCTGAAAGACAACGCGCCTGCCGACCTCTCTGACCGGCTGCGCCAGATCGAAGGGCTGCTGCAACGGCAGCATGACGGCCCTGCCCACCTGCGCTGGCTGCAGGCCTCGCAAGGCAACCTGCTCAAGCTGATTGCCGTGGATGACGTGCTGTTTTTTCGGTCAGACGAAAAATACACCCGCATCCGGACGACTGGGGGCGAATGGCTGATCCGCACCCCGCTCCGGGAACTGTTGTCCCGGCTTGACGAACAGCAGTTCTGGCAAGTGCATCGCAGCACCATTGTCAATGCGCGGGCAATTGCCCATCTGGAGCGGCAGGACAGCCGCTTGCTGATCCACCTGCGGGATCACGGCGAGGTGCTGGAGGTCAGCCGCAGCCATGCAGAGCGCTTCCGGCAGATGTAAAGCACCGCCTCCGGCCCGGGACTGACCAAGACTGCGGCTGCCAGAAGACTCCATGCCCTGAGCGTGCCGTCAAGGGCATGTCTGCCGCGCAGATCGGGCCGGAGTTGCGTGGGAAACCGTGTGGTGAAAATTCGGGGTGGTGGGTCGTGACAGATTCGAACTGTCGACCTACGGATTAAGAGTCCGCTGCTCTACCAGCTGAGCTAACGACCCCCCGGAACAACAAGGTCGCCGGGGAGGCGACCGAACAAGACCTGCATTGTAACATCGTGCCGTACTTTGGTGGGTCGGGCGGGACTCGAACCCGCGACCAACGGATTAAAAGTCCGCTGCTCTACCAACTGAGCTACCGACCCAACCGGCTGCATTTGCCCTAGAGCGAAAACACTACAGCCCTCAATCTTATCCCGACCCGCCAAGCCCGGTCAACACCGCACCAAGATCACGACGATCCCTGAGCGGCCTGCAAACGTCAACAAGTGCGCGCACGGCATCCCCTATCCGGCAAGACTGCGCGCCAGGACCAGCGCATCCGACGGTTTTTACACCAACAAAGATTTAGATGAATTTATCCCCCGCGAATTGCTGCAACGCAGGGTTGCAAACGTTTACAAGTTGAATTATTTTACGCTCAGCGCTGTGCAGGCGACTGACTGCCCGGCACCCACGACGGTTTTCCCCAACCAGAAGGGAAACCCGCAAAAACAAGATGACGCGAGGAGAAATCGATGCAGGCACTGACCCCAACCCGCAACACGCTCAGCTTGGCGATCGCTCTTGCCTTGCTGGCCGCCGTCCCGGCCATGGCCGATGACGCCACCCAGACCAAAGGCGGCGACGCCAAGGTCACCGGCCCCAACCTCGACGCCATCGTGGTGACCGGCACGTCCGAGCGGACCACCGTGATGAAAAGTTCGGTATCGCTGAGCGTGATCGACGACGAGCAGATCGCCCGGTCGGGCGCCACCAATGCGGCCGAACTGCTGCGCTCGATCCCTGGCATCCGCGCCGAATCGTCCGGCGGTGAAGGCAACGCCAACGTCACCGTGCGCGGCGTGCCGATCTCGGCGGGTGGCGGCCGTTACGTGCAGTTCCAGGAAGACGGACTGCCGGTCATGCTGTTTGGCGACATGAACTTCGGTACCGCTGACGAATTCCTGCGTGTGGACGGCAACGTGGACCACGTGGAAGTGGTGCGCGGCGGCTCGGCCAGTACCCTGGCCAGCGACGCACCCGGCGGCATCATCAACTTCGTCAGCAAGACTGGCGAAGAAAAAGGGGGCGCCGTCGGCTTTACCACTGGCGTGAACTTCCGCGAAAACCGGTATGACTTCGACTACGGTTCCCGCATCGGTGACTCCACCCGATTCCATTTCGGCGGGTTCTTCCGTGACGGCGACGGTATCCGCAATCCGGGGTACCAGGCCGAGTCAGGTGGCCAGATCAAGGGCAACCTGACCGAAGAGTTCTCCAGCGGCTATGTGCGCCTCAACGTGAAGTTGCTCAACGACCATACCCCCACCTATCTGCCCTCGCCGGTGGGCATCAGTGGCGGCAGCCTGGTGGCATTGCCGGGACTGGATCCGCGCACGGTGTCGCAACTCGGGCCAAACCTGGCCAACGACACCACCATCGACAGCAATGGTCATGCGGTCACCACTTCCACACGCAGTGGCCTGCACACCGAAGCCAACTCCCTTGGTGGCGAGGCCCACTTCGACCTGGGCAATGGCTTCATCATCGACGACAAGCTGCGCGAAACCGATGCCTCGGGACGCTTCATCGGCATGTTCGTGCCGCCGCCGTCAGCCGCGCAAGTGGCCGCGCAGAGCTACCCGGGCGTGCTGTTCAATACCTCGCTCAACGATCTGGGCTCCACCTTCAACGACCTCCGCCTGAGCAAGAAGCTGGAAGTGGCCGACGTCAAGGCCAACGTCACCGGCGGCCTGTTCATGGGCAACCAGAACATTGCCGAAACCTGGGACTGGAACACCTACCAGTTGTCGCTGGCCAACCGCAACCCGACCGCCGTGCAGACCGGCACGGGTGCCACCACCTTTGGCGGCTGCTGCGTGCGTGACTGGAACACCCGCTACACCAACACCTCGCCGTACCTCAACCTGACGGCAGAGCAGGGCGCCCTGACCGTGGATGGCAGCGTGCGTCGTGACCGTCAGCATGCGCAGGGTTACCAGCACATCACCGACGGCCTGGGCAATGGCCTGAACTTCAACAAGGATGCCGGCAAGATCGACTATTCGCTGTCGCGCACCTCCTACTCGGTCGGCGGCAACTACCAGCTCGACAAGGATCTTGCCCTGTTTGCACGCACCAGCCGCGGTTACAGCTTTTTTGCCGACCGCCTGCTGTATGGCACCCCGCTCGACGGCAGCGCACCCATCAACGTGGGCGAGGTGCACCAGCACGAACTGGGTGTGAAGTATCGCCAGGGCGCTTTCAGCGTGTTCCTGACCGGCTTCATCGCGCAGACCTCGGAGTCCAATTACGAAGTCACCACGCAGACCTCCACGCAGAACACATACGACGCCCGTGGTGTGGAAGTGGAAGCGGGGTATCGCATGGGTGACTTCCATATCAACGGCGGCGCAACCTTCACCGATGCCCAGATCACCGGCGCATTGGACCCCACTGTGATCGGACACACGCCGCGCCGCCAGGCGAAGTACATCTTCCAGGTGTCGCCAGGATACTCGGTTGGTCCGTTCGACCTCGGCGCGCAGGTCTATGGCACCGGGGACAGCTATACGCAGGATGACAATCTCTACAAGATGCCGGCCTATGTCTCGGTCAACGCCTTTGTCTACTACCAGTTCGATGAGCACACCCGCTTCGCGCTGACCGCCAACAACCTGTTCAACACCATCGGCTTCACCGAAGCAGAAGGCGTGGGTGCTGGCAGCACGGTGACCAGCGCGCGCTCCATCGACGGACGCACGGTACGCGCCTCGGTGCGTTACACCTTCTGATCGACCGGGCAATGCCCAAGCAAAAAGGCCGCCTTCGGGCGGCCTTTTTGCTTGGGCTGGCGCGCTGCCGAATCAGCGCGACGGCCCCTACGAACTGCTACACTGTAATACTGATGATGTTGAGTTTTCGCAGCCTGGCGGCGCTGCGTCGATGATGCTGCGCCTTGTGCCATTGTTCCTGAGCAGTCCCGAATGACCCCTCCCGACACCCGTGTCCTGTTGATTGCGGCGCTGACCATTGCAGCGCTGCCCTTGGCTGTGCACGAGTTCCGCGAGCACGCCCATCACCGTAACCGCGTGCGGGTCGAGGTACAGGACGCGCGCAGCAACTGGGGCGCGGCTAACGCCAATCAGGCGGAGCGTGCAGACCGCGGCAGCGCATCAGGTGAGCGCCCCACGCGCTGAGCCTTATTTCCTGCCCAGCTTGGCCTTGGCCTTGACCGCCGCATCGCTACCCGGATAGCGGTTGATCAGGTCTTCCAGACTTTGATGCGCCCCCACCGTGTCGTTTTGCTCCAGTTGCACTGCAGCCAGGCTGAGCAGGGCATCGGCGGCTTTCGGCGACTCCGGGAAACTGGCCACCACCCCTTTCAAAGACGTGACGGCAGCAGGCAATGCCTTCATCCGATAGTGCGTCATGCCAATCCAGTAAGCTACGTTGGGCGCGTAGATGCTGTTCGGATAACGTTTTGCGAACGCCTGGAAGCCTTTCAGGGCCGGGGCATAACTGGCATCGGTATAGGCACGATACGCCTTGTCGTACGCCGTGCTTTCCTCGAGTGAAGGCGGACTTGGGGGCGTGGCACGCCCGGGTGCGACCGCCACGGGCGGATTCACGCCGGCCAGCGCAGGCTGACCGGAAGCCGCGCCATCCGCATCGCCCGACCTGCCGCTGGCATCCGCCGGATGCGTGGCGTCGGCGGCTTTGCCCGCCTCGGCGGCCTTGGCTGCCGCCTGCTCAAGCACGTGCAGGCGGGTATCAAGATCGAGATAAAACTCCTTGCTGCGCTTTTGCGCCTGCTGGGCATCGTTGCCCTGCACTTCCACCTGACCGCGCAAACGGGCCAGATCCTGACCGATGCCATCCACCTGACTGGCCAGCGCTGCCAACCCCAGATTGCGGATAGCCTGATCCAGCCGGTCAATCGAGGCCTGCAGCTTCTGATTGGCCTGCTGCAGGGTGTCGATACTGCTCTCGATGTGCGCAAAACGCGCGTCGTCCGCCGTGTTGCGCTGGAGCACTTCGGCACGCAAGTCCGCAGTGGCCTTGCGTGCGTCTTCGTCGCTGAACAGGCCCGCTTGCGCCGGGCCGGCAACCGCCACGGCGAGCGCCACAGCCAGCCCCAGACTGCGCAGGCGCGGAAACTGCCGCCGGTATGCCATGGTGCCTGTTCGCATGCTTATTCGCCCTGATAGACGATGTCGACACGACGGTTCTTGGCCCAGGCCGCGTCATCATGCCCTGCGTCGACCGGTTTTTCCTTGCCAAAGCTCACCGCCTCGATCTGCTCGGCCGAAGCACCCGACAGGGTCATCAGGCTTTTGGCCGCTTCTGCACGACGCATGCCCAGCGCCAGGTTGTATTCACGGCTGCCACGCTCATCGCAGTTGCCCTGCACGGTTGCCTTGGCCTTGGCATGCTTGCCCAGAAAACCACCGTGCGCCTCGGCCACCGGCTTGTACTCATCAGATACCGAGAACGTATCGAACGCGTAGTAGATGGTGCGCTGTCCGAGCGCTCCAGCCACACCCTTGGGCGGGAAACCACCGTTCTCGACCTTGGCCTCGTCCAGCGGCTTGGCCGGTGCAATTTTCTCCACCGGCGCCGCCACCGGGGCTGGCACTGGCGGCGGCGTGACCTTGGCCACTGGCGCCGGGGTTTGCACCTTCACTTCTTCCACCTTGACCGGCTCGGTCTTGGTCGGGGTGCTGCTGCAGGCGGCCAGCACAGCGGTGGCGAGGGCGGTCAGGATCAGGTTGTTTCTCATTTCGGCTACTCCTTGCAGTGGGTCGGGGGGATCATCAGGCATGCCGCAACAGGGTTGGTCGGAATCGGCTGCAACGCCATTCCACCCAGTCAGGGCAACGGTCCCCAGGCCGGCTCATACACATCACCTGCCTGGGTGGTAAAACGTTGGCGCACGCGGCCATCGGCCGACACCAGTGCCAGCACACCACGCCCCCCCACACGGGTAGCATAAAGAATCATGCGGCCATTGGGGGAGAAGCTGGGCGATTCGTCAAGCTGGGTGTCGGTCAGCGTCTGCGTCTGGCCGGAGTCGAGGTCCTGCAGCATGACGCGAAACGTGCTGCCGTTCTGCTGCACGAAGGTGATCTTGTGTCCGTCCGGACTGATGCGCGGCGATACGTTGTAACTGCCGCTGAAAGTCAGCCGCTGGGCGTTGCCGCCTTCCACCGGCACACGGTATACCTGAGGGCTGCCACCACGGTCCGAGGTGAACAGCAAGGAGCGTCCGTCCGGTGTGAAACAGGCCTCGGTGTCGATTGCGCGGGTGCTCATCACCCGGCGCGGGATGCCGGTGCCGCTGGCTTCGATCACGTAGATCTGCGCAATGCCATCCCGGCTCAGCGTGACCGCCAACTGACTGCCATCCGGCGACCACGACGGCGCGCTGTTGTTGCCGCGAAAATTGGCCACGGTCTTGCGGTCGCCCGTGGCAAGGTTCTGCACCACCACCGAAGGACGATTCAGCTCGAAACTCACGTAGGCCATCCGTCTGCCGTCCGGCGACCAGCGCGGCGAAATGATCGGCTCGCGGGAGGACAACACGGTCTGTTCATTGTAAGCGTCGGCATCCGCCACTTTCAGCATGTACTTGCCGCCGCCCTTCACCACATAGGCAATCTTGGTGGAGAACACGCCTTTCTCACCCGTCAGGTTTTCGTAGACCGCATCGGCAATCTGGTGTGCGGTCAGCCGCAACTGATTGGCATTGATCGTCACACTGCGGGTCAGGCGCACCTTCTCGGTGACCGCATCAAGCAACCAGTAATGCACGTCCAGTCGACCATCGGCGAGTTTCGCCACCGAACCGCCCAGCACATGCTCGGCCTTGCGGGCGCGCCAGTCCGCCAGGTGCACCTGCGCCGGTTCGGCCGGCACAGGAATGAGGCCACCGGCATCCACGGTGCGGAACAGTCCGGAGCGCTGCAGGTCGGCCGCCACCACCGGTGTGAGCGACTGGGTGACCACCTCCTCGTGCGCCAACGGCAGCACTGCCAGAGGAATCTGGCGCACACCTTCGGTCGTGAATTCCAATGCCAGTTCGGCACGCGCCGGCAGTGCAAGACAGAAGAAGGACAGCACAAGGAAGGCAGATAGTTTCATTGGTCAACGCAAGTTGGTGGTGGTGAGACTGACGTCACGCATCTGCCGGCGCAGGGTGACGTCGTCAGGCATGGGCAATGGCTGCGCAGCCAGGATGGCGCGCTGAACCGCTTCGTCGTATGTGGGCGAACCGCTGCCCTGCAGCACACGGATGCTGCCTTCCAGCACCGAGCCGTCCGGCAGCAAGGTGAACGCCACCTTGAAGCGGATGCCTGAGGGCACCGAGGGTGGCACCACGGTATTGTCCTTGATCTTGGCCTGCAGTCGATCGATGGCGCCCTGCAGGGCACGCACGCGGCTATCGTTCTGCGCCTGCCGGGCGGCCTCGGCACGCTCGGCGGTGGCCTTGTCCTGCAGATTGCGGTCGAGCGCGCGCAGGGCCTCCTCGGCCTGCGCCTGCTTCTGCAGTTCGCGCGACTGGCGATCCAGTTTGCGCAAAGCTTCCTCCTGCCGGGCCAGACGATCGCGCTCGGCTGGCGAAGGAAGCTCGTCCTTGCGCGGTGGCGTCAGTACCGGCTTGGCCGGTTTGTCCGTGACGATGGCCGGCGGCTGTGGTGGCGGCGCGTCGACAGGGGGCGGGGACGGCGGCGGCAGGGCCTCCGTCGGCACGACGGGCACGACGGGCACGACGGCGGGTACCGCGGCCACCGGGGGCAATTCTGACCAGAGTTCGGCCTGCATCGGTTGGGGCGGGCGATTCTGCCAATCCATGCCGATCACCAGCACGGCCAGGAAGGCCAGATGCACTCCCACTGCCAGCGCGCCGGCCTGCAGCGGGCGGGAGTGCGAGGGCAAGGTCAGCGGGGCATTCATCCGTGTTTCGAGCGCGCCAGCAGGCCGATCCGTTTCACCTGGGCCTGCTGCAGGCTGTCCATCACCTGCAGGATCAGTTCGTAGCGCACCGTCTTGTCACCGGCAATCACCACCGGCTGATCGGGGTGCTGTGCCTGTCGCTGGCGCACCCAGGCGGCCAGGTCGGCGGCAGCCAGCCGGGTTTCCTCGCTACCCGCCGAACGGTCGATCACCGTCAGGCTGCCATCCTTGCGAACATCCACCTCGATCGGCTGGTCCGGCTGCGTGTTGGCGTGCCCCACCTGCGGCAGGTCGATCACGCTTGGGCTGACCAAGGGCGCGGTGATCATGAAGATCACCAGCAGCACCAGCATCACGTCGATGTAGGGCACCACGTTGATCTGGTTGAGCGCGCGGCGCGGACGACGGGCCATCTTCAACGTCCCGCGGCGGGTGGCAGTTGCCGTTGCAGGATGTTGGAGAACTCCTCGATGAAGGTTTCGAAGCGATTGGCCAGCCGGTCCACTTCGTGGGTGTAACGGTTGTAGGCAATCACCGCTGGAATGGCCGCAAACAGGCCCATGGCGGTTGCCACCAGGGCTTCGGCGATACCCGGCGCAACTTGTGCCAGGGTAGCCTGCCCCACGCTGGACAGTCCCCGGAAGGCGTTCATGATGCCCCACACGGTACCGAACAGTCCCACATACGGACTGACCGATCCGACCGTGGCCAGAAAATTCAGGCTGGACTCGAGCTCATCGAGATCGCGCTGCAGGGTGGCGCGCATGGCGCGGCGGGCACTTTCCATGGCCAGCGCGGGGTCACTGCCCGGCGATTTGCGGGCCTTGAGGAACTCGCGGAAGCCAGCCACAAAAATACGCTGCAAGGTGTGCTGGCTGCCAGGCTCGTTACTGACCTGCTGATACAGCGACGTGATATCACCGGCATTCCAGAACTCGTTCTCGAAGGCGGTGGTGGCGCGCCGCGCACGCCCCAGTCCACTGGCCTTGCTGAAAATGCTGGTCCACGAGACGAAGGACACCAGCAGCAACAGGCCCATGATGATCTGCACGACCAGGCTTGCGTTGGCCACCAGGGACAGGAACGACAGGTCGGTATTGAGATTCAACGTGACTCCGGATTGCAGGTTCTTCGGGTTAGGCAGGGCGCAAGTCTACTCAGTCCGACAGCGACCCTCGGTGTGTGGTGCACTGCACTTTGTAAACAAATCTTGCAGCAAATTAAAGGTTTTTTGCAGCCGCTGTCTGTGCCATCACATGGCCGCCGCGCTGTGTTGGAATCCCGCGCGGCGGGATCGCGCGCCATCAGTCACCCGGCTGGGGCAGCAACCAGGGCTGCAGGGCCGCCACCACCGGCGCCGGAACAGCACAGGGGCGAAAGCCGCTGGCGCTGACCGCCACCACCGCAATCTCGCCGGTCGCCAGCACTTCATCACCACGGCAGATTTTCTGGTGGAACATGATGGTGCTGCGCCGCACCTGGCCAATCGCCACGTCCACCGTCAACGCATCGGACAGGCGCGCCGGACGCAGGTATTCAATCTTGGCCGCTCGCACCACAAACAGCGCATCGTGTTCCTCGGCCAGCGGGCCATGTTCCAGGTCCAGATGCGACAACCATTCGCTGCGCGCCCGCTCCATGAACTTCAGATAGTTGGCGTGGTACACCACGCCACCGGCATCGGTGTCCTCGTAGTACACGCGCACCGGAAACGTAAAGGCGGTTTTCAAAACAGGGTTCCTTCGTCGGGGTTGCCCCCCGTCACACCAAAATGTCGATACGCGGCCGGCGTGGCCACCCGGCCGCGCGCGGTACGCTGCAGGTAACCCTGCTGGATCAGGTAGGGCTCGAGCACGTCCTCGATGGTGTCGCGCTCCTCGCCAATGGCTGCCGCCAGATTATCGATACCCACCGGTCCGCCAGAGAACTTGTCGATCACCGTCTGCAACAGCTTGCGGTCCATCAGGTCGAGACCCTGCTCGTCCACGTCCAGCATGGCCAGACCGGCATCCGCCACAGCGCGTGTCACTGTTCCGCTGGATTTCACGTCGGCGTAGTCGCGTACCCGGCGCAGCAGGCGGTTGGCAATGCGCGGCGTACCACGCGAACGTCGCGCCACTTCCAGCATGCCGTCGGCATCCATTTCCATGCGCAGCAGGCCGGCCGAACGCTTGACGATGGTGGCCAGGTCTTCGGCAGAGTAGAACTCGAGCCGCGCCACGATGCCGAAGCGGTCGCGCAGCGGGTTGGTCAGCATGCCGGCACGGGTGGTGGCACCCACCAGGGTGAACGGGGGCAGATCGATCTTCACCGAGCGGGCAGCCGGACCTTCACCGATCATGATGTCGAGCTGGTAATCCTCCAGTGCGGGGTAAAGGATTTCTTCCACCACCGGACTCAGTCGGTGAATCTCGTCAATAAACAGTACATCGTTGGGTTCGAGATTGGTGAGCAGGGCTGCCAGGTCACCGGCACGCTCCAGCACGGGCCCCGAGGTCTGCCGCAGATTGACACCGCACTCGCGCGCAATGATGTGCGCCAGCGTGGTCTTGCCCAGACCGGGTGGCCCGAACAGCAGCACATGGTCGAGCGCTTCGCCGCGGCGACGGGAGGCCTCGATAAAGATTTCGAGTTGTTCGCGCGCCTTGTGCTGGCCGATATATTCGGCCAGGCGCTGCGGACGCAAGGCGCGCTCGAGTGCGTCTTCGTGCGTGGTGCTGCTGGCAGTCAGCAGCCGTTCGGCTTCGATCATGGTTCAGGTGCGTTGTGCAGGAACAACGCTCAGTCCACCCGGGAAAGCAGGCGCAGGCTGAGCCGGATGGCATCCTCGACCGCTGCCCCGGCGGGAAGCGCCTTGAGGGCAGCCGCAATTTCACGGTCATTGTAACCGAGTGCCGTGAGCGCATTGGCCACATCGCCATGGCCATTCGCGGCACTGGCTGCCACTGCACCCGCCACCAGGCCAAGATCGGTGTCGCTGAACTTGTCGCGCAGTTCCAGCAGCAGGCGTTCGGCCGTCTTCTTGCCCACACCCGGCACCTTGGTGAGCCTGCCGGCCTCCTGTCGCGCCACCACCCCGGCCAGTTCGGTCACGCTGAGGCCCGACAACAGCGCCAGGGCCAGCTTGGGCCCCACACCGGCCACCCGCAGCAGCAGCCGGAACGCATTGCGCTCGGAGAGCGTGCCAAAGCCGTACAGCAGATGGGCGTCCTCGCGGATCACCTGATGGGTGTGCAACACCACGGCAGCCTGCAGTGCAGGCAGGTCGCAGAAGGTGCTCATCGGCACCTCCAGTTCGTAGCCGATACCGTGCACGTCCACCAATACCAGCGGCGGTTGCTTGGCCAGCACCTGGCCCTGGATACGTCCGATCATGCGAGTCTTCCCTTGCGCAAACGCAGACCGGCAGGCAGCCGGCTGTTGATGGTGGTGGCAGAACTGTGGGCGTGGCAGATGGCACAGGCCAGCGCATCTGCCGGGTCGCTGGCCGGTGCCTTGAGCAGCGCCAGCAGGCGCCGCACCATGTCCTGCACCTGGGTCTTGTCGGCGTGGCCGCTACCGACCACGGCCTGCTTGATCTGCAGGGCGGTGTACTCGGCCACCGGCAAGCCGCGCTGCACCACCACCGCAATGGCGGCACCGCGGGCCTGGCCGAGCAACAGAGTGGATTGCGGATTGATGTTGACGAAAACTTTTTCGATGGCTACCTGATCTGGCTGGTGCTCCAGCACCACCTGGGTGAGCCCTTGCACCAGCACCCCGAGGCGCTCGGGCAGTTCGCCTTCGCCGCTGCGGATCGCACCACTCGCGATGTAGGCCAGCTTGTGTCCGGTGCGCTCGATCACGCCATACCCAGTAACGCGCAACCCGGGATCGATACCAAGGATGCGCGTGGTCTGCAAGGCGTTCAGTCGGCGATCACGGCGTTGGTGTATACCTCCTGGACATCGTCGAGCGACTCCAGGGCGTCGAGCAGTTTCTGCATGCGCAGTGCGTCGTCACCCGTGAACTCGGTTTCCGTGGCCGGCTTCATGGTGACTTCGGCAAACTCCGGCTTGAAACCGGCGCCTTCCAGCGCTGCGCGGATATTGGAGAATTCGTAAGGCGGGGTGAGCACTTCGATGCTGCCGTCGTCATTGGTCACCACATCATCGGCGCCGGCTTCCAACGCCGCTTCCATCAGCGCGTCTTCATTGGTGCCCGGCGAGAACAGCATCTGACCACAGTGCGTGAACAGGAAGGCCACCGAACCATCGGTGCCCATGTTGCCGCCGTACTTGGAAAACGCATGGCGCACGTCCGCCACGGTACGGGTGCGGTTGTCGGTCAGGCAATCCACCATCACGGCAGCCCCGCTGATGCCATACCCCTCGTAACGCACTTCCTCGTAGTTGACGCCCTCCAGGTCACCGCTGCCGCGCTTGATGGCGCGCTCGATGGTGTCTTTCGGCATGTTCGAGTCGTAGGCCTTGTCCACGGCCAACCGCAGTCGCGGGTTGCTGCTGATGTCCGCGCCGCCCATCCGGGCCGACACGGTGATTTCCTTGATCAGACGCGTGAAGATCTTGCCCCGCTTGGCGTCCGTGGCCGCTTTCTTGTGCTTGATGTTCGCCCATTTGCTGTGGCCTGCCATGAAACCCTCTGTGTGTACCGTCGCAGAATCGGCAATGTTACCATCCGGATCAAACTCGACCAAAAAGCGGAGGCGTTGCGGATGGGCGGACGGCAAGGCGAACGGCGCGAACAGATCCTGCAAACCCTGGCAGAAATGCTCGAGGCGCCCGCAGGCGAAAAGATCACCACCGCGGCCCTGGCGGCACGGCTGTCGGTATCCGAGGCTGCGCTGTATCGGCATTTCGCCAGCAAGGCGCAGATGTTCGAAGGCCTGATCGGCTTTGTCGAGGAAACCCTGTTCACCCGTATCAACGTGATCAGCCAACAGGAGACCGGTGGCCTTGCGCAGGCCGAGGCCGTAGCGCAACTGCTGCTGGTGTTTGCCCAGCGCAACCGCGGCATGACCCGGGTGCTGGCGGGAGACGCGCTGGTCCACGAGCATGAGCGTCTGCGCGCCCGGGTCAACCAGATCCATGACCGCATCGAAGCCACCCTGCGGCAGTGCCTGCGTCTGGCCTGCACCGCGCATGAGCTGCCGCAGGACCTGGATACCGCGGCGGCCGCGGCATTGCTTCTGAGCTGGGTGGAGGGGCGCTGGCAACAATTTGCGCGCAGCGGATTCCGGCGCGAACCCACCACCCACTGGCCGTTGCAATGGACTTTGCTGGTGACCGGCCTGCGGCTGCATACCCCGGTTCCCGCCTGACACCTACGGGGTGGTTGATATCAACCACCCCGCTGCACCAAAACAACCATTCAAACAGCGATGCAATGCAGCATTTGCTGCAACGCTGCATGTCACAGGAACCGTGGTTGCCCCGACCAGGCACGGTCAATTGCGACAGCGCGCTGATTCAAATAAAAAAACCGGGTGGTGCATGCGCACAACCCGGTCTGAAGGAACGTCTCATTAGGAGGAGGGCTGAATCCTGACGCGACCCTCATCCGTTATCTAGCAAGAGCCGGGCCACTTCACTCAAATTCCCCCTGATCCTCCGGGTCGATGGTGCCGTCCCCAGCCAGACGATATTTGTTCATGCGATAGCGCAGGGTCATCCGGGTGACCCCCAGCCGCCGGGCCGCCTCGGAAATATTGCCGGCAGTGACCTTGAGCGCATGCTCGATCAGCAAGCGCTCGGCGTCAGCCAGATTGAGTTCGAGCCAGTCCCCGCCAAGCATGGCGTTTGACCGGGAAGCGCCGTGCACCGGCAAGCCCATCAGCGTGTTTGGCGCAGTGGCGGTAATTATCCCTGCAGCAACCCCTGGCAGGGCCAGCGTGGCAGGCGTGATGGGTTCTCCCTGGCTTAGCAGGACCGCCCGCTCGACCAGATTGCGCAGTTCGCGCACATTGCCCGGCCATGGATAACGACGCAAGGCACCCAGGGCGTCCGGCCCCAGCAACGGCTCGGCGAGACCGTAACGGCGCGCTGTCAGACCCGCGTAGTGACGCGCCAGCAGCACCACGTCCTCACCCCGCTCGCGCAGCGGCGGCAGGGCGATCGAGAGCACGTTGAGCCGGTAGTACAGATCGGAGCGAAAGGTGCCCTCCTCGCTCATGCGCAGCAGGTTACGATTGCTGGCCGAGATAAATCGCGCGGCCACCGGCCGCTCGCGTACCGACCCCACCCGGCGCACCCGGCGTCGTTCAATGACAGCGAGCAGCTTGGCCTGCAGGTCCAGAGGCAGCTCGCCAATCTCGTCAAGGAACAGGGTGCCATCTTCCGCCGCTTCGATCAGGCCGGCCCGCGCGCCTGCGGCCCCGGTAAAGGCCCCTTTCTCGTGACCGAACAGTTCGGCCTCGATCAGGTCGCGCGGCAATGCGGCGCAATCCACATGCACAAAGGGCGCTCCCTGGTTGGAACTGGCCTGATGCAGCAGCCGTGCCACCACGTCCTTGCCGGCGCCCGTTTCCCCCTGGATCAATACCGAAGGCGGCGTCACGCCAGGCCCGGCAAGCCGCGCAATCTGTGCAATCCGTCCCTTCAATTCCACGATTGCCGGGCTCTCGCCGACCAGCAGGGCGCCTTCCAGCGCGCGACTGTCGCGCTCACGCGAAAAATCAAGCCGGTCGCGCAGGCCGGCACTGCGCAGGACGTTGTCGACGGCCAGCATCAGCTCATCGAGATCGATCGGCTTTTTCAGGTAATCCGCGGCGCCCTGCTTCATGGCGGTAACGGCATCTTCCACATCCCCAAACGCCGTCAGCACCACCACCGGAACTGGCGCACCCTCGCTGTTGCGCGCCAGTTGCGGGAGCGCCCCAAGCCCGTCGCCATCGGGCAGGCGCAAGTCGAGCAGGATCAGATCGGGTTGCACGCGTTGCGCGAGTTGCAGTCCGTCCTGGAGCAGGCCGGCCTGCACCACTGCGAAGCCGGCGCGCTCAAGACGGCGCGCCACCGCGCGGGCAAACAGCGCCTCGTCCTCGATCAGCAGCACCTGTCGAACCGGCAACAGGGTGCCTTGTCCATCACCGCCGCCCGGCAGGCCCCCCAGACCACGGTAGCCGGTGGCGCCCAACCGCGCGACACTGTCCGTGCCGGCAGGCAGGACGGGCAGAGGACGCTGGGAACTGGCAGGGCTCATGGGCACGGAATCCAGAACAGCGCTTCGGTACCGCCGTTGGGACGTACCTGGTAGCGCAAACCGCCATCGTGCACCTCGCTCACCTTGAGTGCAAACGGGATGCCCAAACCGGTTCCGGTACGCTTGGTGGTACGGCCCGGCACCATCGGTGCACGCCCAAGACCACTCAGGCCGACCGACCATTGCAGGCCCGGTCCGCGGTCGCGGATCAGGAATTCGAGCCGCGCATCGCGCAACTGCAGGCTGACCTCCACCACCTCGCCGGTCGGCGTGGCTTCCAACGCATTGATGATGAGGGCATACAGTGCCTGCTCGAGCAGGTCGGCATCAAACCGGCAGGGTGGCAACCAGGGCGGCACCACGCGCTGCAACACGACTTGACGTTGGTCAAACTGCGGTTGCACCAGGTCAAGCAGCCCCTTCAACATGGAACCGGTATCGCCCGACTGGGGCAAGACCTCGAGTGGATGCAGATAGGACAGCAAGGAGGCTGTCCAACGCTCCAGACGGTCGGTGGTCGTGATGATGCCCTGCAGCCCATCACGCACCTCGCGGTGCAAGTATTCATCGTCGATCACCTGCGCAGTGGCGCGAATACTGGCGAGGGGGTTGCGGATATTGTGGGCCACCACCGGCACCAGTGCGCCCAGCGTGGCCTGGCGTTCGGCACGCAACAAGGCGGCGCGGCTCTGCTGCAGTTCGTACGCCATGCTGTTGATGGTGTCGGACAACTCGATCAGTTCGCGTGCGCCCTCGCGCGGCACCCGGTGGGTCAGGTCGCCGGCAGCAATCACGCGGGTGGCTGCCTGCAGACGCGAGAAGGGGTTGACCACGGCCTGGGCCAGAAAGCGTCGCGTCAGCACCAGCAGGGCGCAAGCCGCAAGCAGGGGAATCAGCAGCAGCAGCGGAGTGGTCAGCGCCAGCCGCGACAGGCGCGCCTGCAGCCGCTCCTGCTGGAGCAGGAACAGACGGTCCACCTGCAGAAAAGCGGCTTCATAAGCCTGCAACCCGCCGGCTTCGAGGTCGGTGTCAAAAATGCGCTGCAACACCCGACCCTCGGGCGGAATCGGGCCAAACACGATGGCATCGGTACGGGTATGGATTGCGCGGTAGGTCCGCTTGAGCTCCCTGACCGCCGCCTGCTCCTCTGCGCCCGAGGCGTGCTCGGCAAGGCGACGCAAGCCGTCGTCAATCAGTCCGCTGTAATGCGTGTACTGGGTTTGCGCATTGCTGTCGTCCAGAAAGGTGGTATCGAACAGCTCCTTCATCTGCCGATAAAGGTTGCCACGCATGGCTTCCACCTCCTGCACCATGCCGGTCACGCGCAGGGATTCACGCGAAGCTTCCTGCCAGAGTGCGATGGCGCCAGCGCCGAGCACGACAGTGACGGCCACCAGCACGAGATACAGCGCTGAGTAGCGCAGCGTCAGGTCGCGCAAGGATCTGGGCAGGGACATGGCAGAAGTCTAGCAGAGTGCGGAAGGCGTGCTAAAATCGACAATTAGGTGGTTTCCGCTCACGCTTTTGCAAGGTTTCTTAATTCCCATCATGGTCGATCAGACACTGAAACAGTTTGCCCAATATGTTCCCAAGAAGGGCGAGGAATACATGAACGACTTGCAGCAGGCGCACTTCCGCAAGCTGCTGAACGACTGGAAGGGCGAACTGAGCCACGAAATCGACCGCACGGTACATACCATGCAGGACGAGGCAACCATCTTCGCCGACCCCAACGACCGCGCCAGCCAGGAGTCGGACATGGCGCTGGAATTGCGCAACCGCGACCGCGAGCGCAAGCTGATCAAAAAGATCGATGAAACGCTCGGCAAGATCGAAGCGGGTGATTATGGCTACTGCGAATCTTGCGGCATCGAAATCGGCTTGCAGCGCTTGCAGGCACGCCCTACCGCAAGCAAGTGCATCGACTGCAAGACGCTGGAAGAACTGCGCGAACGCCAGGTCGCCAAGTAAGGACAGCATTACCCGGCGCGTGAGCCGGCCTGCGCTACCTGCCGGGCCAGATCTGCGCCAGTGTATGGCCGCCAGCGGTTTCAGCACCCGCCCTGCGGCGTCGGTACCAGTCCATGGACGCACCGCCCAATGTTCAATCCTCCCGCCTTCCGCGAAGACCGCCTCGACGTGATGTACGCGCTGATGCGCCGCTATCCACTGGCCACCCTGATTACCAATGGTGCGGATGGTCCGGAAGCCTCACCTCTGCCCTTCCTGCTCGATGCTGAACGTGGTGCAAAGGGCACGCTGCGCGTCCATCTGGCGCGCGCCAATCCGCACTGGCAGTCGATCCGCAAGGAATCCGGCAACTGCCTGATCGTATTTCAGGGCCCGCAGGCCTACATCACACCCAGCTGGTATGCCAGCAAAGCCGAGCACCACAAAGTGGTACCCACCTGGAACTATGCCACCGTACAAGTGCGCGGCAGCCTGACGGTGATCGACGATGCCGAGTGGCTGCATCAGCAGGTGGCCGATCTGACGCGCAGCCAGGAGGCCGGGCGGGATCAGCCATGGTCACCCAGCGATGCCCCTCGCGATTATCTGGATACGCTGGTGAAAGGGCTGGTGGGACTGGAAGTGGCGATCACTCACATCGAAGGCAAATGGAAGATGAGCCAGAACCGGCCGGCCACCGACCGCGCCAGTGTGGTTGGCGGCCTGCGTGATGAGCAGGACCCGCATCGGGCAGCGGATGTGGCCAATCTGGTCGCCCAGTGGCTGGAGCGACAGATGCCGGTGTGACGTCGCTACGCCCAGCGCCACACACAAAAAAGCCCTGAATTGCAGTCAGGGCTTTTTTGTTCGGAGCGGCCCGGCCGGCACCTATGGCGCCGGGGTCACCCGGTGACTGCCTCAGTCCTGCGGCGGGGCTTCGGCCGGCGCGGCCGGCGCTTCCAGCAGGGCCTTCATGCTCAGGCGCAGACGACCCTTCTCATCCGCTTCCAGCACCTTGACCCGCACCGACTGTCCTTCTTTCAGGTAATCCGCCACCTGATTGACGCGCTCGTTGGCAATCTGCGAGATGTGCAGCAGGCCATCACGGCCCGGCAGCACGCTGACGATGGCACCGAAATCAAGCAGCTTCAGCACCGTGCCGTCGTAGACCTTGCCCACTTCCACGTCGGCGGTGATCTGCTCGATGCGCTTCTTGGCGGCTTCGCCCGCCTCCATGCTGAGACAGGCGATATTGACGGTACCGTCGTCAGTGATGTCGATGGTGGTGCCGGTTTCTTCGGTCAGGGCACGGATCACCGAGCCGCCCTTGCCGATCACGTCGCGAATCTTTTCCGGGTTGATCTTGATGGTGATGATGCGCGGTGCAAAGCTGGAAAGTTCGGTGTTGGCACCGGACTGGGCCGCATCCATGATTTTCAGGATATGCAGACGGCCTTCCTGTGCCTGCGCCAGGGCGATGCGCATGATCTCTTCGGTGATGCCCTGGATTTTGATGTCCATCTGCAGGGCCGTGATGCCAGCGGTGGTACCGGCCACCTTGAAGTCCATGTCGCCCAGGTGATCTTCGTCACCCAGGATGTCGGTCAGGACCGCGAAGCGGTTACCTTCCTTGATCAGGCCCATCGCCACACCGGCGGTGTGCTTGCCCACCGGCACGCCGGCATCCATCAGGGCGAGCGAACCACCGCATACGCTGGCCATCGAGCTGGAGCCGTTCGATTCGGTGATCTCTGACACCACGCGGATGGTGTAGCCAAATTCCTCCGGCGTGGGCAGCATCGCCACGAGGGCGCGCTTGGCCAGACGGCCGTGGCCGATTTCACGGCGCTTGGGGCTTCCCACACGGCCAGTTTCACCAGTCGAGAACGGCGGGAAGTTGTAATGGAGCATGAAGCGCTCTTTGTACTCGCCCTGCACGGCATCGATGATCTGCTCATCGCGGCCGGTGCCCAGGGTGGCCACCACCAACGCCTGCGTTTCTCCGCGGGTGAACAATGCCGAACCGTGGGTACGCGGAAGCACGCCGGTGCGGATGGTAATCGGACGCACCGTGCGGGTGTCGCGGCCATCGATGCGCGGCTCGCCATCCAGGATCTGGCTGCGCACGATGCGCGCTTCCAGGTCGCTGATCAGGCTCTTCACACGATTGACAAAATCGGGGTGTGCGTCATGGGGGATCACTTCACCCTTCACGTGCGACACGATTTCGTGGATACGATTGGAACGGGCCTGCTTCTGGCGGATCTTGTAGGCGTCCTTCAGCGGCTGCCCGGCCAGTTCGAGAATACGCGAAACCAGCGCGGCGTCCGGCGTTGGGGCAGCCCAGTCCCACTCGTCCTTGCCCGCTTCATCGGCCAGTTCCTGGATAAGCTGGATCACCGGCTGCATCGCCTGATGCCCGTGCACCACGGCACCCAACATGATCTGCTCGGAGAGCTCCTGCGCTTCGGACTCGACCATCAGCACGGCAGCCGAGGTACCGGCCACCACAAGGTTCATGTGCGAAGTCTTGAGTTCGGTGGTGGTCGGATTGAGCAGGTACTGACCGTTGGCGTAACCCACGCGGGCGGCACCAATCGGGCCATTGAAGGGTACGCCGGCCAGGGCCACTGCGGCGGAGGCACCAATCATGGCCGGGATATCCGGATCAATTTCGGGATTGACCGATAATACGGTGGCGATCACCTGCACTTCGTTGTAGAAGCCTTCCGGAAACAGCGGTCGCAGCGGGCGGTCGATCAGACGCGACGTGAGGGTTTCCTTTTCGGTGGGGCGCCCTTCACGCTTGAAGAACCCGCCGGGAATGCGGCCACCGGCGTAGAAACGTTCCTGGTAATCCACGGTGAGCGGGAAAAAATCCTGACCCGGCTTGCTTTCCTTGCGTGCCACGCAGGTGACGAGCACCACGGTGTCGTCCAGGGACACGATCACGGCACCGTCGGCCTGGCGGGCCACTTCGCCTGCTTCGAGGGTAAGGGTATGACGACCGAAGGGTATGGACTTGCGAATAGCTGTCATGAGGGATCCTTGCTTGATCGCGCGCGGGCCCGTCTGGATCATTTGCTCGGACTTCGAGCGTGACTCAGGCAGGGCTGGCGCAGCAGACATCGGGTTGAGGGCATCCCGGCATCAACCGGGCAGCACAAATGAAAAGGGGCGGCTAAGGCCGCCCCAACACGCCGTGATTACTTGCGCAGACCCAGACGCTCGATGAGCGTGCGATAGCCCGCCATGTTCTTGCGCTTCAGGTAATCCAGCAGGCTGCGGCGCTGGCTGACGAGACGCAGCAGGCCGCGACGGCTGTGGTGATCCTTGACGTGGATCTTGAAATGATCAGTCAGCTCGTTGATGCGAGCGGTTAGCAGCGCGACCTGGACTTCCGGGGAACCGGTGTCGGCGGGCGTGCGGCTGAAATTGGCGACAATCTTGGCCTTTTCCGTGGCGGTAGCAACCATATTCAACTACTCTCCAATGCGTTCTTTCTTGGGGTAATCCGAGATACTAACGTAATTTCTGCATACAGATCAAGCGGGATGGCAGATTCAGTTGTGCCGCGCCGCCGCATGGGACCGCGAGCATGCCCGCACCGCCGCGCGCCCCGCCTCGTCGAGTTCCAGATAACGCCAGAGCAGCCAGGTTGCCGCTGTGGCCTGCGGCCGCCAGGTGGCAGCCAATTGACGCAATGGCGCCGCCGGCATGGCAGCGCCATCACCAAAAAGGCTGCCGGCGGCAGCGCGCAGTCCAAGGTCACCTACGGGCAACACATCGGGCCGGTGAAGATGGAACATCAGGAACATTTCCACGGACCAGACGCCAATGCCGCGAATGGCGGTCAGTTGGGTAACGATCTCATGGTCTGGTTGCTGGTGCAGACGCTGCTCGGAAAATTCCGGCTGCAGAAAATGATCGGCCAGTGCATGCATGTACTCCGCCTTGCGCTGCGACAGACCGCAGCTACGCAAGACATCCAGACCCAGGTCGCGGATCGCTTTGGCGCCGGGCGGCTGGTCGGCCGTCGCTCCGGCCGCCACCAGCACCCTGCCCCACACGCTGGCCGCCGCCTTCACCGAGATCTGCTGACCAGCAATGGCCCTCGCCAGCGCCGAGAACGGCCGACCCGGTGCGCGCCACGCGCTGTCCCGGGCCAGCCGGTCCAGTTCGGCAAACGCGGGGTCCACCCGACCCAGATGATCGAGCGCCTCAGCCCACCAGACTGGCCGGACCAGGATCAGGATCCAGCGGCTGGCCGCACCGAGGCCGCCATATTGGTCCCCGGGTCGAGGTGCACGGCAGTGCGGAAGCGCAGGTCTTTCGAGTCGATGGCTTCCACGCTTAGCTCGCCGGCCGAACGCGGCACAAAGTAGAAGCGGAAGTTCGGGTTCTCGCTGATCGAAATGTCGACCTCGGCAGTCAACACCGGCTTGCCGGCGTAACTCACCTGCAGTTCGCGCACGAAGTGGGCTGGCGTGTAATTGCGCGACAGCTGGTCCATGGCCAGCCCCGAGTCGTTCGGGTGGCTGATCATCAGCTGGGCCAGAGTGGGCTTGCCAAGCTCCACGTCACCATCCACCTTGACCTTCATGCGTCCAAGATTGGCAGCCGCCTCGGCGGGGTCCTTGCCGGCGGGCGCCGAACACCCACCCGAGGCCTTCACGAAACGGCTCACCATGTGCAGGCTGCCGTCATTGAGCTCGGCCACCACCCGGATCAGGGTGTACTCGTTCACCCGCACCCGGGTCTCGATGTCCGCCCGACCGCTGTCGGCGGTGTAGGTGAAGGTAGCCGCTACCGGTGACGGATTCTGGTCGATGATCAGCCAGGATTTCTGCACGTAGCGCTGGGTACCCTGCTCAATGCCGGTGTGCAGACCGATCGGCACCACGGCGGCATCCTCGGCGCGGTTCGGCGCATCGATGCGCAGCAGGTCACCAGAAGCCTCCTCGATTGGACGATCCTGAAACAGGCTGGCGCGAATCCTGTTCCAGGCCTCGGGATCGGAAGCGCGCGCGCCGGGCGCGACGCAGAGGGCGGCCAGCAGCAGGGCCGGCGCGGCGCATCGCCGCAGAAGATCAGGGCGGAACATGGTCAATCTCCTCATTGTTATTGCCTTAGTTTCCGCGCCTTGGACCAGGAGTGCAAGCCATCCTGCGAACCAGCCTGCGGTCATTCCATGCAGGCCGTAGCCCCTCCGCTGCGGGCGCGCCCGGCTCCACCATGCAGGTCAGTCCTCCCACTCCAGTTCGGCATACGCCGCCGTCACATTGCGCCGGTGATACAGGTCGACCAGGGACCAGTCGGCCGGCATGCGGCTGGCCGCCACCACCTCGGTCAGGGTGCGGCCAGCTTTCAGGCCGGCACGAACTTCCGTCGCCAACCCCTGCAGATACGCCTGTTCGGGTGAGAATGCTGCAGCCCCCTGCCCGACCTCACCATGGCCCGGTATCACCGGCGCGTCCGGCCGGGCAAGCGCGCAAAGTTCGGGCAGCACCCGCAGCCAACCGCGCAGACTGCCGTCAATCACCGGCAGATGGGTGCGGAACAGCAGGTCACCGGTAAACAGCGCACTGGTGGCGCTATCCTGCACGGTCAGGTCATTGTCGGTATGTGCCGTGCGCCAGGCACGTAACTGCAGTTGGCGCCCCCCCAGATCGAGCGTGGCATCACCCGCCACCGGATGGTCGGCCTGCACCACCTCGCTGCCTGCGGCGTCTGCGCCAAGTTGTGTCTGCTGGCGCTGCAGGTAACCCGCTGCGCGCAACGCAAGCGCCTTGCCCTGCCGTGCGGCCGCCACATATTCGGGATGCTCGCCAAGGAACGCCGCATGACCAAGCAGGTGGTCCGGATGCATATGGGTGGCGATCACGAAACACACTGGCAGCGGCGTGTGGATCCGGATGGCGGCCAGCAAGGCGGCGCCCACCCGGCGGCTGCCGCCCGTGTCGATCACGGCAACGCAACGGTTGCCGATCACGAAGCCGAGATTGGCAAGGTCACCACCGTTCTCCGGGGAAAAATCACCGATCTGGCCCGCATGCACCCAGACGCCGGGAGCCACCTCGGCAACATCCAGCACTGCAGTTGGCGCACCGGCCGCGCCGGCCATGGCTGCCAGCAACAACAGGCACGGCACCAAAGGACGCCAGGAACGGATCACGCGTCGTACTTGATGTACCGGAAGCGCTGATCGTCGTTGGGGGTCCCCTCGAGCGCCCCCTCCGGGTCCAGCCCCGGCTGCCATTGGATCACCTCCTCGATCTTGCGCGCCAGCTCGAAGTCCTTGTCGGTGATGCCCTTGGCATGATGATTCTGCAGCTTGACGATCACGAAGGCATACGACACGGCCAGGTCAGGGTGATGCCAGGCGGCTTCAGCCAGATGCGCCACCGTGTTGACTACCATCAAAGTGCCCTTCCAGCCTTCCGTCTTGTATTTGCGCCGAATCCAGCCATTCTCGAGCGTCCAGTGGCGCAGCGGTCCCACCAGCCGTTCGGCAATCTGTGCTTCGGTAAAGGCCACATCCGGTTTACGTTCCATGGTGCTGTCTCCGTGATTATTCGAAGTGCAGTATCTCGCCCTTGCCGTCGGCGCCACGGTCGCCCATGAAACGCTGCACCGGTCGCACCTGATCGGCCAGACCGGCAAAGGCCCCGCCGAGCGGCTGCCAGGAGCGGAACAGCAGATGCACGATGGGCAGCACATGACGGCCGCAATCGGCAAAGGTGGCGTCGATTGGAATGGTGCCGCGCACCAGCAGGGTACCGCGCCGCATGCCATAGCCAGCATGCGCGCCGCAACCCTGCAGGGCCAGCAGGGTACCGGCCAGCATGCGCGAACCGGCATAGTCACCAATGCTGCCGGCCACCAGAATGGCACCCCGACGCATGCGGTCACCACAGCGCGCCCCGACGTCACCATGCACCACCACCTGCCCACCGGCCATGCCCTGCAGGGCACCGGGCAACGCACCGCCCAGGTAATCACCGGCGTTGCCCAGGATCTCGATGCTGCCCTTGCGCATTCCGACGGCGGCGAATTCAGCCACATTTCCGGTCACCGTCATCCGGCCGCCTGTCATCGCCAGCCCCAGATATGCGCCGGCATGGCCTTCTACGCGCAGGCTGCCTGCAGCCAGACCGGCACCGATCTGGTCCACGCGCGACAGGTCCCCCGCCAGCACCACATTGCTGGCGTCGTCGCCCTTGATCGCAAACAACTCACCCAGGGCATGTTGCCGGGTGCCCATGTGTACCTGCAGGGCCGCCAATCCGCCCAAGCCATCGCGCGCGAGGGTCGGACTCAAGGGGGACAGGTCGAGCCGGCCTGGCAGCGCCTGTTTGAGGGTCAAGGTAAGCGCAGTCATGCTGCACCTCCGGTCGGCGCGCCCGCATCCGGGGTATCCCCTTCCTGCAGGATGGCACGCAAATGAAAATGAAACTGCCCAAGCTTGCCGCCATAATTGCCGGCCGAAAGTGCCACCACGCCGGCGGCCCGTCCGCGCGCGATCACCGCCTGCATGCCCACCCGCATGGCGACCCGGATGTCATCTGCCGTCAGGCCATCAATCACGATTTCCAGGCAGCAGCCCGCTTC
The DNA here is from genome assembly GCA_903893215.1 of uncultured Ferrovum sp. GTDB lineage: Bacteria > Pseudomonadota > Gammaproteobacteria > Burkholderiales > Ferrovaceae > CAIVHB01. The sequence continues at coordinate 8,621 of CAITLJ010000059.1, read as the reverse complement.
CGGTGGCAGTTCGGTGTTGACCACCCCGCGCAGGGTGGGACAGAAGGCATCGTTGGTCGAGGCCGGCAAGGTCTTGTAACGCGAACCCACCTTGCTTCCAGAACGTACCACCCCCCCCGGGAAGGGCATGATCACGTTGGGGACCTTGCGCATGGCTTCAATGGCCGCCTCTGCGGCCGCCAGGGCCGCCGCGGAATCGGTAGTCAGGATCAGGAAGTTGCCGCCCCCCACCGCGCGCACCATGCGCGTGGTCTCCTCGCAGACAAATTCGCCATCCATCACTGGAACGCGCCAGAAGCGACGCCCACCGACCACCTTGGAAGCCTGCCAGCCATCGCCGAAATAGCGCAGGTTCTTGCCCAGCGCAATCGGGTCGCCTTCGCTCAGCCCGCCAAAACAGGACGCCGTGGGACAGGTCAGGATGGTCTGCCCCACACGCCGCTCCACCTGCACGCCAAGCTCCTTGCTCGACGTGGCAAACATCAATACCGACGCGCCAGGCCGGCCATCCGGGGTTTCAGCCGGACCGAGCTTGCGCTCGATGCCAGCCTCCACGCCACAGGCAATCACCGAAGTGGCAAAACCGGTCAGCGCAGTGGCGCCGTGATAGGCCCACTTCAGGTTTTCGCCGGTAATGATCAGGCGCGTGCCACGCATGCCGAAGGCCTCGGCAAAGGTGTCCTGCACTTCCACGCCATTCAGGTTCATGTCGGGCTCCCGTCACGCTGGCAGGCATGCACACGCAGTTCGCCGCCGTTGGTGAGACCACGTACCTCGTCATCGCTGATGCGGAAATTGCCCAAGCGCTGGGTCAGGTGACGCTCGAAGTAGTCCGCCAGCGGCTTCTCGATGGCGCGATCGAACTGTGGCTTGACGGCATGCACATCCCCCCACATCACCGCCACGATCTCGCCATCACGCGCCACCACCGTGCCGTTCTTGAACACGTATTCCGGTGCCGTGAACATCACTTCCGGATTGGCATCCTCGCGATAGACCACCACATCGGCACGGGCGCCCGGTGCCAGATGGCCGCAGTCGGTCAAGCCCAGGATCTTTGCGGGTGCCGAGCGCGTCATGATGGCGATGTCGTTGAGCGTGTACTCGCGGTCGATCGAACCCAGCGTGCTCATGGTGGCCGCATCCGGATGGATCTGCGCCAGCGCATCACGCCGGAACGACTTGTCCATCAGCAGGCGGATCAGGTGCGGGTAACTGGTGAAGGGCGCGCCATTCGGATGATCGGTGGTCAAAAAGATCCGCCACGGGTCGTCAACCAGCAGGAAGATTTCCAGCCCGATCGCCCATTGCAGGGCATTGACGAAATTCTTGTCCTTGTACTTGAATGGCACCACGCCGCAACCGGCATCGCATTCGATGTCCATCACCACGCTCTTGCGCGGGCTGCCATAGGCGGCATTGCGATGCTGCGACATGCTGTCGCCGGACGCCGTCACGGTCTGGCCGAACATGATCTGACCGACGTCGGCACTCACATTTTTTTGCCGGTTGATGGCTTCGGCGATCAGCGCGGCCTGAGAGGAAAACTTGCGGTCACCCTCCGTGCCATAGCTGTGAAACTGAATGTGGGTGAGGTGGATCGGATACCCCTCGGCCCCCACCATGGTGTCCAGCGTGGTCTGAAAATTGCCTGGCACGCCCAGGTTGGAGGCATGCACATGCAAGGGGTGCGGCACCTTCAGTTCATGCAGGCTGCGCGCCAAGGTGTGCACGATCTGGCGAGGGGTGACGTGGTAGTGGCTGTTTTCCTGATCGAGGTCGAGCTTGCGCCCGTTGAATTTGAACTCGCTGATACCGCCGGGGTTGACCACCTTCAGGCCGAGCGCCTGCGTGGAGCAGATGGTCCAGGCCACATAGTCGTTGATGCGCTGCTGGTCGGCGCCATCGCGCATCATGCGCAGCAGGAAATCATCGCTGCCCAGCATGGCGTAGGCGCCCTTGTCGACGATCGGCGTATCGCCCATCTCGAGGTGGGCCTGCCGGGCGTTGGTCGGCAGCATGGCCGGCTCAAAACAGGCGGTATACCCCATCGCGGCATAGCGGTAGCCCGTGGTGAGCGTGCTCGGTGCCACGTGACCGCAACCGGCGCGGCACAACTCGGTGTGATAGACCGGATCGCCGCGGTGATCTTCCGGCAACATGTTGCGCGCGATGTTGACCTTGCCGCCGCCAATGTGGGTGTGCATGTCGATCGCGCCGGCCATCACCACGCGACCGGTCACGTCAATGTCCTGATCGATGCGCGTACCCGCGGCCGGGGCCGCCACAATCCAGCCATCCCGCATGTAAATATCGCCCACAGTGCCAGCAAGGCCGCGCGTGGGATCGTAAATCTTTCCGCCCTTCAGTCTGGTCAGCATGCGGCAACTCCAAGGCCGGTCAGCCACCGGCTGGCCAATTGCGCCACCGAGGGCAACTGGCGATCAATCATCGGGCGCAGGGGCAAAGCCACTACCTTGTCCGCGCGGAAAAAATAGCCGGCCGCATCCACGCCTGGTGTGGCGATCTGGATCTGCACGGCAGCATCGGGCAACAACGGCGTACCCACACAGGTCAGCGCCACCAGCGCGGCCCGCCCGGGATCGGGTGGCCTCCGCTCCGGGTCAAAGCTGCCTGTCCAGAGCATGAAGTCGATCTCGTCACGCGCCAGCAGTGCCGCGGTGGCATTCATCACCGGCTCGTAGCGGGCCGTGCCAGTGGCCAGACTCGACCGATACGGATAGCCGGTCTGCCACAGCATGACCGCGTCGGCACTGAAATCGCCATCACTCCCGCCCAGCGGCAAACCGGCCGCGCGGGTGGTCTGGTTGAGCACGCCAATGGCCGCCGTGAGCGACTGCACGCAGAGCTCGGCGTGTGGCCAATCCATGTCGGCCGCCACCCACACCACCACGCCGTAGCGGGCCGCATGCAGGCGCGCGGCCACTGCGCGCAACGCTTCCAGTGGCAGGTCGGTAGCCGTGCCGGCCGGAAGGCTGCCACCAATCAGGCCGCGCAGCATGGCCGCCGCTTCCGGCAGTCGTCCGGCTGGAATATCGATCACCTGAGGCATGCGCCCGGCCGGTGAACGAGGCAATTCGACACCAGGCGGGGCGCCGATGAAGATCACCTCACGCTCCTCGGCCTGCGGCGCAAACATCGGCTCGTCGACCCAGACACAACGCTCGAAGAAGCGCGGAAAACGGGTGCGCACGTCGGAGCCGAAACACACCACCACATCAGCGCGGTTGCGCACTTCGGACAGGGTGGTGGTGATCCAGCCGGCATCCTGCACGGTGCGCAGGTTGCGCAGCTTGCCGTCGGCATTCATGTGGTCGAGCACTGCGCCACAGCGGTCGGCCAGCGCCACCAAGCTGCGCATGCCATGCACATCGGTGGACAGGCCACCAAACAGTGGCGCCTGGGCGCGCCCCAGCAGACGGGCGGCCTCCTGCACGGCGGTCTCGACCGGTACCGGTGCGCCTGCAATCCAGGCACGTGCGTCCGCATCCTGCAGCGTGGCCCCTACCTGGGCGTACAGACGGGTGGCGCGTGGACAGGCACCGCCACCTGCGCGCACTGCCAGGTCCGGCCCGCCCTGCAGGACCAGATCGTCGCACGCAAGGCCACAGAACGGGCAGGCTTGATCGATGAGCGGGGCAGTCGTCATAAGTGTTCCAGAGGTGACAGGCGGGGATACCATAACGTCGCAGGTCCGGGCGGGCAAATTTATTGCAGCGCATCAATAAGTTCATCCAATCCGTTGAGTGCCCAAGATTGGTCAGACAAGCCATCCGGACGGTGCTTGTGGCGTATACTGCCAGCGCGAAAGCCAGCGGGTCCGATCCGCGCCAGTTGATTTCTTCAGCCGAGTTCCATTTGTGACCCTCAGCGCAGCGACTATTTCCACCCAGCCAGCCCCCTGCGGCCTTGGGCTGTTTGCGCCGGCAAGACTGCATCTGGGCTTTCTGGACATGGGTGGCCATCTGGACCGCCGCTTCGGCTCACTGGGTCTTAGCCTTGCCGAACCCGGACTGCAGATCGAAGTGGCGCTGGCGCAGCGTCGCGAGATTCTGGGAGCGCAGTCCGGCCGTGTGGAAAAGCTGCTCGACTTGCTAGAGCAACACTTCGGCTTCGCCCAGCCTGTGCAGGTGCGCGTGACCCAAGCCATTCCGGATCATGCCGGCCTGGGCTCCGGCACCCAGTTGGCACTCGCGCTTGGTAGCCTGGTGGCGCGCCTGCATGGTCAGCGGCCAGGCACCAGCACCCTGGCGCGCGCCCTTGATCGCGGTAACCGCTCAGGCATCGGCATCGGTGCCTTCGATCAGGGGGGATTTCTGGTGGATGGTGGCCGCGGCCAGGACGACACGCCACCGCCCGTGATCGCCCGCCTCCCGTTCCCGGACGAATGGCGCATCCTGTTGCTCATGCATCCGACCTATCAGGGGCTGCACGGCAAGGCCGAAGTCGACGCATTCCGGCGCCTGCCGGTGTTTCCGGCTGACGCCGCGGCACGACTGTGTCACCTCACGCTGATGCGGGCTCTGCCAGCATTGGCAGAAGCCAGGCTGGATGCCTTTGGCAGCGCGATCACCGAAATCCAGGCCACGGTCGGCGATCACTTTGCCCCCGCCCAAGGCGGACGCTTCAGCAGTCCGCTGGTCGCCGCGGCCCTCGAACGACTCGGCACCCTTGGCGCCGCCTGTCGCGGCCAGAGCTCTTGGGGACCCACTGGCTTTGTGGTGGCCACCAATGCCACCCAGGCTGGCGTCTGGGCCGACCACCTCGCCGACCTGCAGGCCGATGGCCTGCGCCCATGTATCGTGCGTGCCAACAACCAGGGGGTACGCTGGTACCAGACCGATGCCGATAAGCATAACGACCACCCCGAAGAAGCCAGAGGAGACGCAGCACATGGAAAAACCGTACATCCTGCACATGTTCACGCCGAGCAAGAACGTCAGTCCCTTTGATGTGAACATGGCCTATGACGCCGGCTATCAAGCGGTGGTGCCTTACACCGATCTGAGCGTCGACCAGGTGGCCGCTTACACCCAGGACGCCATCTTCTCGCGCGGCCCAACTGGCGTGCGGCGTACCGGCATTTTCCTCGGCGGACGCGACATCGGGGTGGCGTACGACATGATGGACAACGTGCGCAAGGCGATGGTGCAGCACTTCGAGGTAAGCGTGTTTGCCGATCCCTCCGGGGCGTTCACCACGGCCGCCGCCATGATCGCCGCAGTCGAACACCAGCTCAAAAAGCAGTTCGGTCTGGGACTGGAAGGGCGCAATGTGGTGCTGCTGGGCGGCACCGGACCGGTCGGTTCGGCAGCAGCCGTGCTCGCCTCGAGCGCCGGAGCGCGCGTCAGGGTGGCGTCACACGTCGGGCTGGCGCGGGCGCGTATCGCTGCCGAAACCGTCAACGCGCGTTACAACGCCACTGCCGAACCGGCCGACATGAGCGACGTGAAGTCAATCAATGCCTTGCTGGCCGATGCCGAGGTACTGCTCGGCACGGCCAAGGCGGGCGTGCAGGTGGCCTCCGCAGAGCAGCTGCAGGGATGCCTGCAACTGAAGGTGGCCGCCGACCTGAATGCAGTGCCACCAGCCGGCATCGCCGGCATTGCCCTGACCGACCACGGGGTGCCGCTGCCGGCGGGTTCTGGCGTGGCGGTGGGCATTGGCGCGCTCGCCGTGGGCAACATCAAATATCAGGTGATGCATGGCATGTTTGATCGCATGCTGAAAGCGGATCGCGCGGTCTACTTGGACTTCCGCGATGCATTTATCTACGCGCGCGAGAAGGTCGCCGCGATCTGAATTTGCGGCAGTACCAATGAGGCCGTTGCTGGTGCTGGCCACCAGCGGCAGGCTGCTGGCCTGGGCCGCCAATGCTGCCGGGTACGCGGTGGATGTGGCCGATCTGTTTGGCGACCACGACTGCCTGACGCTGGCACGGCAGTTCCACCGCCTGCCAGCGGCATCGGTCAGCCCCTGGTTGCCTGATCCCGCCAGCGTGATTGCACTGGTGGCGCGCTGGGCGCGCGCCCACCCGGACGGTGTGCTGCTGCCAGGCAGCGGTTTCGAGTCGCACCCGGACGTGCTGACCGACATGGCGGCCCATTTACCCGTGGCAGGCAATTCGGGCAGCGTGGTGCATGCCGCGAAAAACCCCTGGTTGCTGGGCAAACTTTGCGCCGCTGCGGGGGTCTTTTCGCCGACCTTGCGCACTGCAGTGCAGCCGCCGACAGACCGCGCCACGGTATGCAAACCTGTGGGCTGCAGCGGTGGCAATGGTGTCGTCCTCTGGCCGCGCAGCGCGGGCGAACTTCCAGCCTCCCCCGTGCCAGCCGATCACTACCTGCAGGACTTCAAGGCAGGACAACCCGTGTCATTGCTGTTTTTTGCGCATTGCAGCAACGCTGCCGCCGCCGTCGCGATCACCCCCGTCAGCGTGCAGACGCAGCACCCTGCGCCCACGCCGACGCAGCCGTTCCGTCTGGGCGGCCTGGTGCGACTCGGACGGCCGCAGCCCTTGCTGCTGAGGGCATTGCTTCGTGCAGCGGGGGTGCTGGCAGAGGGGCTCAAGCTGCAAGGCCTGAACGGACTCGATGGCATTTGGGATGGTGAGCGCCTTTGGGTGCTGGAAATCAACCCGCGACCGCCGCTGAGTCTGGCACTGCAGACGCGGGCAACGGCAGCGCGATTGCTGCGCGCGCACATCGACGGCACCACGATGATTGCGGCAGAACCCTGTTCAACGGGCTTGAGTCCGGGGGTGGCGCTGGTTTATGCTTCGCGCACGTTGTCGATTCCAGCCGATTTTCGGTTCCCGTCCGGATGTCACGATGTGCCGTTCCTGCCACACCACTGCGCCGCTGGCGCACCGCTGTGCAGCGTGCATGTTGCCACCGGCGGCGTCGAGGAGCTCAGGGCCCGCGTAAGGGACCTGCGGGAATGCCTGTTGCCTGTGGCTGGAGTGGAGTCGGTGAGTTCCCTTTGAGCCTGGCGCGGGCGGTTCGACCCCGAATACCCAGACCAGACGCCAGCACATGGCGCACTCAGGAGCCACATCGATGTCCGCATCCGCAGCCAGCCACGCCAACGGCCAATGGGCCAATCACCCCCTCAGCATCAACCAGCATTGCGCACCCCTGGTGCGTCAGCTGATCGACCGTGCCGCCGAGTTGCGCGTGGCGGTCAGCCGCAGTGCAGAAGGCGCGTGGCTGGTCGATGCCGGCATCCAGGTGCCCGGCGGACTGGAGGCAGGCCGCCTGATCGCCGAAATCTGCATGGGCGGTCTGGGCAAGGTCAGCATTGTGCCCGCCACTGGCGCCAGCCGGCTTGCGGTTCAGGTCGGCAGCCTTGAGCCGGTACTCGCCTGTCTGGGCAGCCAGTACGCCGGGTGGAGCCTGTCGGCAGGTGAAGGCAAGGGGGCATTTCACGCGCTGGGCAGTGGACCAGCGCGCTGTCTGGCACGCAAGGAACCACTGTTTGCCGAACTGGGCTATACCGACCGCGCGGACGCCGGCAGCGCGCTGGTGCTCGAGGTTGACCAGCCCCCCCCTGCTGCCGTGATCGAGAAGGTGATGCACGACACCGGGCTGGCCGCCGAACAACTGGTCTTCATCCTCACGCCAACGCGCAGTCTGGCCGGAAACTTTCAGGTCGTTGCACGGGTGCTCGAGGTGGCCCTGCACAAGGCCCATGCGCTGGGATTTGACCTCAGTCATATCGTGGACGGAATGGGCAGTGCACCACTGCCGCCGCCCGGCGCCGACTTCCTCAGCGGCATGGGACGCACCAATGACGCGATCCTGTATGGCGGCAGCATCCAGTTGTATGTGCGCGGCACCGACGAAGCGGCAGCTGACCTTGCCACCCGGCTGCCCAGCAGCCACTCGCGCGACTATGGCAAGCCCTTCGGTCAGGTATTCAAGGAATACAAGTACGACTTCTACCAGATCGACGCCATGCTGTTTGCGCCGGCCAGCGTGACCGTCAGCAACCTCGACACCGGACGCAGCTTCAGCGCCGGCACCATCAACACCGAGCTGCTGTATGCATCGTTCGGCACGGGTGCGCCGGACGCAGCCGCGTCCGCCACGGGCGCCTGAGCCACCGATCATGGCCGACGGTCACACACGCATTGCGATCATCACGGACGACCCCGGCTGGCACGGACGTCAGTTGGTGACTGCGCTGCAGGACCGTCATTGCCGGGTGGATTACCTGCGCCTGCAGGATTGCGCGATCAACCTGGATCACGCCAGCGGCCTGTCGCTGGGCCAGTTTGGCGCCAGCCTGCCCGACGGGGTGTTCGTGCGCGGCGTACCGGGCGGTACGCTGGAGCAAGTGATCCTGCGCCTGGATGTGCTGCATGCCCTGCGGCTGCAGGGTGTGCCGGTGTACAACGATGCCCGGGCAATCGAGCGCACTGTGGACAAGGCGATGACCAGCTTCATGCTCCATCATGACGGCATTCCCACCCCGCCGACCTGGGTGATGGAAGACTTGCACGCCTGCCGCGAACGGATCGCACGGGAGTGGGCGCTGGGTCATGAGGTGGTGCTCAAACCCCTGTTCGGTTCGCAAGGCGAGGGGCTGGTGCGCCTGGC
>CAITLJ010000058.1 GCA_903893215.1 uncultured Ferrovum sp. | reverse complement strand
GTCAGTGCTTCCGGCAGGTTGCGGCCGCGCAGGCCACTGGGATCGAGGAAGTTGGCGAGCATGTGATGGCCATGTTCGGTCAGGATTGACTCGGGATGAAACTGTACGCCTTCCACGTCCAATGTCCGGTGCCGCACGCCCATGATTTCGCCATCCTCGGTCCAGGCGGTGACTTCCAGACACTTCGGCAGGGTTTCGGCGCGAATCGCCAGCGAGTGATAGCGGGTGGCACGAAAGGGATCGGGCAGGCCCTGGAAGACACCCACGTTCTTGTGCTGGACTGGCGAGGTCTTGCCATGCATCACCTGCTTCGCATGCACCACTTCGCCGCCAAAGGCAGCGCCAATGCTTTGATGCCCGAGACAAACGCCAAGCAAGGGTACCCGTCCGGCTGCAGCCAGAATCAGGGGCACGGAAATGCCGGCCTCACGCGGCGTGCACGGTCCGGGTGAAATCACGATACGGCTGGGGCGCATTGCCATGGCGGCAGCCACGTCGATTTCGTCATTGCGGACCACCCGCACGTCTTCGCCCAATTCCGAAAAGTACTGCACCAGGTTGTAAGTGAAGGAGTCGTAGTTATCTAGCATCAAAAGCATGGTGCGCCTGTCCGGCTTGGTATGTCTTCCAGTCTAGCAATCCTGCGCTCTGGTGCCTACGCCCGGATATCAGTGCAGCTTGATATGCGGCTCGGTGGCCCGCCGCAGCTGATGGGCCACAAAGTCGAGGGCTGTCTTGAGCACACCATGCAGGGCCAGCTGATGCATCTGGTAGAGCGACTTGTACATCAGACCGGCGATCAGGCCATCAATGAACATGTTGCCACCCATCAGTCCGCCCATCAGGTTGCCCACGGCACTGCTGCTGCCGATCGATACCAGCGAGCCAAAATCACGATAGACGAAGGGACCAGTGTGACGGCCACGCAGGTCGTTGCGAAACAGCCTGAGCAAATAGCTTGCCTGCTGATGCGCCGATTGCGCCCGTGGCGGGATGAAGCCGCCCGGTCCGCTCCATACGCACTGGGCACAATCGCCAAGCGCGAACACATCCGGGTCGACCGAGGAACGCAGCTGTGCATCTACCACCAGCTGGTTGATGCGATTGGTTTCGAGTCCGTCCAGCCGGGTGAGCAATTCTGGCGCTTTCAGTCCGGCTGCCCAGACCACCAGGTCGGTTGGAATGAACAGTCCCGACGTACAGGTAACGCCTGTCGGCCCGACATCGGTCACCCGCTCTGATACGCGCAGGTTGATGCCCATGCCCTCGAGCAGCTTGCCGACCGAGCGCGACACCCGACGCGACAAGCCGGGCAGGATGCGGTCAGCACCTTCCACCACAGTGATCTGCACGTCCCGCTGCGGGTCCATGCGGTGGATGCCATAGGCGGCGAGCACTTTGCTGGTGTTGCGCAGTTCGCCGGCCAGTTCGACGCCGGTGGCTCCTGCGCCAATGATTGCGATCGAGACCTGGCGCGATCCCTGACCGGAGGACCCGGTTTCTGCGCGCATGCATGCAGCAATCAGTTTTTGTCGGAAGCGTTCGGCGTCGTAGACCGAATCGAGGCCGATGGCATGCTCGCCGGCCCCGGGGATATTAAATGTGTTGATCTGGCTGCCAATGGCGATCACCACGCGGTCGTACTGCAGCGTGCGCTCGGGCAGCATGGGCTGACCGTCACTGTCGTTGACCGCGCCGATGCGCAGGGTGTGCGCCTGACGGTCGATGCCGAGCAGGGCACCGAGCTGGAATTCAAAGTGATGCCAGCGCGCCTGGGCCACGTACTCCAGCCGATGCTGACCTACGTCGAGGCTGCCGGCTGCTACCTCATGCAGATGTGGCTTCCAGATATGGATGGGCAGCGCATCGATCAGGACGACGCGTGCCTTGCCATGTTTGCCGAGACTTTCGCCAAGTCCGGTGGCCAGTTCAAGGCCGCCGGCGCCGCCGCCAACCACCACGTAGGTGGGAATGCTGCTTGCCATGCTTTACGTTCCTGCTGGGATACGGATCGGCATTCCACTCTAGCGCACCCCCGCGCCGGGAAGACGCAGAGGTGCTGATGCAAGCGCGGGTCGTCGCTTATGGATGCTCAGAAGCCGTAGCTGAGTTGGCCGCTGAAAATCACCGGCGACAGGCTGACATGGTTGGTACGCGTGATGCCGGCCGTTTCGGTGGTCACGTCGGGATTGACATCGGCATGGCTCATGCTGAGCTGACCGTACAGGTGGTCGGCAAGCCGGAACGACACACCAGCAACCACAATCAGGCCGAACGTATCCGAAAAATGGATGCGGGTGGGGCCGCCAGTGACCGCATCACCTTGCGCGGTTCCCTGAATGTCGTAGAAGTGGGTGTAGACCATCCCTGCACCGACGTACGGCCGGTAAAATGCGCCGGGCTCATTGAACTTGTAGTTCAAGGTGGCCGCTGGCGACAGGGTATGACCACTGACCAGCGGGACGCCGGCGTAAGGTACCGAGCCGACCACTGATGAGCCGCGCGCGTGCGCCTTGTACTCCGGCGGGATGCCGCCGATGAATTCAAGTTCAAGGTGCGGCGTGAAGCCACGGGCATAGGTCAGCGTCAACGCGTTGTGATTTTCGGCTTGCGTGCCGAGGGTCACGTTGCCGGGCACCAGTGGCCCCTGAAAGCCGGTGTTTTGATCGTGGAAGATCAGACGGGCCGCACCGATGCGCACAAAATTGCGGTCCTCGGAGTCGTCAGCACGCGCCGGCGTGCCGTACATCAGGGTGGTCAGTGCCAACGCCGTGACGGCTGCAGCGCAAAGCGCAGCGGTCGGGTGGTTGTGTGCGGAAGCGTGCGTGGTGTGCATGAAATTCTCCGGGCCAATCAGCGGGGCTGGGCAAAAAAGGACAGCGATGCAGAGGTGCAGAACGGCGCCACACTGCCGTGGTAGCCGATCAGCGCGGCCTGCTGGGTTGCGGCCGTGCTGCCCGCCTGCTGGTTGTAGCTTCCGGTGAACGCCTGTTGCAGCGCACCGAACACCGGGTCGCTGTCGGCCGCCATTGGCAGCTTGCCTGCGCCGCTGGCGTTCAGGTCGATGTTGAGCACATGGCGCAGCGGTGCCGGGCTCGGATTCAGCGCGGCCTGGATGGCGGCAAAGTAGCCTTGCATGATCACCGTATTGGTCGAGAACACGACCGGATCGTTGCCACCGGCACAGAGCAGCATCGGTGCCTTGGGCAACCAGCCGGGCGCGCCGGCCACGGCAGGCAGGCGCAGGTCATTGCGAACCAGTGCCTGACGGATCGGGTTGGTGGTGGTGGCAGGCAGGCCGGTGGTCTGCGCAAGCGCGCCATCCGGGTGGGCTGCAGCATCCGCCAGATAGGTGGCCCGGGCTGAATCGAGGACCAGATACGGCGTGCCAAAGCCAAAGTTGCCATTGCTCGCGGCTGCCGGATTTTGTGGCAGGGCTGCGTAAGGGCCGCTGGGCGCATTGTTGAACAGTGCGCTTTGCGGCAGCTTACCCTGGGTGAACAGGTCGGTCTGGCTGAGGCTGCCTGGCAGCAGGGTTTCGATGCCGCTGGCATAGGGCGCGGCGTAGAGGTCACCCGGGGTGTTGTACAGATTGCCATAGGCTTTCTGGTAGCTGGTGGTCAACAGCGGCACGAACAGCGTTGCGCCAATGTCCACGGTCCCCGAAAAGATGATGTCGCCAAAGGCGCCCATGGCATAGGGGCCGGACATGGCTGCGACGGCGGTGACCGGGGTGCCGGCGGCTTCGAGTGCGCGCACGGTGGCCATGGCCACATGCCCGCCTTGCGAGTAGCCCGACACGAACAGGGCGCCGAGATCGCCGGTGGCTGGCAGGCTGGTCAAGGCGCTGCGGGCGGCCTGAAGTGCGTGCTGCATTTCTGCGGATTGTTGCGCGGCGTTGAGGTAAGGATGATAGCCGAGTGTCGACTGGTCATAGCCCGCGTAATTTGGGGCCACCACAATGAAGCCGTTGCTGGCATACACCGCAGCGATCAGCGCCGATTCGCTGTTGGCCGGATTGTTGGTGTCGGCCAGGTTGGCGAGATCGTAGCTGCGCGAGGTGGTCGTGCCGTGTGCATACAGCACGATCGGACGGGGTCCGCTGCAACCCGGGCCGGTGGGCACCATCAGCGCGCCGGTCGACTGGGTGGGTTCGTTGGCGCCTCCCACCGTGTTGAACTGGATCTTGTAGATATCGATACCGCACTTGATCGGCGCGGGTGTGCTGCTGGTCGGGCTGGACGGGCCGGCTGCGAGCAGATGCAGGCTCTGACCGCTGGCTGTGGCATCCAGGTTGGCCTGGAATGCCGCAGCGCTGAGCGATGCAGCGCGCAAGGGTGGGTTGAACACCAGGGCGCCAGGCGTCACGCTGGCACTGGCTTGGGCGGGCGTTCCGCCGGAGCTGCCACCGCCGCAGGCCGCAAGCAGGGCCAGCGTGGGCAGGAGCACGAGCACGCGGCGTGCGCGGTGCAAACCGATTGAATTCAACATTGAGCGCCTCCGAATAGATTGATGCGTATTATTTTTAATACGTCACGCAGAGCACTTAAAGCTCTACTTCAACTATTGTTAGCTATCGAACGGCGTTTGTCTTGCTGCGCTGCAGTGATCTGCCAGGGCGGCTGGGGTTGATCCAGCAGAGCTCCGGTCAGCGCGCCATTCCACCGCTTTCGAGCTTGGCGGTGGAATGACGTGCGATTTCAGGCGCGCCGTCAGGCTGGCATTCGAATGACCGGGCTGTCAGGCGAGGCCGCGGCAGGCCAGTTCGGCGGCGGAGAGCACCGCTTTCGACTTGTTGATGGTTTCTTCCCATTCGGCGGCAGGCACCGAATCGGCCACGATCCCGGCGCCCGCCTGCACATGCAGTTCGCCGTTCTGGACCACCCCAGTGCGGATCGCGATGGCCAGATCCATGTCTCCATTGAAGCCAAGGTAGCCTACCGCGCCGCCATAGACGCCGCGGCGCGACGCTTCGAGTTCATCGATGATTTCCAGGGCACGTACCTTGGGCGCACCGCTGAGTGTGCCTGCAGGAAAAGTGGCACGCAGCACGTCGATGGCGTCGAGGCCGTCGCGCAGCGTACCGTCCACGTTCGACACGATATGCATCACATGCGAGTACCGTTCGATCACCATGTTTTCGGTGAGCTTGACCGTGCCCGATTGCGAAATGCGGCCCACGTCATTGCGGCCCAGATCGATCAGCATCACATGCTCGGCGCGCTCCTTGGGGTCAGCGAGCAGCTCGCTGGCCAATGCGGCATCCTGCTCGGGCGTCTTGCCGCGTGGCCGGGTGCCGGCGATCGGTCGCAGCGTCACCTTGCCATCCTGCAGGCGCACCAGGATTTCCGGCGACGCCCCGACCACCTGGAAGCTGCCGAAATCGTAGTAAAACATATACGGTGACGGGTTGAGCGTGCGCAAGGCGCGATATAGCGAGAGCGGCTGCGCCGCGTACGGACGTCGCATGCGCTGGCTGAGGACCACCTGCATCACGTCACCCTCATGGATGTATGCCTTGGCGCGCGCCACCATCTGCTCAAAAGCGGCTTGGCCGAGTTCTGACACGGCCGTGGCCCCGGCCACCGGTGGGGTGGGGGTCACGCCGGCCGCGGCGGACAGCGCCTGACGCAATTCCTGCAGGCGCGCATGGCCGCGCGTGAGGCTGTCGGCTTCGGCGGGATCGGCGTAGACCACCAGGCGCAACTTGCCGCTCAGATTGTCGAGCACCACCAGTTCGGTGGACAGCAGCAGCAGGATGTCGGGTGTGTCGGCGCCGCCGTCCTTCCAGCCATCGGCCAGGCGTCGTTCCATGTAGCGCACGCAGTCATGGCCGAAATAGCCCACCAGGCCGCCGCAAAAGCGCGGAAAGTTCGGCAGCGGGGCTGCCCGGAACTGCCCCATCCATTCCCGCACGAACACCAGCGGATCGCCGTCATCCTGCTGTTGCACCACCTGCTCGTCGCGGATCACCCGGATGCGTCGGCCGTGCACCTCGATACGGGTGCGCGCAGGCAGGCCGATGAAGGAGAAGCGGCCAAAACGCTCGCCCCCCTGCACCGACTCGAGCAGATACGACCATGGCTGGTTGCCAAGCTTGAGGTAGGCCGACAGCGGCGTATCGAGATCGGCCAGCGTTTCGAGTACCAGCGGGATGCGGTTATAGCCAGCCGCCGCCAAGGCCTGGAAGTCCTGTTCAGTCATGCTCTGGATTCTCGATCAAAGCGGGCAAGGCGACAAGAGAGTCAGTGCTCAGCAGGGGCCGGATGCCGGTAGCCTCGGCGCCGGCCAGGTCGTAGCCGTAACGTACCAGCACGCTGGCGCAGCCAGCGGCTGCAGCGGCGAGCAGGTCATTGCGGCCATCGCCCACCATCAGTGCACGCTCCGGTGGCACCTTGAGTGCATGCAGCGCCTGCAGGACTGGTGCTGCATGGGGCTTGGCCTGCGTGGCGCTGTCGCCGCCCACCACCACCTCGAACCAGCGTTGCAGGTCGAGGGCATGCAGGATCGGCCAGGTGAAGTCGATGGGCTTGTTGGTGACCACGCCCAGTCGCACCCCGCGTGCGCGCAGCGCGGCGAGGCAGTCGATCACTCCCGGGTAGGGCCGGGTATACCGGGTGAGGTCACGCCGGTAAGCTTCCTGAAAGTGGCGGTAGCCATCTTCAAGCAATCCATCAGCGACGGTGCCGGCGAAGTCATCCGCCAGGGTGCGGGCCACCAGACGCCGCGCCCCGTCGCCAATGAAGCTGCGGATCCGCGCGTCCGTGAGTGCCGTCAGGCCGATCGCCGTGCGCACCGCATGGGCCGCGTTGGCAATGTCGTCCAGACTGTCGACCAGAGTGCCGTCGAGGTCGAACAGCACGGCATCGAAACGTCGCCCGCCTGCACTCATGCGGCGCTGCCGGTGTGACTGACAATCTCGTGTTTCATGCGCCGGATCACATCGCCATAGTCGGGGGCATTGAAGATGGCCGACCCGGCCACAAAGGTGTCGGCCCCTGCACGCGCAATTTCGCCAATGTTGTCGGCCTTTACGCCGCCATCCACCTCGAGCCAGATATCACGACCGCTCTGGTCGATGCGACGGCGCACCTCCGCGAGTTTGCTAAGCGTGTGTGGAATGAAGCTCTGGCCGCCAAAGCCCGGGTTGACCGACATCAGCAGGATCAGGTCGAGTCGGTCCATCACGTGATCAAGATAATTGAGCGGTGTGGCCGGATTGAGCACCAGGCCCGCCTTACAGCCATGGTCGCGGATCAGCGCCAGCGTGCGGTCAACATGCTCGGACGCTTCCGGGTGAAAGCTGATGATGTCCGCACCGGCCTTGGCGAAATCCGGAATGATCCGGTCGACCGGGCGCACCATCAGGTGCACATCGATCGGTGCCGTGGTGTGTGGTCGCAGTGCGGCGCAGACCATCGGGCCGAAGGTCAGGTTGGGCACATAGTGATTGTCCATCACGTCGAAATGCACCACGTCGGCGCCGCTGGCCACCACCTTGCGCACTTCCTCGCCAAGGCGGGCAAAGTCGGCTGAGAGTATGCTTGCGGCGATACGGGCCGGATTCATGCGTGCCCCCTGGCAGCCAGGGCCCGGTTCTTACGATTGCGGAAAGTGGTCATGACGGAATCCTCCAACAGATATCAGATCAAGGTTCAGGCGGTAGCCCAGTTCCTGCCGGAACAATCGAGCGAAACCGAAGAGCGCTATGTGTTTTCCTACACGGTGACAATCACCAATGTGGGTGATGAAATCGCCCAGCTGATCAGCCGTCACTGGGTGATTACCGACGGCAACGCGCACGTGCAGGAAGTGCGCGGCATGGGGGTGGTGGGCGAACAACCGACCCTGCGTCCCGGCGAGAGCTTCGAATACAGCAGTGGTTCGGCAATCGATACGCCGGTGGGCACCATGCACGGCACGTTTCAGATGGTGGCTGCCGACGGCACGCGCTTCGACGCGCCGATTCCGTCTTTCGTGCTCAGCGTGCCCCGGGTGCTGCATTGAGACGGGCGACCGTGCTGTGCCCTGGGGCGGGATCGACCCGGCATATTGCATTGAACGGACGCTGGTATTGACGCAAGCTGCCTGAAGGATTCCCCGCAATGCGGCAGGCCGGAAGGGCGCAGGCTTCAGGGGCGATCCTTGCCGCGCCCTTCGCGCGGAAGCGTCCACCACACAATGAAAATCGCCAGCCCCAGAGCCAGGCCGGCTTCCAACAAGATCCATTCCATGCTGATCCTTCCCTTCCCGTCAAAGTGGCACGCATTCAGACCAAGCCGCCATTCTAACCGTTCTGCCCGGGTGCCAGCGGGTGTGGCGCTGACTGCGCTGCTTTTTCTGCTGGCCAACAGCGCGTTGGCCGCAGCGCCCGCAGCGGCGCGTCCGCGCCCGGTCAACAAGGGCCCTATGGTGGCGCAGGCCAACGATGCCAGCAGTGCGCCCGCCTGCAGTTGCGCCGATCCGGCGGCTGATCCTGCCGTTGCCGCGGCCGCGTCCGCGGCCGCCCGGCGCGGCCAGCTGCGTCCGGCCAGCTGGCCCGATCTGAAAGTCGCCGATGCCCCCGACCTGTTCAGCGAAGTCACCTGGCAGGCCTTCCTGTTGGGTTGCGGCGCCTTGCGCGCCGATCCGGCGTGGTCGGGCGTCTGCGAAGCGGCGCTGGCCCTGCCGGACGTGCCGGATGCTGCCGCCCGGATGGCCTTTTTCCGCGACCGCCTGCAGCCATGGCAGGCGATCAATGGTGACGGGTTGCCGGATGGGCTGGCGACCGGCTACTACGAACCCGTTCTGCATGGCAGTCGGACGCGCAGCGCACAGTACCGTTATCCCTTGTATGGTCGGCCGGATGACCTGCTTACCGTCGATCTGGATGCCCTGCTGCCGGAGCTGAAAGGCAAACACGTGAGGGCGCGCCTGGAGGGGCAGAAACTGGTGCCGTACTACAGTCGGGCCGAGATCGAGCACAGCACGCCCGCCAGCCTGCAAGGTCGTGAAATTGTCTGGGTGGACGATCCGGTCGAGGTATTTTTTTTGCACGTGCAGGGTTCGGGGCGCGTCGAACTGGCTGAGGGTGGTGGCTTGCATGTGGGGTATGCCGATCAGAACGGACAAACCTTCCGTTCGGTGGCGCGCCTGCTGATCGAGCGCGGTGAACTCACCGTGGCGCAGGCCAGCCTGCAGGGCATGAAGGCCTGGGCGCGCGCGCATCCCGACCGCATCGACAGCGTGCTGGATGCCAATCCAAGCTACATCTTCTTCCGCGAGATTGCCGGCGACCTGCCCGGACCGCTGGGCACACTTGGCGTGCCGCTGCTTGGCGAGGCCACCGTGGCAGTAGACGCCCGCGTGATTCCGCTCGGTGCGCCGGTGCTCGTCGACACCACGTTTCCGCTCACCCAGACACCGCTGCGCCGGATTGCCATGGCCCAGGATACAGGCGGGGCCATCAACGGTGCGGTAAGGGTGGATTATTTTTGGGGACTGGGTGAACCCGCGCTTGCACAGGCCGGGCGCATGCGCCAGAAACTGCGCCTGTGGGCCCTGCTGCCGCTCGGTATGCATCCGGACGGCGGTGCGCTGGTGCCCGACCCGCAAGCGCTGCAACCGGCTGCGCAGTAGCGCTGGCTCGGGACCGGCGATCGGCGCCAGTCGTGGCCTGGCTCAGCGCGGTCCGAGGTTCTTTTCGAGTTCGGCGGTGGGCAGCGCCCCCGGCACCAGGTGGCCGTCGGCGAACACCAGGCTGGGCGTGGCCTGGATCCCATGCGAGCGGCCCAGCTTCTGGATCTTTTCCAGACCACTGACATCGCACTCGCGCGGCTCCGGCAGGGCGCTCTTGCTCCAGTAATCGTTCCAGGCCTTCAAACGGTCAGTGGCGCACCAGATGCGCCGTGAGTGCTCGGTGGCATTGGGATGCAGCTGCGCGATCGGATAGAGGAAGGTGTAGATGGTGACATCGGTCACGTTGGCGAATTCGTTCTCCAGCTTCTTGCAAAACGGGCAATCCGAATCCGAAAACACCGCCACTTTGCGCTTGCCATTGCCCTTCACGCTCTTGATGGCCAGGTCGAGCGGCAGGCTGTCGAAACGGATCGCAGTGATTTCCTTTACCCGTTCTGCGGTGATGTTCTTCATCGCTTTCAGGTCGATGATGCTGCCGTTGATGATGATGAAATTGACGGCTTCATCGGTGTAGTAAAGCGAGTGCTCTTCGGTGACCACCTCATACAGGCCATTGATCGGCGAGGGCTTCACCGTGCTGACCGTGACTCCGCTGCCGTCCTCGGCGGCATGGCTCAGCCTTTGCTGTGCGGTACGCCGGATGGCCTCTAGATCGGCGGCTGCGCCGGGTAGCGGCAGCAGGGCGAGGGCCAGTACGCTGCACGCCAACAGGCTGCGCGCCCGCCCGCCCAACACGGTGTGGCGGTTTGCCAGTCCATCGGGACGGCGCGGCTTGAAACAGGATGAACGGGGCATGACGATCTTCTCCGGAGTCGGGCAGCCTAAGGCTGCGCCTGGGGTGAGGCACCGGCCGCAGCAGCGGCCAGCAGGGATTTGAACAGGGGGGTGCGATCGACCAGGTGCAGCCCCTGATTGCGCAGTCCGCGCAGCGCGGGATGATCTGGAGCAAACAGGCGCTGCAGTCCATCGGTCACCCACTGCATGCGTGCTACCGGTTCCGCGCGCTGGCGCGCATGGCGTCGCAGCACGCTGCGATCGCCCACATCGGGTCCACTGCCGCGCGTGCGCAGTACCTCGGCCAGGCTTAGGGCATCTTCCAGTCCCAGATTGAGCCCCTGTCCGGCCAGCGGATGGACCCCATGTGCGGCATCGCCAAGCAGCACCAAACGATGATCACAGATCTGCGGCACCCGGGTGAGGCGCAGCGGAAACGCTGCCGGTTGGCTGATCGGACGCAGGGCACCAAGCGGCGCACCAATCCGCGCCTCGAGCGCAGTGACAATCGCTTCGGCGCCGCCCGCCAGCAGGGCATCTGCGTTCGCCTGGTGCGCCGACCAGACCAGGGATACCCGCAGGCCGCCCAGCGGCAGGAGGGCAATCACCTCGCCCTCACTGAACCACTGGCGCGCGCAGTGCTGGTGCGCTTCGGCGCAAGCCAGGTTGACCACCACGCCTTGCTGGCCGTAGTCGCTCACCTGCGCGGTCCAGCCGAGGGCGCCGCGCAACCATGACTGGGCACCATCGGCACCCACCACCAGTCGGGCATGCACGGCGCCGTGGTCCGCACGTCGCAGGGTGGCGTGCCCCGGCTCTACCGTGATCGAATCAAACTGGTCCTGTTGCAGCCAGTCGCCATCCAGGCGTGCATTGAGCGTCTGCAGCAGGGCGCCCTGCAGTGCGCGGTCCTCCACCACGGTGGCGAGCGGTGCGCCGGACCCGGCAAAGCCGAGCTGGCCTTGCTGGTCGCCATGAACCTGCATGGCATCGATCTGGCCCAGTCGCCCGGCCGGCAGATGCTGCCAGACGCCCAACGCTTCGAGGTGCGCGCGGTTGCCACTGCTGATGGCGTACACGCGCGCGTCAAAGCCAGGTTCTGGCGTCCAGAGCCCGGGCGGGCGGCGATCACAGACACGGACCGACAAGCCTTGCCTGTGCAGCAGCAAGGCGGTGAGCAAGCCAACATTGCCGGCGCCCAGGATGAGCACATCGAACGGCGCAGACGCCGATCCGTTCGCGCGGTCGCCCACCGTGCTGTCGCGCAGCTGGCCGGCACGGCGGGGGTTGACGGAGGCGTTCACGCCCCCGCTCCGGCCGCCATCAGGCGGGCAAAACGTTGCCGTAATGGCTGATGCAGATCGAACCAGGTCAGCGCCTTGCCGGCCATCCAGCCGCTGCCTGGCAACGCAAACCCCTCGGCGAGCAGGTGTGTCACCCCCCCCGTCACCCAGCGGTCGCGACGACGTTGGCGCGCGTGCGCGAGCAGCAGCGCACTTCGGCCAGGGTCTCCTGCTACGCCAGTGCCCGGGGCAAGCGGCGCGAGCAAGTCGAGCAGTGCCGTGATGTCGCGCAAACCCAGATTGAAACCCTGTCCTGCCACCGGATGCAGCGTTTGTGCGGCATTGGCCACACGCAGTACCCGCGATTGCGCGGTGCGCAAGCTAAAGCGGGCCTGCAGCGGGTAATGCTGGCGGGGCCCCACGGCCACGAACGCGCCGACCCGGTCGCCGAACCAGTCCTGCAGCGCGCGCAGGAAAGCCTGATCATCCGCGGCCAGCAAGGACTCGATTCTTGCGGCGCTGCCAGTCCAGATCAGTCCATAGCCTTCGGGTACCGGCAGCAGCGCGATCGGTCCCTCCGGCGTGAAGCGCTCATAGGCGCAGCCCTTGCCAGTGACAGATGTGCGCACCACGCAAGCCAGCGCCTGCTGGCGATAACGCCACTGCACGCTGTCGCGCCCGACAGCCAAGCGGCCGCCTTCGGCAAGCACGGCCAGCGGCGTGAGCGCGGCGTGGGGTGCACCCTGGGCATCCTGCCAGCGCACCCGCGCTGCCGCAGCGGCTGCGGTGACTTGCTGGACATGGCATTCGCCGAGCAGCCGCACGCCGGGGCGCGCCATGAGTGCCGCGCGCAGCGCCGCCAGCAGGGTGTCGTAGTTGACCGTATGGCCGAAGCTGTCCTGTCCTGATTCGGCCGCCTCCAGGCAAACCCGGCCTGGCTGTCCGCGGTAAGACACATGAATGCTGCGGATCGGTTGCGCCTGCAGGCTGGCCGGTGTCAGTCCGAGTTGGCCAAGCACCTGCCAGGCTGGTGCGGCCAGCGCCAGCGTGCGCTGGCTGAGGGCCGCAGACGGTGGTTGCGGTCCGTCCAGACGACCAGCCTCAAGCAGGGTGACCGGCCAGCCCTGGTCAGCCAGCAGGGCGCCCAGGCAACTGCCGGCGGGGCCGGCACCAACGATCAGGATGGGCGAGGCTTGCATGCCGGCGGTCGGCTCAGGCGCCGGCCATCACCGCTTCAATGTCGGCAATCGATTTTGGGGTGGCATCGGTCAGGATGCTGCGTCCGTCGGCGGTGACCAGCACGTCGTCTTCGATGCGAATGCCGATGTTCCAAAAGTGCCTGGGCACGTCCTTGCCCGGACGCACATACAGGCCGGGCTCCACGGTCAGCACATTGCCGGCTGCCAGCTTGCGAGGCTTGCTTTGCGCACTGTAGGCCCCTACGTCATGCACATCCAGGCCCAGCCAATGGCCGGTCCGGTGCATGTAAAAGCGGCGGAAGTCGCCCGACTCGAGTACCCGCGCCACCGGTCCCTTGAGCAGCTTGAGGTCGATCATGCCCTGCGCGAGTATCTTCAGCGCAGCGTCATGATACGCCGTGAAAGCGGCCCCCGGTTTGACTGCGCGGATGGCTGCCTCCTGCGCTGCCAGCACCAGTTCGTAGCAGTCACGCTGCGGACCGCTGAACTTGCCATTGACCGGAAAGGTACGGGTGATGTCCGACGCGTAACCATCGAGTTCGCAGCCGGCGTCGATCAGCAACAGGTCGCCATCGCGCAGCGGTGCGTTGTTGCTCACGTAATGCAGCACGCAGGCATTGGCGCCGCCTGCCACGATCGAGGTGTAGGCCGGGGCTTGCGCGCCATGCCGCCGGAAGGCATACAGCAGTTCGGCTTCGATTTCATACTCATTGCGGCCGGGCGCCGTGGCGGCCATGGCCCCGATGTGCGCCTCGGCCGAAATGTCGGCGGCACGCTGCATGGTGCGCAGTTCGCTGCGGTCCTTGACCAGACGCATTTCGTCGATCAGGGTACGTATGTCGGCAAAGCCGCGTGGTGCGGTCACACCGGTGCGCACCTGGCCGCGCACCTGGTTCAGCCAGCCTGTCACCTGCTGGTCAAAGCCGGCCTGCGCACCCAGCGGAAACCAGACCTGCTCACGGTTGGCGATCAGGCTGGCGGCCATGCTGTCGAGTGCGCTGATCGGGTACGCGTCGTCCACACCGAACACCTTTTGCGCCTCGCGCGGGCCGTAGCGGTAGCCATCCCAGATTTCACGTTCCAGGTTTTTTTCGCGGCAGAACAGCAGGGTACGCGGCTGTTTTCCACCCACCAGCACGAGCACCGCCTCGGGTTCGGCAAAGCCGGTCAGGTACCAGAAATGGCTGTCAAAGCGGTACGGGTAGTGGGCATCCGCATTGCGCAACAATTCGGGGGCAGTGGGGATGAATGCCACCCCATCGCCAATGTCGCGCAGCAGTCGCTTGCGGCGTTGGATCTGGGCGCGGAAATCGGCAGTGACTGTTTTCGGGGTACGCAAACGGGTCATTCAAGGCTCCGGAGGCCGGGTTGGCCGTGGACAGAAGGGCATCAGCTTAGCTTGGAGGGCGTTTTGTGCCCAGCGTTCACCCGGGCGAGATCGGTCGGGGTGCCCACGTTGTCCCAGTGCCCGGTATGGCGCTGGCCGGACACCTGTCCTGCCGCCACGGCTGCGCGCAGGCGCTCGCCAAGGTCGGCGGTCACGCCGGTGGTCTGGCCGTCGAACAGACGGCTGCGGAATACCCCGATGTTGCCGTAGGTCAATGGCGGGTTTGCACTCGGGCAGACGCGTTCACCCTGCAGGTCGAAGTCCTGTTTGACGCGCTGGTCGTCGACCAGCACCAGATGGGCGTCCTCGCCGGCGGTCAGATCGGCATGCGCCAACCGACGGGCCGCAGGATGCAGTTGCGTGTAGTCAAAGTCGGTGTGGATGTCGGCACTCACCACGACAAATGTGTCGCTGGCCAGCAGCGGCAGGGCCTTGCAGATCCCCCCTGCCGTGCCGAGCGCCTGCGGCTCGGGCGACCAGGTGATCTGCACGCCCAGCGCACGTCCATCGCCCAGCGCTGCCGTCAGCTGTTCGCCCAGCCAGGCGTGGTTGATCACCAGTCGCTCGAAGCCGGCGCGCTGCAGGGCCTGGATCTGCCAGACGATCAGCGGCAGTCCGGCCACCTCGAGCAACGGTTTTGGCGTGTGATCGGAAAGCGGGCGCATGCGTTCGCCGCGCCCGGCCGCCAGCACCATCACGGGTGGCAGGGCATTCAGAAGCTCATTCCTTGCCGCAGTGCATCGTGTTGCTGCGCCAGCAGGCGCGACAGCGGCCGCAGTTCGACGTAGCGCTCGCAGGCGGCCTGCAGATAGGCCAGCACCCGCGGCATCGAGGACAGGTAGCCGGGCTTGCCGTCGCGATAGTTGAGCCGCGCGAAAATACCCAGCACCTTCAGATGGCGCTGCACGCCCATCCATTCGAAATCGCGGTACAACTCGCCAAAATCCTCCGGCACCGGCAGCCCGGCGTTGCGTGCGGTCTGCCACCAGCGCACCAGCCAGTCCACCTGCACGTCTTCCGGGAAGTCGATGTATGCGTCGCGCAGCAAGGACACCAGGTCGTAGGTGATCGGGCCGCGCACAGCGTCCTGGAAATCAAGGATGCCGAGCTGCTCCGGAGCCCCTGCGGCGGTAGGCGGCACCATCAGGTTGCGGCTGTGATAATCGCGGTGAACCAGCACCTGTGGCTGGCGCAGGCAGGCCGCCAGCAGCGTGTCGGTGCAGGTGTTCCAGACGTGTTGCGCGCTGGTGTCGAGCGGTCGCTGCAGATGGCGATCCAGATACCAGGCAGGAAACAGTTCGATCTCGGTGCGCAACCGGTCAAGGTCGTAGGCCGGCAGGTTGGCCGGCGTAATGGCCTGCAGTCGGCACAAGTCGCGCAGGGCAGTGCGATACAGCGGGTCTGCCGTGCTGCCTGCCTGCAGCCGGTCCAGCAGGGTGTCGGGGCCAAGATCGGACAGCAACAGGAAGCCTTGCGCGAGATCGGCGGCAAGCACCTGTGGGGCCAGCAGCCCGCCCTGGTGAAGCAGGCCGGCAACATGCACGAAAGGATGACAGTCCTCCCGGGGGGGGGGCGCGTCCATCACGATCAGGCTTGTACCCGGCGCCCAGCCCTGCCCGGGGGCGGCGTCGGCTGCGGTCTGCACCCGGAAATAACGCCGGAAACTGGCATCGCTGGAGGCGGGCACGAGGGTGTCGGGCAGGATGCCACCGACGGCACGCAGCCAGTTGAGCAGGATTTCGGATCGGTTCATGGGGCGATGGATTGGACGCTGAAGGGATGGATGAAGACGGGCCTCGGTAGCAAATCGGCCACAAGTGTGCGATTTTAGCATCCGTTCTTCCATTCATCCCGCAGGCAGGCATGCGCAACACGCTGCTCGGGGCGGTAATGGTGGCACTCGGGGTGATGGCGCGGCCGGCTGGCGCGCTCCCACTGGCCGAGCCTGCCACCAGGTCACCGACCCCAGACACCGAGGCAGATACCACGCAGGCTGCCCCAGAGGCCGCGTCGCAGGCGGTTCCGGCTGGCAGCGATGCAGATTCCGCCGTTGGCGCGGCGATCGCGACAGTGCCGTCCCGCGCAGTGCCGCGCAATGGCGGCATGGCGCAGTTGCCGGTACAACTGCAAGCCGACCGGGTGGACGGTTTCACCACCGGCCTGATCACGGCGAGCGGTCACGCAGAATTGCATCAGGACGGCCTGACCGTTCTGGCCGATGAGTTGCGGTATGCGGTGCCAGACGAGCGCTGCTATGCCAGCGGCAATGTGCAGGTGGATCGCGGCGTGGACCGGATCACCGGACCGAGCGCTGATTTCAACCTGAAGGACCAGAGCGGCAGCATCCAGGAACCCAACCTGCAGTTCGGCACGGGTCCGTCGCGGCCGCGCGCGGCGCGCGCGTCTGCCTCGCTGGTCACGTTTTCCGACGCCAATCACGAGCATCTGGAGCAGGCGGCGTACACCACCTGCACGGCGGGTCAGGATGACTGGTTTTTGACCGGCAGCACGGTGGACATGGACCGCATCACCCAGGTGGGTGTGGCGCAGAATGCGCGCATCCTGTTCGAGGGTGTGCCGTTGTTGTACTCGCCTTACATGAGCTTTCCGCTGAACGATCAGCGCAAGTCGGGCTTCCTCGCCCCCACGCTGGGTACCACGGCGACCAACGGTGTGGACGTCAGCCTGCCGTATTACTTCAACCTGGCACCCAATCGTGACGACACGCTGACCACCCGGCTGATGAGCAAGCGGGGCCTGCAGCTGGGCAACGAATTCCGTTATCTGGAACCCGATTATCACGGCACCCTGAGTGCCGAACTGATTGACCGGGACATCCAGGCGGGCCAGCGCCGCTATTTTCTGGGCGGACTGCATGAGGAAGTGTTGCCCGGCAACATCCAGCTGCGCGCGAATGCGCAGGAAGTGTCGGACAGCAACTATTTCCGCGATCTCTCCACGGCGATCGGCGCCACGTCCACCACCTATCTGGCGCGCGACTTTTCGCTCAGTGCGCAGGAAGGTCCCTGGGGGCTCGGTGCCCGGGCGTTGTCGTTCCAGACCATCCGTGATCCGGTGCTGCCGGTGGTGGATCAGTATCGCGAGCGACCCCAGCTCACCGCCAACTATGGCAACGAATGGATGGGCGCGCGCCTGTCGATGCAGAACGAGTTCACCGACTTCCGGCATCCCACCAGCGTGCAGGGACAGCGCTACGTCAGCTATCCCTCGGTCAGCTTTCCGCTCGAAGCCGATTGGGGATATGTCACGCCCAAGATCGGCTATCACTTCACGTCTTACCAGCTCGACCGCGAAGTGCTGCCGGGGGCAGGCACCCATCTGACGCGCACCTTGCCGATCAGCAGCATCGACAGCGGCCTGTATTTTGACCGCAGCACCGAACTGGCTGGCCAGCCACTGTTGCAGACACTGGAACCGCGCCTGTATTACGTGAACATTCCGTATCGCAACCAGGATGCCCTGCCGCTGTTCAATACCGCCGTGACCGACTTCAGCTACAGCCAGCTGTTTGCCGAGAACCAGTTCAGCGGTTCGGATCGCATTAACGACGCCAGCCAGCTCACGGCCGCGGTGCAGTCACGGCTGATCGATCCTGCTACCGGCATGGAGAAGGTCAGTGCCCTGATTGGCCAGCGCTTTTATTATCGCGCGCAGGGGGTCACCATTCCCGGGGCGCTGGTGCGCACGGACAACGTATCGGACGTGGTGTCGGGTCTGACCGGTCGGGTCAGCAACACGCTCTCTGGCGATTTTGCCTGGGACTACAACCCGGGGCTGCGGCGCACCGAGAAGCTGGGCGTCAATGCGCATTATTTTCCCGAACCCGGGCGGGCGATCAACATTGGTTATCGCATCAACCGCGACACCCCGGGACAACCGGATATCCGGCAAATCGACTTTTCGGCGGAATGGCCGCTCTGGGGCCGCTGGTCGGGCGTGTTTCGCGCCAACTACGACACTGCGCAATCCATCCTGGTGGAAGGGCTGGCCGGCGCCGAGTACAATGCGGGATGTTGGACACTCCGCGTGGTCACCCACCGGCTTGCCGTGTCTGCCGTGCAAACTACCTCAGCCCTGTTCATCCAGCTTGAGCTGAACGGGCTGGTCAAGCTGGGCACCAACCCGCTTGAGGCCCTGCGCCTGAATATTCCCGGTTACACCAAGATCAACGAGATCAATCCATGACACGTTTTACCCGGCATTTGATGCTTGCCTGTGCCCTGTGGCTGGCGTCCGGCATGGCCGTGGCCGCCGGCGACCTCGGTCCGCGTTTTGACTCGAAGGATGTGGTCGGTGACGAAGCCGCCCGGACTGGCGCTGCCGTCCCACTCACCCGGGCTGCGCTCAATGTGCAGGCCGGCACGGGGCGCCTGCTCGACCAGATCGTGGCCGTGGTCAACGACGAGGTGGTCACGCAGGTTGATCTGGATGAGCGCACCGACCAGTTGTTGCAGAGTCTGTCCAAACAGGGCGGGCAGCCGCCGGAACGCAGCGTGCTGCGTCGACAGGTGCTCGAACGCATGATCACCGACCGCGTGCTTGCGCAGTACGGCCGCGAAAACGGTGTGCGGGTTGACGACGCAACGCTGGATCGGGCGATTGCACGGATTGCCGATGAGAACAAGCTCAGCCTGGCGCAGTTCCGCGAAAACCTGCAAAACGACGGCGTGACCTGGCCACGTTTCCGCGAAGAAATCCGCAACGAAATCCTGGTGGCGCGACTGCGTGAGCGCGAAATCGAAAGCCGGATGAACGTGACGGATGGCGAAGTCGACAGCCAGTTGCGCGAAGAGGCAGCCCGTGGCAATTCCGAAGACGAGTTGCTGATCTCGCATGTGCTGGTGGCGGTGCCTGAGCAGGCAGATCCAGAGCAGATTTCCCGCCGTGAAGCGCGTGCGCGCGAGGCGCTGGCCAAACTGCAGGCGGGCGAAAAGTTCAGCACGGTGGCTGCCAGTTATTCCGATGCACCGGACGCCCTGCAGGGCGGCAGCCTTGGCTGGCGAACCCTGAGCCGCATTCCCACCGTGTTCGCCAACACTGCGCCGGGTATGAAGAAGGGCGAGATTTCGGCTGTGATCCGCAGCGGCAGCGGTTTTCACGTGTTCTCGGTGCTGGATCGGCGCGGTGCCGAAGGGGCGCTGATCGTACGCCAGTACCACCTGCGTGAGTTGCTGGTGCGTATTGATGCCAACACCAGCGAACCGGAAGCCCGGGTCAAGGTACGCGCGCTGAAGGCCCGGCTGGACGGGGGCGAAGATTTTTACCAGGTGGCCAAGCTGAATTCCGAAGACGAGAACCGCATCAAGGGTGGCGACATCGGTTGGGTCGGCGCTGGCGAGACCTTCCCGGAATTCGAACGGGTGGCCAAGACCCTCGAACCCGGCAAGGTGAGCGAGATCGTGCAGACGCCGATGGGCCTGCACCTGGTGCAGTTGGTGGAGTCACGCGACAACGATGTGGCCGAGGAACGCCGCCGCAATGCGGCACGGCAGGGCGTGCGTCAACGCAAGGTAGACGAGGCCTTCGAAGATTGGGTACGCCAGCAGCGCGATGCTGCGTACGTGGAATTCCGGGGCGGCGAGCGCCCGCTGTAAACATGATGCCCCTGCTGGTTTCGGCGGGTGAGCCGGCAGGCATCGGGCCCGACCTGTGCCTGATGCTGGCGGCGGCCGGCGAGTTGCAGGATGCCGTGGTGGTGGCCGATGCGGAGCTGCTGCGCGCGCGCGCGGGCATGCTCGGTCTGGCCGCGGACGCCCTGGTTTGGCAGACCGCCGGCCAGTTGGCCGACCTGCCCGGCCCGCAGGCCGACAGCGGGCCGCGACTGCGCATCTGGCACCACCCGTTGGCTACGCCGGTACTGGCCGGCCAGCTCGACCCCGACAACGCGCGCTATGTGCTGGACTGTCTGGACAGCGCCATCGACGCATGCGCTGCAGGACGCGCGCGCGCGCTGGTGACGGCGCCGGTGCAAAAGAGCGTGATTGCTGAGGCAGGCGTGCCTTTTACCGGCCATACCGAATATCTGGCTGAACGCCTGCAGGTACCGATGGTGGTGATGATGCTGGTCGGGGGCGGTCTGCGTGTGGCACTGGCCACTACCCATCTGCCTTTGCGCGCGGTGGCAGACGCAATCACCGGTCCCTTGCTCGATCAGGTGTTGACCATCCTGGATCAGGATCTGCGCGCGCGTTTCGGCCTGATCCGCCCCCACATTCTGGTAGCTGGACTCAACCCGCACGCGGGCGAAAGCGGGCATCTGGGCGATGAGGAGTTGCGGGTGATCATTCCGGCGCTGAACCGCGCGCGCGCGCGCGGGCTGCATCTGAGTGGTCCGTTGCCGGCGGATACCCTGTTCACCCCCGGCCTTCTTGATGGCGCTGATGCCGTGTTGGCGATGTATCACGATCAGGGTCTGCCGGTGCTGAAAATGCACAGCTTCGGGGGGGGCGTCAACGTCACCCTGGGGCTGCCCATCGTGCGTACGTCGGTGGATCACGGTACCGCGCTCGATCTGGCTGGCACCGGACGGTGCGACGCCGGAAGCTTGCGCGAGGCGCTTGCCTTGGCGCGCAGCCTGAGTGCCAGTGCCAGTGCCAGTGCAGTGGCCGGCGCCGGCGCCGGCGTGCGCGATGCAGGGACCGGCGCGACATGAGCGCGCATATTCCGCGTAAGCGTTTTGGTCAGCATTTTCTGGTGGATCAGGGCGTGCTCAATCACATTGTCGAGGCGATCTACCCGCAGCCAGGCGACCGCCTGGTCGAGGTGGGTCCCGGGCTTGGCGCGCTGACCCGCCCGTTGCTCGAGCGTATCGCGCACCTGGAGGCGGTTGAGCTGGATCGCGACGTGGCGGTGCGCCTGCGCAGCAGCTTTTCCCCCGGGCAGCTCACCCTTTACGAAGCCGATGCGCTGGCGTTCGATTTTGCGGCGCTGGGCACCGGCTTGCGCCTGGTCGGCAATCTGCCGTACAACATTTCCACGCCACTGCTGTTCCGCTTTGCCGATCTGGCCGGTTTCATGCGCGACGGTCATTTCATGCTGCAGAAGGAAGTGGTGGACCGCATGGTGGCGCAGCCACGCACCGCTGACTACGGCCGTTTGTCGGTCCTGCTGCAATGGCACTTCCATCTCGAGTCGCTGTTCGATGTGCCACCGGAAGCGTTCAACCCGCCGCCAAAAGTGATGTCGGCCGTGGTGCGGATCATTCCGCGCCTGCCGCAGGAACGACCGCAGGTGGATGAGCGACGCCTGCGCAGCGTGCTGGCTGCCGCTTTCTCGCAACGCCGCAAGATGCTGCGCACCACGCTCAAGCCCCTGTTCACGGTCGATCAACTCGAAGCCCAGGGCGTGGTGCCGACAGCGCGTGCCGAAGAGCTCGGACTGGAAGATTTTGTTCGTCTTGCCCGGGCGCTGCCTGGTGCGACGGGTGTGCCTGACGCATGAGGCGCCGGTCCTGGCGTGCGCAGCAGGGCGCCGTTGTCCGACTGCACTACCCAGCCGGCATGCGGCGCGCGACACTGTTGATGCCGGGCCTGTTGGCTGCGCTGGTGGTGCGACCTGCGTCGGCCGCGCCCTTGCCCGTCCTGCCCAGCGCCGGCAGCGAGTTGCAGCAACTCACGCCGGTGCCACAGGCAGCCCCCAAGTCAGCCCCGGACTTGCCGGCGGCGGCTGCACCCGAGCGCTCACCGGTGGCGACCACCGACAACACCCGCATTCGCGTGCATGCCCTGCGCATCAGCGGCAACCGGCAGTTTGATCAGGCCACCCTGGTGCAGGCCGCGTCATTCAGCGTTGACCATGTGTACACGCTCGCCCAACTGCGTGAGCTGGCGCTCAACATCACCCGCTTTTATCGGGCGCAGGGGTATTTTGTGGCCAGTGCCGTGTTGCCAGCGCAGGACATCGTCAATGACGAGGTGCACCTGCAGGTGATCGAAGGTCAGTTTGGCCAGACCACGCTGCGCAACACCTCCGCGGTGCGTGACAGCACTGTGGCAGGTTTGCTCGGCGCCGTGCAGTCAGGCCAACTTATCGCGCTGGCACCACTTGAACGCGCCCTGCTGCTGCTGAACGACCTGCCCGGTGCGACGGCGCGCGGCACGCTGGTTGCGGGCGCCGATGCCGGGACTTCGGATTTGCTGGTCGACCTGGCATCGTCAGCGCGGATCAGCGGTCTGG
The DNA here is from genome assembly GCA_903893215.1 of uncultured Ferrovum sp. Lineage (GTDB taxonomy): Bacteria > Pseudomonadota > Gammaproteobacteria > Burkholderiales > Ferrovaceae > CAIVHB01. The sequence goes on along the minus strand of CAITLJ010000058.1, from coordinate 12,859 downwards.
TCGATCTGGACAATCAGGGGTCGCGCGCCACCGGTACTCGACGCGCCGGTGCCGCACTGACCTTGAACGAGTTGGCCGGTTTGGGTGACAGCGCCAACCTGCGCGTGCAGCAGGCAATCCAGGGCCTGACCTATGCGCGTGGCGCATGGCAGGCCCAGTGGCAACAGGCACGGCTGGGTGCCGCCTATACCGACGTGCAATACCGTCTTGGCGACACCTTCTCGCCGTTACGCGCGCATGGCAGTGCCACCGTCGACAGCCTGTATGCCATTTATCCGCTGGTGCGCGAGCGCGAACGCAATCTCAACCTGCAGGTGGGCTGGGACCGCAAGACTTTCCATGATCAGGTGGACAGCACGGCCAGCGTCACCGACAAGGCAGCCCGGGTCTGGACGGGCACGCTCTCGGGCGGAACCCCCGATAGGCTTGTGGGCAGCGCGTACGATACGGGGTCGATTACCTGGACCAGCGGACGGCTTGACATCCGTTCGCCGGACGCCTTGGCAGCCGACGTGCAAGGGGGGGGGACCAACGGCCATTACGACAAAGTGGGATTCAACGCCGTCCGTCAGCAATGGCTCGGTTCCGTTGGCCTGCTCAACCTGGCAGTCTCCGGTCAATTGTCCAGTCACAATCTGGACGCCTCCGAGAAGTTCACGCTGGGCGGGGCGGATGGCGTGCGTGCCTATCCGCCCGGTGAGGCCAATGGCGACCAGGCCATCCTGATCAGCGCCGAATTTCGCCATCCCCTGGCGTCGGCCTGGGCTGCCCTGCCCGGGCAATGGCAGGCCGTGCTGTTTGCCGATACGGGGCGGTCCTGGCTGAGTCGCTTTCCGGCCACCAGTGGCGACAATCAGCGCACCCTGAGCGATCTGGGCATGGGCCTTGGCTGGTCATTCGCCAGCGAAGCACAGGTGCGGTTTTCGCTGGCCCACAAGCTGGGCAGCCAGCGCGCCACGTCGGCGCCGGACGCTGCCGTTCGCGCTTGGCTGCAGGGCGTATTGTTTTTCTGAGCGCTTCCGTCGCTTGCTTGTGCCTATTTACGCGAGTTATTTATTTTTTTGCGTTAAAAGCCAGCAATAACCAATTGAATCTGATTTTAGTTTGCGTAAACTATCCTTAATTTTACGCAAGCAGTGCAGCAGCCTCGACCGCTCGCACCGCCTCTGGCGAGATATTTTTCGCGCCCATCGAACTGATCAGGATTCGCCGCATGAACCATATTTATCGTTCCATCTGGAATGACCACGCGGGCACCTGCGTTGCCGTGTCCGAGCATGCTGTGTCGGTCGGACAGGGGCAATCCCGTGCAGTCACGGGCGTGGCGCCGCGCCGCCTGTGCTGCCTGCTCAAGCCGCTCGCAGCCGCACTGATGGCGGGCAGCCTGACGAACGCGCATGCGCTGCCCACCGGTGGGGTGGTGACATCGGGCAGCGCGAGCATTGCCGGTACGGCCACCAATCTCACCATCAACCAGGCCACACCTGCGGCTTCGCTGAACTGGACCAGTTTCAACATTGACCGCGGTCAGTCGGTGGTGTTTGTGCAGCCATCGGGCAGCTCGGTGGCGCTCAATCGCGTGCTTGGTGCCGATCCGTCCGCGATTTTTGGCACCCTGTCTGCCAACGGCCGGGTGTTTCTGGTCAATCCCAACGGTATCCTGTTTGGCTCAGGCGCATCGGTCAACGTGGGCGGATTGGTGGCTTCCACCCTGCCGATCAGCGATGCCGACTTTCAGGCCGGCAACTATCATTTTGCCGGCACCAGCGCGGCCAGCGTGGTCAACCAGGGCAGTCTCACTGCTACGGGAGTGGCGGCCAATGCGGCAACGGCAGCCGGCGGCTTTGTCGCCCTGCTCGGCAGTTCGGTGAGCAATACCGGCACGATCAGCGCACGGCTGGGTTCGGTGACCCTGGCCGCGGGCACCAGCGTGACCCTCGGCATTGATGCGGACAACCTGCTCAGCGTGGCCGTGGATGCCGGCGCATTGGGTAGCCTGGCCCGTAACGGTGGCCTGATCCAGGCCGACGGCGGACATGTGCTGCTCAGCGCCGTCAGTGCCGGCCAGCTGCTCGGCGGCGTGGTCAACAATACCGGTGTGGTGCAGGCACAGACCATCGACACGCATACCGGCACTATCCGTCTGTTGGGCGACATGCAGGTTGGCGCGGCCCAGGTCGGCGGCACGCTGGATGCTTCGGCGCCGGCTGGAGGCAACGGCGGCTTCATCGAAACGTCGGCGGCACGCCTGCAGGTAGCCGCCGGTGTGCAGGTCAAGGCTGGTGCCGCGCACGGTGCGGCCGGGCAGTGGTTGCTGGATCCGCTCGACCTGACCATCGGCAGCAGCCCTGGCAACAGCGACGTGCTGGCGGCAGATCTGGCCAATGCACTGAACGGCGGCACCAACGTAACCCTGACCAGCGAGTCGGTGGGCGCCGTGACCGGCCTGCCAGGTGCAGTGGCAGCGCGCACTGGCGGCGTGGGTGACATTAACGTGAACGCACCGGTCAGCTGGGGTTCCGATGCCCAGCTTACCCTGAGCGCGTACCGCAACATCAATCTGAATGCCAACATCACCGCCGACAGCAGTGGTCAGGGGGCGATGGGCATTCCGCAGCTTCAGCTGAATGCCAATGCCTTGCAGGTGAATGGCGTTTCAGCGATGAGCGGCGCCGTCAACTTTGCGCCCAATGTGGCGGTGACGATGACCGGCACGGCGCCTGGGCTGACCATCAGCGCGCCGGTGGTCAACATGGCGCCGGGCAGCCAGATTGCCTTGACTGGCGGAAATGCCAGCCTGTCGGTCAGCAGCGCGTTGAACATGGCCGGCAGCACCCCGGAAATCACCAGTTCGGCCATTGTCCTGAACGGTGACAACACCACGCTGACACTGGGTGCCCTGCCCAAGCTGACCGGGGACGCGCACATTGATCTGCTCGGCTCTGCGAATGCCGCGCAGGCAGTGACCATTGCCGGTGATGCGTATGCCGTGATCAGCTCGGTAGGAACGGCGGGCAGCAGCAATACGGGTAACACGGACCGCAATGCGGGGCTATTGGCCGATGCCGATCTGCAAGGCATGCAGGCCGGGCTGGCAGGGCGCTACGTGCTGGCCATCGATATCGATGCAAGCGGCACATCTTCCTGGAACCCGATCACGGCAGGGGGCAACACGACGTATGCCGGCTTCACGCCGGTCGGCAGTTCCACCGCTCCGGGCCAGGCGTTCACTGGCGTGTTTGAGGGCTTTGGCCATGCGGTGACCGGGTTGACCATTGTGACTGCCAGCGGACCGGCGGGGCTGTTCGGGGTCACCTCCGGTGCCACGTTGCGTAACGTCAGCTTGGTGGATGTCGACGTGAAGGGTTTTGACGCCGTGGGCGGGCTGGTCGGACACGCCATTTCCACCACCATCACCAACGCTAGTGTGAGCAGCACTGGCAATGCGGAAATATACGGTTCGGATTCCGGCACCCTGGCCAGCCCCAGCGCGGCCACCACGGCGGTAGGCGGGTTGGTAGGGCTGAGTGAAAACAGCACGATCAGTTTCTCCAGCGCCGCCATCGGCGTGAACGGGCAGGGCAATGTTGGCGGACTGGTGGGCAATCTGGCAGGGGGAACGCTGGACGCCAGCTATGTGACGTTCAATACGGCCGGAGTCGCGGCGGCTGCTGACAGCCACAATGTGTCGGTGGCCGGTGGTCTGGTCGGTGCCAACAGCGGCGTGATCACGCGCAGTTTTTCGTATGCCGCGGTGATCAGCGCGGATACCGCAGGCGGCCTGGTTGGCCTGCAGACGGACGGATCGATCACCGACGCCTACGCCGGCAACTCGGTAACAGGCAGCGGCATCATCTCGGCCAATCTGGTGGCTGGCGGCTTGCTTGGGCACCTGGTGGGGGGCACGGTGAACACCTCGTATGCCAACAATTATGAGGGTACGCCGGGCGGTGCGCCGGGTCAGGGAGAAACCTATGTCGAAGGGGGGCTGATCGGACGCAACGATCGGCCGCTGGCCACTTCGGTGTTCAACAGCTATTTTGTCACCGGCGCGCAGGGGGCGGACTCGAACGGTAATCTTTACAACGCATTCGAAGACTCCGGTGGTGCCGGCGGTGCGGCGGTGGATTCCCTCAGCCAGTATTCGTCGCAGAGCTATGCCGGATTCAATCAGGGCACCAGTGGCGCCTGGATTTCCTACGAGGGCGCATCCAACCCGCTGCTGCGCCCGTTCATGACCTCGGTGACAATGAAAGTGCCGGACCAGTCCCTGGTGTTCAACGGGGCGGCACAGAATCCTGACGGCAGCGGCCTCACCTATCTGCTCAACACGTTTGGCGGCAGCTATCAGATTGCCGCGCCGTCATCGTCGATTTCAAACGCTCCGAGCACCTTTTTCATCCAGCCGCCCGGAGCTACCATCACGCATGCCGGCACGTATGCCATCCAGGCCACCGGTCAGACCGGCAGCCAGTTACAGGGCTATGCCCTGGATGTGTCAGGCGCCCTGACAGTGACCCCGGCGCCGCTCACCATCAGCGCCGTGACGGATACCAGGATTTACAGTGGCACCAACGCTTCAGCCGGCACCCCGACACTGACCAGCGGCACCTTGTTCGGGTCCGACACGCTGACTGGCCTTGCCCAGACGTTCACGGATGGGAATGTTGGCCCGACCAAGGGCATTACGGTGAGTGCTTACACGGTGCACGATGGCAACAGCGGCAACGACTACGCCGTCTCGACCGTCGGGGCGACCGGCGCCATCACGCCGGCCCCCCTCACCATCACGGCGACGGCAAATACCAAGACCTATGATGGTACGCTGCTGGCCGCTGCACTGCCCTCGGTGAGCGGTCTGGTGAATGGGGAAACATTGAGCAACCTCAGCGAGGTGTATGCCAATCCGAATGCGCTGGTCGGCAATGCACTCAACGTGGTGCACAACTTCACGATCAGCACCGGTCAGCTCGGCAATTACAACATCAGCTACGTGGCCAACACGAGCAGTGCTGCAATCAATCCAGCCCCCATTGATGTGGTCAGTCAGAACTTGATCAAGGCCTTTGGTGCGCCAGATCCTGCGCTGTCTGCGGCCTACCAGGTCAGCGGTTTGTTCGGTGATCCGCTGGCGTCGGTGCTGGGCGGTGTGGTGCGCAATCCGGGCGTGCTGTCGGGTTCGTATCTGTTCCTTGCGCCAACGGTGATCAACAGCAATTACAGACTGCACAATTTTACGGGTAACGGTGCCCTGCGCATCATGCCCACCGTGCTGACTGCTGGCGGGGTGGTGGCGTCCGGTCCGGCAATGCCGGGCGGGTCGCCGACAGCGGGGTCGTCGTCGCTGGCGGGCGCCACCCAGCTGTCCGGCGGGGCCTCCGGCACCGCCACGAACAACGGCGGCCCGGGTGCCGTGTCTGTCCCGGCAGGGTCGATTCCCGAACTGCCTTACCCGCTGCAAGGCCTGCCGCTCAGCGCGCCTGCGCTGGTGCCAGCTACCCCGAGCGATCGCGAGCTGCTCGTCTCCAATTTGAGTGTCGACCCCCTGGTGTCGCCCGACCAGTCGAGGAATATCAACGATGCGCGCTAATCCTTTCCTGCTGATTCCTTTGGTGCTGCTCGTCGCCTGTGGTGGCGGCGGTGGCGGCGGTGGGGGTACCACCACGCCGCCGCCGGCGGCCAACCAGTCGCTCTCAGGTCGGGTGACGGATGGCTATGTGAGTGGTGCCAATGTGTGCCTGGACCAGAACGGCAATGGTCAGTGCGATGCGGGCGAGCCCGCTGCCACCACGGACAGTACGGGGGCCTACACGCTCACGTTTCCTGTAAGCATCAGCCTGACCGGTCTGAATGTGATGGCAAGTGTGCCTGCCGGCGCTGTGGACAGCGATGCCCCCGGCACCCCGATCAGCGTGCCCTACGTATTGGCTGCACCGGCGGCCGCCAATATGGCCGGAATACTCAACCTCAACCCCTTGCTCACCCTGGTGACAGCGCAGATGCACGCCAACAGCGCGCTGACCCTGGCCACAGCCACCACCCAGGTGCTCAGCCAACTGGGCCTTACCGGCAGCATCGATCCGAAGGCTGATTATCTGGCTTCGGGCACCACCGGTGCGCCGCTGCACTATGTCAACCAGATGCTGGCTGTGGTGATGCAGAACCTGTCTGCCGGGCAGCCGCTTTCCGGGGCTTCGTTGACCGCCGTCCTGCAGGCCGCCGCGCCTTACGCCAATCCGGCGTATCAGGCCAGCAGCGCGCCGGCAGCGGCAGCGGTGACCCAGTCGGCGATCGAGGCGGCTGCGGCCGGCGCCCTGATCGCGGCGGTACCTGCGTTCAGCTACACCAATCCCGATCAGCTCGCGGTCGCCAACGGGATCAATACCTTGCGCAGCAAGTTGCCAGTGGGGCTGGTCTCCCAGACCACAACGCTGGATACGGCCGCTGCCAATCATGCGTCCTACCTGCAGGGCCAGGGCTTTGCAGGCGATCACACCGAGAGCAGCAGTCAGTCCGGCTACACGGGCGCCACCCCGGCTGCACGGGCGGCCACAGCCAATTACCTGGGCACCAGCATTGGCGAAAACATCGTGCTGGGTGCCAGTTCCGGGGTAGCGTGTTTTGCCGCACTGGAGAACTCGGTCTACCACCTGGCGCAACTGCTTGCGCCCTTTCTGAATGTGGGCGTGGCCTTTGATGTGCAGCCTAGCGGTTCGGCATGCGTGGTCGAGCTCGGCAACCGCAGCGTAACGTTCGGTCAGTACGCGCCAAGTGGCACCGTGGGGGTTTACCCGGCCAGCGGGCAGACCGGCGTGCCGCCCACCTACTACAACCAGTTCGAGACACCGAATCCGCTGCCTCAGCAGGCCACGCTTGGCCATGCCGTGGTGGTCTCGCTTTACTCGCTCGGCAACACGTCAGCCAGCAGTGCGCTGGCCGGCACCGATGTGGTCGTGCATAGCTTCACTCTGATGCAGGGCACAACCCCGGTTTCGCTGACCCTCCTGGCGGCCCCCGGCGCCACTTCGGATGGTCCTGCGCTGGTGGCCGACAGCAATTTGCCGGGCACCGGCCTTGTGGTGGCGCTGCCCGCCGGCCTGGCACCCAACACCCGATACACCGCCAGTTTCACGGCCACGGTGCAAGGTACTGCGGTGAACAAAAGCTGGACATTCACCACTGGGGCGCAGAACTGAACTGGTGCAGGCAGGGATCGGGGACCGGCGGTTTCGGTCTGTCCTTCGATGGGCGCGCGGCCTGGTGACCGATGGCCGGTCAGAACCGCCGGTACAAGCGGTCGCGCGCATCGAGCAAGTCGCTGGCACTGCGCCAGCCCGGACAGATGCGCTCGACGGTGTCCCAAAAAGCCGGACTGTGGTTCATCTCGGCCAGATGGGCCACCTCGTGCGCCACCACGTAGTCAATCTCGTCGGGACTGGCCTGGATCAGTCGCCAGTTTAGCCGGATCACCCCCGTGGATGTGCAACTGCCCCAGCGGCCACGCGCGTTGCTGAGGCGCACCTCGCGCGGCAGGCGCCCTAGCCGGGAACCAAAAAACAGGGCCCGGCTACGAAACCACGGCAGAGCTTGGGCCACGTACCATGACGTTACTGCCGAAAGTGGGTCCTCACACAGATCGCTCAGCGGGATGAATTCGATGCTGCTGTTCGGCCCCACCGGGCGTGGAATGGCCTCGGTTGCCGACACCCGTTGCAGCGGCAGGCTGCGTCCCATCCAGAGCAATTCCGTACCGTGTTCCAGCGCCAGTGGCGGCGTGCTGGCAGCACGTTTTTTCCAGGTGCGCAGCTTGTCGACAATCCACTGGCGATGACCGATCAGCGCCGCTTCGATATCGGGCAGGCTGGCATAGGGGGGGGCCGACACGCGCAAGCCGCCCTCGTCAATGCGCAGGCCGATGGTTCGTCTGCGCACCGAGCGCTGCAGCAGATATTCCACCTCCATCGCCCCGAGGGCGATGGTGTGGCTGGGCAGCGCAGCGCGGCGCCGGGCGCTCACGCGGTGGCTGAACTGCCTGAAGCGGCCGCCAGCGCCGCCTGTGCCGCCGGGGTGCGTTCCGCTGGCGCGTGACCAAAGGATTCGATCGTGCTTTCGATCCAGTCTTCGATACGACGGTTGAATTCGATCGCGGTTTCGCCTGGTGCGGCGTAAAGCGGTGCGCTGAAGCGTACCCGGATTACCCCGGCGCGCTTGTCAAAGAGCGCCTTGCGCCAGAAGAAACCGGCGTCATGCGCCATGGCCAGCACTGGTGCATTGGCGGCCATCGCCAGCGCGACACCGCCGGTGGCGTAGCGGCCACGCTTGCCAGGAGGAATGCGCGTGCCTTCGGGAAAGATCATGATCGACATGTCGCGCTGCAGGCGGTCCACGCCCTGGTCCTGCAGTTGGGCACGTGCCTCACGGCGCGCCGACCGGTTGATCGCGATCGGTCGGCACAGGGCGAGTCCCCAGCCAAAGAATGGCACCCAGAGCAGTTCGCGCTTGACCACGGGGGCCAGATGGGCGAAATGGCTGACAATGAAAAAGGTTTCCCATGCCGACGAGTGCTTGGACAGCACCACGGCGGCACCTGCGGGTTTTTCACCCTCGTACACCAGTTCATGGCGGATGCCCAGCAGGCGCCCCAGCAACACCATTGAACCGCACCAGGCGCGTGCAAGGTTGAAGACCACCCGCCCGCCCAGCGGTATCGCAAGCATCATCAGGACCAGCACGATCGGGGTGATGATCAGTTGCGCCAGAAAAATCAGCGCGCCACGCAAGACATTCATGCTTCACTCTCTGCGATGATGGCCCGCGCTGCCTCGGCCAGGTCGTCAAATACAAGGGTACCCTTGGGAAGTTCGCCGCCGGCCAGCGTGCGCTCACCCTTGCCAGTGCGCACCAGCATTGGACGTCCGCCGGCAGTCTGCGCGGCCTGCAGGTCGCGCAACGAGTCACCGACGCAGGGTACCTGCGACAGCGGCAAGGTATAGCGCTGGCTGATCTCGACAAACATGCCAATCGCCGGTTTGCGGCAGTCGCAGCCGGCATTGGCGGCATGCGGGCAGAAGAACACGGCCTCGACGCGCCCCCCTACCCGGTTGAGCGCGTCCATCATCTTTTCGTGGATGGCATTGAGCGTGACCATGTCGAACAGCCCGCGCCCCACGCCGGACTGATTGGTGGCGATTACTACGCGGAAGCCAGCCTGGTTGAGCAGGGCGATGGCTTCCAGACTGCCCGGAATCGGCTTCCATTCGTCCGGATGCTTAATGAAGCGATCGCTGTCGACATTGATGACGCCGTCGCGGTCGAGAATCACAAGACGGTCTTCGCTGGCTTCCATGCGTCGGCCCTCGTTCACGCAGAAAGGCGCGAAATATCGGCCACCCGGTTCATCAGGCTGTCGAGTCGGCCCAACAGGGCGAGCCGGTTGTCGCGCACCAGCGGGTCGTCGGCCATCACCATCACGTCTTCGAAGAACTGGTCCACCGGCGCGCGCGCGGCCGCCAGGGCCTGCAGCGCACCGACGTGATCACCGCGCTCCAGATGGGATTCGAGTAGCGGAGCCAGTCGCAGGATCTCGTTGTGCAGGCTGCCCTCGGCGGGCTCCGTAAAGCGTTGTGAGTCGACGGCTGCGCCGACTGGTGCGTGCGCCTCGTTTTTTCGCAGGATATTACGGATGCGCTTGTTGGCGGCGGCCAGCGCCGCGGCTTCAGGCAAGGTGCGGAAATGGCGCACGGCTTCGAGGCGCGCGGTGACATCATCCAGGCGGCCCGGCGATTGGCTCAGCACTGCCTCGACTTCTTCCGGTGCCCAAGCGCGCTCGCGCAGCAGATGGCGCAAACGTTCGAGCATGAAGGCGTGCAGTTTGTCGGCCGTGTCGCCATTCAGCACGCCCGGCTGGAAGGTGGCGGCCGTATGGGCTAGCAGGTCGCGCAGGTCGAGCGGCAGGGAGCGTTCCATCAGGATGCGCACCACGCCGAGTGCCTGGCGGCGCAGCCCGAAGGGGTCTTTGTCGCCGGTGGGGATCTGGCCCACGCCATAAATGCCGACCAGCGTATCGAGCTTGTCGGCCAGTGCCACTGCACAGGCAATGGCATCGTCGGGCAGCACGTCGCCAGCAAAGCGCGGGCGATAGTGCTGCGCGATGGCATTCGCCACAACCGGGTCTTCACCGTCGTGGCGTGCGTAATAGGCACCCATGGTGCCTTGCAGTTCGGGAAACTCGCCAACCATGTCGGTGACCAGGTCGGCTTTGCACAGGCGGGCAGCGCGACCGGCCAGTGCGGCATCGGCAGCGAGTGCGGAGGCAATGCCGGCCGCCAGGCTGCTCAGTCGTTCCACCCTGGCCAGCACACTGCCCAGCTTGTTGTGATAAACCACCTGCGCCAGTCCTGGCAGCCGCGCGTCCAGACGGGTGCGGCGGTCTTGCTGGTAAAAGAACCGCGCATCGGAAAGGCGGGCGCGCAGGACACGCTCGTTGCCATGGATGATGTTGTCCGGTGTGGCGGTCTGCAAGTTGGACACCAGCAGGAAGCGGTTGAGCAGCTTGCCGTCGGCATCACCCAGCGGAAAATATTTCTGGTGCTGCTGCATCGACAGGATCAGGCATTCCTGCGGCACGCTCAGGAATTCGGCCTCGAAGTGGGCGGCATACACCACCGGCCACTCGACCAGTGCGCAGACCTCGTCGAGCAGTTCGCTGCCGGCCAGCAGGCGCGCGCCTTGCGCCGCCTGTTCCAGCCTGGCCTTGATGCGATCCCGCCGTGCCGTGAAGCTGGGCACCACATGCCCTTCGCGTTCCATCACGGCGGCGTAGTCATCGGCGCGTGTGATGCTGATCGGACCCGTGCTCAGAAAGCGGTGGCCCAGGGTGGTGCGGCCGGCCTGATGGCCCATCGCCGACACGTCGATGATCTCGCTGCCCAGCAGGGCCAGCAGGCCGTGCACCGGGCGCACGAAACTGGCGTCGCCTGCACCCCAGCGCATCACCTTTTGCACCGGCAGCTTTGCGAGCACATCGGGCAACAGTTCCTGCAGGCCCTGCGCCAGTTCGCTGCCAGCCTGGGTACTGCGATGCAGGTAGACCTCGATCCCCTTGTTGTCGGTGCCGGTCTGCAGATCCTCGAGTGCCACCCCGCAGGAGCGCGCAAAGCCAGTCAGCGCCGGCGTCGGCGAGCCGTCTGCGGCGAAGGCAGCCGCCTTGTTGGGGCCCTTGCGCTCGACGATACGGTCGGGTTGGCGTGCCTCCACACCCGGGATCCGCACGGCCAGGCGGCGCGGCGCAGCATAGGCCTCGAACGGCACATGGCGGGCCACGAAGCCACGCTCTTTCAGCGCGTTGGCAATGCCTTCTGCAAACGCTTGGCCCAGTCGGGCCAGGATGCGCGGCGGCAGTTCTTCGGTGCGCAGTTCGATCAGCAGCGTATCAGCCATGCTGCACCTCGATCCGGGCAGCCTGGGTGCGCGCTGCCATGGGGAAGCCGAGCGCTTCGCGCGAGGCGTAGTAGGCCTGCGCCACCTGCCGCGCCAGGGTGCGGATGCGTCCGATATAGGCAGCGCGTTCGGTGACCGAAATGGCACCGCGGGCATCGAGCAGGTTAAATGTGTGCGAGCACTTGAGCACCAGTTCGTAGGCCGGTAGCGGCAGGCCCGCAGCAATCACGCGCGCTGCCTGTTGTTCGAAGCCGGTGAACTGCGTGAACAGCCACTCGGCATCCGATACCTCGAAGTTGTAGCGCGACTGCTCCACCTCGTTCTGATGATAGACATCGCGGTACTGCACGCCAGGCGTCCACACCAGGTCGTACAGGTTGTCGACACCCTGCAGGTACATGGCAAGACGTTCGATGCCATAGGTGATTTCCCCCAGCACCGGCTTGCAACTGATACCCCCCACTTCCTGAAAATAGGTGAACTGGGTGACTTCCATGCCGTTCAGCCAAACCTCCCAACCCAGACCCCAGGCGCCCAGGGTGGGATTTTCCCAGTCGTCTTCAACAAAGCGGATGTCGTTGTTGAGCGGGTCAATGCCCAGCGCGCGCAGCGAGCCCAGATACAGTTCCTGGATGTTGTCCGGCGAGGGCTTGAGCACCACCTGAAACTGGTAGTAGTGCTGCAAGCGGTTCGGGTTGTCGCCGTAGCGGCCGTCTTTCGGCCGACGCGAAGGCTGCACGTAGGCAGCCTTCCAGGGCTCGGGCCCGAGGGCGCGCAGAAAGGTGGCGGTGTGCGAAGTGCCTGCACCCACCTCCATGTCAAAAGGTTGCATCAGGGTGCAGCCCTGGGCGGCCCAATAGGTCTGGAGGCGCAGGATCAGGTCTTGGAAACTCAGCATGGATGGCCAGCAAAAGCGTGGGAATCCTGCAATTTTAGCGCGTTCGGGGTGCCCCTGTCTGGGCAGTGGCATGTTGGCCGGGCGCTGGCGTACCGACAGGGTGCGCGGGTCTGCGTGTCAGCGGGGGCGACGGCCGCCGGTTTGCCAGATCGCCCAGCCGGCCAGCGCAATGAAGCAGGCCAGCGTCCACTGCGGGATGCTGAAGCCCAGCCAGGTCCAGCCGATGTGAGCGCATTCACCGGAGCCGCTCAGCACCTTGCGCAGCATGTCGAAGAGCGGAAAGGTGTCGATCAGATACGAAAGTCCGGGTCCGCAGGCGGGCACCTGGTCTGCCGGCAGATGCTGGATCCAGACATGGCGGGCCGCGATCGCGCCACCCGTGCCGGTGGTGAGCAATGCCAGCAGCGCGTAAAGGCGGGCGCCGCGGTCGCCTGGGCCGTGGAGTGCAGCCAGCAGGAACACCCCACCGGTTGCCATTACCGCCACCCGCTGAAAGATGCATAGCGGGCAGGGGTCTTCACC
>CAITLJ010000057.1 GCA_903893215.1 uncultured Ferrovum sp. | reverse complement strand
TTGGCACCACCCCTTCCCATCCCGAACAGGACCGTGAAACGAGACAGCGCCGATGATAGTGTGGTTCTCCCATGCGAAAGTAGGTCACCGCCAAACTCCTATATGACAAAAAGCCCAGCACATCCGTGCTGGGCTTTTTGCGTTTTCGGGCCCGACATTGGCCGTGGAAGGCAAGCTGAGATGTCTTCGGCGCGTCACCTGGGCGTGGTAGCGTCGGCGCATGAATCCTTCAAACTCACGACACGCCTGGTGGATCCGGGCGGGCCGCTTTGCTGCCGCACTGTTTGTGTTGCAGCAGGTCTGGTCATTCGCCCGCGGCACATGGCTTGAGCGCGCGGTCATCGACCACGCCACGGTCGGTACCGCCGTGGCGCTGATCCATCGCATGGTTCCCAGCCTGACAGTGGCAGCGTCCGGTTCACGGATTGTGGCGGCCGGCGGAGGCATCAACGTGCTGAACGGGTGTGAGGGCACCGAGGTGCTGTTCCTTCTGTTTGCCGCGCTGGCCGCTGCACCGATCTCCCTGCGCGCCCGCCTGCTCGGCGCGGTGCTGGGCACCGGCTGGGTGTTTGCCCTCAACCAGTGCCGACTGGTACTGCTATTTTTCAGTTATCGCAACGACCGGGTACTGTTCGATCAGCTGCATGGGGTGGTGGCCCCCCTGATTCTGGTCGCCATGGTGCTGTTGTTCTTCCAATGGCTGATTCGCTGGGATGGGCGGCAGTCCGCAGCGCTGACGCAAGGTGCTGCATGAGCGCGCAGTCTGGCGTCCAGTGGCCCGTTCCCTGGCGTGTATTGCTGCTGTTGGCCATTCTCGGGACGCTTGCGGTGGTCTGGGGCGATCTGCTGGCCGAAATCCTCTTCCCCCTGTGGCGATGGGAAATCGGTTTGCTGGACAGTCACTGGATGGCGACTCGGCTATGGATTGATCACGAGGGCGCTGACCGGGTGATCCGCGCCTCGATCGGGCTGCATGGCTGCCTGCGTTTGCCGGTGGGGCTGATTTGCGATCCTGTCGAGCCGCTTGGCAACGCGTCGACCCTGCTTGGCAACTTGACCTTGCCCACGGCGTTGATGAGCGCCATCGTGCTGGGTTGGCCGGCGATTCACCAGCCATTGGTCGTGCGCACAGTGCGGCTGGTCGGTGCCTTGTTGCTGCTCTGGGCCCTGGATGTTCCGTTTGCGCTGGGGGCGGCGTTTGCCCTGGTATGGCGTGATGCGGTTGCCCCGGACAGTGGGGCGCTGCTGCTGATGGCGTGGGGCAACTTCCTGCAATCGGGCGGGCGCCTTGGGCTGGCGCTGCTGCTGGCGGGCGCTGTCCTGGTGCTGCCTGCCGCCAAAGCGAAGGCGATCGTGTCGGAATGAAGCGATAAGTTAGTCCGATTGGCCCTATCGACAGTGAACGTTTGATCGCTTTGCGGCAACCTGCCGCTGTCATGCTTAACAGGTTGTCAATTTTCAGCTCAGCGGCGCGGTCGCTGGTAGGGGGTTGGCCTTTCCAGTCCTGCCAGCTTGGTATCCGATCCCATCTGCCCGGACATCCGCAGTCTTCCGGGAGTCGCGTCCGTCATGCGTCAGCAGCCATGCAGTGTAAGCCCTAAAGCGTATCTAACGTTCGTCATGCTGGCGGAACTTGCGCTCGTCCCGTCGCTGGTCGACGCCGCGGCGTTCACGCCGGGCAGCATCGTCGCCTACCGGGTGGGCGACGGCAGCAATGCGGTCACCGCCGCAGCGGCGCCCGTTTTTCTTGACGAATACTCACCAACCGGCGTCCTGCTGCAGTCGTTGGCCATGCCGACGGCAGTCGGTACCAGTCCGTTACTGCACGCGCTGACTGCCACCAACAAGGGATCCGAAGGTTTGCTGGCACGCAGCCTGGACGGCGCATGCTTGTTGGTGCCGGGTTACTCGGTATCCGCGAACACGGTCGCTGCCGCA
>CAITLJ010000056.1 GCA_903893215.1 uncultured Ferrovum sp. | reverse complement strand
CAGCAGCAGCGGCGGCGGCGACTGACGCCTGGCGGGCGCGTTCACGCGCCTGCTTGGCTTCGATGTCGGCCTGCTGCATGGATTTCAGCTTGGCCTGGCGACGCGCTTCTTCAGCGCGCAGGGCGGCTTCCGCTTCGTTGATGATGCTGGCGGCCGCGCGCGGCGCACCCGCCGACGCACCGGGTGCGGCATCGGACGGCGCTACGCCTGCGACGGCTTCGGCAGGCGCGGGCTCGACCGGCGCGACTTCGATCGCTGCTTCCGCTTCGGCTGCGGCCACCGGTTCGGTCACCACCGGCTCCGGCTCCGGAACCACCACCGGCTCGGGTATCGGCTCGGGCACCACCACCGGCGGCTCGACTGGCACGTCAACCGCCACGGGCGCTGCGGCAGCCTCGATGGCCTCCGGCACTTCGCTCTGCGGCTGCTCGCCATCCACCAGCTCGCCCTCGGCGGCCAGTTCGGACGGGTCGCGTTTGACCAGCACGCGCTTCTTTTTCACTTCCACCTGGATCGTACGGGCCCGACCGGTGTTGCTGTCGGTCTTCTTGATCTCGGTGGTGGACTTGCGCGTGAGTGTGATCTTGGCCTTGGTCTCGCGGTTACCGTGCGCCTGGCGCAGGTAATCCAGCAACTGCGTCTTGTCCTGTTCGGACAGCAGATCGGCATCACGGGACTTCGCCACGCCGGCGGCTTTCAACTGCTCGAGCAGGTGCGCCGACGTGATTTTGAGTTCGGCGGCAAAATCCGCCACATTGTTCGCTGCCATCTGGTGTTTCCTCTGCGTGCGCTTATTCGAACCACGGCGCGCGTGCGGTCATGATCAGTTCGCGGGCGCGCGCTTCGTCAATGCCCGTGAGTTCGGAAAGCTCGTCAACCGCAAGGTCAGCGAGGTCTTCCATGGTTCTGATGCCTTGTGCGGCAAGGCCGCGGGCAATCTCAACGTCCATGCCCGCCATGTTCAGGAGGTCGTCGGCCACACTTTCCACCTGCTCTTCCGAAGCAATCGCTTCGGTCAGCAGCGCGTCACGCGCCCGGCTGCGCAGTTCGTTGAGGGTATCCTCATCGAAAGCCTCGATGGCCTGCAATTCGGCGAGCGGCACGTAAGCCACTTCTTCCAGCGTGCTGAAGCCTTCCTGCACCAGCACATCGGCCACTTCCTCGTCCACGTCCAGTCGCGCCATGAACAGCTGTCGAACCGAACTGCGCTCGGTTTCCGATTTTTCTTCGGCCTGATCGATGGTCATGATGTTGAGTTCCCAGCCGGTCAGCTCGCTGGCCAGCCGCACGTTCTGTCCGCGCGCGCCAATCGCCTTGGCCAGCTGGTCTTCTTCCACCACCACATCGATGCTGTGCTTGTCCTCGTCGACCACGATCGAACTGACCTCGGCCGGTGCCAGCGCGTTGATCACGAACTGCGCCGGATCGTCGGACCACAGGATGATATCGACCCGCTCGCCGCCCAGTTCACCAGTCACGGCCTGCACGCGCGAGCCACGCATGCCCACGCAGGTACCGATGGGATCGACGCGGCGGTCATTGGACTTGACGGCAATCTTGGCACGCATGCCGGGGTCGCGCGCCGCAGCACGGATTTCCAGCAAACCTTCCTCGATCTCGGGTACTTCGAGCTCGAACAGCTTGATGATGAATTCCGGCGCGGTACGTGACAGGATCAGTTGCGGACCGCGGTTGCTGCGCTCCACCTTCTGCAGATAGGCACGGACACGATCGCCTACCCGCAGGTTTTCTTTCAGGATGGTCTGGTCACGCGGCAAAAGGGCTTCGAGGCGACCCGATTCGACGATGGCATTGCCGCGCTCGATGCGCTTGACGGTACCAGTGACCAGGCTTTCGCCACGCGCCAGGAAGTCGGCCAGGATCTGCTCGCGTTCGGCGTCGCGTACTTTCTGAAAAATCACCTGCTTGGCGGCCTGCGCCCCGATCCGGCCAAAGTCGATCGGCTCGAGGGGGTCTTCAAGCACATCGCCTGCCACCGCTTCAGGATTACGCTTGATCGCTTCCGACAGCGGCATTTCCATGGTTTCGGACAACCAAGCAGCGTCTTCCACCACGTTCCAGCGCTGGAACGAGTCAAAGTTTCCCGAATCACGGTCGATCGACACGCGCACTTCGATGTCGTCGCCATGCTTCTTTTTGGTGGCCGAGGCCAATGCGGCTTCGAGCGCGACGAAGACGATGTCGGGGTCGACATTCTTCTCGCGCGCCAGCGCGTCCACCAGCAACAGGATTTCCTTGCTCATGTTTTCTCCAGCTCAAAATTCCGGTACGAGATTGGCCCGATCGATGGTGTCAAATGCAAACACCGCCGGCCCCGTCTCCAGTTCAACCTGCACGCCCACGTCGTCGCTGCCCAGCAGCTTGCCCGTGAACACTTTTCTTCCGTCGCGCGGCACGCGCAGCCGCAGCTTCACCTGGCTGCCGGCAAAGCGCGCAAAATGCGTCGGCTTGCGCAGCGGTCGGTCCAGCCCGGGCGACGATATTTCCAGCCGCTCGTAATCAATGTTCTCTACCGTGAACACGCGCGACAACTGATCGCTCACCAGCACACAGTCATCGACGTTGATGCCTTCGGCATGGTCGATGAACACCCGGACCAGACCGGCGCCGTTGCGCTCCAGCGCCACCAGCTCATATTCCAGCCCTTCCACGGTGGTCTCGACTACCTGCATCAGGTCCATGCACGACCCCACGCCCGCCAATGGCGAGCCAATTGAAAACACAATAAAAAAATGGGCCCTTGGCCCATCATCACAATTCGCCCCAGGCTTGGCGGCGGCGGCCATTGCTTGCCTGGCAACCAGCTTGGCAACCTGCCGACTCGACACGCTGACAGGCCAAACGCCGACGAGCGCCCGGGTGCACCACCCCTGAACGCCAATCCAAGCTTTTGCAAGCCCATGACTTTAGCACAAAAAGGCGTGCACGCGCCAGACGGGCGACCAATGACTTCAGTTCATCGCAAGCCAGGCCTCGACCAGGGCTACGGTCCAGACCACCCCGAAACCGTTCACATCACTCGATACCGCGCCAAGGCCCCCTTCGTTGCGGTAGCTCGACAGGTCCACATGCAACCAGTCCTGCTTGCCGGCAAAGCGCGCCAGAAAGCGCTGGGCCAGGATGTGGTCGGCCTCGCCTTCCTGCAGGCACTGCTTGATGTCGGCGATCTTGCTGTCGAGCGCCGCGTCATAATCGTCGTCCACCGGAAAGCACACCATGCGCTCGCCGCTGTGCAGGCTGGCCGTCTGCACCAGCGCCTCCAGCCCGGGCGCACTGGAGAACACACCACTCTGCCGGGTGCCCAGCGCCCCTACCATGCTGCCGGTGAGGGTGGCAAAATCGATCGTCAGGTCGGGTTTGACCTGGCTGGCCAGCGTCAGCGTGTCGGCCAGCACCATGCGCCCCTCGGCATCGGTGTGCACAATCTCGATGGTGGTGCCGTTGAGGGCAGTGATCACATCATTCTGCTTGTAGGCCGCCGGCGACAGATGATTCTGCGCCAACGCCAGAAAACAGTGGATTTCGAGCGGCAGCTTGAGCGCTGCCAGCGCGTGCAGGGCACCCAGCGCGACGGCAGAGCCATTCATGTCCTCATGCATGCCATACATGTAGCGCGCCGACTTGATATTGTGGCCGCCCGTGTCAAAGCAGATTCCCTTGCCGACCAGCGCCAGCTTGCGTCTGGCACCCGGCGCCTTCAGCACCAGATGCACGATGGCCGCATCTTCAGGCTTGGAGCCTTGCGCCACGGCCACGAAGGCACCTGCCTTGCGCTTGCGCAGGGCGTTCATGTCGAGCTCGCCATGTTTCCAGCCGGCAGCAGCAGCCATCGCCTTGACCTGCTGCCGGTAGGCCGCCGGCGTGAGTTCGTTGGGCGGGAGCAGGGTAAGCGCCCGCGCCAGCGTGTTGCCTGCTGCCAGTGCGCTGGCGCGTTCCAGCACGCCGGCTGCCGGGCGCTGCGGCACCATCAGCTGGAGCAGGCGCAGCGCGGCAGGGCCTGGCACCGATTTGCGTTGCGGCAAGGCTGCGGCGTTCACCAGCGTGGCATACACCGCCAGTTCCAGGTCACGTGCGTTCAATCCCTCGACGGCCAGGGTGAGTGCTTGTGGATGCTCGGCCAGCAAGGGCGCCAGGGCCTTACGCAGTGCGGTGCCGCGCTTGAAGGCACTGGCCCGCGCATCGATCCAGCACAGACTCACCAAAGTACCCCCATCCACTTCCAGCACGCAGACCTGGTCGGCCAGCTTGGCCAGCGGCACGTCGCGGCGCTTCATCCACATCTGCAACGCAACGCGCAGCGGCCCGGACAGTGCGGCAGGCAGGCGCCGCCCGGACGGTGCCGGCATGGCCAGCAGCACGTGCCGGGTGGGCCAGCGCCCATCCGACAGCGGTGATTGCAGTAGCAACTTCAGGACGGGGGGGGCGGCAAGCTTCATCTGACTGGGTCCAAATTACGAAGGGGCGGTTCGATGTCCATTGTAAGACAGCTATACTTGGACACATGCGTGCCTACCTTGATCTGCTCGACCGTATCCTGCGTGATGGCCAGTGGCAGGACAACCGCACCGGCATCCGCACCCTGGCGGTGTCCGGTGCCAGCCTGCGCTTTGACCTTCGCGCGGGCTTTCCGGCGGTCACCACCCGCAAGTTGCCGTTCAAGACCTTCATGGGCGAACTGGTCACCTTCCTGCAGGGCGGCACCAGCGCCAGCCAGTTCCGCGCGCAGGGCTGCCGCATCTGGGACGCCAATGCCAATCAGAACACGGCCTGGCTGGCCAACCCGCACCGCACCGGCACTGATGATCTGGGTCGGATCTACGGCGCGCAATGGCGCGACTGGAACGGCTGGCGCAACCTGCCGGCCGACAGCCCGGCCCTGGCGGCCGCGCTGGCCGGCGGCTGGCAACGTCGCGGCATACTCGACGATGGCAGCGTGATGCTGTCACGCCAGATCGACCAGCTGGGCGACTGCCTGCACAAGCTGATCACCCAACCCACCGACCGACGCATCCTGTTCCACGCGTGGAATCCCGCCGAACTGGATCAGATGGCGCTGCCGCCCTGTCATCTGTTGTATCAGTTCAACGCGTGTGTGGCCGACCGCACCCTGTCGCTGTGCCTTTACCAGCGCTCGGTGGACGCGCCCCTCGGCCTGGTCGGCAATCTGGCCGAGGCCGCAGCACTGCTTACGCTGATGGCGCGGCTGAGTGGATTCACCCCGGCCTTCCTGAACTGGTTTGGCGCCGACGTGCACATTTACGAGAATCAGCTCGACATGGTGCGCACGCAAGCAGCGCGCTCGCCGTTGCCCGCGCCGCAACTGATTCTCGACGCGCGCGTGCCGGATTTTGCAAAAACCGGGGTGCCTGCGCCAGAATGGCTGACACTGGTCACGCCGGACGACTTCACCCTGAGCGGATATGCGCACCATCCGCCCCTGACGGCACCGATGGCCGTATAATGCGGCGCTTGGCCAGCGCATTCACTTTTGTCAAACCGCCAACCTGCCTAACCTCCACGGAGCCTGCATGAGCGAGCACTACTCCCCCACCGGATACATCCTTGCCGGGGTCGATGACGGATTTGCCGACACCAAGGTGGTCACCTCCGACCGCAAGGTGCGTGTGGCTTCCTGCGCACGTGCCGGGCTGCATGGGCTGTCTTCGGTCAGCATCGTGGAAGAGAGCATTGGTGCCAGCTACCAGACCGCAGGGCGAAATTTCACCATCGGTGATTTCATCGACGGCGAAGAAACCCGCTTTGATGATTACCCCACGTCCGACCTGAATCGCGTGGTGGTGCATCATGCGCTGCGTCTGGCAGGACTGTCGGGGCAGAAAATCAAGATTGCCTCGGGCCTGCCGCTTGACATGTATTTCAAGGACAGCAAGCGCAACGACGTGGCCATCCGCGCCAAGCAGGAAGCGCTGATGAAGCGGGTTACCGTGCCAGAAGGCGGCGATACCGCCGAGATCATCGAACACGTGGTCCTGCCGGAGGGTGTGGCTTCCTGGTTTGATTACGCCTTCGACGACAATGGCGGCGAAATCGAGATGGACAGCCCCTGCGGCGTGATCGACATCGGCGGCAAGACCACCGATTGCGTCACCATCCTGCCCGGTCACCAGATCGACCACATGCGCAGCGGCACCGGCAACATCGGCGTGCTGGACATCTACGAGCAGCTGGGCGCCCACCTGCGCGGACAGTTTGGCGAAGGCGTGGTGTCCCGCCGGGTGTTTGACCGCGCAGTGCGTACCGGCACCGTCAAGCGGTTTGGCCGCGAGCACTCGGTGCAAGCCGCGGTCAACACCGCCCTGGATGAAGTGGCTGAACGCGTGTTGCGCGAGGCCAAGCGGCACTTCGGGTCGGGCGCCGACCTGGACGTGGTGCTGTTCGTAGGCGGTGGCGCTGCGTTGCTGACCAAGCTGACCAGCTATTTTCCGAACGCGCGTGTGCAGCCAGAACCGGAATTTGCCAACGCACGCGGCATGTTCAAGTACCTCAAGCTGAACGGCTGAAGACAGAAGGCGGCCGCTTGTCCGGCCGCCCGGTCGCCTGAACTGCGCACAGCGCCTGAACTGAAGCGACCAGGGTGCCGCCATGCTGAAACAGCTCACCATCACCCTTGATACCAGCGACCCCTTGCAGGCGCAACTGCTGGTCGAGTACCTGGCGGCCAGCGACCGCATCCGGTTTGCGCGCTCGTGCATGATGCTCGGATTTTTGGCGGCCACGGGGGCCATGCCGGCCGGTGCCGCGCAAGCCGGCGAGGCTGCCAAGGGCGCCGATGGCGCTGCCGCCATTGCCACGCCACCCGGCCGCCGTCAGGGCAAGGTGATCGGCGCCAAGCTGTTTGGCGTGGACTGATAACGCCGGGCCCTGGATCCGACGGCACCAGCAGGCGCCGCCTGTACGGCGCCCCCACTGTTCTGCCCGTGACCGGGTGGATCCCTGCGCCACTCCGCAGCCTCCCCGCCTGGCGGGTAACAACAAAAAACCCTCCGCAAGCGGAGGGTTTTTTGTTGACCCGAGGACGCACCCCGATTCGGGGCCCGGTCAGACCGGTTCGGCCACCGGCTCGTCAAAGCCCAGACTGATCTCGCCGGTATCGTCCACATCCACCGTTACCTTGCCACCGTTGGCGAGACGACCAAACAGCAACTCGTCGGCCAGCGCACGGCGGATGGTGTCCTGGATCAGCCGTGCCATCGGACGAGCACCCATCAGCGGATCGAACCCCTTCCTGGCCAGATGGGCACGCAGCTCGTCCGTGAAGGTGACTTCTACACGCTTCTCCTGCAACTGGGCTTCGAGCTGCATGAGGAACTTGTCGACCACGCGCAGGATCACGTCCTCGTTCAGCGGTGCGAACGACACGGTTGCGTCGATGCGGTTGCGGAACTCCGGCGTGAACATGCGCTTGATCTCTGCCAGCTCATCACCGGCCTGCTTGGTGGTGGTGAAGCCCATGGTGGACTTGGTGAGCGATTCGGCACCGGCATTGGTGGTCATCACCAGCACCACATTGCGGAAGTCGGCCTTGCGCCCGTTGTTGTCCGTCAGGGTGCCATGGTCCATCACCTGCAGCAGGATGTTGAAGATGTCCGGGTGCGCCTTCTCGATTTCGTCGAGCAGCAGCACCGAGTAGGGCTGCTTGGCGACGGCCTCGGTCAGCAAGCCGCCCTGGTCGAAGCCGACGTAGCCGGGCGGCGCACCAATCAGGCGGGACACAGCATGACGCTCCATATACTCGCTCATGTCGAAGCGCAGCAGCTCCACGCCCAGGATATAGGCGAGCTGGCGCGCCACTTCGGTCTTGCCGACCCCGGT
>CAITLJ010000055.1 GCA_903893215.1 uncultured Ferrovum sp. | reverse complement strand
TGCAGGAAACGCCGGTACGGGCATCGCCCTTCGCGGCATTGAACAAGCTGCGCAAGCCCTGACGGGCGGTGCGGCAAAAGGAAGAGGTACACCGGACCGGCAGGCACTTGCTGCAGGTGGTGTGCAGCGAAAAGGACGGCATGGCGCCGTCGTGGATGTTTCATTTGGAGTTTCATCATGGCAGTTCAACAGAACAAAAAGTCCCCATCGAAGCGCGGCATGCATCGTTCGCACGATTTTCTGACCGCCCAGCCGCTGGCCACCGAGCCGACCACGGGTGAGACGCATCTGCGTCACCACATCAGCCCGAGCGGCTATTATCGTGGTCGCAAGGTCATCCGCGCCAAGGGCGAATAAGACCTGATCCCCCCGGGCGCCGAGTGCGTACAGCAGCAGTGAACGTCACCGTTGCGGTCGATGCCATGGGGGGAGACCACGGTCCTTCGGTGACCGTGGCTGCATGTCTGGCTTTTCTGCGCCAGCAATCTTTGGCGTCCATCATTCTGGTCGGGCGCGAAGAGGTGCTGCGCGCGGAATTGGCTCGTCTGCACCATTCGGAATCGATCCGCCTGCGCGTGCTGCACGCCGAAGACGTGGTGCAGATGGATGAAGATCCCAAGCTGGCCCTGAAGAACAAAAAGCAGTCCTCGATGCGGCTGGCCATCAATCTGGTCAAGTCCGGCGAGGCACAGTGTTGCGTCAGCGCTGGTAATACCGGCGCCCTGATGGCGACCGCCAAGTTCGTGCTGAAGACCATTCCCGGGATCGACCGTCCTGCCATCGCCACCACCTTGCCCACCCGGACCGGCCACACCTACGTGCTCGACCTGGGGGCCAATGTGGACTGCACGGCGGAGCATCTGCTCCAGTTCGGCATCATGGGGTCGATCCTGGCGTCTGCAGTCGACCGCAAGCCGGCGCCAACGGTCGGATTGCTGAACATCGGCCACGAAGACATGAAGGGCGGCGAAGTGGTGCGCCGCGCCGGCGAACTGCTGCGCGGTGCGCCGATCCGTTTTGTCGGCAATGTCGAGGGTGATGACGTTTACAAGGGCACGGTGGACGTGGTGGTGTGCGACGGGTTCGTGGGCAACGTGGCCCTGAAAACCAGCGAAGGTCTGGCACGCATGATCGCCGCCATCCTGAAGGAAGAGTTCGGTCGCAATCTGCTCACCCGCCTGGCCGCCCTGGCTGCCATGCCGGTGCTCAATGCCATCCGCCATCGCCTGGACGGGCGGCGCTACAACGGGGCCAGCCTGCTCGGCCTGCGCGGCATCGTGGTCAAGAGTCACGGCTCCGCCGACGCCTTCGCCTTCCAGTGTGCGCTCGAGGCAGCCTTCAACGAAGCCAGCAGCGGCATACTGGCGCGCATCACCGAGGACATCGCTGCGGCGGGTGTCCCCGTGGCTGTGTGAAGCGGCACCTGTACCCGACGCGCAAAGGTGCGTCCGGAGAAGCCCGAACATGAAGCACATCCGCATCAGCGGAACCGGCAGTGCTTTGCCTGCGCGTGTTCTGACCAACACCGAACTCGAAACCTTTGTCGACACCAGCGACCGCTGGATTCGCGAGCGTACCGGCATCTGTCAGCGGCATGTGGCGGCTGACGATGAGACCACGTCGTCGTTGGCGACCCGGGCGGCGCGGGCCGCAATAGAGGCCGCTGGTCTGCAGGCCGATGACATCGACTTGCTGATCATTGCCACCACCACGCCAGACATGGTGTTCCCGAGTACGGCCTGTATTGTGCAGAATGCGCTTGGTATCGCGGACTGCATCGCCTTCGACATGCAGGCGGTCTGCACCGGCTTCGTCTATGGCCTTGCCACCGCGGAGCGGTTCATGCGTGGTGGCGGGGTGCGGCATGCTCTGGTGATCGGTGCCGAAACCTTTACTCGCCTGCTCGACTGGACCGATCGTGGTACCTGCGTGCTGTTTGGCGACGGTGCTGGTGCAGTGGTGCTTTCGCAGAGCGACACCCCGGGGCTTTTGTCCTCGCACCTGCACGCTGATGGCAGTCAGGCCGGCATCCTCTGCGTCCCAGGTGCGGTGCGCGCAGGTGCAATCGCGCCAGCCCCCTTCGTGCACATGGACGGGCAGTCGGTATTCAAGATTGCAGTCCGGGTACTGGACGATGTAGCCCGCGAAGCCCTGGCGCACAACCACCTGTCGGTGGACCAGGTGGACTGGTTCATTCCGCATCAGGCCAACACGCGCATCCTGTCATCGACGGCCCGTAAACTTGGCATCGCCGAGTCCAGGGTGGTGGTGACGGTCGATCGGCATGGCAACACTTCTGCGGCCTCGATTCCGCTGGCCCTGGACACGGCAGTACGCGACGGACGGATCCAGTCGGGCCAACTGCTGTTGCTGGCGGCCGTCGGTGGCGGTATGACCTGGGGCGGGGCCCTGGTGCGCTTCTGAGCGCCAGAGGTTCCAATTTACGTAAGGAAACCCGGATGAATCTTGCTTTTGTATTTCCCGGTCAGGGCGCCCAGTCGGTCGGCATGATGAGCGCGTATGGCGATCACGCCGTGGTGCGCGATACGTTTGCCGAGGCTTCCGCTGTGCTCGGCATGGACTTGTGGCAACTGGCGCAGCATGGTCCCGAAGACGCCCTCGACCGCACGGTGGTGACCCAGCCCTTGATGTTGACTGCCGGGGTGGCTGTCTGGCGGCTCTGGCAAACACGGAATGCGCCGCAGCCAGCCTGGCTGGCAGGGCACAGTCTTGCCGAATACTCGGCGCTGGTGGCTGGCGGCGCCCTACAGTTTGAGGATGCGGTGCGTCTGATCCAGCAGCGTGCCCGACTGATGCAGGACGCCGTGCCGGAAGGGCAGGGTGCCATGGCGGCGATCCTGGGCCTTGACGACGCCGATGTGGCAGCGGCCTGTGCCGAGGGCGCACAAGGTGAAGCCTTGGAACCTGCCAATTTCAACTCCCCGGGGCAGGTGGTGATTGCCGGTGTGCGCGCTGCCGTAGAGCGTGGCATCGAGGCGGCCAAGGCGCGCGGTGCAAAACGCGCCGTGATGCTGGCCATGAGCGTGCCGTCGCATTGCAGCCTGCTGCGCGGTGCCGCCGACCAGCTCGCAGAGGCACTTGCCGGCATCCCGGTACAGACCCCGGCCATTCCGGTAATCCACAACGTTGACATGCAGGCGCACGACCAACCGGACGCTATCCGCTCGGCGCTGGTGCGCCAGCTGTACAGTCCGGTGCAATGGTCGGGCTCCCTGCGCACGCTGGCTGAACGTGGCGTGGTGCACGTGGCAGAATGCGGTCCGGGCAAGGTGCTGGCCGGACTGTGCCGGCGCATCGACGCTCGTCTGCAAGGCACGGCGCTGCATGATGCCGCCAGCCTCGATACCTTTGAACAGATGCTGCAAGGAGCGCAAGCATGAATCTGCAGGACCAGGTTGTCCTCGTTACCGGCGCCAGCCGGGGCATTGGCAAGGCCATTGCACTGGCACTCGCCAATGCGGGTGCCCGGGTGGTCGGCACGGCCACCACGCCAGGCGGTGCGGATGCCATCACGGCCTATCTGCAAACGGCCGGCGTGCAGGGGCGTGGCGCCTGTCTGGACGTCAATGACAGTGCGGCAGTCACGGCCCTGATCGACGACATGCGCGCCAGGGAGGGTGGCATTCACGTGCTGGTCAACAACGCTGGCATTACACGCGATGGCTTGCTGATGCGCATGAAGGACGAAGAGTGGGACAGCGTGCTCGACACCAACCTGAAGTCGGTTTTCCTGACCTCACGCGCCGTGGTGCGCGATATGATGAAGGCACGCGGTGGTCGCATCATCAATATCGGCTCGGTGGTCGGCAGCAGCGGCAACGCCGGACAGGCCAATTATGCAGCGGCCAAGGCCGGTATGGGCGGCTTCACCCGGGCGCTGGCGCGCGAACTGGGCAGTCGCGGAATCACCGTGAACTGTGTGGCGCCGGGGTTTATTGATACCGACATGACCCGTGCGCTGGCGCCGGCGCAGCAGGAAGCCCTGCTCACCGGCATCCCGCTGGGCCGTCTGGGTACCGTCGAAGACATCGCCCAGTCGGTGCTGTTTCTTGCATCACCGGCGGCGGCCTACATCACGGGCACCACCTTGCACGTCAACGGTGGCATGTTCATGGATTGACCCCGTTCCGGGGGCAAGAAGGACAGGCAGCGCACTGTTCACGGCGGTGCACTGATGTTCGCAGTGGTTCTGCTATAATAATGGCGCTTTTTTGCGCAATCACCCACCCAACGAAAGGCTAAAGGGAAAGCATGGAAAATATCGAAGAACGCGTCCGCAAGATCGTTGCCGAACAACTCGGCGTGAAGGAAGCTGACATCAAGATCGAGTCGTCGTTTGTCGATGATCTGGGTGCCGATTCGCTGGATACCGTCGAACTGGTGATGGCGCTGGAAGAAGAGTTCGAGTGCGAGATTCCCGACGAGGAAGCCGAGAAGATCACCACCGTCAAGCAGGCGGTGGATTACGTGCAGGGTCACCTGAAGGCCTGATTGCACCCTGCCGCCGGCCCATCCGGGCTGGGGGCATGACGGCCACCGGGCCTGCGGTCCGGTGCGCCTGTTGCTTTGTTTCCCGTATTCTGGAGTTCCTTCGATGACACGTCGCCGCGTAGTGGTCACCGGCATTGGTATTGTTTCCCCGGTCGGCACCGGTGTTGGGCGCGCCTGGGAAAACCTGACCGCCGGCAAGTCCGGCATTGGCCCGGTGACGCGTTTCGACGCCTCCCACATGACCACGCGGATCGTGGGCGAAGTGAAAGATTTTGATCCTTCGGTGCTGCCACCCAAGGAGATCCGTCGCATGGACACGTTTATCCATTACGGTCTGGCTGCCTCGATCGAGGCCTTGAAAGACGCCGGCATCGAGCCGCATCCGGCCAATGCAGAGCGCATTGGCGCCTGCGTGGGGTCAGGCATCGGTGGTCTGCCGATGATTGCGGATACGCACACGGCCATGATGGAAGGTGGCCCGCGCAAGATTTCACCGTTCTTCATTCCCGGCAGCATCATCAACATGATCTCGGGCAACCTGTCGATCCTGTATGGCCTCAAAGGCCCCAATCTTTCGATCGTCACGGCCTGCACCACGGGCAATCATTGCATTGGTGATGCCGGTCGCATGATCGAGTACGGCGATGCTGACGTGATGGTGGCTGGCGGTGCCGAGTCGACCATCACCGAGATTGCCTTGGGCGGTTTCAGCGCTGCGCGCGCGCTCAGTACCAATAATGACAATCCCGAGGGTGCCAGCCGCCCCTGGGACAAGGACCGCGACGGATTCGTGATGGGTGAAGGAGCCGGCGTGCTGGTGCTGGAAGAGCTCGAGCACGCCAAGGCACGCGGTGCAAAGATTTACTGCGAACTGTCGGGCTATGGCATGAGCGCGGATGCCTACCACATCACCGCCCCGCCGGAGAATGGCGACGGCGCCATCCGCAGCATGCAGGCGGCGTTGCGCAATGCGCGCATCAACGTTGATGAGGTGGACTACATCAACGCCCATGGTACCTCCACGCCACTGGGTGACATGGCCGAAACCACCGCCATCAAGGGGTGCTTTGGCGACCACGCCTACAAACTGGCGGTGAGTTCGACCAAGTCGATGACCGGTCACCTGTTGGGCGCCGCCGGCGGGATCGAGGCCGTATTTTCGGTGCTCGCCATCCAGAACAACGTGTTGCCGCCCACCATCAATCTGGATGTGCCAGGGGAAGGCTGCGATCTGGATTACGTGCCCAAGGTGGCACGTCAAAGCAAGGTGGACGTGGTGCTGTCCAACTCCTTTGGCTTTGGCGGCACCAACGGCAGTCTGATCTTCCGCCGGTACGTCTGAGGGCGCGGCGGTGGCTCGTGGTCGCGCCACCACCGCACGCCCGGTGCGCTGGGTGCGCCTGGGGCTGGTGTCACTCATCTGCCTCACGCTGCCATTGGCGGGGTGGCTGTTCACCCCCGTCGAGCTGCCCCATACGCCCTATGCGTTCGAGCTGACGTCGGGGCGCACCTTGCGCGGCGTTGCGCAAGACCTTGCGCAGCAGCAACTGGTGCGTGCCCCCGTATTGTTTGGTCTGCTCGGGCGACTCGATCCGCGCAGCAGCCAGCTGCATGCTGGCAGCTACCTGCTCGACCGCGATCCCTCGCCATTCGCGCTGTACCAGATGCTCTTCCGTGGGCTGGCCCAACAGCATGCCGTGACCCTGATCGAAGGCCACACGCTGGCACAGGTGCGCGCAGCGTTTGCGCGTGACGCGCGGCTGGTCCACGACCTGCAGGGCGTCTCGGATCGCGCCCTGCTCGATGCGCTTCCGGCTCAAACGGGGCTTCCGGCCGGCACGTCGGTGGCAGAGGGGCTGTTTTTTCCCGATACCTACTTTTTTCCTGGCCAGACCAGCGAGCGCAGCGTGTTGCTGCGCGCTGCCGCCGCCCTGCAGGTGCGCCTGGCGCGGGTCTGGGCAGAGCGTGCGCCCGGCCTGCCGCTGAGTACACCCTACGAAGCGCTGGTGCTGGCGTCGCTGGTGGAGCGTGAAACGGCCCGAGCGGAAGAACGGGCGCAGATTGCGGGGGTGTTCTACAACCGCCTGCGGCTGGGCATGCGCCTGCAAACCGATCCAAGCGTCATTTATGGCATGGGTGCGGCGTATCAGGGGCGCCTGCATCATGCCGACCTGTTGGCCGATACCCCCTGGAACACTTACACGCGCAGTGGTCTGCCGCCCACCCCGATCGGCCTGGTCGGTTCGGCGTCCTTGCTGGCAGTGCTGCATCCGGCCGCCACCCGGGCCCTGTATTTCGTTGCGCGGGGCAATGGCAGCCATCAATTTTCCGCTACGCTTGCCGAGCATCAGCACGCGGTTGATACTTTCCTGCGCCATTCTGATCCCGACAAGGCACCGTGACCCCTGCAGCATTCATTACCCTGGAAGGCATTGATGGCGCAGGCAAGACCAGCCATCTGGAGCGTATTCGTGGCTGGTTGACCACACAGGGCATTGCCTTTGTGCAGACCCGGGAGCCTGGTGGCACACCATTGGGCGAAACCCTGCGTCAGCTGGTGCTTTCGCAGCCGATGGCCCCCCAGACCGAGGCGCTGCTGATGTTTGCCGCACGTAGCGAACATGTGACGCAGGTGATTGCGCCGGCGCTGGCTGCCGGTAAAACCGTGCTTTCCGACCGGTTCTCTGATGCCAGTGCAGCATATCAAGGCGGTGGTCGGGAACTGGGGCTGACGCGGATTGCGGAACTCGAAGCGTGGACGCATGCTGGCCTGCAGCCCGACCTGACCCTGCTCTTTGACCTTGATCCGGTGATCGCGGCACAGCGCGTGGCGCAGGGGCGCAGCGTGCAGGACCGCTTTGAGCAGGAGCAACTGGCGTTTTTCGAGCGGGTGCGGGCCGCCTATCTGGCTCGGGTGGCGGCCCAGCCGGAACGGTTTTGCGTGCTCGATGCCGCCCGGTCTATCGAGCATGTTGGCGCGCAGATCATCCTTGCATTGCAGGCTTTGCAGGCGCGGCGCAGCTGATGGACGTTCAATGGCAGCGTCTGCCTTGGCAGGATGCGCTCTGGCGGCAGCTGCATTCCGGGGCGGCGCGCAGCCATCATGCGCTGCTGTTGCGCGGACCGGCCGGCATTGGCAAAGGGCGCCTGGCGCGTGCGCTGGTGGCGGCCAGCCTGTGTCAGCGGCCAGCAGATGATGGTAGTGCCTGCGGCCTGTGCGATGCCTGCAGCTGGCTGGAAGCCGGCAACCATCCCGATTTTCGCCGGGTCAGTCCGGCGGCTACCCTGGCGGATGAAGCCGAAGCCGAGAGTGATGGCGAAGGTGCCGAAGGCAAGGCCAGCGAAAAGAAGGCCAGCCAGCAGATCACCATCGAGCAGATTCGTGGACTGGCGGGTTTCATGTCGCTGACCACCCATCGCGGTGGCGCGCGGGTGCTTCTGGTGGAACCCGCCGAAGCGATGAATCTGGCGGCTGCCAACGCGCTGCTGAAAACCCTGGAGGAACCGCCGCCGGGCACCCGCTTCGTGCTGGTCAGCAGTCAGCCACGCCGCTTGCCGGCTACGGTGCTGAGCCGCTGCCTGCCGATCACCCTGCCGCTGCCGGCGGCGGCTGAGGCTTGTGCCTGGCTCACCGCACAGGGGGTCGAGGATGCTGCAGCGCTGCTCGCCCAGGCAGCCGGTCGGCCGCTGCAGGCGCTGGAAGCGGCCGACCCGGCGCGCACGCTGGCACGACGCCAGTTTCTGGCCCAACTTGTACGACCGGATCTGGATCCTTACGCGATTGCCGAAAAAGCCAACCGCGACAACGTGGCTCTCTGGGCCGAATGGCTGCAGACCTGGTGCCACGACCTGCTGCGTGTACGTGCTGGCGGGGCGCCGCGCTTTCATGGTGAACATCAGCGTGACCTGAGCCGCCTTGCGCAACTGGCCCATGCGGGGCGTCTGCTCGACTGGGAGCTACGCCTGCGTCAGGCGCGCTGGGAGTCGCGTCAGCCGGTCAATGCCCGGTTGTATTGTGACGCCCTGCTGATCGACTATCGCGCACTGTTTCCGTGAACATGAAGATTGACGCTGGCCTTTGCTGATGCCTGCGGTGATTCAGTTTTGATTCCTGTCTTTACGAGATCTGTCCCATGTTTGTTGATTCCCACTGCCACCTCGACTTTCCCGAGTTGCGCGAAACACTCACCGAAAAACTCGCTGCCATGGACGAGGCGCAGGTCACCCACGCCCTGTGTGTGGCCGTCACCTTGCCCGAGCTGCCCAATGTGCTGGCGGTGGCCAGTTCCTCCGACAAACTGTTCGCTTCGGTGGGTATTCATCCGGATTATGAGGACGTCCAGGAGGCCAGCGTGGACGAACTGGTCGCCCTGGCGGAGCACCCGAAAGTGGTGGCGATCGGCGAGACGGGACTCGACTACTTCCGGCTGACGGGCGATCTTGCATGGCAACGTGAACGCTTTCGCACCCACATCCGCGCGGCCCGCGCCTGCAACAAGCCGCTGATCATCCATACCCGTTCGGCAGCGGAAGACACCTTGCGCATCCTGCGCGAGGAGGGGGCCGATCAGGTGGGCGGGGTGATGCATTGCTTCACGGAAAGCTGGGAAGTGGCCCAGCAGGCGATCGACCTGGGCTTCCTGATTTCCTTTTCGGGCATCGTCACGTTCAAGAATGCCGTGGCACTGAAAGATGTGGCGCGCCGGATATCGCTGGATGCCATGCTGATCGAAACCGATTCGCCTTTTCTTGCACCAGTCCCTTTTCGCGGCAAGACCAATCAACCGGCCTGGGTGCGTCATGTGGCCAACGAGATCGCCCTGTTGCGCGAGGTGGCGGTTGAGTCGATTGGTGCCGCCACCACGCGTAATTTCTTCGAACGTTTTATCCGGCAGCCGATACAAACAGCTGGCTGAGCAGATAGTACAGACCGCCGGACAGGCAGATTGCGGCGGGCAGGGTGAGCACCCAGGCCATCGCCAGATTGCGCAGCGTTGACATCTGTAGGCCGGAACGGTTGGCGGCCATGGTCCCGGCCACACCCGAAGAGAGCACATGGGTGGTCGATACCGGCAGACCGAAGTTGTCGGCAGCGGCGATGGTGGCCATGGCCACCAGCTCGGCCGAGGCACCCTGCGCATAAGTCAGATGGGTCTTGCCTATCTTCTCACCCACGGTCACCACGATGCGCTTCCAGCCCACCATGGTGCCAAGCCCGAGTGCAATTGCCACCGCCACCTTCACCCACAGCGGGATGAACTTGGTGGAGCGGTCGAGTTCGGCCTTCATCGCTTTCACATTGTCGGTGGCTGGCTTGTCCAGATTGCCTTCCTTGCGCTTGGTGAGCAGCCGGATGGCTTCCGAGGCCAGATACATCTGGTTGCGTACATTGGACACGCTGGCCAGCGGCACCTTCGAGAGTTCACCGCGGCTACGCACGTCCGTGCCCATCACAATCAGCTCGGCAGCCAGCGC
The DNA here is from genome assembly GCA_903893215.1 of uncultured Ferrovum sp. Classification (GTDB taxonomy): domain Bacteria; phylum Pseudomonadota; class Gammaproteobacteria; order Burkholderiales; family Ferrovaceae; genus CAIVHB01. The sequence continues at coordinate 261 of CAITLJ010000055.1, read as the reverse complement.
AGGCACCACTTCCGGCTTGTATGCCTTGTCGCGGATGTAGGCAGTCAGCGTGGCCTTGGTATCGGCTGGCGCTGGCACGGTTGCCACCTTGTTGAGCGAGGCGGCGGTCACTTCGGCCACGGCACTGAAGCGTACGCTGTGCTCCAGCGGCATGGCACGATTGAGGGCATATGCAGTGGGCACCGTACCGACCAGGATCAGCATGATCAGGCCCATGCCTTTCTGACCGTCGTTGGAGCCATGGGCAAACGACACCCCGGT
>CAITLJ010000054.1 GCA_903893215.1 uncultured Ferrovum sp. | reverse complement strand
GCCCATGTGCGGGCGGCGCGTCTTCCACTTCGACAATACAGGAGAACTCGACCCTGTTCACTAGCCAGTATTGCCCTGAGGCGCCCCACCGCATTTTCAGGAATCTCCCCGTGCGGCACCGGCACGTAGCTGAAGTTGATGCGCTGCCCACGTGCCGCCGCCTCCATCTCTTGGGATGCTGGTTGGCCGGCAACCTCGCCATCCGGCCGCAGGTCGACCACGGCGGTGTAATGACGCCTAATGACAGGTAGTGAATCCGGTTGCAGTTGCGTGGTCACGTCGACCATCGACGATAGTGACTGAGGAGCTATCCGCGCCATTACCTTGGCTTCGGCGTGGCGTGACCACGCCGCATTGGCAAGTACTACAGCAGCCCCCAGTGTCAAGGAAATGCCAAACGCACGGAGAGGAGAGGCCAGGGTATTAGCGGTGCGCGTAAATGTCATTCTGAATAGCGCTCAAATAGGCAATCCTCATCGCGGCAAAACGGGGTTGCCGAAGGCACAATTGCTGTTGCGGCAAAGGCCGCCCCTTCGTCATGCCGGACCCATTCCGGAGCGTGGCTTCCAGCGTCGCGGTTGTCAAATACAGCCCCTGCCAATGTGGCCGCAACCAGGCAGCAACCTGCCGTTGGTCAGGGGACGCATCGAACTGGGCCTCACGACCCACAGCAGCCGTCTCCGTTGCGGAATAGAGGCCAGTTTTGGTCTTCGATGAACAGTGTTCGATAATTTCCGACCCCAATAGGACTTAGCCGTTCTTACTGCTCACCGTTTCGTTCGGACACCACCAGCCGTTCTCCTAAGCGTCGATTTTCAATTTCAAAAATTGACGCGCCGAGATGCTGGTCGTGGCTAGGACAAATTCTTATTGGATCGTTTGCCTTCCACGTCGCTGGATCGATGAAGTCCTGCCTAACAAGGCGAACACTCTGTGGTCAGCAAGGAGCAGCTCTTTGTTATCCGAAAGTCCTTCAAGCGCCACGTACTTGCAGTCCGGCCCAATTGTGGCGACCTCGGTGGCGCACGAGGCGAGGATCGCGCAGACAAGAGCGATACTCGCCGAGAATCCAAAGACGCGAATACAAGAAAACACGATCAAATCCCGCAGGGGCTACCGCAACGAAAGATCACTTTGGAGCCGACGTTGAGATGACGGCTCAAGGCCGAAAAAGCCTCTCAGTATTTTGCCCCGGACTGGCCGCGCTCCGCTGTGAATTATTGATTTACCTTGCGCTCGGCATCCCATATCCCTTTGGCATATTCGTAACAGGAACCGCACAGTACCTTAATACTCAACTGGTCTTTGAGTTCCGGCACCCACTCGCCACCCGCATCTATTCGCGCGCGCTCGCATTCCGTGCACCATGCATCCGCATGCGGGCCCACAAAGGCTGCGGGCCAATGAAAACCAACCGGAATGCCTGACAACATCGAATCCGCAATATGCCTGCAGACCTGCGCTCTATCTTGTAGGCCGTGAGTGGCGCAGCGGACCTTGCCGTCGTCAGCCATCAGTCAAAGCTCCTTATATCCGCATTGCTCACCGTCCGGAATGGGCCGGCTACCGACGATCGCCAAAGTGCCGGATAGCCGCCATTGGTGAGCCTGCGGGTAGGCGATCTGGTTGTCAATGAGAAGGAAGCCGGTGCCCCGAGCCGGGTGCCCAGTCAGAGTCCGCCAAAATATTTCACAGCGAGTTGCTTCGCCAACTCCAAGCCCTGGTCGGTGACCATGCCAGCAAGACTGACGTGCGCATCGTCGACGTCGTTGATGGCGGCCACCCTGCCTTGCTGCGAATGTGGGACAAGCGCCAGCGTGGATATCGGGCGATGGGATACGAGGTGGGCGCCCTGACGGCGCCGGAAGCAGTCATTGCGACATCGCCGCGTTGAACTGACGAGCAACGGCCGTTCAACAATCGATCGCATGCGGCATTCGGCTGACAGCACGCGGATGAACGGCAGATGAACGGGCGTCGATTCTGGTCGGGCGGTCCAGGGTTAGCATAGTGCCTCGAACGCGTCGGCTTTTTCGCGGCCGCGCGGTTTCGGCAATAGAGGCCAGTAAACTGGGTGTCAAGTCCCGTTCTGGCGAGGCCTGGAGGCACGCTGCCAGGATTTCGGCAAATCGCGACGCGGTATTACGAAATGCCGATGGAGATCGAGACCAAGGTCACCGCAACGCCGGGCGATCGGGCGCGGCGCTGCGGTCCCCGCGATGGCGGGTAGTCGGGAGCTTGGATCGGTGCCAAAGCATTAAAAAAGTGACATTGTATTTTTGATGCATCCGCAGCATCATCGGCGCATGGGCGCAAGCAAAGAACAGCTGTCCTCCACGGAGGCCGGAGCCGCCACCGAGTCACTCGGCGCCGCCGTCGCCAACGGGATCACTGCATCATTCCCGGACGCATCAGAGGCTGGGATCGAAGCGGCTTAGCGAAGGAGCGTGGTCATGACCGACATTACCGTTTCTCTGCCCGATGAGCTTGCCCAGCAAGCTGAGAACGCCGGGCTCCTGCGCTCCGATGCCATCGCGGAGCTGTTGCGCGAAGCCATGAAGAAGCGCCAGATCGATCAACTTTTCACTGCAATGGGTAAGCTCGCCAGCCTGGAGCCAGCGCTCACGGAAGAGGAGATCGACGCCGAGATCGACGCCACGCGGGCAGAGCGTGCGGGCCGTAGCTGATACCAACACAGTCGTCTCAGCACTTCTGTGGGGTGGCGCTCCGGCAGAGATTCTCATCGCCGCGCGCCAGCGGCGCTTGGCGCTATTCACCAGCGCCGTTCTCATCGCCGAACTGGAAGAGGTTCTTGTCCGCGACAAGTTCGCTGAGCGCATCTCGCGTATCGGCATGACATTGGAGGATGGCAACGCACTGGAAGTGGAACTGGCGCGGCGAATCGTCACCCTGCAGGAGATGGTGCAGGATCTGCAGCAGGAGTTAACAGCGCGGGATTTGGAGCGATGGGGGGACAGCATGGTCCACCAGTGCATCGTCGACGCGCTAGTGACCAAGTACCCTGAGGACCACGACGCGGACTGAGCGGCCCAGGCACCGGGGTAACAGCCCCTGCAGTAGGGGCTGAAAAAACACCTATCACGAAAAGATGCGCACGCTTCCCGGGGGCTGGCTGAGCGCGGGCCGCGCGGCGGGACAGGTAGCGCCCTTGACCCGCAGACAGCCTAGCGACCGTGCGCTGTTCCCCCAATCGTTCCCCTAACGGCCAGATGTGAAAAAGGCCACCCGAGCGGATGGCCTAAGTCGTTGCTACTGATGGTCGGGGCGAGAGGATTCGAACCTCCGACATCCTGCTCCCAAAGCAGGCGCGCTACCGGGCTGCGCTACGCCCCGACGAATCCAGCATTATCAGGGCGTACACCCGCAAAAGCAAACCGGCAAACCAAGCCGGGCAGTTTCAATGCAGCGCAGCAGTCCAGGCACCCGGCGCGCCGGTGATTGCAGCCGCAGAACGGACAAGCGACACGCGCACGCTGTCGGGACCTCGCCGGCAGAGTTCGGCACGATTGGCATCAAGATACGTTTGCAGGGCCTCGAACACTTCACCTACCGTCAGCTGACGGGTTTCAGGTGCCAGTTCCAGCCCCACACAGGCCTCGCGGCTGCTGTACATACGCTCGGACAAACTCACCACACGCAGCTTTTCCATTATCCCATCCCCCCTGAACCGGGGCGGCAGGTCGTTAATCCCTGCCGCCCGTTCAAACGGCGCGTCACGTGCGCCACGACGATCCCCCCGGATACGATAACGCTAACACCGGGATGCTCAGGAGATTGTGAATAATTTAAAAACCAAGCTCAATCAATTATCTGCGAAATATTTTTTATCTCGAAACTGACCTGCGCCGGGCCAAGGAAAATGCGGATCAACCCGTCAGGCTACGCCGCTCGACCAGGGCTTGTGCCACGGTACCGGCGTCGGTGTACTCGAGTTCGCCGCCCACAGGCAGGCCGCGGGCAATTCGTGAGAGTTTCATGCCACGCGGACGCAGCAGTTCACCGATGTAATGGGCCGTGGCTTCGCCTTCCACCGTGAAATTGGTGGCCAACACCACTTCACGGACCACACCATCCAGTGCGCGCCGCACCAAGCGGTCGAGCGCGAGAGTTTCGGGACCCACGCCGTCCAGGGGCGACAGGCGGCCCATCAGCACGTAATACTGACCGCGGTAGGCATGGGTCTGCTCGATCATCAACAGGTCGGCGGGGGTTTCTACCACGCACAGCACCGTGCCATCGCGATCGCCCGACAGGCAGAGTTCGCAGGACGCCTGCTCGGTGAAATTGTTGCACCCGTTGCAATGCCTGACCGCGGTCAACGCATGACTGAGCGCGCGTGCCAGCCGGTCGGCACCCGGGCGGTCTCGTTGCAAAAGGTAAAACGCCATGCGCTGCGCCGACTTGGGACCGACGCCGGGCAGACAACGCAGGGCGTCGATCAGGGCCTCAAGGCCGGAGGGGCTGCGCACGGACTGGATCAGAACGGCAGCTTGAAGCCAGGCGGCATATTCAGGCCAGCGGTGAATCCGGACATCTTCTGCTGGGTGGTGCTTTCCACTTGTCGCACGGCATCGTTGAGGGCAGCGGCCAGCATGTCCTCAAGCATCTCGCGGTCGTCCATGGCACCGGGAGCGATCTCGATGCGCTTGACCACGTGATGGCAGGTCATGGTGACCTTGACCAGACCACCACCGGTCTCACCGTGCACTTCCACCGAACCCAGCTGCTCCTGGGCCTTTTTCATGTTTTCCTGCATCTGCTGGGCCTGCTTCATCAGGCCGCCGAGACCACCTTTCATCATGATTTACTTACTCCGGATTGGGAAATGCTTGTCGGGAACGAACGCGATCGATGGACCGCCATCGTCGCCCGGGCGCTAGTGTACCGCTGATCAGGAATCTGGTCCGGGCTCAAGCCGCCTGGTCGCGGGGACGCACGGTGCCCTGAACCACCCGGCCGCCAAAGTCAGTGATGAGCGAGATCACCAGCGGGTCCTGTGCGATCGACGTCTCGGCGGCGGCCTGCCGACGCTCACGCAGGTCATCGTCGCGCGCGACCACGCTGTGCTCCACCGCACGGGGCGCATCGGCCACCACGCCGTCCAGCCGGATGTCGATCTGCACCGGACCAACCAGCGCCGCCAGCAAGGCCAGCAGACGTTCCTGCGCGGGCAGCAGCAGCTTGTGGTGGACTGGCAGGCTCAGGTGCAGGCGCTGTTCACTGCGATGCAGCCAGGTCACATTGCGCGCAAGCTCCATGGCAGTGCCAGCATGCGGCAACTGATCGACCAGTGCCAGCCACTGCGGGCCAGTGTCCGGCAACGGTTGCAGGGCAATGGCCGGGGCTTGCGCGCGCGCGGCGCTCACGGGTGGCGCTGGCCGTGCCAACGGGGAGCCGCCGGATGCACGACCATGGCTTGCTGCGGAAAGTCCGCCACCGCCGGCCGCGCCGCCACTGCCACCCCCCGGTCCGGCCGGACCACCCGGCAGGAAGGCGAGCATGCGCAGGAAACTCATGGTCAGCCCGGCGGCTTCGTCCGGTGCGTGGACCAGGTCGCGGCGCCCGGACAGGGCAATCTGGTAGCACAGCTGCACCGAGGGCGCATCCAGTGCGGCAGCCAGCGCCAGCCATTCGGCCGGCGGCGGATCACCAGCGCCAGGCGCCACGCCGTCGGGCAGCAATTGCAGCAGGGCCACCTGCTGCATCAACCGGCCAAAGTCCTGCAGCACGTCTTCGGCGGACTGGCCGGCACCGATCATGCGGTCAAGCATCTCGAGCACGGCGCGGCTGTCGCGCGCGGCCACACCCTGCGCCAGCGCCAGCACGGCGTCGTCTGATCCTACCCCAAGCAGACTGGCGACGGCGTCGGTCTCCACACGACCGCTCCCGAAGGCGATCGCCTGATCGAGCACGCTCAGACTGTCGCGCACGCTGCCATGCGCCGCACGTGCCACCAGTCGCAGGGCAGCAGGCTCGAAGGGCACCTGCTCGGCCTGCAGGATGTGATCGATGCGTGAGACCAGCTGGTCCACCGTCATCGGCTTGAGGCTGAACTGCAGGCAACGCGACAGCACGGTGACCGGCACCTTTTGCGGATCGGTGGTGGCCAGGATGAACTTCATGTGCGCCGGCGGTTCTTCCAGTGTCTTCAGCATGGCATTGAAGGCGTGCTTGGACAGCATATGCACTTCGTCGATGATGTAGACCTTGAAGCGGCCCACCACCGGCGCGTATTGCGCATTGTCGAGCAGCTCGCGCATTTCTTCCACGCGCGTGTTGGTGGCCGCGTCGACTTCAAGCAGATCATTGAAGCGGCCAGCATCGATTTCCTGACATGGCACGCACACGCCGCAGGGGGTTGGCGTGACACCCGTGGCGCAGTTCAGGCACTTGGCCAGGATGCGCGCAAGCGTGGTCTTGCCTACGCCGCGTGTGCCGGTAAACAGGTACGCATGGTGGAGGCGATTGGTTTCAAGCGCATGGGTGAGCGCGCGCACCACATGCTCTTGTCCGAGCATGTCCTGAAAGCGGCGCGGACGCCACTTTCGGGCGAGGGCCTGGGACTCAGAAATGGTAATCCGCCCGCAGCTGGAAGAAATTGATGCCGGGATTGGGATTCTTGATCCCACCATTCGACAGGTGCTGGGCACGCACGCCCAGATCCCACTCGTGCTGGGCACCAAAACTCACGCCGGCAGCGATGTGGTCGCCAAACTGGAAACGGGTACTCAATTCGCGGCCGTCATAAAGATGGTGTTCACTCAGATAGTGCGCACCGATCGCCGCCTCGGCGTAAGGCGCAATCGCAGCCCGTTGACGCTGGGTGATGCGGAACACCGGCGTGATTCCCACATCCACCACGTCATGATTGCCCCCGGCAGCGTAATGCGGATGCCAGTGGCCCAGGGTGGCCTCCCAGTAACCCCCAAGTGACCAGTCATCGCCCGTGGCCAATGGCTGCTCCCATTCGCGGGTCAGACTTACGCGCAACAGGTCGACGTGCTGGCCATAACCTGCCTCGAACGCCACGCCGTCGCGCGCCTGCGCCGGCAGGGTCGCCAGCAAGGCCGCAAGTCCAGCAATCAGGGGGAGGCTACGGCAAGACAGATACGGAGCGGGCATGAGCGGACAGAAGATGAATAGTGAAAGTGGACACGGTGACTGACCGGGACGTGCAGCAAACCGATGGGTCAGGTCGCGCAACAGACGTGAAAGTGGCGAGCCTGAACCCCGGCACTTGCAGGGAGCAGTTATGGCTGCTTCCTTCCGGACCTGACCAGGTTCCTGCGCTGCAATGCGGGGAGGCCCGCCGAGGTGAAGAATGCGTCAAAACTACTGGGCAGTCCAGCCCCCGTCGACCGGCAGGGCGGCACCCCGGATCTGGTCCGCTGCCGCACTGCAAAGAAAAACAGCAACTTGGCCCAGTTGTTCCGGCGTCACGAAGGCGCCCGAAGGCTGCTTTTCGCCCAGCAGCGCAGCCCGCGCTGCGGCCTCGGTGATACCGTCGCGGGCGGCAATCGCATCAATCTGCTTTTGCACCAGCGGTGTGAGCACCCAGCCCGGGCAGATGGCGTTGCAGGTAATGCCGGTCTGCGCGGTCTCCAGTGCCACCACCTTGGTCAGCCCAACCACGCCATGCTTGGCAGCCACATACGCCGACTTGTTGGCCGAGGCCACCAGACCGTGCGCCGAAGCGATGTTGATGATGCGTCCCCAGCCACGCTTGTGCATGCCCGGCAACACCGCCTGGGTGGCAAAGAAGGTCGACGACAGATTGATTGCAATCACCGCGTCCCAGCGCTCACGCGGGAACGACGCGACGGGCGCCACATGCTGAATGCCGGCGTTGTTGACCAGTATGTCGGCGCTGCCGAACGTGGTCTCCGCATGCGCCACCATGGCGGCAATCTGCTCGGGGTCGCGCATGTCGGCGCCGTGATAATCCACCGGCACACCATATTCCTGGGCCAGCGTTGTGCGCAGGGCGGCAATGTCATTGGCCTCGCCAAAGCCGTTGAGCAGGATGCCCGCCCCTTGGGCGGCCAGTTCCCGCGCAATGCCCAGACCGATACCGCTGGTGGATCCGGTGACGATGGCAGTCTTTCCATTCAGCATGATATGTCGCTCCTGTGGGCGAAAATGAATCCGTGGGACGGACCGCTTGCCCCTTCCCCTTGGTTGGTTGCGGGCGGGCGGTCAGTCGAAATAGTGTCCCATGCGGTCGCGCTTGGTCTCGAGGTAGCGCCGGCTTTCCTCATCCGGGCTGGTGACTAGCGGCACGCGCTCGACCACTTCGAAGGGGGGCAGCGACAGGCGCGTCACCTTGTCCGGATTGTTGGTCATCATGCGCAGGCGGAACACCCCCAGATCCGCCAGGATGGCGAGGGCGGGACCGTAATCACGCATGTCGACCGGAAAGCCAAGCTGCACGTTGGCATCCACCGTATCGAGGCCGGCATCCTGTAACTGGTAGGCGCGCAATTTATGGGAAAGCCCGATTCCGCGGCCCTCATGTCCACGCAGGTAGACCACCACGCCATGACCGGCCTCTGCAATCCTGCGCAGCGAGGCATCGAGCTGTGGGCCGCAGTCGCAGCGGCGGGAGCCGAACACGTCGCCGGTCAGGCACTCCGAGTGAATGCGCACCAGGGTGGGCGTTGTTGCGTCCAGCGTGCCCAGGCTGAGCGCGAGGTGCTCGATCGGGGCACCGGCAATGCGGTAGGCACCGGCGCTGAACGGACCATAACGGGTGGGCAGGCGCGACTGACCGGAACGCTGCACGATGACGTCGGGATGTGTACTCATCGGGTTCAAGGTGTGAGCAGACCATTGCGCATGGCAATCAGCGCAATCTCGGCCGCGTTGTCCGCGCCAAGTTTCTGCTTGATGTTGTAAAGGTGGGTGCCTACGGTCCGCGGACTCAGGAAAAGGGTTTCGGCGATCTTGTTGACCGATTGCCCCCGTGCCAGTTGCATGAACACCTCGAATTCGCGTTCGGAAAGCACCTCGACCGGATTCTGCTCGCCGCTGAACTGTTGCACGGCCAGTTGCTGGGCAAGCACCGGATCGATGTAATTGCGGCCCTCGGCCACCTGATGGAGTGCCTTGAGCAGCTCCTCGCCCGCCGTGCGCTTGGACAGGTAACCCAGCGCACCGGCCTTGAGCAAACGCTTGGGATGCACGGTGTCTTCATGCGCGGAAAGCACCAGGATGCGCACCGCCGGATTCTTCGCCACCAGGCGGCTGACCGCTTCGATGCCGCCCATGCCGGGCATCGATACATCCATCACCAGCACGTCGGGCACCACGTCGGGATACAGGCGCAGGGCCGCCTCGCCACTGTCGGCCTCGGCACACACCTGGACCTGCGGGTCGCTCTCCAGCAAAAGGCGAAAGCCCATGCGCACAACGGCGTGGTCATCGACCAGCATCACCCGGATGCTCATGCCAGACTGGCTGCCACGGTGTCAGGCTGCGGCAGGAATACCTGCACCTGAACGCCTTGCCCGGGTGCCGCCTGCAGCGCAAACTGCCCGCCAAGGCCGCTCACCCGCTCACGCATGCCGCGCACGCCCATGCGGTCGTCGCCGATGGCCGTCGGGTCCATACCGCAGCCGTTGTCGCGTACCTCGATGCGCAGGCCGAGCGGGTCCCGACTGCGCGCGACCACCACGGTGACGGTATCGGCACCTGCATGGCGTGCCACATTGGTCAGGCATTCCTGGATGATGCGGTAGGTGGTGATGTTGGTCACTTCGTCGAATCCATCCAGGTCGTCGCCCAGCTCCAGGTCGACCGAAAGTTCGGGCAGACGCAGCATGCTGGAGGCGGCCAGCTCGCGTACGGCGTCTGGCAGGCCAAGATTATCGAGAGCAATGGGACGCAACTGGCGAACCATGCTGTGCATTGCATCATACATATCGCCCGACACACTGACGATGGCCAGTGCGTTGGCTTCAAGGTCGGGCGCGCGGGCGCGCGCACGCTGGGCGATCGACGAGGCAATGGTGCGCACCGCGGTCACGCCCTGGCCAAGCTCGTCATGGAGTTCACGTGCCAGTGCGCGCCGTTCGGCCTCCACATGCTGCTGGATCAGTGCGGTGACGGCACGGTTTTCGCGCAGTTCCTCGGCGCGCTGCGCGGATTCGCGCTTGACGGTGAAGCTGTCTTCCACGGCCTGCGCCATGCGGTTGAAACTGTCGGCCAGACGACCCATCTCTGGCGCACGAAAAGCAGGCAGGCGCGTATGGAACTCACCGCGCTCCATCTGGCGCAGACCGCGCACCAGGGTTTGCAGCGGCGCGAGCGCGCGACCAGCCAACCAGAACACCAGCAGCTGAATGGCCAGGAAAAATCCCAACGCCAGGCGAATCAGGCTGGCCAGATCGTCCCAGGCATCCACCACCGAACGGTTCGGTTCGGGTGTGACGGTCAGGCGTCCCCCACCCAGCGGCACCACGGTCGGCTCGAATTGCGGCGTGACCAACTGGGAAAACCAGCGCGGTGCGTCGCGGCCTTCCTTGTAATGCGACTGTGGTGACACATAGAGTGCGCGCCCGCTGGCATCTTCCAGCCGGATGTTGTTGGCGCGCACGCGCCCCAGGTGTTCGAGGAACTGGGTGAGCAGGCGCGGCGACACCGGTTCGGCGCGTCCCGGGCCACTGTCGTGGATCACCGTACCCAGCAGTTGCAGGGTGATGCGCGTAGAGGCCTCGATCTCTTCCCGGATGCTGCGCCGGGTGGCGTCCACCTCCAGGGTGAGCACGGCAGCAAGGAACACGCCGAACAACAGGGCCAGCAGCAGATTGATCTGGGTTCGCAGGGTCATGTCGCCATGATACCGCAGCGCCCCGCAACCGCCCCGACACACGGCTGGCCGGCATCCCGGCGGCGGCGCCCAGCCCGCGCTTGCGCTGCAATGCAGCAAATACGGCTCATGAAATTCATTAGCCCCCATCGCGCAATTGATGGGTATTGCCCGCGGCCACGAAAGCGGATAGTTCAGCTCAGGCATTCAACCTTTCGTCGAATAGCCGCCCACTAAGGAGAACATCATGGCCTGGACCACCCCCGCTGCAACTGATCTGCGTTTTGGTTTCGAAGTGACCATGTACATCGCCAACCGCTAATCGCGGCGCATGTATCTGGCGCGGGAGACCCCAAGGTCTCCCGCGTTTTCATTTCTGCTGGCGTAACGCCCCCCATCATCAGAAGCTCCGTCATGAAAGTCCCCTCATGAAAATAAGAGTCCTGGGATCCGCCGCCGGCGGCGGCTTCCCGCAGTGGAACTGCAACTGCCCCATGTGCGACGGTCAGCGCCGCGGCACCATCAATGCCAAGGCACGCACGCAGTCCTCGATTGCCGTGTCGCAGGACGGCGTGGACTGGGTATTGCTCAACGCCTCGCCCGACATCCTCACCCAGATCCGCAATTTTCCGGCACTGCAGCCCGGTCGCGCCATCCGTGACACCGGTATCCGCTCGGTGGTGCTGATGGACGCGCAGATCGACCATGCCACCGGGTTGCTGATGTTGCGCGAAGGCAAGATTCTCGAGCTGTATTGTACCGAGCCGGTGCACGACGACCTGAGCGTGACCAACCCGATCCTCAAGCTGCTCACCCACTATTGTGATCCACGCTGGCACCGCATCGGCTTCACCCCGCAGGACCTGTTCAGCCCGATTGGCGCCGAGCACCTCGAGTTCCAGCCGATTCCGGTCAGCGGAAAAGCACCGCCCTACTCCAGTCACCGCAACGATCCCCACGAGGGCGACAACCTGGGACTGTCGATCCGCGACAAACGCACCGGCCGCACCGTATTCTATGCGCCGGGCCTGGTGCAGATTGACGAGCGCGTCGAAGCGGCGTGGCAAGCGGCCGACTGCCTGCTGGTGGACGGCACCTGCTGGTCAGATGACGAGATGGCGCTGCGCGGCATCGCGCACAAGAAGGCACGCGAAATGGGCCACCTGCCCCAGTCCGGGCCCGGCGGCATGATCGAGCAGCTGGCGCGCTTTCCGGACAAGCGCCGCGTGCTGATCCACATCAACAACACCAATCCGATTCTGGATGAAGACTCGCCCGAGCGTGCCGTGCTGACGGCAGCCGGCATCGAGGTGGCCTTTGACGGCATGGAGATCGACCTGTGAACGCACCCTACACACCCGCCCCCGCCAGCCCGACTTCCGTGGAAGCGCCATGGAGTCATGAAGAATTTGAAGCGCGTCTGCGCGAGAAAGGTGCCGGGTACCATATCCATCACCCGTTCAACGTAATGCTCAATACCGGCAAGTGCACGCCGGCTCAGGTACGGGCCTGGGTGCAAAACCGCTATTACTACCAGATCAGCATCCCGCGCAAGGATGCCGCGATCATGTCGAACTGCGAAGACCGCGAAATCCGCCGCGAATGGATCAAACGCATCGTTGATCACGACGGCGTGGACGGGGTGGATGGCGGCATCGAAGCCTGGATCACCCTGGGTGAAGCCACCGGCCTGAAGCGCGAGGACATCACCTCGCTCAAGGGTGTGTTTCCGGGCGTGCGCTTTGCCGTGGATGCCTACACCAACTTTGCGCGCAGCCGACCCTGGCAGGAAGCGGTCTGCTCGTCGCTTACCGAACTGTTTGCGCCCAACATCCACAAGCAACGGCTGTCCACGTGGCCCGAGCACTACCAGTGGATCGACCAGGAAGGGCTGGCCTACTTCCGCAACCGGGTTACGCAAGCCAACCGCGACGTGGAGCACGGCCTGGCTGTCACCCTGGCCTACTTCAACACCCGTGCCCTGCAGGAACGCGCACTGGACATCCTGCAGTTCAAGCTGGACGTGCTCTGGACCATGCTGGATGCCATGGAAACCAATCTGGTGATCCGGCCGCGCCAGCATGACTGAGCCTGCCGCCATTACGCTGGAGCACCAGCCGCGACTGCGGAAGCTGTTTCGCCTGCAATGGGAAGAGGTGCAGCAGCAGCATGTGCTGCTCTATCCGGAGGGCATGGTGCAACTCAATCAGCCTGCAGCCGAAATTCTCAAGCGCTGCTCCGGCGACGCACGTGTCGCCGCCATCGTCAGCGATCTCGAGCAGGCTTTCCAGCAAACCAACCTGCAGGCTGACGTGCTGTCCTTTCTGCAGATCGCGCACACACAAGGCTGGATCGAACATGGCTGAACCGACTGTTGTCCTGCCGGGCGTCGCGCCGGGCACTGCGCCTGCGCCCGCGGTGCGTCCACCCCTGTGGCTGCTGGCCGAACTGACCTACAAGTGCCCTCTGCACTGCGTGTACTGCTCCAACCCGCTCGACTACATGGCAGCGGGCAAAGAACTGAACACCGAAGAATGGGTGCGGGTGCTCAAGGAAGGCCGCGCCATGGGCTCGGCCCAGCTGGGTTTTTCCGGTGGCGAACCGCTGATGCGCGACGACCTGGTCGAACTGGCCACCGAAGCGCGGCAGATGGGTTACTACAGCAACCTGATCACCTCCGGCATCGGCCTGACCGAAGCCAAGATCAAGGCACTGAAGGACGCCGGTCTTGACCACATCCAGGTGTCGTTCCAGGACAGCACCAAGGAGCTGAACGACTTTCTGGGCAGTACCAAGACCTTCGAGCTGAAGCAGAAGGTGGCACGACTGGTGAAAGCCTATGACTACCCGATGGTGCTCAATGTGGTGCTGCACCGCCTCAACATCGACCACATCGACAAGATCCTGGCGCTGGCCGAAGACATTGGCGTGGATTACCTGGAACTGGCTAATTCGCAGTTCTATGGCTGGGCTTATCTCAACCGCGACCACCTGATCCCCACCCGGGCCCAGCTGGTGGCGGCCGAGGCCGAAGTCAACCGTTTCCGCGAACGGATCGGCGACCGCATGAAGGTGTATTTCGTGGTGCCGGACTACCATGCCGAGCGTCCCAAGGCGTGCATGAATGGCTGGGGCGCCGTGTTCATCACGGTCACGCCGGACGGCACCGTGCTGCCTTGCCACGAGGCCAAGATGCTGCCAGGCATCGACTTCCCCAATGTGCGCGATCACAGCCTTCGCCACATCTGGCAGGACAGCGATGCGTTTAACCGCTACCGCGGTGACCAGTGGATGCAAGACCCCTGCCGTACCTGCCCGGACAAGACCAAGGACTTTGGCGGTTGCCGCTGCCAGGCCTTCCTGCTGACCGGCGACGCCACCCAGGCTGACCCGGTGTGCGCCCTGTCGCCCCATCACCATGTAGTGGAGGCGGCGGTGGCCAACGCCGAGCTGGAAAAACCCATGATCAGCCGCCCGCTGGTGTTCCGTCTGGACAAGAACTCGCAGGAATTCTGTAAACTCTGATATCACGCTTGGCCTGCAAGCCGCATACGGCGAGCAGGGCACCGGGCAACGTACTTGTCCCTGCAGCCCCGCCCTAAGACGGGGCTGCAGTTTTTTGATCGACCGCCGCCTCCCCCCCTCACAAAAAAGCCCCAATGCACAAGACTTCCGCCGCCTTCCTCCCCCATCCCGCCCTTAGCCTGCTCACCCTGCTGGTCGGCCAGTCGCTGACGCACGGAGCGATGGCCGCCGGCCTGAACACGGGCAGCCTCGATCCGGTGGTCGTCAGCGCCACCCGCACCGAGCAGGGCAGCTTCACGCTGCCCATGGCCGTCGATGCGGTGGATGCCGATCGCTTGCGCGATGCCCAACTGGGCGTCAACCTGTCGGAAACGCTCAACCGCATTCCAGGCATTGTCGTGCAGAATCGGCAGAATTATGCGCAGGATCTGCAGGTATCGATTCGCGGCTTTGGCAGTCGCTCCACCTTCGGCACGCGCGGTATCCGCCTGCTGGTGGACGACATCCCGACCAGTTCGCCGGACGGCCAGGGTCAGGCCGCCAGCTTTGATCTCGATTCGGCCAAAAGCGTGGAAGTGCTGCGCGGCCCATTTGCGACCATTTATGGCAATGCGTCCGGTGGCGTGATCCGCGCCATCACCCGCGACGGTAGCGCCAGGCCGCGGATCGAAACGGGCCTGCTGTTCGGCAGCTATGGAGCCGAAAAGGAAAGCATCGAAGCCAGCGGGTCGGCCGGCACGCTCAACTACCTGATCGATGCCTCGCAGTTCCGCACCAATGGCTATCGCCAGCACAGCCAGGCACAGCGCCAGCAAACCAATGCCAAGTTCACCTTGCCCACCGATAGCCAGGGCAAATTCACTCTGGTTCTGAACGCGGTGGCCCAGCCAGATGCGCAGGACCCGGGCGGGCTGAATGCTGCCCAACTGGCGGCTAACCCGCGCAAGGTAGACCCCACCGTGAGCCGCTGGAATGCGCGCAAGACCCTCAACAACGAACAGGTGGGACTCAAGTACGAGCGGCATCTGGACGACGAGGATGACCTGCAGATGATTGTCTACACTGGACAACGCCGGGTGCTGCAGTATCTCGCCAACGCCAGCCTGACGGCACCGACCGCAGCCAACGGCGTGGTTGACCTGGACCGCAAGTTCGGTGGCGGGGATGGTCATCTGACGCATCACGGCGTACTGCTCGGCGGGCCGACCGAAGTCACGCTGGGTGCCAGCTACGAATTGCAGAACGAAAACCGCAAGGCCTTCACCTCGATCATTGACAGCGAAGGCTATACACAACGACTGGGCAACCCGACCCGCTTCGAGGATGACGAAGTGACCGCTGCCAACACCTACCTGCAGGGGCAGTGGACCCCCCTGCAGCACGTGTTGTTGGCCGCCGGCGTGCGCCACAGCCTGGTAGAGTTCAGCACGCTGGCCTATCTGGGCAGCACACCGGGATCAGCGCAGTACAGCAATACCAGCCCCACCTTCGGCATCAGCTTCCAGCCGCGCGATACCGTCAGTCTGTATGCGAACTACGGTCGCGGTTTTGAGACCCCGTCGTTCTCGGAGTTGGCCTACACCCCGATCATCAGCCGCAATACCCTGACTGCTGGCCCGGCCCTGAACTACGGTCTGCGTCCTTCCACAAGCAGCAACTATGAACTGGGCACCAAACTGCTGATCGATGCAGACACGCGCGCCAACGCCGCACTGTTCCAGATCTTGACCCGCGACGAATTGGCGGTGCTGGCCAACGTGAGCGGTCGCAGTTTTTACCAGAACGTACCGGGCACCACCCGCAATGGCGTAGAACTGTCGGTCGAACATGACTTCCTGTCCAGTATGACCGCCTATGGTGCCTTTACGTGGCTGGATGCCACCTACAGCCGCGGTTTTGCCAGCCAGGCCTTTTCGGTGAATGGCACCACCCCACCGGTGACCACCCTGGTGCAGGCAGGCAGCCACTTGCCTGGCATTGGCCGACGGATTGCCTACGGCGAACTCTCTTACCACACTGGCGTCCTGTCGACCGCCATCGAAGCGCGCTATAGCGACAAGGTCTACGCCAACGATACCAACAACGCCGCTGCCGCGAGCTTTGCGGTCTTCAACCTGCGCGCTGCGCTCAACCAGCGCGTCGGAGACTGGCGCCTGGACGAATTCGTCCGCGTGGATAACCTGTTCAACCGCGCCTACGTTGGCTCGGTGATCATCAACGAAAGCAGCAATCGCTACTTCGAGCCGTCGCCGGATCGCACCATGACGGTGGGCGTGCGCGCCAACTATGAATTCAACTGAACCCGTTGTGCAGCGCGGCCTGGGCCAGCGCATGCGCAATGGCGCAGGCGCTGGCGCTGGCGCCGGCGCAGACAAGCCGCGCTGGGCTGGAGGACAGCGATGACCGCACTCGCCATGGTGGTAGCCCACACCCGCAACCGGGTGATTGGCCGTGACAATGCCATGCCCTGGCATCTGCCCGCCGACCCGCGTTACTTCCGCCAGCTGACCACCGGCCATCCGATCCTGATGGGGCGCAAGACCCATCAGGCGATCGGTCGTCCGTTACCGGGACGACGCAATCTGGTGCTGACCCGGCAGAGTGCGCTGGTCCTGCCGGGCGTGGAGTGCGTCACGGATATCGCTGCCGCGCTCGCACTCTGTGGGGATTTGCCCCTGCTGTTCGTGATTGGCGGCGCGGAGGTCTATCGGCAGTTGTTGCCACGTGCGCAGCGGCTGTACGTGACCGAGATTGACGCCGACATCGAGGGCGATGCCTGGTTTCCGGCGCTGGCTGACGGTGAGTGGACTGAAACCGGACGTGTGCGGCGGGAAGCAGACGAAAGCAATGCGCACGCACTGGAGTTCGTCACGCTGGAGCGCGCGCCCGTTTGACCCTTTGCGTGCCGTTCGCGAACGCCACGGTTGACATCGGCAGCAGCGGCCTTGCCAGCCGCGCGTTGCTGGGGACCCAGCGCATCCTCAAATGTGAACCACTGTGAACTCTGCGCCACCGGGGTAGCGTAGCCGCAGGTGTTTTCTAAAGTGATTTTAAGAACGGCCCAGCCGACGGATTCAAATCACGGAGAACACGCGCATGAACGCAAACGGGATCACCAGCGCCGGCAATGCTTCAACCTGGCTCAAGCACCACACTGCCACCATCGCCCTGCACTGGGCCAGCGCCCTGCTCTTTTTGGCTGCGGCCGCCACCATCCTGGTGCGCGAACTTGTTGAAGACTCCGCCATCCGCACGCTGCTGGTCGAATCGCACCGTCAGGTGGGCATGCTGGTGCTGGCCGCTTGGGTCGCCCGTCTGGTGGTTCGCAGCATCAAGGGCATGGCCCATACCGAAGCTGGCATGTCCCTGCCTATGCGTATCGCCGCCAAGGGCGCCCACTACGCACTGTATGCCCTGATCCTCGCCATCCCGATGCTAGGCTGGGCCCTCAGCAATGCCCACGGCGTGCAACTGAAATTTCTGGGCATGCTGCCCCTACCAATGATCACCGCCGCTGATTCTGATTTCGCCGATACCCTCACCGATTACCACATCCTGGTGTCCTGGGCCCTGCTGGTGATGGTCACCCTGCACATCGGTGCCGCGCTCTACCACCACTATGTTCGTCGTGACCAGGTGCTCTCAGCCATGCTGCCGGGCAAGGCCACCGCCGATGGGCAGACCGACGCAGTCAACGAAGGTCGCTGCGACGACGCCATCGCCGCCTGACCCACAGCCAAGCCCTGATCCGGGTCAAAGGCCGGGTTATGGATGCGGAAGCTTGTTCGGAAAGGCCGCACGAATCCAGCCGGCTGCCCGTGGACCGGTCCAATCCTGGGCTCCGGTGACCTTGCGCAGCACCTTGCCATTGGCATCCACGAAAACGGTGAGCGGCAGGTGGCTGGCACCGAGCATGGTTTCCATTTCGAGCTGCTGGTCGATGTAGTGCGTCAGGGTGGCATTGGACTGCCGCAGCCAGCCCTGCGCATTTTCAGCAAAGTCGTCGGTGGAGATACCGATGATGGTGACGCTGGCACCCAAGGGACTCCACGCCAATTGCTCCAGCGACGCGGCTTCTTCGCGGCAGGGACCGCACCAACTGGCCCAGACATTGATGATCAGCGGCTTGCCGCGATAGCTGGAGAGCTGGCGCGACGGCCCGTTGAGGCCCTTGAGCTTGGCCTCGCGCAGTACGCTCCCGACCGCCACCTCGCGCGCAGTCGTCGCGTTGGTGGTGCCAGCCGCCGAACCCAGTGCCACCACACCCGCCGTACCGGCTGCCGCTGCCACCGCAGCAGGCACGAACCACAGCGGGACCAGCCCCAGCGCGATCGCAAGCCATCGTGAGAGCACGCGCCCCCTCAACGCGGCTTGCGGGTGCTGCTGGTGCTGGACGCGGCAGCCTTGGCTTTTGGCGGGGCACTGGCCGCGGCGTCTGCCGCCGCCTCCGGCGCACCGGCCTGACCGTAAGGCCACGGCCACAGCGAGGGGTTCATGAAAGGATTCTGCGCCGCCGTGGCAGCGGCCTCAGCCGACACACTGGCAGGGTCCTTGCTGGCCGGTTGCAGCAGAGCTGCCTGGTATTCGAGAGTCTTGATGCTGAGTTCGAGCATGCCAAGATTGGTCGACAGCCAATGGTGCACCGTGCGCAGTTCACTGACCTTGCGCTCGACTTCTTCCAGTTTCATGCCGCCCATCAGCAGGTTCTGCATGGGAAAAGCCATTGGATTGATCATCTTCTGGAAGGCTTCGAACATCTCGTTGCTTGGGGTGTCCTTGCTCATCGCGCACTTCTCCCGTGGGCCTGTGACCCGTCAATCAAGCGAGTGCCCAGTATAATGAAAATGCCCGGGCATGATGCCCGGGCATGTGCAACAACCAGACCCGCCGGTCCGCTGGCTGGCAGCGCTGCCAGCCACCAACCCTGCAGCCCCCGGGAAAACACGCCCGGGACCGCCACCCGGGCAGGTCAGTCGATCTGCCGCACGTAGGACACGCCGATCGCCTGCACGCTGGCTGCCGGCGACTGCTGAAAGGTCGGCAGATACGCCTGGTTGGTGCCCGGTTGCAGGGCCTGATAAGCGTAGTCGGCACTGCGGATCCAGCCGAAGCGATAACCCACCTTGACCTGCGACACCTTGTCGATCTGGTACCCGCCCTGCAGGTGCAGGTCGAGCGTCAGGGTGGTGACGCCCGGCAGGTTGGTGGCATGGAAGTAGGTGGGAACCTGCAAGGTGGCCGTGGCCGGAAAGCCCGGGCTTAGCACGTTGGCGTAGACCCCGCCGAAAGGAAAGGTCGAATCACTGCGGGCCCGGCTGAACACGGCATCGCCAGATACCTCAAGCCGTCCGCCCATCAAGCCGGTGCGACGCGAGCCAACGCCGACAGTATCGGCCACTTCGCGCTGGCGGTTCTGCCAGGCAAAGCACTGGTCGATCTTAGCAATTGCGGCGCGTGCCGCCAACGTGGTCGGGTTGCCGTTGCAGTCAGCAAAGGTGTTCTGCGTGGGCGGCGAAGTGGCAGCCGGCGGCGCGGCATTGGTCCCCCAGGTCGAACCATTGATCCGCTGCGCCGTATCCTCGTGGGTGAAGAACAGGTTGGCCGTGGCCTGCTCGCTGGCGGCATAGGTCACATCGAAATGGAGTGCAAAGGCCCGGCTTTCCTGCAGGCCATACAGATCATCCGGATAACGGTCGCGGTTGTAGTCCAGCCCGGCCTGTAGCGACACTTTCTCGGTCAGCTCATGCGAAACCGACGCGCGCAGTTTCTCGCGCTTGCGGGCACTCTCGTCAAAATGTTCCAGACCGGTGATGTCGAAAGCATTGGAACGACCGAAGAAGGGCGCGAGTCCCGGTGTGGATGCCGCAAACGTGTTGTTGTTGGGAAACAGCACGCCCGGCGCCACAGCTGGCGTGGCCGAATACGCGGCATTGGGTCCCCAGACGGGGTACCCACTCGCATTGAGTCGGGCGATTGCGGCCAGCGCCGCCGCCTGATTCATGCCCGCGCCCGCCCAGAGGGTTGCGTCCTGATTGTAACCACTGGTCCGTCGGTCACCATAGGCCACCGCCAACCGCGCCTGGGTGTCCTCGTGAAAAGTGGTGCGCAGTTCACCACGAAGTGTGTTCTCGGTGGTGCGCGGCGTGTTTTCGCACGCGGTGAAGGTGCCGTTGCAATAGCGGTGAACGCGCTCCCAGTCATCGCCGAAGGCCAGCACTGGCCCGAAAGGCAGGCGATAGTCGGTGTCAAACCCCAGCTTCTCGTTGCGCTTGCTGTACGGCGTGTTTGACCGGTAATTCACCGAGGTGGAAGCCGGTTTGGATGCGGTCGCAGCCGTGGTGGTGTTGGGATAATTGTCGACGTCGTTGAATACGAAAGACTGCACCGGCGTGCGGTTGTCGCGTTCGTCGTAGCGCGCGTTGGTGGCCCAGCCCCAGGCCGGCGTGAAATGGCCGTTGAGCTTGGCAAACAGATGCGTGGTGGCGACAAAACCGTGCAGCGAGCTTTCCGGCAGGTTGGCAATGGCGGCTGCCGTGCCCAGTCCTCCTGCTGCGGTCAGCGGCACATACGTCAGACCGGCCACCGTGGTGGTGGGCAGGAACGCATCATTCTGCGTGTTGCGCCCGTACGAGCCGCCCACCGTCAGGTGGGTGCCACCCGTCATGTTGAACGCACCAGTGGCGTTCAGCTGATCGAACTGGTTGGCCGGCGACTCGCTGATCAGGCCCAGGTTATTGGCCGTGAGCGCATTCGGAAAGGTCAGCGACGGCTGTCCATTGCGGAAGCGCACCCCCTCGTAGCCGAAGGTCCACTGGCTGACCTGACCGGTGTAGCGCACCGTGGCATCAAATTCATCGGTGGTCTGGTTGACGGCATCGGGCAGGTCGAAGGAACGGTCGCCGGGCAGGTTGAGCGGTGCCGACTGGTCGCGCAATCCCTGCTTGAAGTCGTGCCTGTAACGGGTATCCAG
This sequence comes from uncultured Ferrovum sp., assembly GCA_903893215.1. Lineage (GTDB taxonomy): Bacteria > Pseudomonadota > Gammaproteobacteria > Burkholderiales > Ferrovaceae > CAIVHB01. Next base: position 59,668 of record CAITLJ010000054.1, on the reverse strand, counting down.
TCCCCATCCCTGCCCGAGTTCATAACTGAAGCCAAGGTCAGTCCGCGTGCGTTCGGTGTAAAGATCAACCGGCTGGAACAGGTTCAGCTGCAGCTTGGGCGAGTTGGCCACACCCGCCGGGAAATTGCCCGCGGAAGAGTTGCTGGCCGCAGGAAACACCCAGCCGGCGGGCAGGCTGAGCACTGGTGTGCCGATGCCCTGATAGGGTGTGCGGTAGCTGTCCGACAGGTTGCGGCGCAGGTGGTCCTGGTCGAAGGTGATGCGGTAGTCCCCCTGCACGCCGTACTCGGCTTCGAGGTCGCGGCTGGCATAACCCAGATCGTGCCCATGCAGCTGCCAACGGGTGGCATCGTTGCTGTCGTAACTGCCGCCCCCGTACAGGTCGACGTTGCCAATGGTGTTGGGACCCTGCCGATAACGGCCATCGTAGCGGCCGGCGTCGAAGCTGGACTTGTTGATTTCCTCCACGCCGATCTCTACGGTGCTGCGCGGGGTGGTGAGCTCTGCCGCGGTCGGATCATCCGCAACGGCGTGACGGGCGGCCAGCAGCAGCGATGCGTGCACGGCCAGGGCGAGGAGTTTGATGCGGGGATTGTTCATGATGGGGTCTCCCTGGCCTCAGCGGTTGAACTTGGCGCCGGCCGGATGGTTCGAGCCGTGTACCTTGGCGTGACAGGCCGAGCAGCTGCGGCCGTTGAGTTGCGCTGTGGGCGCCTGCTTGCCAGGGTCCTGCGCGCCGTTCAGGGTGATCTGGGCGCTACCGGGCAGGTTCTGCCCGCTGTAGACCGTGCGTGCATGGTTGGCAGAGTGGCACTCCTGGCACAGCCAGGGTTCGCGCGCCTTGAGCAGGGGCGCATTGTTCGAGCCATGCGGCGTATGGCAGTTGCTGCAGTCATCCGTCACCGGCTGGTGCTCCCACAGGAAGGGACCGCGGCGATCCGCATGACAGGTGTAGCAGGTCTCGTTGACTGTGGCCTTGATCAGCAGCTTGGGACCGATCGAGCCGTGCGGATTGTGGCAATCCGAACAAGCCATCTTGCCATCCTTGAGCGGATGCGCCGAAATGCGGTGGGACTGGGCGCGTTGCGCTGCATGGCAGGTGTAGCAAACCTCGGCCTGTGTCTTGCGGTCGCGCACGTCATCATGTGCGGCATGCACCTTGTGACAGTTGGTACAGGTCACATCCCGGGTCTGATGCGCGCTGCCGGGCCAATGCATACGGGCCCCGCCCTGATGGCAGCTGACGCAGGCGGCCGACACCCTGGCGGCATCCGCGCCCTTGCCGAACAGCACATCCACCGCCGGACGGGTTTCGGCACCTGCGGCATTCTTCACATGCGCTTCACTGGCGCCATGGCAGGACTGACAGCCCGGCGTGCGCCCGTCGGCCTTGACGCCATGGGGGGTCTGATAGATCGAGAGCACCGGCTTGGCTTCTGACTCGTCATGACAGCGGGTACAGACCTTGTCACCGGTCAAGGTGCGGTCGACCGGGGCTTCGGCGGCAGCGAGCGCGGCCGGGACCAGACAGGACAGCACAAACCACAGCACGCTGCCCCGCAACAGTGAAGGAATACGCATGATTGGACTCCGCAGGCAGGCTCAGTGGTGGGTGTTGGGCGTGTATTTCTTGCCGCCTTCCAGCGACAGGATCCAGCCGACCAGGTTGTTGATCTCGGCGGGATCCTTGCTTTTCACCTTTTTGTGGTCTTCCTCATGACCGTCGTCGAATTTGACCTTTTCGCCACTGGTGATGTGATGGATCAGATGCGCTTCGGCATCTGCCGCCCCCTTGTAACTGGCCGCCACGTCGCGATAGGCAGGGCCATCCTTTTTCTTGTCGACGGCATGGCATTTGGTACAGCCACTGGACTTGGCCAGCGCCTGGGCTGCCTCGACATCCACCGCCGCGTGGACGGGCAACGCAAGGATGGCGCCAGTGGCGACGAACATGCTGATCAACACCCTGAAATTGACACGCATTTTTACAACTCCCTAGTTTATTAAATAAATTTAAGAATCAACCGACAAATGGCCCAGACTGGCCAGCGTGTGCCGGGGATCCGGCCTTGAAGCGGCTGCCCTGTATGCTTTTCGACAGTCTAGTCAGCGGGATTGGCCGGCGCTGTACCTGAAAACCCTGCTTCAATTTCTTAAGAACCCGTAGGGTTGGCGCAAGGATACGTTCATTTGACCCTACCAACACCATCAAAAAAAGCAAATATTCGCTTTATTGGTGCCCGATTCCGTGCAACGCAACAAAATTTCACGAGTCTGAGAAACTTTTGGCTTGAATTGGGGTGGCGCAAGCCCATTTTCTTGGGCTTTGTAGGGTTCAGCGGTGGAAAAAGGAGGGTTTTGCGGCGCACAAATGCAGGGCCCGGGGCATGGCGCAAATAAGCTGACATGTTCTAAATTTTAGGCGAGTCGTTCACCACGCCCGCCCGCAAGCGCCCACAAGGAGATCCCGAAATGACCAAGCCCCCGTCCGCACTCCAAGCCAACACACGCCCTGCCGAGCCGCGCCACAGCTACGTCACAATCGCCCTGCACTGGGGCAGCGCGCTGCTGGTGATGGGGGCTGCGGCATCCATCCTGCTGCGCGAACTGGTCGAGGGCGGCAGCCTGCGTACCCTGCTTCTGGAAAGCCACCGACAACTCGGGCTGGCGGTTTTATTGGCCCTGGCGCTGCGTCTGGTGGCACGGGTCAGGACCCGCATGGCGGACACCCTGTCCGATAGCCCGGTGCTGGCACGCTGGGCTGCACATGCCGCGCATCTGGGCTTGTATGGTGTGTTGCTGGCAGTGCCGATGCTGGGATGGGCGCTCAGCAGTGGCCATGGCGTGCAGCTGCGACTGTTGGGCCTGCTGCCGCTACCCGCGCTGGTCGGGGCCGACGCGGACCTGGCCGACCAGCTGACCGACCTGCACGTGCTGGCCTCCTGGACCATGCTGGGCATGGTCAGCCTGCATGTGGCAGCCGCGCTTTATCATCATTTCGTACGCAAAGACCACGTGCTGACCGCCATGCTGCCGCAAGCGCTGCCGTCTGCAAGCGCAGGTCAGACGCTGCCCGAGGGCGTACGACTCAGCCGCAACACCCTGCGCCGGGTCGCCTGAAGCCAGGTGGTGCTGGCGTGCATGCACCGGACGGGGCAATCCATGGTCACCGCCCCGACCGGCGCGGTCAGCCTTGTCCCGGACTGGGGCGCTTGAGCAGCTTGCGCTGCAGGGTGCGTCGGTGCATGCCCAGCACCCGGGCCGCTTCCGAGATATTGCCGTCCACCTCGCTCAGCACCCGCTGGATGTGCTCCCACTCCAGCCGGTGCATGCTCATGGCATCGTCGCTTCCCTCCTCGCGCCCGGCAGCGCGCGGCGGGGCTTCGCCGCGCAGGGCTGCCACGATCTGGTCGGCATCGACCGGCTTGGCAAGATAATCATCCGCCCCCAGCTTGATCGCCTCCACTGCCGTGGCCAGACTGGCGTAACCGGTCAGCATCAGCATCCGCACTGCAGGACACCGGGCGCGCAGGCCAGCGACCAATTGCAGGCCAGAACCATCTCCCAACTTGAGATCGAGCACGGCAAACTGCGGTTGCAGGCTGGCAAGTACGGTCTGCGCGGCCTGCACGCCGTCGGCGCGCACCACGGCAAAGCCGCGTCGGGTGAGGGCGCGTTCCAGCACCTGACCCAGGGTGAGGTCATCATCCACAAGCAGCAACACAGGCAAACCGGGGGCGCTCATGTTGGCTGCGGATGGCTGTGACGCGGCAATCGGCCTGCGACAGCCGATGACGGGCGGCGGCCAGTCACCGGGCGACTCCGGTCACGGGCTGTAGCGCCGCCAGCGGCAGGTCGATGGTGGTGCATGCACCACCATCCGGGCGGTTGACCAGCGCCACGGTGCCGCCCATGCGCTCCAGCGTGGCGTTGGTGAGAAACATGCCAAGGCCGCGTCCGCTCTCTGCCTTGGTGGAAAACCAGGCCCGCCCGAGCTGGTGGGCCACGGCAGAATCCACGCCATTGCCCTGATCCAGCACCTGCAGTTGCAGCCGATCGCCCACCATCGCAGCGCTCACCTGGACATGGTCCGGTGAGGCATCCGCCGCATTGTTGAGTACGTTGATCAGCGCCTGTGCCAGATGAAGGTCCTGCCGCACCAGCTGATCGGGCACGATCCGGTGATCGTCGTAACTCAGCACCGCACCCGGTCGCATCAGGCGCCATTGGTCGATGATCTGCGCCAGCATGGACTTCAGGTCGATCAGAACAAGGGCCCCTTCCCCACCCGGATTGCGCGCCAGCATGCGCTGGATGATGTCCTTGCAAACGCTGACCTGCGCGCGCAGGAGGCGAAAATCGTCCTCGAGTTCCGGGCGGTCGGCACACTCCAGTTGCAGCTCCCGGCTGAGCACCGCCAGGGTGGAGAGCGGCGTGCCCAGCTCATGCGCTGCGCCGGCCGCCAATGTGGCGAGTCCCATGATCTGCTCGTTGCGCAGCATGTCCTCGCGCGCCTGCGCCAGATGGGTTTCGCGCGCGCGCAGGGCCGCCCCCATATTGACGACCGCCACCCCGATGATGGCGGCACTCAACACGAAGTTGCCCCACATGCCCACCACGTGCAGGTCAAATTCGGCTGGCGCACCGGGATGGTGATGATGCATGGCCGGGGCATATTCCAGCAGCAGCAGGGTATAGCCGGCACAGGCCAGCGCCGCCAGCAGCCACACCTGCAGGCGTGGCAGGGTGGTGGCGGCCACCACCACCGGCACCAGATAGAGCGACACAAACGGATTGGCGGCCCCGCTGCTGGCCTGAAACACGGCGCTCAAGGCAACGATGTCGAGCGCCAGTTGCAGCGCCAGCTCGAAGGGTTGCACCGGCCAGGACTGGCTGGCGCGCCAAAGCGTGAACAGGCTAAGCCCGATCACGGCCAATGCACTCCAGAGCAGCCCGGAGGATGACACCGTCAGCCCCAAGGCGCCCTGCAAACCCCATGCCAGTGCCGCGATAGCCAGCAGGGCCACCAGTCGCAACACGGCCAGGCGGCGCAGGTTGGCCCGCGTGGGTCCGTCGTCGAGGACCGGTCGCAGCGGCGCAGCCAGGCCCGACTTCAAGACGTCAGTCGAAGCGGGCCACGAAGGCACGCAATTGCGGGTAAATGATTTCACGGAAACGGCGACCGCTGAAGATGCCGTAGTGCCCGACTTCGCGCGCGGTGAGGTGAGCGTGGCGGTCGGCCGGAATGCCGGTGCACAGGTCATGGGCCGCCTGGGTCTGGCCGTTGCCGGAGATGTCGTCCAGTTCGCCTTCCACCGTCATCAGTGCAGTATTGCGGATCATGGCGGGACGCACCAGCTGGCCACAGGATTGCATGACGCCACGGGGCAACTGGTGTTGCTGGAACACGCGCTGGATGGTTTCAAGATAGTAGTCCGCCGGCAGGTCCATCACGGCATTGTACTCATCATAAAACGCGCGATGCGAGTTGACGCTCTCGCCGTCGCCCTGGATCAGGTGGTAAAAATAATCGCGGTGCGAATCGATATGGCGGCCGGGATTCATCGCCACAAAGCCGGCATGCTGCAAAAAGCCAGGATACACGCGGCGTGCGTAGCCGGGGTACTTGGACGGCACATGATAAATCACGTTTTCGGCAAACCAGTCGTGCGTGTGCTCGGTGGCGAAGGCGTTCACGGTGGTCGGGTTGCAGCGCGTGTCAATCGGCCCGCCCATCATGATCATCGAACGCGGCGCTGCCGGATCCTGATCAGCGGCCATCAGCGCGATGGCCACCAATACCGGCACGGTGGGCTGGCAGACGCTGACCACGTGCGCCGTACCCTGCAGCACCGACAGGAACTGGCGAACGTAGCGCACGTAATCATCAAAGTGGAAGTCACCCTCGGTCAAGGGAACCGTTTTGGCATCTTTCCAGTCCGTCACATAGACATCGTGGTCTTGTACGAAGGAACGCACCGTGTCGCGCAGCAGGGTCGCGTAATGACCGGACAGGGGCGCCGCAATCAGCACGGCCGGGCCCGGGTTGGTCATGGCAGGCTTGCTGAAGTGCAGTAGCTGGCAGAACGGCAGGTCAAGGACCACCTCTTCCACCAGTTCCACCATCACGCCGTCCTGGGTGGTTTGCCCCAGGTTGAAGCCTGGCTTGTCGTAGCGCTGGGTGGTGCGCAGCAGCAGGTCGGAACCGGCCGCGATGGCGCGTGAAATAGGGGTGTAGCTGAGCGGGCTGCCAGGGTGGCCATAAAAACCGGCAGCAGCGTGTGCCATCAAGCGGAAAGGCGCAAAACAGGCGTGCTGCATCTCGTGGAGTTCATATAGCATGTGAAATTCTCCGGCGGCGGCGCGAACCGCTTGAATCAACTAGAATAATTCAAAACCATAACGCAGGCGCCGGTTCAGCAGGGGCCTCCGGGCGTCCCGCAATTCTACGGCACGCCCGTCACAAAATTGAGCCCATACCAATGCCGCCCTATTCCGAAGCGCCAGAATTGCAATCGCTGTTTCCCGAAACAAGCCCCTACGACACCGGCTATCTGCAGCTGGATGACGTGCACGCAATGTACTGGGAAGAATCCGGCAACCCGGCCGGCATTCCGGTCGTATTCCTCCATGGCGGCCCCGGTGCCGGTTCCGGCCCCCAACACCGCCGCTTCTTTGACCCGGCTGCCTACCGCATCGTGATCTTCGACCAGCGCGGCGCAGGGCGTTCGCGACCGTTCGGCGAACTGCACAAGAACACCACCCCGCATCTGATCGCCGACATCGAAGCCTTGCGCAAGAAACTGGGCATCGAGCGCTGGCTGGTGTTTGGCGGCAGCTGGGGCAGCACGCTGGCATTGGCTTACGCCGAGGCGCATCCGGAGCAGTGCCTGGGGCTGGTGCTGCGCGGCATTTTCCTGTGCCGGCCAGTGGAGATCGACTGGTTCCTGTACGGCCTGCGTCACATCTTCCCGGACCGCTGGGATGCCTTCTGTGCACCAATCCCGCACGCAGAACGCAACGATCTGCTGCACGCCTACTATCGCCGCCTGACCGATCCCGATCCGGCGGTGCATCTGCCGGCCGCCCGCGCATGGGGCACTTACGAAGGCGCCTGCAGCACCCTGCTGCCCAATCCCGGCACCGTGTCGCACTTTGCAAGCGACCATGTGGCGTTGAGCCTTGCGCGCATCGAGGCGCATTACTTCGTCAACAACATTTTCCTGCCCGACAATGCCCTGCTCGACAACGTGCACCGCATCCGTCACCTGCCTGCCTACATCGTGCAGGGCCGCTATGACGCGGTGTGCCCTGCCATGTCGGCATATGACCTGCACCTGGCCTGGCCGGAGGCCCACTACACGGTGGTAGCCGATGCCGGGCATGCCGCCTTCGAGCCGGGCATCCGTTCCGCCCTGGTCTCGGCCACCGAGCATTTCAAGAAGGCCAACGGTCGCTGAATGCAACGGCCGCCAGCGGGTAGCCTGGCCGTCTAGTCCAGCGTCCGGGGTAACGTTCGCGGCAGCGTCTGGTGCAGCGTCTGGGCCAGCCACATCAGGATGCCAGCAGTGGCGCCCCAGATGCGACGGCCTTCAAATGTCATCACCCAGATGGAACGCACGCCCCCCTTCCGCTCAAGCTGTTCCAACTGCCAGGCGGCGGGGTCGAGAGCCAGACGGGTCGGCAAATAGAAAATTTCAGCCACCTCGTCGGGGTCGGCACGCAGCCGGGGCGGCAGGTCCAGCCAGGCCAGCACAGGTGTGACCCGATATCCGGTGGGAATGAAGAACTCGGGCAACTGCCCGAGGATGCGCACGTCTGCAAGGTCCAGACCGATCTCTTCCTGCGCCTCTCGCAGGGCGGTATGGACAGGATCCCGGTCGGCGGGATCGGTGCGACCGCCGGCAAAACTGATCTGGCCGGCGTGATGCTGCAAATGCTCGGTACGCCGGGTAAGCAGGATGGCGGGCCCCTCCGGCAGGTTGACCACTGCCACCAGCACCGCCGCCGGATGCGCGGCGTCCTGCTCCTGCGGGGTCATCAGCAGGCGACCGTCAGCTGGCTGATCCAGCTGCCCTTGCGAGGATTCCAGCAGGGCGTGTAGCCGCTGACGCAGCAAGGCTGCATCTTCCCCCGCCATGACGGGCACGACGGCCGAAGCAGGGCGGGGGGCGTCTTGACTCAATGCAGGGACGGTGCGCTCACACCTTGAATTCGGTGTTGAGCTTGCGCTTGACCGGCTTGAGCTTCAGCCGCACGTAATCCGGCAGGCCATTGCGGTAGGGCGGGTAGTCTTCACCCTCGATCAATGGCGCAAGGTAACGGCGGCATTTGGCAGTGATGTGAAAGCCATCGTCGGTGATGAAATCACGCGGCATCTTGCGTTCCACATTGGCCACCTCGGCCAGTGCCACCTTGCCGACCTTCCATTTGTAGGGTGCGTCTGATACCCGCACAATGGTGGGCATGACGGCATTATGCCCCTTCACAGCGAGTTCCACGGCGGCCTTGCCCATGGCGTAGGCCTGCTTCACATCCGTGGCCGACGCCAGATGGCGCGCCGCGCGCTGCAGGTAGTCAGCCACCGCCCAGTGGTATTTGTAGCCCAGCCTCTGCTTGACCAGATTGGCAATCACTGGCGCCACCCCACCCAGCTGGGCGTGGCCAAAAGCATCCCGCAAGCCGCTGTCGGCGAGGAATTTGCCGTCGGCAGTATGGATGCCTTCACTGACACCGATCACGCAGTTGCCGTAGGTCTTGACACATTCGTCCACGCGGGCAAGAAACTTTGCCTCGTCAAAGGGAATTTCCGGAAACAGCAGGATGTGCGGAGCCTGTCCGGTCTTCTCGGTGGCCAGGCCGCAGGCGGCCGTGATCCAGCCGGCATGACGCCCCATCACCTCCAGCACGAACACCTTGGTGGAGGTGGCCGCCATCGAAGCCACGTCAAAGCCGGCCTCGCGGATTGAGGTGGCGACATATTTGGCCACCGAACCAAAACCGGGGCAGCAATCGGTGTGCGGCAGGTCGTTGTCGATGGTTTTTGGCACACCCACACAAATCACCGGATAGCCCAGCTCGGCGCCGATCTGCGAGACCTTGTGCGCGGTATCCTGTGAATCGCCGCCGCCGTTGTAAAAGAAGTACCCGATGTTCCAGGCGCGGAACACCTCGATCAGGCGTTCATACTCGGCGCGGTTCTGTTCCAGCCCCTTCAGTTTGTAGCGTGCCGAACCGAACGCCCCCGACGGTGTGTGACGCAGTGCCGAGATGGCTTCAACGCTTTCCTTGCCGGTGTCGATCAGGTTTTCCTGCAAGGCACCGAGGATGCCGTTCAGGCCGGCGTAAACGGTACCGATCTGTTCCGGATATTTGCGCGCAGTCTCGATCACACCGCACGCGGACGCATTGATCACGGCCGTGACACCACCGGATTGCGCATAAAACGCGTTCTTCGGTCGGGCTGCCATGAGATCAGTCTTCCAGCGCCGCGAACACGCGTGCACGGATTTCATCGACCGAGCCCACGCCAGCCACCTTGGCGGTGCGCGGGGCAGCGGCGTCACCGGTGGCGGCCCAGTCTGCATAGAAGGCAACCAGCGGTTCCGTCTGTGCGTGATAAACGTCCAGACGCTTGCGCACGATTTCCTCGCGATCATCATCGCGCTGGATCAACGGTTCGCCGGTTTCGTCATCCACCCCGGCCACGCGTGGCGGATTGAAGACGATGTGGTAAGTGCGACCGGAGGCCGGATGTACGCGACGCCCCGACATACGCTGGATGATTTCGGCATCCTGCACGTCGATTTCCAGCACGCACTCGATCTTCACGCCCGCTTCCTTCATGGCCTGAGCCTGCGGAATCGTGCGCGGGAAGCCGTCAAACAGGAAGCCATTGGCACAATCGGGTTCGGCGATGCGGTCCTTGACCAGACCGATGATGATGTCATCCGACACCAGACCACCACTGTCCATCACCTGCTTGGCCGCCAGGCCGAGCGGTGTGCCCGCCTTGACGGCGGCGCGCAGCATGTCGCCGGTGGAGATTTGCGGGATGCCGAAGTGGTCCTTGATGAAACCAGCCTGGGTGCCCTTGCCGGCGCCAGGAGCACCGAGGAGGATTAGACGCATAGTTTGGGGAGTGTATCGAGTCATGATTCGGATGTTCTTTTTGGGGGACGCCAGCGTCCGCTTTGTTGACGGAAACTACCCTAGCTGACCGGGTCGGTCAAATAAGGCCCGCACCCGCGCAAGGTCTTCAGGCGTGTCGATGCCGGCCGGCGGCGCATGATCAACCACCACACACGCAATCCGCTCGCCATGAAACAGCACCCGCAGCTGCTCGAGTGCCTCCTGGCGCTCGCAATCCGGCATCGGCAACGCCGTGTAGGTGGGTAAAAAATGGCGTCGATAGGCGTATAGGCCAATATGCCGCAGGGGTTGAACGCCGACGGGCAGGTCCCCGACGGGAAGGCCGTCTGCCGCGTTCAGGCTGAGTGACGCCAGGGCATCCCGAGCCCAGGGCAGCGGCGCCCGCGAAAACCAGTGCGCGTCGCCCAACCCGTTCAGCACCACCTTCACCACGGCCGGATTGAACCAGTCGCTGAGGGTGTGCAGCGGATGCGCCACCGTGCACATCACGGCGTCCGGGCGCCCGGCCAGCCGGGTTGCCACCTCGGCCAGCAGCCCGGGTTCGATCAGCGGCTCGTCGCCCTGCAGGTTGACCACGATCTCGTCATCGGCCAGTCCGAGCAGCGTGGCGGCCTCGGCCAGGCGATCGGTGCCGGTGGCGTGATCCGTGCGGGTCAGCACGGCCTCGCAACCGGCACGCGCCACGGCAGCCAGGATGTCGGCATCATCCGTCGCCACCACCACCCGGCGCGCACCCGACTGCACGGCGCGCTCGCAGCAGCGCACCACCATCGGCTGGCCGCCCAGGTCGAGCAAGGGTTTGCGGGGTAGCCGGGTGGACGCCAGGCGCGCCGGAATCAGGACGGTGAAGGGTGTACCGCGCGCCATGTCGCCCTGGGTGCTCAGAGGTCGAGCCCGGCCGGCAGGGCCTGTGCATCGTCAACCAGCATCACCGGAATGCCATCGCGCACCGGAAAAGCCAGCCGACACGGTTTGCACACCAGGTCGGACGCCTCGCGGCGCACCAGCAACGGTCCCTTGCAGACCGGGCACACCAGGATTTCAAGAAGTTTTGCGTCCACGCAGCGACTCCAGCCGAGTTGAGAGTTGATCCAGGAAAGCAGCCGGCAAGGCCGCCTGCAGGGGGACGACCCAAAGATTGCGGGCCGTCAGTGCATCACATTTTACTGCATCCTTTTCAGTCAGCAGCACCGGCAGCGCGTCGTCGAACGCAAGGTCGGCCGCCACAAACGCATGGTGGTCCGGAAATGGGTGTTCGATCACCACCAACCCCTGCGCGCGCAAGCCGGCAAAAAACCGCGCCGGGTGACCGATGCCTGCCACCGCATGAACGGAACGCCCTTTCCAGTGCGACCAAGCCTGTGCTGCCGTCTGCGTGCACAGGACGGACGCATCATCCTGCACCAGCGGATGCGGCGGCTGCATGTCCAGTTGCAATTCGGCCACGGCTGGGGCCAGGCGCAAGGCCTGCGTCAGCCGCCGGGCACGCCGCGCATCAGGCGCTTCACCATGCACCACGGCTGCCGTCACGCTGCGCAACCGGCGCGCGCCCTCTCGCAAAGGCCCTGCCGGCAGCAGCCAATGGTTGCCCAGACCCCGCAGGCGGTCGATCACCGCCAGTTCCACATTGCGCTGCAGCGCGTAATGCTGCAGGCCATCATCGCAAACCAGGCAGTCCACCGCAGGGTGCGCCGTCAGCAACACGCGGCCGGCCTGCGCCCGCCCGCGGCCAATCGCCAGCGGCACACCCAGGCGGCGCGCCAGCAGCACGGCCTCGTCACCACAGGTCCTTGCCGAAGATGCGCCCGTCACCAGACCAGTGGCCTGCTGCTGACCGCCGTAGCCACGCGACAGCACGCCTGGATGCCACCCACGCGCCCGCAGGCCCTCCACCAGGGCAATCACGGTGGGTGTCTTGCCGGCACCGCCGGCCACCAGATTGCCGACCACCACCACGGGCACCGGCAATTGCTGGCGCTGCAGCCACCCCGACTGAAAGAGCTGACGCCGCACTGCGGTGACCACTGCAAACAGGAGTGCCAACGGCAACAGCCAAAAGACCGGCCAGCGGCCATACCAGCGCCGGACCAGCCAGCGCTCGAACGGGCGCTGCCCGCGCTCAGCGTCCGGTTGCACCCTGGGTGGTGAAGGTGACGTGCGCAATACCGGCCCGACGGGCCGCTTCCATGATGTTGACCACGGATTGATGGGTGGAGGTGGCGTCGGCGCTGATCGCAACAATCGGGTCCTTGCGCCCGGCCACCGCCTGCCGCAACACGGCGGCAAAGGCATCCGGATCGGTGAAGTTGGCCGGCGCGTCATTGACCAGATAGTGCCCCACTGCATCGACGGCCACGTTGATCAGGGTGGGCTGGTCCCGGCTGGTTTCACCATTGGCCTGCGGCAGGTTGATGCGCAGTTCGGTGTACTTGGCAAAGGTGGTGGTGACCATCAGAAAAATCAGGATCACCAGCAATACGTCGATCATCGGGATCAGGTTGATCTCGACCTCTTCACGCGCACGGCCACGACGAAAGTTCATGCGCGGGCCCTCAGCGGCTGCGGTCGCCGTGGACGATCTCGACCAACTTGATCGCCTGCTGCTCCATCTCGACCACCAGCAGGTCGACCCGGGCACGGAAATGGCGATGAAAGATCAGCGAGGGAATCGCCACGATCAAACCAAAGGCCGTGTTGTACAGCGCGATCGAGATGCCATGCGCCAGTTCGGCCGGGCCGCCACCGGAGGGACCGGAGGTGCGAAAGATCACGATCATGCCGATCACGGTGCCGAACAGTCCGAGCAGGGGGCTGATCGAGGCAATGGTGCCCAGCGTGGTCAGAAAGCGCTCCAGTTCGACCAGCACGGCGCGACCCGATTCCTCAATCGCTTCCTTCATCACCTCGCGGCTGGCGTTGGCATTGGTCAGGCCGGCGGCCAGGATGCGGCCCAGCAAGCTGGACTGGGCGAGCCGGCCGAGTACCTCGCGGTTGACGCCGCGGGTCTCGTATTCCTGCACCACGCGACCCAGCAATTCCTTGGGCGCGACCACAGAGAGGCGCAAGGCCCAGCTACGCTCGAGGATAATGGCAAGTGAAATGATCGAACACAGCACCAGCAGCCAACTCGGCCAACCGGCCGCTTCAAGGATCGTAAGCAAGGCAGCACCCGCAGCAACGATGGAAAAGGAAGCGCGTAGTGTACCGGAAAGCGGCAATTCTTCAGCCTATTCGAACTTGTCCACATTCTCTGTGGATAAACTTGTGGGTGAATTTTGGTCAAGAGGGGTAAGTCTCCCAGTGCAAAGGATTTTTTCTGTCACGTACAAATTTTGATCGAACCGCGATAATCGTTATGATACAAAGACTTAACTACCAGTATTGATTGTCAACAAAAATTTCATCACCGCCGCCGCCCCGGAATCCTTGCAATGACTTCAGCACTGCCACTTGACCCGGCAACACCCCCCGCCAACCGCGCGATCAGCGTGTCCGAACTGGCGCGTCAGGTGCGCCGCAGCATCGAGCAGGCCCATCCCTTGCAGTGGGTCGCTGGCGAAATCAGCGGTTTCACCCGGGCAACTTCAGGTCACTGGTACTTCTCGCTCAAGGACAGCAGTGCACAGGTGCGCTGTGCCATGTTCCGCGGACGTAACCAGTGGCTGGACTGGCAGCCACGCAACGGCGACGCGGTAGAAGCGCGCGCCCTGCCCACCCTGTATGAGGCGCGCGGTGAATTCCAGCTGGTGGTCGAGAACCTGCGTCCGGCAGGACAGGGCGCGCTGTATGAAGCGTTTGCCCGGCTGCGGCAGCAGCTTGAACTGGAGGGCCTGTTCGATCCTGCGCGCAAGCGTCCCCTCCCCTCTGCGCCGCGGGCAATTGGCGTGATCACGTCACCGGCCGCTGCGGCACTGCGCGACGTGCTGAGTACCCTGCGGCGCCGCGCTCCGCAGATTCCGGTGATCCTGTATCCCAGTCCGGTGCAGGGCAGCGAAGCGCCGGCCGCCCTGCTGGCAGCGCTGCGCGCAGCCAATCGGCGCGACGAGGTGGACGTGCTGATACTGTGCCGGGGCGGTGGCAGCATCGAAGACCTGTGGGCGTTCAACGACGAAGCGCTGGCTCGCGCCCTCGCCAGCTCGGCCTTGCCGGTGGTCAGCGGCGTCGGCCATGAAACCGACTTCACGATTGCCGATTTTGCGGCCGACATGCGCGCCCCCACCCCCACGGCAGCGGCTGAACTGTGCGCACCGCCGCGGCAAGATCAGCTGCAGGCGCTGCAGGGGCTCCAGCGCCGGCTCTGGCAGACCGCAGATACCCGGCTGGAGCGACTGCACCTGCAACTGCAGCAGCGCCGCCAACGGCTGCGCAGCGCGGCGCGCCGGCAACAGGACACGCGCAGTTGGGCACTCGACCGGCTCGGTGCGCGGCTGGTACATCCCGGACAGGCGCTGCACCTGCGGCGCACGGCGCTCGAGGCGCAGGGGCTGCGCCTGCACAAGGCGGTGCAGACGCACGTGCGCGAGGCAGGCCAACAGGTGGCGCAGCAGCAGCAACGACTGCAACGCGCCTGGCAGCAGGTGGTGCGCGCGCAGCAGGTGGCACTGGCGGGGCACGCGCAGGCACTCAAGCTGCTGGATCCCGGCGAGGTGCTGGCGCGCGGCTACAGTCTGACCTATCTGGCCGATGGCCGCCTGGTGCGCTCGGTGCGACAGGTGGTGACGGGCGATGCCCTGACGGTGGTCCTGGGGGACGGCCGGGTGCACGTGCAGGCCAGCCCAACCGGCGACTGAGGTTGCGCGCGCAACACTTGCCAGCAACGGCGGATGGCCGGACAGCGCCCCGCCGGGGGCGTTGACTGCGACGGACGCCTAAGCAGCCATAAGCCGACGCGCCGCCAGACTGCCGGCCTGCAGCAGATCCGGCCGCAGGCAGTCGAGTTCCACGTCCACCGGCAGCGACCGCATCCAGGTCAGCTGGCGTTTGGCCAGTTGCCGTGTGGCCACAATGCCACGGGCGCGCAATGTGGCCTGGTCCACTTCGCCGGCCAACCATTCCCAGGCCTGACGGTAGCCGACGCAGCGCATCGACGGCAGGTCGCGGTGCAGATCCGGCCAGTCGCGCTGCAAGCGGGCCACTTCCTCGACCAGACCGGCAGCGAGCATCTGGTCGAACCGGTGGGCAATGCGCTGATGCAGCGCGGCGCGATCCGAGGGCGGCAGCGCAAGCACGCGCCAGGAATGATGCGCGGGTGCCGCAGTATTGGCGCGCTGATGCAGCGCCGAAAGCGGCTGACCGGTAAGCTGGTGCACTTCCAGTGCGCGCTGGATGCGCTGGCTGTCGTTGGGCGCGAGACGTGCCGCCGTGACCGGATCCACGGCAGCCAGCTCGGCGTGCAGCGCCGGCCAGCCCAGCTGCGCAGCCCGTGCGTCGAGTCCGGCGCGCACCGCAGCGTCGGCGGCTGGCAAGGCATCCAGCCCGGCGAGCAGGGCCTTGAAGTACAGCATGGTGCCGCCCGCCAGCACCGCGCGCCGGCCACGCGCATGGATGTCGGCGATGCAGGCGAGCGCGTCAGCGTGAAAGCGCGCCGCCGAATAGGCTGCAGTGGGATCAATCACATCGATCAGGTGATGCGGCACGAGAGCGCGCTCGGCCTGTGTGGGCTTGGCGGTGCCAGCATCCATCTGCCGGTAAATTGCCGCCGAATCCACACTGATGATCTCGGCATTGCATTGTTGCGCAATGGCAAGCGCCAGCGCCGACTTACCAGCAGCGGTGGGGCCCATCAGCAACAACACCGCCGGCGAGCGACTCATTCGCCACGCATGAACAGCTTGTCGAGATCGGCAATGCTGACTGCACGCCAGGTGGGCCGACCATGATTGCACTGGTCGGCGCGCTCGATGCGCTCCATGTCGCGCAACAGCGCATTCATCTCCGGCACGGTGAGGGAGCGGTTGGCGCGCACGGCACCATGGCAGGCAAAGCCGGCGAGCAGCGCATCGCGCCGTTCGGTGAGGACCCGCGAGGCACCAAAATCACGCAATTCACGCAGCAGTTCGCGCACCAGATGGGCACTTGCCTGCTCGTCAATCAGCGCCGGCACGGCGCGGATCGCCGCTGTTTCGGGCCCCATCAGCGCGAGTTCAAATCCCAGGCTGGGAAACACCTCGGCAAACTCCTCGATGGCGGCAGCTTCCAGGGCAGTCACTGCCATGGCGCGCGGAATCAGCAGCGGCTGGCTGGGCAGACCCTGCTCGCCAAAGCTGGCCTTCAGCCGTTCGTAGACCACCCGCTCATGCGCCGCGTGCATGTCGACAATCACCAGGCCGCTGGCCGCCTGGGCAAGGATATAGATGCCATGCAACTGGGCGAGGGCAAACCCGAGCGGCGGCAAGACCGCCGTATCGGTCACCGCAGCCACGCGCTGCCCTGCCGGACCGTCGGCGGCCCCCGCGTCATGCAAGCCGGCCGCTGACGCAAACGGATCCGACCACGCTGGCACCGGGGTCCCGGCGGGTGCGGCACCTGGCCAGGGCGCAGGGGCGCGTAACGCGGTCGATTCACCCTCTGTGGCCAACGGCTGCACACTTTCCGGCGGGCGCCGGTCTGACGCGCCAAACAGGACGGCGTAATGGGTGTCGGCCTGTTGCAAGGGCCAGGCCGACTGACGCGGCGGCCATGGCTGACGCGCAGCCCCGACCGTACCGGTAGAGCCCGCCGCACCCGGCCTGCCGCTGATCAGGCCGTTGCCTGCCGCCGCACCCGCGCCAGCGCCGGCGCCGGCGTCGGCGTCGGCGTCGGCGTCGGCGTCGGCGTCCAGGCCGATGCTGCCAGCGCCGGCATCCAGGCCGATACCGCCAGCGCCCGGCGAGGTGGCGGCCAAGGCCCGCTGCACCGCAAGGAACACGAAACGGTGCACGGCGCCACTTTCGCGAAACCGGACCTCGGTCTTGGCCGGATGCACATTCACGTCGACCAGCGCCGGATCGAGCTCAAGAAACAGCACATAGACCGGCTGGCGTTCGTGATGCAACACGTCCTGATACGCCTGACGGATGGCGTGCGACAGGATGCGGTCACGCACAAAGCGACCGTTGACATACACGTACTGGGCATCGCGCCCAAGTTTGGCCGCGGCCGGACGACCCACCACCCCACGCAGCACCAGTCCACCGGCCGCCACCTCGAGCGGCAATGCCTCCTGGGCGAAGGCCTCACCCATCACATCGCTGATCCGCGCTGGCAGGCTGCACGCTGCCCAGTGACGCACCAGACGTCCGTTGTGATGCAGCTTCCAGCCGACATCCGGTCGCGCCAGCGCCAGCCGACGCAGCGCCTCGTCGCAATGGCCGAACTCGGTGGCCGCGCTTTTCAGAAACTTGCGCCGGGCAGGCGTGTGAGCGTACAGCTCCTCCACCGTGATGGTGCAACCGCGCGTGCGTGCCGCCGGTTCGGGCGGATCCACCTGTCCGCCAGAGGCGCGGATGGCCCACGCCTGGTCGGCGGTGGCTGTGCGCGCAAGCAGCCGTACATCGGCAATCGACGCAATGCTGGCCAGGGCCTCGCCACGAAAACCGAGGCTGCGTACCTGCTCGAGTTCGTCCAGATCGCGGATCTTGCTGGTGGCGTGCGAGGTGAGCGCCAGCGTCAGCTGATCCTGCGGGATGCCCTGACCATCATCTTCCACCCGGATCAGGCGGATCCCGCCCTCGGTGAGATGCACGGCCAGTTCGCTTGCACCAGCATCCAGACTGTTCTCGACCAGTTCCTTCAGTGCCGACGCCGGTCGCTCGACCACCTCGCCAGCGGCAATCTGTGCAATCAGTGCAGGACTCAGTCGTTCGATGGCTCTCATGGTGTCTCGTCGCGCTGCGACAGTTTTGGACGGGCCTGCGCCGGGCGCGACTGCAGGTAATGTTTGATGCCACGCACGATGGTGTCTGCCAGTCGCTCCTGGTAGGCGGGATCGGCCAGCCGTTTCTCCTCGTACGGATTGCTGATGAAGGCCGTCTCGACGAGGATGGAGGGAATGTCCGGCGCCTTCAGCACGGCAAAGCCGGCCTGCTCGACTTCGCCGCGATGCAAGGGATTGAGTCCGCCCAGTTCGCGCAGTACCGAGCGCGCCAGCCGGAGGCTGTCGGCAATGGTGGCGGTTTGCGACAGGTCGAACAGGGTTTGTGCCAGATAAGGATCGCGGGCGTTCAGGTTGACACCACCGATCTGGTCGGCCTGGTTTTCACGGTTGGCCAGCCAACGCGCCGCCACCGAGGTGGCACCGCGTTCGGACAGGGCAAAGACCGATGAACCGCGTGCGTCCTTGCTGATGAAGGCATCGGCGTGGATCGATACGAACAGGTCGGCGTGCAGTTGGCGCGCCTTGGCGGTGCGACCGCCCAACGGGATGAAGTAATCGCCATCGCGGATCAGCACGCCGCGCAGGTTGGGCTCGGCATTGACGCGGTCGCGAACACGCTGCGCCACTGCCAATGTGACTTCTTTCTCGAGCGTGCCAGCCTCGCCATGTGCGCCGGGATCCTCGCCACCGTGACCGGCATCGATCGCAATCGTGAGCATAGGCAGATTGGACGATGCCCCGGGACGCCCTGGCATGGCCACGTGCGCCGCGGTGCCGGCAGGGGCAGGTGTTGATACTGCAGACGGTGGCGGGACCGATGCGGGTGCGCTTGCGGAGCTGGCGAGCGAGGCCGGGGCCGAGGCCCGTGCCAATGCCGCTGCTGCTGCGGACGCCGGTGAAGGTGCAGGTGGTGACGCCGGTGTCGATACAAATGTTGATACAGGTGCAGGTGCAGGTGACGATGTCGGTATCGATACAACTGTCGATACGGGTGACGTTGAGGGTGACGTTGCAGTTGCAGATGCAGATGCAGTTGCAGATGCGCTTGCAGGACCCGATGACACAGAAGGCGGGGTTGGCGCAGCACTCCCTGACGACGCAGCGCTGGCCACCGGACCTTCCGTTGCAGCGGTCGCCGTTGCAGCACTTGCCGCTGCCGCGCTCGCCGCTGTAGCGTCCGCCATCCTGCCAGCACTGCGCTCACGACTTTCCAGCAAGGCCATCAAGGGATCGACGGGAACCGACGGATAGATATCGACCACCAGCCGGTACCCATATTCGCCCGCCGGCTGTAACAGGGAAGCCGATGCCTTGACCGCCGCCTTCAGATCGAGCACGACACGCAGCACGCCGGGTTTGAAGCGCCCGACGCGGATCGCCCGGACCCAGGGATCATCGGGCCGGACCCGCCCGGGCAAGGCTTCCGTGGCAGCCCCCGGATCCACGCCTTCCAGGTCAAGCACCAGCCGATCCGGCGATTCCACAGAGAACAGGGTCCAGTGCAGCGGGCTGCGCGCCTCCAGCGTAAGGCGCGTGTAGTCCTGTGCCGGCCACAGGCGTGCGCCGGTCAGCAGGACACCATGTTGCAGGCCTTGCGCGCAAGCCTGCGCGCTGATCAACAACGCGCAGGCCGCAGCCAACAGCATCTGCAGGTGTTTGCAGGCGCGCGAAGCCCCCTGCCCACCCAGACCAAGACCCAGACCCAAGCGATGACTCATGCCTTCGCTCCCGTACCGCCAGGATTGGCGGACTGCGCAGGCCAGACCGGCAGGCAGGTGGACGCTGCGGCGCATATCTGGACCAGACGGCCCTCGGTCACTGGCTGCCAGATCAAGGCCAGATCGGCCGACGGCAGCCACTCGCCGGCTTGCAGGGGCCACTCCACCACACACAGGGTGGCAGCGTTGAATTCTTCACGCAGTCCGGCATCGTCTGCCTCAAAATCTTTGGAGAAGCGATAGAAGTCGAAATGGCAGACACGCCCCCAGGCCAGATCATAGGGCTCCATCACCGTATACGTGGGACTGCGTACCCGTCCGGAATGGCCGATGGCGCGCAGCAGGGCGCGCACCAGATGGGTTTTGCCGCTGCCCAGCGGCCCGTCCAGGGTGACCAGCATGCCCGGGCGAACACAGTCCGCCAGCGCCTGCCCCAACGCTTCGGTGGCGGATGGATCAGCGAGCTGGCACAACATTGATGCGACAACAGGTTTGGCGGAAGCAGACACGGACTGTATGCAAACACAGTCCCGATCCGGCTGCAAGCCAAACCGCAGGTGTATGCTTTGCAGCGATCCTTCGCGTGACCACCCCGGCCTGCTCCGTGTCCCTTTCCGCCCAACAATTGCAGCAATTGCGCACCGACCTGGACCACTGGGCGACCGCGCTTGGCTTCAGCAGCGTTGCCGTCAGCGCGCCGGATTTGCGCGCCGCCGAGGCACCGCTGCGCCGCTGGCTGGCGGCTGGCATGCAGGGATGCATGGACTGGTATGAACGCTCGTTACCGCTGCGCCTCGATCCGGAGCAACTGGTGCCAGGCACCGTCCGGGTGATCAGTGTCACCCTGCCTTATGGCCCGGCCGATCCGGCGGCCAGCGCAGCGCTGCTGGATGCGCCGGCGCAGGCCTATGTTTCGCGTTATGCGCTGGGCCGTGATTATCACAAGGCGCTGCGCACCCGGCTCGCCCGGCTTGCAACCACGCTGAGTGCAGCCAGTGGCCTGCCGGCCGGACGGGTCTTCTGCGACAGCGCTCCCGTGCTGGAAGTGGAACTGGCCCGCCAGGCCGGGCTGGGCTGGCGCGGCAAGCACACGCTGCTGCTGAACCGCCAGGCCGGTAGCTGGTTTTTTCTGGCTGAACTGTTCACCAGCCTGCCGCTGCCGGTGGATGCGCCAGTCAGCGAGCATTGCGGACGATGCACCACGTGCATCGATGTCTGTCCCACCGGCGCGATTGTGGCGCCCTATCAGGTGGATGCACGCCGCTGCATCTCCTATCTGACCATCGAACATCCTGGCAGCATTCCTGCTGAACTGCGCCGGGCCATCGGCAACCGGATTTACGGTTGCGATGACTGCCAGCTATTCTGCCCCTGGAACCGCGACGGTCCGCGCGCGATGGTGGCGGAAGAGTTCAGCCCACGTCATGATCTCGATCGCAGTGCGCTGGTCACCCTGTTCGGGTGGAGTGCAACCGAATTTGAACAACGCCTGCAGGGCTCGCCCATCCGTCGGATCGGCCACGCGCGCTGGCTGCGCAACATTGCGGTCGCGCTCGGTAACGGACCGGCTACGGCCGAAGCCGTGCATGCGCTACGGCAACGGCTGGACCACCCGGACGCCATGGTGCGGGAACATGTGACCTGGGCGCTTGCCCAATTGACAGAGGCCGTCAAAACGGAGACCAAGCATGATCCAGAAGCGATTTGAATGCCGCCTGCGCGCAACCACCCTGCTCTGGCTGGGCGGCGTGGCTTGGGCGCTGCACCCGGTTGGCGCCAGTGCGACCGGCCTACAGGAACTGGCCGGCCCGCCGTCCGCAGTGCAAGTCACAGGCACGCCCAGCCTTGGTGCGCCGGCCAACCCGGACGATGAAGCACCCGGCGGTCATTTCCTGTCCGCCAATCAGGCGTTTCAGGCCACCTGGGCCTGGGTGGGCGAGGACCGTCTGGTGGGGCGCTTCATGATCACCCCGGGCTACTATCTTTACCGTGACCGGCTGCGCGTGCTGGCACAGGACCGAGCGGTGCCGCTTGACGCACACCTCGACCTGCCGGCCGGAGATACCAAGGACGATCCGTATTTCGGTCCGCAGCAAGTGTTTCACCAATCTTTTGAAGTCAGCATCGACTTTGCACCACAGACACCGGGCCGCGCGCGCCCGGCGTTCGACGTACTGTGGCAAGGCTGCGCCGAGGCCGGCCTGTGCTATCCGCCGCAGCGCAAGTCTTTCGCGGCAACAGCGCGCTGACCAGACTGGACAGCCAGCAAGCAGTGCGCGCGGTGGGCGCGCCTGGTGTATCGGTGGATGGGTGTATCGGTGGATGGGTGTACCGGTGGATGGCTGTGCCGGTGGATGGGCAAGGCTTGCCGCAATGGCCGGCAGGACGAGAGTCAGGGCACCGGGGCACCGAGTGCGGCTTTGACCGCCATCTCCAGGGCAGGGATATCGGCCGGCTCGAAACCTTCGTGGGCGGCACGCACCTTGCCATCGGCGCCGATCACCAAAGTGGCCGGCATGGCGCTGAGGTCGTAACTGCGCGGCGTGCGGTTGGCCGGATCGAAGGCCAGCAGCAACTTGAGCGGATGCGCCACAAGCCAGGCATCGGCATCCTCGCGTTTCTGGTCCACATTGATCGCCACCACCTGCAAGCCACGCACGCCATAGCGCGCCTGCAGCCGTTCAAGCCAGGGCATGGACTGCTGACACGCCGGACACCAGGAAGCCCAGAACTCGATCACCACCACCTTGCCCTGCAGCCGAGCCAGCTGCACCTCGGATTGTTCCATGCCAGCCAGCGTGAAGTCGGGCGGCACACTGCCCACTGCAGGCGCAGCCAAGGCCGTCATCGTCCAGCCCAGCATGGCCAGCAACCCGACCCAGCGCACCAGCCCGACGGGGCGGCAACCCATCACAGCCCCGCTGCGGGCATCGCGGCGCCCGCAGGGCCCGGCGCTGGCGCCAGCATGTGGGTGCGATAGTGGCGCAACTCCTCGATCGATTCATAAATATCGGCCAGCGCCTCGTGTCGTGATGACTTGCTCAAGCCACCGTAGACCGCCGGATACCAGCGCTTGGCCAGCTCCTTGAGGGTACTGACATCCAGGTTGCGATAATGAAACCAGCCTTCCAGCGCCGGCATGTAGCGGGCCAGAAACCGACGATCCTGGCAGATCGAGTTGCCACACATGGGCGAGGCCCCTTTCGGAACCCACTGCTCCAAAAACGCCAGCATGCGGGCTTCAGCCTGCGCATCGTCGTGCCCAGAGGCCCGCACCCGGGCCGTCAGTCCCGATTTGCCATGGGTATTCTGGTTCCAGGCATCCATGCCAGCCAGCGTGTCTTCTGACTGATGCACCGCGATCACCGGCCCCTCGGCCACCGTGTTGAGCTGGCTGTCGGTAATCACGATGGCCATCTCGATAATGCGGTCACGCTCCGGAATCAATCCGGTCATTTCGAGGTCAATCCAGATGAGTCGATTTTTGTCTTGTGCCATAATTTTGCCTGTTCATTCCAGCCTGAAGCCCCTGCTTCAGGCGTTCGAGGTAACGTGACCCCCGCCTTCTGCCTGCTGATCCTGATTATCACCGTCACCGGCCTGCAACTGGTATTGGCCTCGCGCCAGATCCGCCATGTGTTGCGCCACCGTCACCAGGTACCGGGGCGCTTTGCCGGTCGCATCGGCCAGGACGCCCACGCCAAGGCTGCCGATTATACGGTGGCCAAAGCACGTCTCAACATGGTCAGCCTGTTGCTGGAAGCCGCGGTGGCACTCGGCTTTACACTGGGCGGCGGCATCGACTGGCTGTCCGCGCAGATTGCCTATCTGCTGCAGGGTAGCATCGCACAGGGCTTGCTGCTGTTCGCTGCAGTGACGGTGGCCGGCGCCGTGATCGACTTACCGCTCACGCTGTATCGCACCTTCGTGCTGGAAGCGCGCTTCGGTTTCAACCGCATCACTCCCGTCCTGTTTGTCAGCGACCAGCTTAAGGGCATGGCCCTTGGCGTGGTGGTGGGCACACCACTCGCCGCTGGCGTGCTTTGGATCATGCAGGCACTGGGTACCCATTGGTGGCTCTACACGTGGGTCGCCTGGCTCACCTTCAGCGTGCTGGCCACCCTGATCTATCCCACCTGGATCCAGCCGCTGTTCAATACTTTCAAGCCGCTTGAGGACAGCATCTTGCGCAGCCGCATCGAACAGCTGATGACGCAGTGCGGATTTTCCGCATCCGGCCTGTTCGTGATGGATGGGTCGCGCCGCTCGGCGCATGGCAATGCTTACTTCACCGGCTTTGGCCGCACCAAGCGGGTGGTGTTCTTCGACACCTTGCTCGAACGCCTTGACGCGGACGAGGTGCAAGCCGTGCTGGCGCATGAACTGGGACACTTCGCCCATCGCCACGTGCTGCAACGCATGGGGCTGATCTTCGGACTGAGCCTGGCCGTGCTGGCATTGCTGGGCGTAGTCAGCAATGATCCGGCACTGCGTTCCGGTCTGGGCATACCGCCTGAAGGCGCAGCCGCCCTGCTGGTGTTCGCCAGCCTCACCCTGCCCTACCTGCTGTTTCCGCTGCAGCCGCTGATGAGTGCCTGGTCGCGCCGGCATGAATTTCAGGCCGACGCCTATGCTGCGCGCCATGCGCCGGCCGCAGCGCTCATCTCGGCGCTGGTCAAGCTGTTCGAGGACAATGCGTCCACCCTGACACCCGATCCGCTGTACGCAGCCATCTACGCTTCCCATCCATCTGCCCTGACCCGCATCGGACGACTGGACACCCTCACCAATGCGTGACCGTCGCCTGGGGCGGGGTGCGACGAACCCATCGGCTGCTGCACCGGCCAGCTTGCAGTCGACGCGGTGGTCACGCGTGATTGCCAGCTTCGGCCGACGTCACGAAGTGCGCGCTGAAGATGGCGCACTCATCGACTGCGTGCGCCGCGGACGGCTGCAGGACGTGGCTTGTGGAGACCTGGTTGAGGTGGCGATCACTTCGCCGGGCTGCGGCGTGATCGAGAAGGTGGCACCCCGCAGCACGCTGCTCTACCGCTCGGACGCGTTCCGTCAGAAAGTGCTGGCCGCCAATGTCGATCTGGCCGTGATCGTGGTCTCCGGCCGGCCGCACTACCGGGAAAACCTGATGGCGCGCTGTCTAGCCGCGGCGGCAGCGGCGGGCATGGACAGCCTGATCCTGTGCAACAAGCAAGACTTGCCCGAGACTGCGGCGGTGCTGGAGGAACTGGCCTACTACCAGCCGCTCGGCATCGAGGTGCTCGGCCTGAGCGCGCTGGGATCGGTGACCCCCTTGCTGGAACGCCTGCGCGACCGCAACGCCATCATGGTGGGGGAATCCGGCATGGGCAAGTCGACACTGATCAACAGTCTGCTACCTGACGCGCGCGCCCGCACGGGTGCCCTGTCAAACAGCAGCGATACCGGCCGCCACACCACCACCTCGGCCCGTCGCTTCGATTTGCCCGATGGCGGCACCGTGACCGATTCCCCGGGCATGCAGGTGTTTGGCCTGCAGCATCTGCAGGTACGCGAACTGGAGGAAGCCTTCCCGGAATTTCGCGGGCTGATTGGCGAATGTCGTTTTGGCGACTGCCAGCATCGCGAGGAACCCGGCTGCGCTTTCAAGGCGGCGGCCACGGGCCATCCGCGGATCGGTCATCGCCTGCACTGGCTGCTCGAAATTGTGGAAGAGAATGCGCGCGTGCAGCATTGGGCACGCAAGTCCTTCGACTAGATGCTGACCAGGCCGCCCAGGGTGAGCAGGCCGAGCAACACGACCGACAGCACCAGCGTGCGCGCCAGCAGACCTTCGGCGTTCTGCAAATGCTCGGCGCCCGGAAAATCTCCCGTCCCAAGATCGCCGTTGATCACGCCATAAGGCAACACTGGCGCTGGCTCAAAGTGCACGCCGATAGCGCCCGCGCCAGCGGCCAGCACCACGCGCGCATCGTCGGCGGGCGTCTGGTGGGTCTGGTTGCGCCAGCAGAACAATGACTCCTCAAAGTTGCCTACCACGGCGAAGGACAGGGCGGTAAGTCGCGCCGGCAACCAGTCCAGCCAGCCCAGCAGGATGGCCGCCGGACGGCCGAATTCGCCACCATCGGCGCCGGCAGCCAGCCATTGGCGTTGCACGGTGAGCGTCGCCGAATACAGCAGCGGTCCGCAGGCGCCCGGCAGCAGCACAAACCACAGGATCGGCACCAGCACGCGCCAGTGGGCGTGCAGCAGCGCTAGCTGGATGGCGCGCGAGGCCAACCCCGCGCCATCGAACTCGCCGGGCAGCGCCCCGCCTTCCCAGTCTTCGATGGCGGCGGCGGCCTGCGGCCAGTGTTCACTGCGCAACAGGCTGCCGATCTGCCCAAGGCGGTCGGACAGCGTCTTGAAGTCGATCACCGCCCCCAGTACGAGCAGGTCCACCAGCCAGGCCAGCGCAACGCCGCCCAGCAACAAGGGACCGAAATGCAGCAGGACGCCCAACGCCAACACTGGCAGCAGGGCCAGCACCAGCGCCAGGATGCCGTGGCGCGCCGTGCCCGAGTCGAGCACCCGGCGCAGCCACGCCGTCCAGCGCAAGTAGGGCGCCAGCAGGCGATCGCGCCGATGCCAGCTTACGTAGTGTTCAAGGATCAGGGCGAAAAGGACGGACAGGAATGTCATGCGGCAACCGATACCCGGGCGAAGGCCCGTCCGGCGAATTTAACACAAAGGGGATGGCAGACCCGTTGGGTGGGGGCGGGGCGGATCGCCCGCACAAAAAAAACCCGTTGGCGCGTAGCACCAACGGGCGAAGCCGCTCTCGGAGGAGAAAATGAAGCTGGCACGCAGGGCGCACCGCGCTTCACATTGCTCTATAAGCACGAGCCGGGCCAACTCTTCGAAAAGCACTGCAAATTGCAGCAAAACGTGTTGTCGCCCCTTGAACCGGACCGCATTGACACCCACCTGTCTGTTCGTAGGGGCACCCAGCGGCCAACGGATGGCCTGCGTCGCCCTGCTTTGGATCAGCCATGCACCAAAAGTCCTCGCCTGGTATGCGCTGACCGCCTGACTACTGCCCCTGCTTGTGGAGAATCCGCATGTCGAAGTTGATCCGTTCCACACTCACCACCGCCCTGACCCTGTTGGGCCTGGGTACCGCCCCGCTGATCCTGCCGACCACAGCAACGGCGCTCAGTCTGCAGGAGGCCCCTGCCACGGCGCAGCGCCAACCCAGTCTGGCGCCGGCTGCCCGCAAGGCCCAGGTCTCGGTGGTCAACATTTACACCACCAAGGCCCTGCGTATTCCACGCAACCCGCTGTTCGACGATCCGGTATTCCGCCAGTTCTTCAATGTGCCCGGCGGTATCGAGCAACGCACCCAGAACAGCCTGGGCTCCGGGGTGGTGGCCGACAGCGAGGGGCATATCCTTACCAACAACCATGTGGTGGAAGGCGCGGATCAGGTGGAAGTGGCACTGAATGACGGCCGCAAACTGCCGGCACGCATCATCGGCACCGACCCGGAAACTGACCTGGCTGTGCTCAAGGTGGATGCGCGCAACCTGGTGCCGATCACCTGGGCGCGTTCCGACAACCTGCAAGTCGGGGATTACGTGCTCGCCATCGGCAATCCGTTCGGCGTGGGCCAGACCGTCACGATGGGCATCGTGAGCGCACTCGGCCGCAGCAACCTGGGGATCAACGTGCTGGAAAGCTTCATCCAGACCGATGCGGCGATCAACCCGGGCAACTCGGGCGGAGCACTGGTCGATGTGAATGGCCACCTGATTGGTATCAACAGCGCGATCTACTCGAAGAACGGTGGCTCGCTGGGCATCGGCTTTGCCATTCCGGAGAGCATCGTGCGTCAGGTGATGGAACAACTGGTGGCGCACGGTGCCGTGGCACGCGGCTGGCTCGGCATCGAACCGCAGGATATTGCCGCCGACGCCGCGCAGGCGCTCGGCCTGCAGGGCGGCGTGTACGTGGCAGGACTGGTGCGCGGCAGCCCCGGCGAGCGGGCCGGATTGCGTCCGGGCGATGTGCTGCTGGCACTCAACGGCAGTCCCATCCAGAGCAGCACGCAAGCCTTGGCGCTGTTTGCCGGCACCCATCCGGGTCAGGAAGTGCGGCTCAAGATCCAGCGCAACGGCCGCGAGCAGACGCTGCAGATACCGGTGGGCAAGCGGCCGAAGAACATGGACACCAGGGAATTGGGCTGACGCCGGCGGTTCGACCCAGACAGTCCGACAAAAAAACCTGACTGCGCGTTGCCGCGCAGTCAGGGCGAAGGGTCAATCATGTTCAGTCAGGCAGTACCACTGCATTCCAGACCTTGCGCTTGTGCCGGCCACCATTGACTGGCACGTAGCCCAGATGTTGCAGCCGCATCTTCATACCAACCGATGCGCGGGCATCGACCAGCGCGCGTTCGAGATCGGCGCCGGTGAGCCTTTGCAGGCGACCGTCGACGTCCACGTCTGCATAAAAAATGCGGTACTGCTTGCCGTTGCTGTCCGTCCGCTCGGTGACGCCGGTGGCCGCCAGGAAGCCGGTGCAGACATGCTCCGGTACCACACCGGCAGGCAACCCGGCATTGGGATCGGAACGGTCGGGCGGCGGGGCGGGCTGGTACGGATGTGCCAGTCCACCCGACGGCGGCTCCTGCGGTGGCAAGACCGAACCTGAGCCACCACCGGCAGGCGCCGTGACGAACAGTTCGGCTTGCGCGCCACGTGGCTTGCGTGTTGGCTTGCCGGAACCGGTCGTGGCAGCAGCAGCCAGCGACTCGGGGGTGGGACGCGGATCGCCGGCTGGTATCGCCTTGTGCTTGCCCGATACCAGGTCCATGCCGCCATCCTCGATCATTGCGTTGACGGCATCGAGGGTGTCAAGCATGAAGGTGCGTGCCTTTTGCACCCGGGTCGAGTCCACGGCCAGCCAGGCCGTCGGCAGTTCGATGCGCCCCCAGGGCCGGGTGGGTTGATCGACGGCAAAGCGCATCTGGCCATGACCGAGCCGGCCACGCATGGCCCAGGCCTTGTCCCGTCCCATCCGTTTGGCCAGCCGGTTGAAGTCGAGCCAGACCGCACGGCGCACTTCCTGCCGCTTTAACTGGAAATGAAAAATGATGCGAAAACCGTCGCCCTCGCGGGTGTGAAAGCTGGCAAGCACGTAATCGGGGTCACCATTGGCTTCCTCGTACGGGCTGGCCTGCTCGGCACGACGCGCCTGGTCGGTGGCCGCCGGATCAACCGGTGCACTCACACCTGCACCTGCACCCGCCGCGCCGTTGACCATCACGCCCCCACCAGACAAGGGCCGCGGACCGTCTGGCGGCAGCCCAACCCGGGATAGCGCAGCGTCCGGCGGTGGCCGCTGATGCGGAAAGGCCGGGACAGCCATGCTGCGAAAACCGAGTTTTTTACGACGATAACGACGCACCATCCACTTCACTCCCGCAACCAGCCCCAGGACCGGCAACAACGCCATCTGAAATGCAAAACCGAACATGATGTGCCTCCACAAAAAAAAGCCGGAGGCACAACACCCGCCGGATGGCGGTGCGTACCATCCGGCTTGCCTGCAGGCCGACACCCGAGGGGTGCCGTCTGCTGATGAGGATGTGTGGACAGACAGGCAGGCAGGCCGCACCGAAAAGGAACGGAAACTGCGCGCCGGACTGGCTGGACATCCCTGGTTGCATCTGTCACTTCAAAAAGAAGTGGTTCCGGAAAGGAACGCAAAAGCATGCACGGCCAGTCTGCCGCGGCGAGGGCTTTGAAGCCGCGCGGAACAGCGCAAAAGCATGACCTTTGGCCGACGCCCGCTGCCGCCCCGCCATGCTAGATTGCTGGAAAACCGCAAAGCGCTGCCAGGTGTACTGCCTGTCGTGCTGCTGCTCCCCTCCTGATTCCGCATGGACGATTGCCCCATGGATATCCCACCGACACCCCTGGCGGTGCGGAGCCTGCTCGGTCTGGTGCTGGCCGGTCGCTGCTTCACCGACGTCCAGGTGCGCACCGGCGAGGCGCTGGCCGTGCGCGGACCACGTGGATATGCGCCGCCGGAGGGCGCAGCGCTCGACGCGCATGACGTGGAAGCCTTCGCCACCTGGATTGACCCCGACTGGCGCAACCGGCTGCAGCAGGGCGGAGGGCATTTCGATGCGGCGCTGACGCTGGGCGAGCATTCCCGCCTGCGCTGCAATGTATTTCGTTGCGGGCCAGGTGAGCGGCTGGCCGTGACCGTGCGCTGGCTACCCTTCCACGTGCCCGACCCGGGCAGGTTGGGCCTGCCGCACAGCCTGCTGACCCAGGTCGAATCCCTGCAGCGCGGCCTGATCCTGGTCACCGGCCCCACCGGATCCGGCAAGACCACCACCCAGGCAGCCCTGCTGGAGCATATCAACCGGCACCACGCCGCGCACGTACTGACGGTGGAACAACCCATCGAGTATCTGCTCGCGCCCGGGCGCGGCGTGATCACACAGCGCGAAATACCCACCCACTTACCCGATTTCACGCATGGACTGGAGGCGGCGCGCCGACAACGGCCGGACGTGCTGATGATCGGGGAATGCCGTGACCGCGCCACGGTGGATACCATGCTGCAGGCGGCCGATGCCGGCCATCTGGTGATCGGCACCTTGCATGCGCGCAGCGCAGAGGAAGCCTGTCAGGCCCTGCTGGCCTTTTACAGCGGCGACGAATTGCAGCAGCGGCGTACCCTGCTGGCCGCAGTGTTGCGCTGCATCGACTGCCAGGTGCTGAGTCCCTCCGCCGACAGCCGACGGCTGGTGCTGAGCTGCGAAGTGCTGATCAACACGCCGGCAATTGCCGCTGTGATCCGGCAGGGCAAATTAGCCCAACTGGAAAATGCCGTGACCACAC
Source organism: uncultured Ferrovum sp. (assembly GCA_903893215.1). Lineage (GTDB taxonomy): Bacteria > Pseudomonadota > Gammaproteobacteria > Burkholderiales > Ferrovaceae > CAIVHB01. The sequence continues at coordinate 29,054 of CAITLJ010000054.1, read as the reverse complement.
ACGGCCATCGTCAGGAAGCCGGCACCCTGCTCAACACAGTACTGGCCGATCACGTGCGCCGCGAAGTGCTGCGCTTTGAAGACGCCCTGCGTGACAGCTATGACCCCGAAGGACTGCAACGCGCGCTCGCCCGCGTTCCCTGAGCGGGGCATGCGTCGGCGGCCAGCCCGTCGAGCAGCACGGCGCGCACGGTGACTGTAGGCGCCGGCCACGGCTGGGTCGCCAGCAGCGCAAGCAGGCCGCACTCCATCGCTCGATATTCGTCAGCGGTTGGCTCCCCGTCAAACTGCACCGCAAAGCGCACCTGCAGGCACGTGCGCCCGGCATGACCGTGGCGCGCAATCTGCTCCAGCTGTTCATCGCTGCGGGCTTCGAGCAAGGCCTGCAAGCGACGGCCCTGCGCCGCGCCAAGGGCAGCCAGATCGGCCACTCCAAACAAGGCATCGAGCAGTGCGTTCTGCAAGGCCGCCCGCCGCGCAAATCGCAGTGCCAGCAAGCGGCGCAGGGCCGGCAGGTCGGGCGCAAGTGGGGTGCCGAAGCCCGGCGGGACTGGGGCGGAAGGATGCATGCAAACCTCGGCTAGGGCATCATGTCGGCATGACGATACCAGCACGGCAGCGCGCCATGACGGCGCAACAAGCGCAAGGGCTTGCGCGTATTCCACACCGCGGCTGGTGGGGCGCGCTGGCCGCCACAGGGGTAGTCAGCCCGTTGCGGCTGGTCCGGTGGCTGGTGGGACGGGCGCCAGCCGTCGTGTTGCCTGCAGGCCTGGCGCTGCTGCCGACCCCGGTGCAGGCCGCCGGGGACACGCGCTGTCCGTCCGGCTTGATTGCATTGCAGTCGATCCAGGGCGTCGCCTGCGCGGAAGTGGCGGCCACCGAGGTCAGCCGCGAGCGTGGTCTGATGTTCCGTACCCGGCTGGGTACGGATCAGGGCATGCTGTTTGTGTTCGCGCAGAATGACCTGCACCGGATGTGGATGAAAAATACGCTGATCCCGCTCAGTGTGGCCTTTATCGACGCGCAGGGCACGATCATCAACATCGAGGAAATGGCAGCCGCCACCCTGACACCGCACGGTGCCACCCAGCCCGCGCGCTATGCGCTCGAAATGACGCAGGGCTGGTTTGATCGCCACCACTGGGTGCCGGGTGGCCGGGTGCTGGGCCTGCCGCCAGTCAGCCTTGACCAGTGAGTCATTGGCAGCCTCCGCGCTGCCACAAGCGCAGTTGACTGCCGGTGCGCATGGCCCCTTTGCCGAGCAGTATCAGGACAACTACCACGGTCCTGCCGGCGCACTGGTGCAGGCGCAGCAGGTGTTTCTGGCGCAGACCCGCCTGCCGCAGGACTGGCGCGGTCGCGCCGTCTTCACCGTGCTGGAAACCGGCTTTGGCCTGGGCTTCAACTTTCTGGCCACGTGGCAGGCCTGGCAGGATGACCCGCAGCGCTGCGCGCGCCTGCACTTCGTCAGCATCGAAAAACATCCGGTCGCCCTGTCCGATCTGGCGCGTGCGCATGCGGCCGAACCCGGGCTGGCAGCAGCCGCGCGCGCCCTGCGCCAGCAATGGCCACTGCCGCTGGCCGGCTGCCACCGGCTGAGTTTTGCAGGCGGCCGGGTCACGCTCACCCTGGTCCATGGCGACGGCGCGGCGGCACTCGCCGAGCTTGTCCTGCAGGCAGATGTGGTATTCATGGATGGCTTCGCCCCTGACCGCAACCCGGCCCTGTGGTCCACGGACGTCTGCCGACAACTGGCAAGGCTGGCCCGTCCGGGTGCGCGACTGGCCACCTGGTGCACGGCCGGCGAAGTGCGCCGGGCACTGACGGATGCCGGATTTGCCGTGCAGCGCCAGCCTGGCATCGCCGGCAAATTTCACATGCTGCAAGGCACGCGCACGGGGACACCGCAGCTTGCTGGCGCGCCCTGCACCGACGTGGTATTGCCGGGTCAGGCCGCCATCGACGTTCTGCACGGCAACTCCCCGCCTGCTGCGCAGCCGGCGACGGTACAGTCGGTCACCATCGTCGGCGCAGGGCTGGCCGGCACCACCCTGGCACGCGCACTGCTGCAGCGTGGCTGGCAGGTAAGCCTGATCGATGCAGCCGCCGGCGCAGGACTGGCGGCCTCGGGCAATCCAAGCGGCGTGGTGCGACCGCTCTGGTCACGCGACGACAATCCGGTGACCCGGCTGACCCGCTCGGCTTTTCTGCACACCATCCGCGCCTGGGCGGCTGGTCACGATGACGGGACCGGACCACAAACGCCACCGCGCAGCGGCTGGCACCCGACCGGTGTACTGCAACTGGCACAGGATGCGGATCAGGCCGCCGACTGGGCGGCACTGCTGACTGGCAAGGACTGGCCGGGCGAATACGTGCACTGGCTGGACGCGCGGCAGGTGGCGCAGCGTTGCGGCTTGGCGCACACCCATGGCGGACTGATGTTTGCGCTCGGCGGCTGGGCCGAGCCGGCACGGCTGTGTCAGGAAGCCCTGAAGGACGCGGCGCACTGGCCTGGCCAACTGCGGTGCCTATGGTCCTGCCATGTCAGCGGCATCCAGCCGACCGGCAATGGCACGCGCTGGCAAGTCATGACCGACGACGGCCAGTGTGTGAGCGAAACCGATCACGTGGTGTTCTGCAGCGGTGCCGGCGACGCGCCCGTGGATGCCGGACATCCACCGCAGAATGCGGACGGGCGCACGGTGCACCCCGCCAGCGACGCACCGACCCGATCCGCAGCAGGAACAGGCACTGCGGGGCATGCGCCGCCGTTTGCCCCGCTGCGCAATGCAGGCACCGCCTTTCTCGCCAGCGATGCACGCCCCCTGCAGGCGCTGCGCGGCGAGATCACTCAGCTGCGCGCGACCGACGACCGGGGTCTCGACCTGGTGATCTGCAACGAGGGTTACCTGAGCCCGATGGCGGATGGCAATCTGAGCGTGGGCGCCACCTATGATCGCAGCGGCCCGACCGGGCCAACCGCCGCCGGGATTGCCGAAAACCTGGCACGGGCTGCGCGCATCGGTGGACCCGCGCTGGCAGACGCCCGGGTCTTGGGCGGCCGGGTGGGCTGGCGCAGCGTGGCGGCGGATCGTCTGCCGATTGCCGGCGCCGACGCAGACCTGCCTGGCGTCTGGCACCTGCGTGCGCTGGCCTCGCGCGGCGTGGTTTGGTGCTCGCTGATGGCCGAACTGGTGGCCTGCAGCCTGCACGGCGAACCCCTGCCGCTGCTGCGCAGCGAACTGGTGCGCGTCAGCCCGGCGCGGACGGTATTGCGGCAGCGACCGGCAACAAACGCCTGATCTCAGTCCGGCAGCTCATCCCGTGCGTTCTGCAGGTGGGTTTCGTCACCCCAGGAAAGCACGGTCCAGGTGCCGCCAAGGTGCTCAAGCCAATGGATCGCACAATTGCGGATGGCCACGCGCCGCGGAGTGTGCAGCGGTTCACCACACACCAGACGATGCAGCACGTCCAACACACCACCGTGCGTCACCACCAGCACGCAGGGCTGACCGAGCGCCGTCAGCTCGGTCAGGTTGTGCCGACAGCGCGCAGCCAGTTGTCGCAGGCTCTCGCCGCCGTCCACCTCAAAGTCGGGGTCGCGGGCGCGCAGGCGCTGGTGGCCCTCTGGCCAGCTCGACGCCAGCTCGCAATAGGTCTGTCCCTGCATACGTCCGTGATGCCGCTCGCGCCAACCGTTCAGCGTCTGCACTGGCAGTTGCTGACGCTGCGCCACCGCAGCGGCTGTCTGCTGGGCGCGACTGAGATCACTGCTGAACACCGCGTTAAAGGGCTGGGTGGCCAGTGCCGCGGCCACAGCCTGCGCCTGCTGCTGCCCGCGGGCATTGAGCGGCACATCCAGTTGACCCTGGATGCGGCCAGCCGCATTCCAGTCGGTTTCTCCATGGCGGACAAGGCAAAGACGCATGCAATTCCTGCTGCTGATCGGTCACTACGGTTGGGTACGCTTCGGTACGGTCAGGCATCCCGCATGACGCGTGTCCCCCTATAATGGGCAGGGCGCATCATGTGGTGCGCGCATAGTCTAAAGGATGACGCAGATCATGCTGTTTGAATTTCGCCGTTATGAAATCCGCGCCGGTCGGCGTGCCGAATGGGTTGAGTACATGGAGTCGGTGATCATCCCGTTCCAGGTCGGCAAGGGGGTCGTGGTGGCGGGCAGCTTCATTTCCGAAACAGACGCGGACGTTTTTTTCTGGCTGCGCCGGTTTGACGACGAAGCGGCGCGCGTGCGCCTGTATGCCGCCGTGTACGAAGACCCGGTATGGGTGGGGCAGATCAAACCGAAAGCCGACGAGATGCTGATCCGCGAGACCATACAGGTCACCCGGCTGACGCCGACCGCCCATTCCGTGATCCGCTGACGCGCCCGTCATGCTGATCACCTCGGCACAGGCCATCCTGCTGCAGATTCCGATCGAGCAGCGCGGTCCGCAACCCGCGCTGTACGGTCGGCCGTGGAAAACCCTCGACACCTTGCTGCTGCGCATCGAGACCGATGGCGGCATCATCGGCTGGGGCGAAGGCTTCGGCTTTCATGGCGCCCAGGCCGCGCACAGTGCGCTGGAAAGCCTGGTCATCCCCAATCTGATCGGGCGCGACCCGAGCCAGATCGTGCCACTGATGAATGACCTGCAGCGACGACTGCACCTGTATGGCCGCACCGGCCCGGTGGCCTGTGCGCTGTCAGCCGTAGACATCGCGCTGTGGGACATCAACGGCAAGATGGCCGGCATGCCGCTGTTCCGCATGCTGGGCGGTTCCACGCGCACCCACCTGCCAGCCTATGCCAGCCTGCTGCGCACCGGCGACGCCGCCACCGCCTCACGCGCGGTCGAGGCCGCACTCAAGCGCGGTTTCCGCTCGCTCAAACTGCATGAAGTGGAACTCGATCCGGTGCATGCGGCGCGCGATACCGCGGGCTACGACGTGCCCTTGATGCTGGACGTGGATTGCCCCTGGAGCCCCGGCGACGCCATCGAGATGTGTCGTCGCATGGGCGACCTGGAGCTTTACTGGCTGGAAGAACCGGTGTGGCCGCCGGAAAATTACGACGGCATCGCCGACGTGCGCTCGAATGGCGGCATCCCGATTGCAGCTGGCGAGAATGCTGGCTCGGCGATGGACTTCAAGCACTTGGTCACTGCCGAGGCGATCGACTTTGCGCAGCCGTCGGTGGGCAAAGTGGGCGGCATCACCGAACTGCGCAAGGTTGTGGCGTTGGCCAGTGCCTACAACGTGACCGTACATCCGCACTCGCCGTATCTGGGCCCTGCCCTGCTGGCCACGCTGCATGTGAATGCTGCAGCCGGCGAGGACATGCTGGTGGAGCACCTGTTCGTGGAACCCGAAGCCACCCTGTACGGCGCCGCCGTGCGGCCGTTCAACGGCTCGGTGGCCGTGCCGCAAGGACCCGGACTTGGGCTGGAACCAGATCTTGCGGTGATCGAGAAATACCGGCGCTGAGCGAACAGCGCCAAGGCGCCGGTCCGACAGGCGCCTAGCGCGCCGGCCGGGCCGCGAGCAGTTCGCGGGCGTGCTGGCGGGTGGTTTCGGTGAGCTTGATGCCGCCAAGCATGCGCGCCACTTCCTCGACCCGGGCAGCCGCGTCAAGCGGATCGATACGGCTGACCGGAGCACCCACGTCTCGCGCCTTGGAAACCAGCAGGTGATGGTCGGCCCAGGCCGCCACCTGCGGCAGATGGGTGACACACATCACCTGGCAGCGCGCAGCCACGTCGTACAGCAGGCGGCCAACGATCTCGGCCACGCCGCCACCGATGCCGGTATCGACTTCGTCAAACACCAGGGTGGGCACGCGCGCCACCTGCGACAGCGCCGTCTGCAGTGCCAGACTGACCCGCGACAATTCGCCGCCCGACGCAATTTTGGCAAGTGCCCCGGGCGACTGACCGGGATAGGCCGCCAGCCCGAACTCGATGTCTTCATCCCCATCGGCACTGCCCGCAGCCAGCGGCTTGAGCGCCACGCTGAACACCCCATCCCCCATGGCGAGCGAACGGATGCTGGCCGTCACCGTCTTGCCCACCTCGGCGGCGGCCTTGCGGCGCCGGGTGCTCAGCGCTGCAGCCTCCAGGCGATAGGTCTTTTCGGCCTTGGCACAGGCCTCGACCAGCGCTGCCTGGGATAACCCGTCCTGCAATCCGGCGATTGCGGCGCGCACCGTGAGCAGACGTTCATGCAGCCCGTCGGGCTGCAGACGGTAACGCCGGGCCACGGCCAGGATGCGCTGGAGTTGTTCTTCCACCGCCAGCAAGCGCTCGGGGTCGGCCTCGACGCGATGCGCGTAACGGCGCAGTTCGTGCACCGCTTCGTTCAGGCTGATCGCGGCCCCTTCGATCAGTTCGCGCGGTGCGGTCAAGGTGGCGTCGATGCCTTCGAGCTCACCCAGGCGCTGCACCAGACCATTCAGGGTGGCCAGCACATCGGCATCACCGTCGGCCAGGCTGTCCACCCCCATCTGCGCCGCTGACAGCAGGCTGTGGGCATGGGCCAGCCGGGCATGTTCCTGCTGCAGTTCCAGCCAGGCCTCGGCGGGCAAGGCGGCAGCGGCAAGGTCGGATTCCTCGCGCTGCAGGGCATCGCGCTGTTCCATCTGCGCGGTCAGGCGCAGATCAAATTCGGCCAGCGCGCGCCGGTGGCCCTGCCAGACGCGCCAGGCCTGTGACACCGTGGCCGCCTGTGCAGCGGCGCCGGCAAAAGCATCGAGCAGGGCGCGCTGCGCACGTGGCCGCAGCAGGCTCTGGTGGGCATGCTGGCCGTGAATGTCGAGCAGGCCGGTGCCCAGGGCCCGCAATTGCGCCTGGGTGGCGGCCCGTCCGTTGATCCAGCAGCGCGACCGGCCATTCGCATCGATGCTGCGACGCACCAGCACCTGGCCGTCCTCGTCCGGAAAACCTTGCTGCGCGAGCCAGTTGGCGGCGCCCAGGTCACTGGCATCGGCGTCTTCGGCAAGGTCGTTGTCAGTCTCATCCCACCCGGTGCTGGCGCTGCGCGCCGCGCCGGTGCCGCCCGCATCGGTGGATTCCGCAGCGCCCGCAGCGTGTTCGCCGGGCGGCGCCAGCACATCTTCCAGCGAAAATACGGCGCTGATTTCGGTACGCTCCGCACCGGCACGCACACAGCCGCTATCGGCACGACCGCCCAGCACCAGCGCCAGCGCGTCGACCAGGATTGATTTGCCGGCACCGGTCTCGCCGGTGAGCACGGTCAGCCCGTGGCCAAATTCCAGCGTGACGTGTTCCACGATGACGAAGTCGCGGACTTCAAGGGTAAGCAGCATGACCGTCGGCAATCCTAGAGGTGGGCGCCCCAATGCAGCTTTTCACGCAACATGGCGAAATGGCTGTGGCCGTGCGGGTGCAGCAGGCGAATCGGGCGCCGGGCGCGCTGGATCACGATGCGATCGTCTTCCTGCAGGTCGACACTGTCCTGCACGTCAAAATTGACGTTGGCCGAGGGACCGCGCACCAGGATCACCTCCACCCGGCTGTTGTCGCTCAGCACGATGGGGCGATTGCTGAGGGTGTGCGGGCAGATGGGCGCCAGCACCAGGGCGGGCAAGGCCGGGTGCACGATGGGCCCGCCACTGGAGAGCGCATAGGCGGTGGAACCGGTGGGGGTGGCCACGATCAGGCCGTCGGCGCGCAGGCCGTACACGAACTGACTGTCGACATACACCTCGATCTCGACCATGCTGCCCCGCGCGCCCTTGCTGATCACCACGTCATTCACGGCCAGCGTGTCGGCCACGTTGAGGCCGTTGCGCTGCACCGTGGTGGCCAGCAGGGCCCGGCTTTCTTCCTGAAACTCCCCCTCGAGGATCTGGCCCAGCATCTGTTCCATCGCATCCAGCGGGATGTCGGTCAGAAAGCCGAGTCGCCCCAGGTTGATGCCGACCACCGGAACGTCGTATTCGACCAGTCGACGGGCGGCTGACAGCAAAGTGCCATCCCCGCCCAGCACCACGGCCAGATCGACCGTGGCGGCCAGTTCGGGCAAAGGCATCATGCTGACCGGTCCCGGCGGTTGCGATTGCAGGGAGCGATTGTCCACGACCACACGCTTTCCCTGTGACTGGAGAAAGGCGATCAATTTTTCGAGTGAATGGGTGAGCTGGGTACTGTCGTACTTCCCCACCACCCCAACAGTTTTGAAGGCCGGTCGCATGGCAGCGATTAAACCACAGGGCGTGCCCCGGCGACCACGCAGGCGCAGAAAGCCGGGAGTTTTTGTGTAGAATCATCGGCATGTTAAATGACCGCGCGCGCGCCCTGCTCAAGGCCCTGGTAGAGCGTTACATCATCGAAGGGCAGCCGGTGGGTTCGCGCACGCTGTCCAAATTCAGCGGCCTGGAACTCTCGCCGGCCTCGATCCGCAACGTGATGGCCGACCTCGAGGAGCTCGGCCTGGTGGCCAGTCCGCACACGTCTGCCGGACGCATCCCCACCCCGCGCGGTTACCGTCTGTTTGTCGACACACTGCTCACGGTGCAACCGATCGAGCTGGAAGCGCGCCACCAGATTGCCGGTCACCTGCACCCGGATGATCCGCAGCGGCTGATGGCGCAGGCCTCGCAACTGCTTTCCGAGCTCACCCAGTTTGCCGGGGTGGTGCGCATGCCGATGCGTCAGGCGGCGCGCTTTCGTCATGTCGAGTTCCTGCGCCTGTCCGAGCGCCGCCTGCTGCTGATCATCGTCAGCCAGGACGGCGACGTGCAAAACCGGATCATCGTCACCGAACGGCCCTATGCGCCCTCCCAACTCACCGAAGCGGCCAATTTCCTCAACCAGCATTACGCAGGACAGGACTTTGACCACGTCCGTGACCGCGTGCGGCTGGAGCTGCAGCGCCTGCACCACGACATCTCCAGCCTGATGAGCACTGCCATCGAAGTCGGTCAGGCCGCATTGCGCCAGCAGCGCGATGATTACGTGCTGTCGGGCGAAGGCAACCTGATCACCCGCCAGGATGCCGGCGGCAACATGGACACCCTGCGCAAGCTGTTTAGCATCTTTGAAGAGAAAACCTCGCTGCTCCAGTTGCTCGATGCCAGCCAGGGCGCCGAAGGGGTGAGCATCTTCATTGGCGGCGATTGCGGCATGATGCCAGTGGATGAGTTCAGCATGGTCACTGCGCCCTATGAAGTCGACGGCGCGGTGGTGGGCACGCTGGGCGTGGTAGGGCCTACCCGCATGGCATACGAGCGGATCATCCCGATTGTGGATATCACCGCCAAGCTGCTGTCCAGCGCCCTGTCGCAGAACTGAGCTGTGCCCGTCTTCCCTGCCAGCAGATAAACCCGGCCTGCTGACGGAACCCCGGCGCGCCAGCAGTGTCTCGCAGCGCGCCCCCTTCACCTTCTGTACCGAGTCCGCAATCCATGCCCCAATATATTCCCGAACCCGATTACCAGCACGGTAACGCGCGCAAGATTGGTGTGCTGCTGGTCAATCTGGGCACGCCGGACGCACCGGATGCACCTTCACTGCGCCGCTACCTGAAACAATTCCTCAGTGATCCGCGGGTGGTGGAGATTCCGCGCGTGATCTGGTGGCTGATCCTTAACCTGATCATCCTGAACACCCGGCCAGCCAAGTCGGCCGCCAAATACGCCACGGTATGGCGCACCGATGGCGGCGGCTCGCCCCTGCGCTACTGGACCGAACAGCAGGCCCACGGCCTCGCCGAGCGCCTGGGCAACGATGGCGGTGAACCGGTCGCCGTGGCCTGGGGCATGCGCTACGGCAATCCTTCGATCGAATCGGCCGTGCTGTCGCTGCGCGCGCAGGGCTGCGACCGCATCCTGCTGATGCCGATGTATCCACAATACGCAGCCAGCACCACCGCCTCGTCGTTCGATGCACTGGCCGCCACCTTCCGCCGCCTGCGCAACGTGCCGGGTCTGCGCACCGTGCGCAACTACCATGACCATCCGGCCTTCATTGCCGCACTGGCGGCCCGCGTGCGTGGCTTCTGGGCGGAGCACGGCCAACCCGACAAGCTGGTGATGAGTTTTCACGGCGTGCCGCGCTACACACGTGACAAGGGCGACCCCTATCACTGCGAGTGCCACAAGACCGGGCGGCTGCTGGCAGAGGCACTCGGCCTGAACAAGGACCAGTATCTGGTCAGCTTCCAGTCCTTGTTTGGCCGCGCCGAGTGGATCAAGCCCTATACCGAACCCACCCTGCGCGAACTCGCCAAGGCCGGCGTGAAGAATGTGCAGGTAATGTGCCCGGGCTTTCCGGCGGACTGCCTGGAAACCATCGAGGAAATCGGCATGGAAGTGCGCGACGCCTTTCTGGAAGACGGCGGAGAACAGTACAACTTTATTCCCTGCCTGAATGACGACCCGGTCTGGCTGGACGCGCTGGCACAAATGACCCGTGAGCAACTGGCCGGCTGGCGCAACCCGCACTGGAACGCGGACGCACTAACCGCCCGACAGCAGGAGCAGGTGGTGCAGCAGGCAGCCGCCAAGGCCTTCGGCGCAGCGCAGTAGAGGTCGGCGCGCACAGGACTGCCGCGCTGATCCCTTGACACGCAGGCTCAGGCAGGCAGCCCGGCCGGCATCGGCGGCAGACGACCATGCTGCAGGTAAAACTCGCAGCGTTCAATGTACTCCTGGGTGCTCTTCGGCATGGGCGTGCGCGCACCGGCAATGTGAAACACCAGGGCACGACCGTTGCGGATCAGCAGCAGGCCATCCGTCACACCATGTGCACTGCGGCCGTGCGGCCGCTCGAAATCCATCAGCTGCGAGACCGGCACGAAGTCGGCCAGGCGCTCCCCAGCGGCGACAAAACGCGCCCAGACATCAAACATGTCGCGGTCATCGCGCAAGGTTTCGATTTTCGCCCGCGCACTGCGGGCAAATTCCTGCACCACCGGTTCGATTCCGGCAAACACCGGAATCTGGCCAAAATTGCGGATCATGCTGGCCGCGATGCGGTCGATATCGCGCATGGCCTGTCCGGTCTTGCAGTAGCGTCCTTCATAAAACTCGTGCAGCGGGATTGAAAACGCCTTGAAGGGCTCGCCCCAGAGTTCGTCGATACCCTCTTCGCCGCTACGGTGATGCACCAGACGCCCCAGTTCGAGGGCTTCCATCAGGCACTTGCCGCACTCCTTGATCAGCGGATAGTCCGCGCGTACATCCACCCCATCGGTCTCGAGATCCACCAGACGGCGAAAAATGTCAGTGGCCCGGTTGACCAGTGCACCCGCCAGCATCGCGCCCTTCACGCGGCGGCGCGCTGCATCGGATTCACTTTCGTAGGAGGCCCGCGCTTCATTCAGCCGCGGCCCCGGCACGTTGAGGCCGTGCTCGGTGTGATTGAACAGGCGGCGGGTCAGCGCCTCGATCAGGTCGCGCTTGGCGCGCAGGGCATCGGCAGGTACCGGATAGGTCTTCACCCAGTACCCGGCATAGTAAACGCGTTCCACATCGCCAAACAGACGGCGCGTGCCCTCTTCCGGGTCGGTACCCTCGGAGGCGGCTTGCAGGGGGTGCGAAGTGCTACCTGTCATGACGGGATCCTGAAATGTCAGTGACACAGTAGCAAGAACCATGCGCCAGTCCAAAGGCCCGTCAACGCTCGTTTTGTAGCGGATCGCTTGCCGCAAAGGTGTAACGAACTGACGCAAGGGGTCACATCTTGCAACATCATGCGGCGGTGCCGCATTCCATGCGCCTTGCCCGCGAATGCTTAAGACCGGCGCAAAAACAAACGTCGCTTGAAAGCTACGTCGTTTTTTTACCACACCCCCTCTTGAAAGCCCTGCCCAACGGGCCCATCTGACGGTCAGTTTGTTGAATTCACTCCGGAGAGCCCCTCATGCAGGATCAAAACACCACGCCCGACATCGATCCGGCGTCCGCAGTCAACGCCGCGGATACCCAAAACCCAGATACGACTGAGCCAGCCGGTGTGACCTACGAGGAAGGCGGTCTGGAGGCCCGTCTGGCAGCCGCCGAAGCCTTGGCGCGCGATCAGCATGACGCGTTCCTGCGCGCCAAGGCGGAGACCGACAACGTACGCAAGCGTGCCAGCCAGGACCTGCAGGCGGCCCGCAAGTACGCGCTGGAAAGCTTTGCCATCGAACTGATCGCCGTGAAGGACAGCCTGGAAGCCGGCCTCAGCGTTCAGCAGGGCGATGTGGACGCCTACCGCAACGGTATGGAACTCACCTTGCGTCAGCTTTCGGGCGTGCTGGAAAAATTCAACGTGCTGGAAATCGCCCCGGCCGGCGACAAGTTCGACCCCAACCGCCATCAGGCGATTTCGGCGCTGGAAAGCGACGAAGTGCCCAATACCGTGCTGTCCGTGTTGCAGAAAGGGTACGCCCTGCACGAACGGGTGCTGCGTCCGGCTTTCGTCACCGTGGCCAAGGCGCGCACGGGTAGCTGAACCACCGGCCAGGGCGGCGGCGTACCGGCAATTGTCATCCCGCTGGAGGTCACCGGCGCAAGGAATGCGTCCGCGGCCCTTGAAATGGCCGGGTTCTCCCCCAATTAGCATTCATTACAACGTTTGTCGCTGAGGAACACACAATCATGGGCAAGATCATTGGCATCGACCTGGGTACCACCAACTCCTGCGTATCCGTCATTGAAAACGGCGTACCGAAGGTGATCGAGAACGCCGAAGGCGCGCGCACCACACCCTCTATCGTGGCCTACATGGAAGACGGCGAAGTGCTGGTGGGTGCTCCCGCCAAGCGCCAGGCCATCACCAACCCCGCCAATACCCTGTTTGCGGTCAAGCGTCTGATCGGCCGTCGTTTTGACGAAGAGATGGTGCAGAAGGACAAGGGCATGGTGCCCTACACCATCGTCAAGGCCAACAATGGCGACGCCTGGGTGGAAGCCCGCGGCAAGCAGATGGCCCCGCCGCAGGTGTCGGCCGAAGTGCTGCGCAAGATGAAGAAGACCGCCGAGGACTATCTGGGCGAGGAAGTCACCGAAGCGGTGATCACGGTGCCGGCGTACTTCAATGACTCGCAGCGTCAGGCCACCAAGGACGCCGGCCGGATTGCCGGTCTGGACGTAAAGCGCATCATCAATGAGCCGACCGCCGCAGCGGTAGCCTTCGGCATGGACAAACAGGAAGGCGACCGCAAGATTGCGGTGTATGACCTGGGTGGCGGCACCTTCGACGTGTCGATCATCGAAATCTCGGAAATTGATGGCGAACACGCCTTTGAGGTGCTGTCGACCAACGGCGATACCTTTCTGGGTGGCGAAGACTTCGACCTGCGCATCATCGACTTCCTGGCGGACGAATTCCAGAAGACCAATACCGTGGACCTGCGCAAGGATGTGCTGGCCCTGCAACGCCTGAAGGATGCCGCCGAAAAGGCCAAGATCGAACTGTCGTCATCGGCGCAGACCGAGGTCAACCTGCCCTACATCACGGCAGATGCCACCGGACCGAAGCACCTGGCTGTCAAACTCACCCGCGCCAAGCTGGAAAGCCTGGTGGAAGACCTGATTGCCCGCACCATGAAGCCCTGCGAAGTGGCCATCAAGGACGCCGGCGTGAAGGTGTCGGACATCTCTGACGTGATCCTGGTCGGTGGCCAGACGCGCATGCCGAAGGTGCAGGAAGCGGTGAAGGAGTTCTTCGGCCGCGAACCGCGCCGCGACGTGAACCCGGACGAAGCAGTTGCCGTCGGTGCCGCTATCCAGGGTGGCGTGCTGCAGGGCGACGTGAAGGACGTGGTGCTGCTCGACGTGACGCCGCTGTCGCTGGGCATCGAGACCCTGGGCGGCGTGATGACGCGCCTGATCGCCAAGAACACCACGGTGCCCACGCGCGCTTCGCAGGTATTCTCCACTGCAGACGACAACCAGTCTGCGGTGACCATCCATGTGCTGCAGGGTGAGCGCGAAATGGCTTCCGGCAACAAGAGCCTGGGCCAGTTCAACCTGGGGGATATTCCCCCGGCACCACGTGGCACGCCGCAGATCGAAGTCACCTTTGACATCGATGCCAACGGCAACGTGCACGTCAGCGCCAAGGACAAGGCCTCCGGCAAGGAAAGCAAGATCACCATCAAGGCCAACTCCGGCCTGACCGAAGAAGAAATCCAGCGCATGGTGCGTGATGCCGAAGAGCATGCCGAGGAAGACAAGAAGGCTCTCGAAATGATCAATGCGCGCAATGGTCTGGAAGCGCTGATCCACTCGGTCGAAAAGATGGTCAAGGACCACGGCGACAGCCTGAGCGAAGACGAAAAGGCCAAGGTCGAAAGCGCGCTGACCGAAGCCCGCGACGCGCAGAAGTCGGATGATGTGGCGGCAATCAATGCAAAAAGCGAAGCCTTGCAGGAAGCCTCGCACAAGCTGGCCGAACGCATGTACGCTCAGACCGACGACGGTGCAGCCAGCGCGGGCAACCACGCCGGCGGCAGCAGCGGTGGTGGTCATGCCGGTGGCGGCCATGGTGCCAGCAGTGCAGACGGCAAGGACAATGTGGTCGATGCCGAATTCGAAGAAGTGAAGGATCCGGGCAAGGCCTGAACTGATGAGCAAACGCGACCTGTATGAAGTCCTGGGCCTCAATCGTGATGCTCCGGACGAAGACATCAAGAAGGCCTACAAAAAGCTGGCCATGAAACACCACCCCGACCGCAATCCGGACAATCCGAAGGCGGAGGGGCTGTTCAAGGAAGCCAAGGAGGCCTACGAGATTCTCTCGGATGCCGACAAGCGGGCCGCGTATGACCGCTATGGTCATGCCGGAGTGGAGCAGCAGGCAGGTGGCGGGGGTGGGCCCGGCTTTGGTGCGGGCGGCAATTTTGCCGAAGCGTTTGGTGACATCTTTGGCGACCTGTTCGGCGGCGGCGGTGGGGGTGGTGGACGGGGGCGTAACGGCCCCTACCGTGGTGCCGACCTGCGCTACAACCTGGAGATCGGACTGGAGGAGGCCGCGCGCGGCACCGAAACCCGCATCCGGGTGCCCACTACCGAAATATGCGAGACCTGCTCGGGTACCGGCGCCAAGCCGGGCACCTCGCCGGTCACCTGCACCACCTGCGACGGTCGTGGTCAGGTGCGCATCCAGCAAGGCTTCTTTTCCATCCAGCAAACCTGTCCACGTTGCCATGGTAACGGCAAGATCATTGCCAGTCCGTGCGCTACGTGTTCCGGCGCCGGCCGTACGCGCAAGACCAAGACGCTGTCGGTCAAGATTCCGGCCGGCATCGACGAAGGCGATCGCATCCGCCTGAATGGCGAGGGTGAAGCCGGTTCTGCCGGCGCGCCGCCGGGCGACCTCTACGTGGTGGTGCAGATCCGCCAGCACGCCGTGTTCCAGCGCGAGAAAAATGACCTGCATTGCGAAATGCCGGTCAGCTTCAGTACCGCGGCGCTGGGTGGCGAAATCGAAATCCCCACCCTGGAAGGCCACGCCAAGCTGCGCATTCCGGCAGAAACCCAGACCGGCCAGGTATTCCGCCTGCGTGGCAAGGGCATCAAGGCCTTGCGTGGTGCTGGCCACGGCGACCTGATGTGCCATGTGGTGGTGGAAACCCCGGTCAAGCTGAGCGAACGCCAGAAAGAATTGCTGCGCGAACTGGATGCCATCAATCGGTCCGATGACAGCCATAACCCGCGTGCCAAGTCCTGGATGGACAAGGTAAAGGCATTCTTCGCGCCCGAGTGATCGTGCCGCGGGAGATCCAGGGGTGACCCAGCCCCCCGCCTGCAGCGAACTGCGTGCCAGGGCGCTGCAGGCTTTTTTGTGCCCCGACCTGCAGCGCAAATGCGCACTGACTGCCGCCCTGGCAGACGCAGCAAGCGGCCTGTGGGCCGCAGGCGCAAACAGCGGGGTTGGCGGGGTTGGCGGGGTTGGCGAGGTTGGCGATGGTGCGGATATCCCGCTCGCCGCCAAACCAGCAGACAGTCTGGCACCACGACTGGATCTGCAGTGCACGTTCCTGCCGGCCCCGGACCAACCCGGACGCCCGGCGAGGCCGCTGCTGGTGGCGCCGGATCGGGTACCAAAACGCAAGTTCGGCTCACCTGTCGGGCGCGCCGCGCTGCTGCATGCCGTGGCGCACATCGAGGCCAATGCCATCGACCTCGCACTGGATGTGGTCTGGCGCTTTGCCGGCATGCCGGCCGCGTTCTACCTGGACTGGATCAAGGTGGCGGGCGAGGAGGCACTGCACTTCGGGCTGCTGCAATCGCACCTGATATCGCTTGGCCATACCTACGGCGAATTCGCTGCGCATGATGGCCTGTGGGAAATGGCGTACCGCACCCGGCACGACGTGCTGGCGCGACTCGCACTGGTGCCGCGCACGCTGGAGGCGCGCGGGCTGGATGCCTCACCCCCGATGCGCGCACGGCTGTCTGCCGCCGGTGATGAGGCTGGCGCGCTGATCCTGGACCGCATCCTGGCGGATGAGATCGGCCATGTGGCCATCGGCAATCACTGGTATCGCTGGCTGTGTGCCGGGCGCGGTTGCGCGGTGGAATCCACCTATCACGCGCTGGCCGCGCAGTACCATGCGCCCCGACTGAAGGGACCGTTCAATATTTCCGCCCGCCGCGCGGCAGGATTCAGCGAGGCAGAGCTGGCTGAACTGACCGGCGATCCAAGCTGAAGTGCATGGCGATCAGCGCAATACCTGCAAGGCCAGACAGACCGAGGCCTGGTTGGTGGCTGCCACATTGCGCAATCCACGCCCGGCGGAAAACAGCAGGTTGTAGTCGCTGGCGAGCGCCAGGCTGCCACCAAGGTTGAAGCCCACCGACGCGCGCCCGCCGGAGGTGGCTGCGGTGTTGCCATACACCTCGCCGCCCAGGCTCAGGCCCTCGGAAAACGCATACAGCATCACCCAGCCACCTGCCCAGGTGTTGCGATTATCGCTGCCCTGGGTGCGCCGGTAACCGCCGCCACCGTAGGCAGTCCAGCGGCCAAACGTGCGCTGGAACCACACCGGCAGGAACACGCTGGTAACACCGGCGCCAAGATTGCGTTTTGCATCGCCGGTGGGCACATCGAGCAGCGGGTACAGGCTGATCATCCAGCCGCCGCTGCCAGCCGTTTCGCCAACGTCGCCGGGCATGGCGACAGCGCCATTGTCATCCCCCTTGCCAGCCGCAGCGCCATCGCCCTCGCCACCATCCGCACCGGGCGTGAGCCGCCATTTGACGCCGAACTCACTGTCACCTGCCCCGAAGCTGCGCAGGCCGGGCGCACTGGCATAGGCCAGTTGTGGCTGCACGTGCAACTGGACGCCCGGCATCACACCGTAATTGACATCGACATTGGGGGCGCTGCCAGTGGTGCCGGACTGGTCATGCGTCAGCGTGACAGCGTTGTTGAACTCCCAGTGGTGGCGCTCCACGGGCTCGGGATCATCGGTGATGAAGGGGGGGCCTGCCAGCGCGCTGAGGGGTACGAACAGCAAGACCAGCAGTGACGGAAGAACTTTCAGCAAAAGCGTGCTCATGAATTGGCAAAGAATGAAAAGGCCGCCTGGCCCGATGGCGCGGTGCGTCAGCCTGCCCCCCCTTGCTGCGCCCCGGCAACAGCATACCCCCACAAGGGGCCAGCCGGCGCATTGCCGCGCTTGCTCAGCGCGACTACATCAGGCAGTAATCCACCGGGGTGAACGGCACCAGTCCATGCGCCTCGCCGAGCGCGTCGCGCAGGTCGATCTCGATCACGCGGCAGATGGCCGTCAGCGCCAGGTCATTGGGGGAATCGCCAAACGGTTCTTCCAGTTCGTCGCCCAGCGCGTCGAGCCCGAAAAAGGTATAGGCCACGATGCCAACCACGAAGGGTGTCATGAATCCGATGGTGTCGACCAGACCAAAGGGCAACAGGAAACAGTACAGGTAGGCGGTGCGATGCAGCATCAGCGTGTAGGAAAACGGGATGGGCGTGCCCTTGATCCGTTCGCAGGATGCCGCTGCCCCGGTGATCGCGGACAGGGTGTTGTCGATGCCGACGGCCAGACAAGGCTCGATGCGGCCGGCTTGCAGGCAGGCCTGCAAATCCTGTCCCATCCGCTGCATCAGATAGTCGGGGATGCTGTTGACCTGGCCGAGCGCCTGCCATTCCTGCCCGATCAGCAAGGGCTGCAGGTCGCTGCGGGCATCTGTACCGCGCAACTGGTGACGCAGGGCGTGCGCCACTGCCACCATGCGGCGGATCATGCGCACACGCACATCCTGCTGTGCGGCGGGCAGCGCGTTGCCGTCGGCGGACAGCACGTTGCCGTCGGCGGGCAGCGCGTCGCCGTCGGCGGGCAGCGCGTCGCCGTCGGCGGGCGCAGGCGCGATCAGGCTGAGGCACTGGCGCGCAAAGTTGCGACTACGCAGCACAATCTCACCCCACAGCTTGCGGCCTTCCCAGTAGCGGTCGTAGGCCGCGTTGTTGCGAAAGCCCAGAAAGATCGACAGTGGCAGGCCGATCAGCGTAAACGGAATCGCGGTGAGGGTGATCTTCCTGCTGTAAATATCGCCATCACTCCAGGTCACCAGTGTGGCCAGCACCACGTTGACCACCAGCACCCCCATGATGCGCTGCAGCACCGAGCCACGGAATACAAAAAACAGTCGCAGGCCCGAAGGCCGGTCACGCACGATCACGGTTATTTACTCCCTCAAGACGCATTGGCACCGCGGCCCGTCAGCGCAAGGCATCGACCTCGTCCGGGCTGACATCACCCGCCGCATTGCCCCACGATTGACGGATGTAAGTGGTCACTGCGGCAATCTCTTCGTTGTTCAGCTTCTGCCGATACGGCGGCATGCCGAACGGACGCGGGTTGACCGCCGTGGCGGGCGCATAGCCACCGTTGAGCACGCGCTGCAGGCTGTTGACCGCTCTGGGCAGGGTGACACTGCGGCTGCCAGCCAGGGCCGGGTAGCGTGCCGCCTGCCCGGCGCCCGCTGGACCGTGACACGTTTCACATTCACGCTGATAAATGCGGTGGCCGGCTTGCAGCTTGCCCGAACCGGGCACGGCCAGCGCTTCCAGGCTGGCAAGGTAAGTGGTGATCGCGGCACGATCATCGTCGGTGAGCCAGGCCGTTCCATCGGCAATCACCTCGGCCATCGGACCACCGCCGGCCTGGTGCTGCGCGACACCACCGCTTAGCAACAGGCGAATGTCCTGCTGATCCAGCACGGGGGGTTGTCCCGGCACATTGTCCGGATGCAGCGCAGGTGCATACCAGGCTTGGCCGGACACCACACCACCCGCCAGCTCAAGACCGCTCCGCTCGCCGCCCAGACGGTCGCGCGGTGTATGACAGGCGCCGCAATGACCGGCACCGCGCACCAGATACGCGCCGCGATTCCATGCCGCGCTGCGATTGGATGTCGGCACGAAACTGCCGGGACGGAAATACAGCTGACGCCAGGTCCACAGCGCCAGCCCGGAGTTGTAGGGAAAGCGCAGGGTGTTGGCCGGCGTGGCCTGCGACACGGATGGCAGGGTACGCAACCACGCAAACAGCGCGTCGCTGTCGGGCCGGCTAAGCTGGGTGTAGTAGGGATACGGAAATGCAGGATAGAGGGCATGGCCATCGCGCGAGCGCCCTTCATGCATGGCCCGCCAGAAGTCATCGGCGGTCCAGCGACCAAGACCCAGCGTGGTATCCGGGGTGAGATTGGACGTGTAGACGGCACCAAACGGCGTCTCGATCGCCCGTCCTCCAGCGTAGGGCCCCCCCCCTGGGCGGGTATGGCAGCTGGCGCAGTTGCCTGCCCGGGCAAGGTAGGCACCGCGGGCAACCGGATCAGCAGACTGCATCGCCGCTTCGGCCTGCCAGGTCGGCGGTGCGCTGACCGGCATGGCCACCTGACTGCCACACTGCAGGGGCAAAGGTTTGCCATCCGCCGGTGCCGGATGCGGGTCGCCGGGCACCGGCTGCGCCGCCAGCCATGCGCTGGCCGCGCTGATGTCGTCTGGTGCCAGCCGCGTCGCCACCTGCGCCATGCAGTCGGGGTTGTGTGCGTGACGCAGTCCCTGCCGCCAGCCCTGCAACTGGGCATTCAGGTAGTCGCGTGGCAGCCCAAGCAGGCCGGGGATGGCTGGCAGGCGACCGGTCAAGCGCTCGCCGTGACAGGCGGCGCACGCCGGCACATGCGCGCCCGGGTTGCCGTCCTGCACCAGGCGCCGGCCACGGGCCAGTGCAGCGGCGGGAACATCGACCGATTCGGGGAGTGGGTAAGGCACTTCAAGGCCGGCAAAGTATGCCGCCATCTCGTGCAGATACGCATCGGACAGCGGCGCGACCATCTGCTGCATGGCGGCATTCCGTCGCGCACCACTGCGGAAGTTGAGCAGCTGATGGTAAAGGTATTCGGCGGGTTTGCCGGCGATGCGTGGCAGATAGCCGCCCGGGCTGGCACGGCCTTCCTTGCCGTGACAGGCCACGCACGCGCGCACCCGTTCGGTGAGGTCGGCGGCGCCCCCCGCAGGCATAGGAATGGCCTGCACCCAGCGGGCTGGCGCCGTGGCAACCAGCCGGGTTGGGGCTGCCGGTGCACGTGGCAATTCAGCTGAGGTCGAACCGCCCAACACCTGCACCCAACCACCCAGCAAAAAGGCCAGACCGGACAGCCATCGGGTCAATCCGCGCCGACCGGCACCCCAACCCGCCAGACCGGCGCCCCCCCCGCGGACAATGTGCAACTGGTTCTGGCCCGGGCGTCTGGTCATTGCAGGGCAATCCTCAGGTACGTTTCCAGGTGGTGCCGCCGGCACCGTCCTCCAGCACGATGCCCTGCGCCACCAGCACGTCGCGGATCCGATCGGATTCCACAAAATTGCGCGCCTTGCGCGCTTCCAGCCGGGCTGCCACCAGCGCGTCGATCGCGCGATCGGCGTCGACATCGCCCGCCGCAGCCACCCGGCCGCTGCCGCCCTTGAACCACGCTTCGGGGTCGCGCTCCAGAAAGCCCAGCACGCCGGCCAGCTGGAACAGCAGCACGCCGTCGGCCATGCTGCCGTCACGGTTGAACTCGCGCGCCAACTCGAACAGCTGCGCCACCGCTTCGGCCGTGTTGAAGTCCTCATCCATGGCGGCACGGAAACGCGCCGCGACAGGATGCTGCCAGTCAACCGGCGTACTGCGCGCCACGGTGGCCAGCGCGCCATGCGTGCGTACCGCCGTATACAGCGTGTTGAGCGCCTGCCGGGCATCTTCCAGGTGCCCGTCGGTGTAATTGAGCTGGGTGCGGTAGTGGCCGCGCAGCAGGAAGAAACGCACCGCTTCCGCATCGAACACCTGCAGCACATCCGCCACGGTGAAGAAGTTGCCGAGCGACTTGGACATCTTCTCGTCATTCACGCGCAGAAAGCCGTTATGCATCCAGGTATTGACGAACGTATGGCCATGGCAGCCCTCGCTCTGTGCAATCTCGTTTTCGTGATGCGGAAACTGCAGGTCCTGCCCGCCGCCATGAATGTCGAAATGCGGCCCGAGCAAGGCCTCGCTCATCACCGAGCATTCGATATGCCAGCCCGGCCGGCCAGCCCCCCAGGGCGACGACCAAAAAGGCTCGCCCGGCTTGGCTGATTTCCAGAGCACGAAGTCGAGCGGGTCCTGCTTGAAGGTGTCCACGTCGACGCGCTCGCCGGCACGCAGGTCATCCAGCGACTTGCCAGACAGCTTGCCGTAGCCTGCAAACTTGCGCACCGCGTAAAACACATCCCCGTTGTCACCGCGATAGGCCAGTCCCTTGTCGATGAGCTGTCCGATCATCGATACCATGCCCGGCACGTAGGCCGTGGCCCGTGGCTGATGGGTGGGGGTACGCACGCCGAGCGCGCCAAAATCGCTGTCCATCAGCGCAATCATGCGACCGGTCAGTGCCTCGATGGGCTCGCCGTTGAAGGCGGCACGCTCGATGATCTTGTCGTCGATGTCGGTGATGTTGCGGACATAGGTGACTGCATAGCCGCTGGCCTCCAGCCAGCGCTGCACCATGTCGAACACCACCATCATGCGTCCATGACCCAGATGGCAGCGGTCGTAGACCGTGATGCCGCAGACATACATGCGCACGTGCGACGGTTCGAGCGGAACAAAAGGCTCGATTTTCCGAGATAAGGAGTTGTATATTCTTAGCATTCGTTATGCGGCAGCGGACCTTGCGGTATGATTTCTGCGCGTCCCTGCTGGCTTTTCACCAATAAACCAATCGAGTATACATGAGAGTCCAAGCCCTCCTTCGCCCCGTCGCCCTCCTCGTCAGCGCCAGCATTTTCCTGCTCGGCAGTGCTGTGGCGCAGGCTGATGACCTGCAGGACGTCACCAGGCTGATCAGTGCGGGCTCGTATGGTCCGGCGCTGGACAAGGCCAATGCCTATCTCGCCGCACATCCCAAGGACGCGCAAGGACGCTTCCTGAAGGGCATCGTGCTGACCGAAACCGGCAAGCAGGCCGACGCCATCCAGATTTTCAGCGCGCTGACCGAAGAGTTTCCGGAACTGCCCGAGCCTTACAATAATCTGGCGGTGATCTACGCGTCGCAGGGTCAGTACGAGAAAGCGCGCAATGCGCTGGAACTGGCCATTCATACCCACCCGAGCTATGGCACGGCGCATGAAAACCTGGGCGATGTGTACGCCAAACTGGCTACCAAGTCCTATGACAAGGCGCTGCAACTCGACAAAAACAACACCACAGCAGCCACCAAACTCAGCATGATCAAGGGCCTGTTCAACACCTCGCCCACCGCGTTGGCCAAGGCTGACAGCAAGCCGGAAAGCCGGGCCGACAGCAAGCCGGAAAGCCGGGCCGAGACCTCGGCCGCTGCCTCCGCTGCCGCCGCTGCAACGAAGGTGGCAGCAGCAGCACCGGCCGCCAAACCGGCCAAGGAAGCCAAGGAATCCGAGGGCGGCAAGGATTCGGCTGATCAGTCGTCCGCCGCCGAGACGGCACGCATGTGGGCGCAGGCCTGGTCGAGCAAGGATGTGGAAGCGTATCTGGGTTACTACGGCAGCGACTTCAAGACCCCCAACGGCGAAAGCCGCGCAGACTGGGAAAAACAGCGCCGCGAACGTCTGGGCAAGCCGGGCCCGATCACTGTCGCCTTGCATGACGTCAAGGTGACACTGAACGGCAAGGACACGGCGCAGGTGTCGTTCAAGCAAAAATACAGCTCGACCAACCTGAAGTCGTCAAACGACAAGACGCTGGTACTGCAGCGCAAAGGCGATCACTGGATGATCGTCGAGGAACGCGTGCGCGGCTGAGTGACGCCCTGCATGGTTCAACAACAGGTGGCCTGATGTCCTGGAAGCAACGACTGCCCCGGGGGCCGATGGGCTGGCTGGGCGGCGCATGTTCGCTCGCGCTGGCCACCATGGTGTGGACGCTCGGCGCGCCGGTACCGGCACGGTCAGGTGCCATGTCGAGCCCGATCGCGCTGCTGGCCGACGCCATTCTGGTCAGCGCCGACAGCGCATCGGCGCAGTCCGGGCTTGTTGCGCCATACGCTGCGCTCACCGCTTTCTGGGCCAATCTGCGTGCGCCCGCGGCAGAACCGGCTGGCGCCGGCAGCGCCGAAGCAGCCGTACTTGACGTGCCGGCGCGCGCACTCAGCCCCGAAGCGCTGGCCGCCTATGCCTGGCAGGCTGCCGAACACGGCGATCTGGTCAGCGCACAGGCGCAGCTCGACGCGCTGCTTCGGCAATACCCTGATTTTCGGCCTGCCCTTACCCTGCGCGGCCTGCTGGCGGCCGGGTGGCGCCTGCCGTCTGTAGAACCGGTCGAGCGCTCCAGTGCGCGCGCCGGCGCGGTGACACCGCCTGCCGATCTGGGCGAGGAAGCTGCACTGCGACTGGCGGCCCAGCGCCAGCCGACAGCGCCCGCCGGCTGGTTGCCCGCCAACCTGCTGCAAGTTGCCCCCACCGTGCACACGGTGCTCGCCGCCGATGTGTCACAGGCGCGGCTGTACGTCCTGCAGCGCATCGGCGGCACATTCCAGTTGACCCGGCACGTCTACCTGAGCACCGGTGCGCGCGGCTCGCACAAACACATGCCGGGAGACCAGCGCACACCGGTGGGCATATACAGCCTCGGGCATCGGCTGCCCGCCAGCCAATTGCCGCCGCTGGCAGGCGCAGGCGCGTGGCCTCTGCAGTTCCCCAACCGGTGGGATCAATGGCAAGGCCATCTGGGTTCCGGCATCTGGCTGCATGGTTCCGCACCTGGGCAACACGATGGGTTGCCCCACTCCACCAACGGCTGCCTGGCAGTGTCCAACGAGGATTTGCTGGCGCTGGCATCATCGCTGTCAGCGCCGGGAACGGTGCTGCTGGTCGCGGACCAGCTGGAGTGGATCGATCCCGCCGAACGCGAAGCCCGCAGGACCCGCGCCCTGGCGCGACTGGGCAGCGAAACCATACTGAACCCGCAGACCGCAGCCGCCAGCCTGTATGCCTATCCTGGCGAATCCGATCTGTTGCTGGTGCGCAGCGGCGAAGATCGTGGCGCGGTCGATGAGCATTTCTGGCCCTTGGGGGCGGTGGAACCTTTGCGCACCGCACGCAACTGAAGTCCGTTCCCGTGGCCTATTTCAGGCGTGCAGGCTAAACTGCCCGCCACCGGTTCCTTACCCACCCTGATTGTGGAGTTCCGTCCCATGCAAGTCCGCCGTCTGATGTTGTCGCTGGTCGCCGCCACCCTGCTGGTGCCCACCGCCTTGATCGCCCTTCCCGGTAGCGCCGCAGAAGCAGCGTCCACCGCCCATTGCAGCAAAGCCCCCAAAGGAAAAACCATGGTCCGTCTGAAAACCAGTGCTGGTGACATCGTCCTCGAACTCGACCAGGAAAAAGCCCCGAAAAGCGTGGCCAACTTCCTCGCCTATGTGAAGGCCGGTCATTACGCGGGCACCCTGTTCCACCGCGTGATCCCGGGCTTCATGATCCAGGGCGGCGGCTTCGACACCAAGGGGGCGCAAAAACCCACCCAGGCACCGATCGAAAACGAGGCGGCCAACGGCCTGAAGAACGACACCTACACCATTGCGATGGCCCGAACCGGCGACCCGCATTCGGCCACGGCGCAATTCTTCATCAACGTGAACAACAACGACTTCCTCAACTTTACGGCACCGAACCCGCGCGGTTTCGGCTATGCCGTGTTCGGCAAGGTGGTCGAAGGCCAGGACGTGGTCGACAAGATCAAGGGCGTGGCGACCGGCAGTCGCATGGGCATGGCCGACTGGCCGCGTGAAGATGTGGTGATCCTGTCGGCCGAAGAGTGCTGAGCGGACTGGCGCGCTGACGCGTACCCGAATCCACACGCATGACCGAGCACGCCCTGCTGCTGTCCGACGTGCATCTGAGTGACGAACGTCCGGCGCAGGTGCAGCGCTTTCTGGACACCCTGGCTGGGCCGGCCCGCGCTGCGGGCCAATTGTTCATCCTGGGTGACCTGTTCGAATACTGGGTGGGCGACGACGATCGCACGTCGTCACTCGCCAATACGGTGATGCAGGCCATCGCCGCCCTGGCGCGAACGGGCTGCGCCGTGGCGCTCACGCACGGCAACCGCGACTTCCTGATTGGTGAAGCCTTTGCTGCGCAGGCGGGCATCCGCTTGCTCGACGACCCCGTGTGCCTGCCGGTTGGCGGTCAGGACACCATCCTGATGCATGGCGACCTGCTCTGCACCGATGACACTGGCTATCTGGCATTTCGCAGCCAGGTGCGCCAACCGGCCTGGCAGGTGCAGTTTCTGGCGCAGCCAATCGAGGTGCGCCACGGCATCGCGCGCGGTGCCACTGCGGAAAGTGGCCGGGCCAAGGCCGCCAAAAGCGAAGACATCATGGACGTGACCGAGCAAGCGGTGGTGGAGGTGTTCCGTCGTTTTGCGTGCGATCGACTGATCCATGGCCACACCCATCGTCCCGGCCACCATGTGCACACGGTGGATGGCCATCCTTGCCAGCGCTGGGTGTTGCCGGACTGGTACCAGACCGGTGGTTACCTGTTGGCCCAGGGTGACAGGGTCGAGGCGGTCCACTTCAGCGCCTGACCCAAGGCGCAGGGGCTGGGCAAAGACCAGCCAGACGCCATCCTCCGACCGAACATACGCAAGCGCCTTTTCTGCACATTCGGCCAAAATGAAGACGCTGCCCCTCACTGCAAGGCATCTGTACATTCATTGCCCGGTGGCGCACACTCGGCTTGCCGCAGAATTCAGCCATATCCGACAGCAATCAAATCATGCAAGTCAGGGTGTTCTCGCTTATTTATTCAAACAGGTGCCCCATGAGCAGCAGATCTTTTTCGACTTTTGCATTTTTCCTGATTTGCGGCATTTCAGCAGCCAATGCCACCACCATTGATTTCACCGGCCTTACGGGCGCAGTGCCTGTCAATACCTTCAGCGCAGACGGGTTATCGGTCTTCCTTCAGAATGTCAACGGAACCCAGGCCGTGGCGCAAGCCAACCCCACCGGGTCTGGCTTGTATACCGGAATTACCAATTCGCTGGGGCCGACCTCCGTTTATCCGACCGCTGCCTATCTGGATTTTGTCTTTTCTGGCGATGTATCCAATGTTTCATTCACTTTCAACAATCAAGGTACCGGCACTGCGGGAATCAGGGGAGATTCGACCTACACGGCCTATGACGCAAACGGGGTAGCGCTCTCGACGGGCTCACTGAATGATGGCCTGATCAATACCGTGGTATCGGTCAGCGGCTCAACCATTCACGAGTTGTCGCTATGGAACCATACCGTTGCCATGCCAAACGGGGGGGCCGACCCGGTCAATAACTGGGTGTTCAACACAACCAACCTGACGTTCACAAGTTCGGCTTCCGCTGTCCCGGAGCCTGGCACCTGGGCCTTGACCATCGCCGGCATCCTGGCGATGGCAGGTTTCGCCCGACGCAGAGCCACCTTGTAAGCGACAGCCAGCGTCAGGCAGCCGCCCATGAACCCGGACAGGCCGATGCCGGCCGGAACCCATATCCAGTGGGTTATCGGGCTTATTTTTTTGCCTTGACTGACGCAAGATCAGCCGCAGCTTCGGCTGCCTGCGTCAGAATAGTTGTCGGCCCGATAAGCGTCGCCGCAGAATTCGGCGACATTCGTTCGTTAAGCAACTAAAGCGATGGTATGGCGAGTCACTTTTTACCGTAGGCGCCATCGTGGTCAAGGTGAAGGGCCGCAAAGCGCATCCACCCAGCGTCGCCCGTGACCACGGCGCGGTATGACTGCGACAGGCGGATGGTGTATTTGCCCGGGACGCTCTTGACCTCTTCCCAGTGGAGCCCTTTGTCCCGGAAGACCTCGTTCCAGGTCAATGCGCGCAGCTTATTGAAGGTCTTGAAGACTTTCTTGACCTCGGTGACGTCGAGGCTGAACAGGTCAGACTGGAAGCTGGGCGCATTCAGGTCAAGGTGAACTTTGGCGTCGTTTCGGTCATGCCCCGCCGACCAGCTTCGACGCAAGAGCTTCAAGGTCCGTATCACGGGGTGGGTTCTGGCGCATCCACTCCTCAACGCGCGCGAGCTTTTCCTTCATGGCGGGCTCGTGGAGCCAGCGTTCGTTCACCGGCATTACCACTGCGCGCTTGAGCATGATGTCGCCGTCGGGCAACTGCTCCACGATGAACTCCATTCTGGCCAGCGCTTTGCCGAGCGAGATCTGTCCGCTTTTCCCAACGGTCTTGATGGCGTGCATATAACCCCTTTCGTGCAGCATGCTGGCATGAACGCAGATACTGCGTCTCCCTTTCGGATACCAGCACCAAAGAGGCTTCAATCAGGGCGTAACCCGACCCGCCCACGCCACTGGCATTGGTCATGCCCAATTCAGCCAGCGGCGATTGGGTGCTCCCCGGGTTCGGCGCTGACGCGGTGTTGAAGCTGGACGCTGTCAGGTTGCTGTCAGCCCCGCCAAAAGACAGTGTGAAGGTTTCGACCGACATTCCGGTGATCACGTTCGCCGGCAGTTTCACGTAAAGGTCAAACTTGCTGCCGGTGTTGCCGGTCAGTCCGGTGATGTTCTGGCTGCTGCTGTATGCCGAGTTGGTCGCGCTGGTGGCCGTGCCGCTGACGAAGGACAGCGTCAGGCAGCCGCCGGTAAACCCCGGCTGGGCGACGCCGGCCGGAGTTCCCCCCCACCTATCATCGGTCCCTTGAACACGAGCGCCGAGGGGAGCCGAGCCGAACCGAGCGACGAACCAGGCCGTGACCAATTCTAAGTGTTGACTAAGTCTGGCCACGTATTCTGTGCATCGATCATGCCCCAGAGGGTGCAAAGTCAACATTCAAGACCTTGCACCCTGCTGCAGCGGCATTCCTGTCCAGAGCGGGTTCACCATCATGACGAACAACGGCCTGAAAAGATTGACGTACGATGCGCGCGCGGCGGCCGGGAACAAGGTCCCCACGGCCACACTGGGCTTTTGGGGCATCAAGGTACTCTCCACCACGGTGGGTGAAACGGGGGCGGATTTCCTCGCCATCCATGCTGGCTGGGGTCAGGGACTGACGCGCACTGTCATGGCTGCATTACTGTTAGGGGCGCTGGGTTTTCAACTGCGCAGCACCCGGTTTACTCCATGGCTCTACTGGCTGACCGTGGTCACGATCAGTGTGGTCGGCACACAGATCACCGACCTCCTGACCGATGGCCTGAACATCAGTCTGTACATCAGCACCGCGGCATTTGCCGGCTTGCTGACCATCATTTTTGCGGTTTGGCATCGAGTCGAAGGCACGCTGGCCATGACTTCGATCGTGACCCCGCGACGCGAGCGGTTTTACTGGGCAGCGATTCTTTGTACCTTCGCCCTGGGGACTGCTGCCGGGGATTTGGCAACCGAGGCGCTGGGGCTGGGGTTCACCCGAGGATTGGTGATTTTCGGGGGACTGATTGTCCTGAGTGGCGGACTTTGGCGAGCTGGCATCAGCCCCGTACTCTGTTTCTGGTCAGCCTACATCCTGACCCGCCCATTCGGCGCTGCCCTGGGCGACCTGCTCACGCAGGCGCAAACCTACGGTGGT
>CAITLJ010000053.1 GCA_903893215.1 uncultured Ferrovum sp. | reverse complement strand
ATGCCATCGCGGTGGTCAGTCTGGAAGCCGCAGAAGACCAGGCGGTGCAGGGCATGATCCCGGTGGCCTTTGCACCCAGTTCGGTGGTGCTCGACAAGTCGACCGGCTCGCTGATAGTGGCCAACGACAAAGGCATCGGCGCCCGCAAGTCATCCGGGACCGACTTCGGTGTTTCAGGCTACAACACGCATCAGGACAATGGCACCGTCAGCATCGTGTCGATCCCAAGTGAGCGTCGTCTGCGGACCCTGACCGAGCAGGTCTACCAGAACAACCACTGGGATCTGACGCAAAACATCGCGTCCGCCGCAGGCGGCAGCAACGAGGCCGCACCGCAGGCATTGCCGGCTAAAATCGGTGACCCGTCGGCGATCAAGCATGTATTCCTGATCATCCGCGAAAACCGCACCTATGATCAGATTCTGGGGGATGTAAAGGCGGGCAATGGTGATGCTTCGCTCGCAGTGTTCGCGCCGTTCACGCCCAACGCGCATGCCCTGGTCCAGCGCTTCCCGCTGTTCGACAATTTTTATGACCCGAGCCGGCAGTCTGCCGACGGCCACCAGTGGATTTCCGAAAGCATTGCCCCTTACGCGGACGACATTCAGTCGCCAGACTGGAACCGCAGCTATCCGGGTGGCAACGCAGGTGACGCACTGGCCTATACCAAGGATGGCTTCTTCTGGTCGAATGCTGCAAAGAAGGGCCTGTCGGTGAAGCTCTACGGTGAATACGTCGAGAACGACTTCATCGCTCCGGCCGGCACCAGTCAGCCCTCATGGCGCCAGTTCTACGAAGATTCGAAGGCCTTTGAATCCGGGGCCGAACCCACCCTGAAATACCAGAACACCATCATCGCCGAGTCGTCCGTGCCAGCCGTTTCGAACTATCTGGTGAAGAATTTTCCCCAGTTCGATACCAACATCCCCGACCAGTTCCGCGTTGATCTCTGGCTGCAGGATTTCGAGAAGGATCTGGCGGACAACAAGGTGCCTAACCTGTCGGTGCTGTGGATCATGTGTGACCACACTGGCGGCGCTCCGACGCCGCAGGCCCAGCAGGCTGACAACGATCTGGCGGTGGCCCGCATCATCGAGCGGATCAGCAAGAGCAAGGTGTGGGGCTCGTCCGCCATCTTCATGGAAGAAGACGACGCGCAGAACGGTGTCGACCACGTTGACGGTCACCGCAGCCCGGGCTTCATCATCAGTCCCTACGCGGTGCAGGGCGGGGCCACTGACCACACCTATTACACCCAGGTGAACATGACCCGCACGATCGAACAGATCCTCGGGATTGCACCGACCAACCAGTTCGATCTGACCGCGTCGCCAATGACCACCGCCTTCGTGAAGGGCAAGCCACCCGCCTCGAATTTCGCGCCGTTCAACCACCTGGCACCGACGATTCCGCTTGATCAGGGCGTGGCATTGGCATCCAACACCACGTCAACCAAGTTTGCGGCAGCCACCCTGAAGGACACCCGGCTGGCCAAGCTGAAGGCCGACTGGATCCAGAAGAAGAATCAGGTTTTTGCCGGTCAGAGCAACAAGCCGGATGCGCAGGACCCGAACTTCGTCAACCACTACAACTGGTACATGGCCACCAACTTCAGCCGTCCGTACCCGGGCGAGAAGACGATCCTGGCACCCAGCGCGTTCAAGTTTGCCCTGCGTAACGTGGCAGATCGCGACGACTGATCCCGGCAGGTGCGGTCGGGCTTGCCGGTGATCTGCGATCCCCCGAGCCCGGCGCGTACATCAACGTGACCGGTATTGTCGCGGTGACCCCCTTCCCCGATGGGCAAGGGGGTTTTTTTTATGTGCGCCGTGCCGCCGACGATACCGCCGGGGGGCCCTCAAGGATTTCGCGCAGATAGCGCACGTGGTCCTCGAAAGCGGTCTTGCCCGCCCGCGTGAGCCTGATCAGGCTGCGTGGTTTGCGGTCGGCGAATTCCTTGATGATCTCCAGATAGCCCGCTCCCTCGAGGGTGTTGAGATGGGTGCCCAGATTGCCGTCGGTGGCCTGCAGGATGTTGCGCAGGCGCGTGAACTCCATCGTTTCGCCTTTGTGCAGGGCATTCAGCGTCGCCATGATCCGCAGGCGCATCTGCTGGTGGATGAGGTCGTTGGCTGCGGCCATGTCACACCGTCCGCAACCAGAGGCCGCTCATGATCAGCGAGCCGCTGCCGACCACAGCCATCCAGGCGTAAAACCAGGGGCCCAGTGCAAGGAAGCCCAGCACGGTAAGGGCACCAAGAACGGCGCCCGTAATGAGGATGCGCAAGCCCCCCCACAATCCGATCAGGAGGTAGGCCAATGCCACCAGCAGCGGAAAGAAAGCGGCAGACTGGCGCGGCGAAACCGGCGCGAAGATCGTGAACACCGAGACAACGAAAAGACCGATGAACAGGAAGATGGCGCCATAGCGCCATCCGCCATGGTCTGGCGTCTGGCGGCGCGTGATCAGCCAGTTGCCGAAGGATCCCAGCAACACCAGCGGCGGCCAGGCGAGGCCGGCCTGACCTTCGGACAGCAGCGCACTTGCTCCGTAGCCTAAAAACCACACCACACCCCACAGGATGAGATACGGCGCGAAGCGCGCATAGACACTCAGGGTGGCGCTGCGTGTGTGGGTCGTGTTGATGTCCTGCAGGGCGGCTGCAGCTTCTTCGGGGGTGATGCTCATGGCGGTACTCTTTTGGGTGGTGGGAAAGTACTCTGTGATAAAGAGTATTCTCCCATAAAGAGCAATCGTCAAGGCTTCGGAAATATTTGCGCTTCAGCGCGACGTTGCCCGGCAAAGGCATGGACATCGGGCACGTTTTGGGGAGGCAAAGCCTGCGCGGGACACCACACAGACGCCGGCGCGTCGTGGTGCGAGCTTGTCTGTGGAGGTGTCATCATGCATGCACAGCGTTGTTTCAACCGGCCGCGCCAATGGCGGGCGTCAGCCACAGGATCAGCGACAGCGACGACGGTCGCTTTAGCGGTGGCGAAGTGATGTTATCTGTCGCACTACCCGAGGCCGTCGCGCCGGACTGGCTGGCCCGTCTGCGTGCGCGCCTGAAACCACTTGCGGATGGGCCGTCGCGTCATGACGCCCTGATGGCGCTGATTGGCGACGCCCAACTGTTTCTGCTGGGGGAAGCCTCGCATGGCACCGCCGAGTTCTATCAGGAGCGGGTGGATATCACCAAGCGGCTGATCCTCGAGAAGGGCTGCACGGCGGTCGCAGTGGAGGCGGACTGGCCCGATGCCTGGCGGGTCAATCGCTATGTGCATGGCTTGCCGGGGGATGCCAATGCCAGGGAGGCCTTGTCCGGCTTCCTCCGCTTTCCGGTCTGGATGTGGCGCAACACGGTGGTGGCCGCGTTCGTGGAATGGCTGCGTCTGCACAACCTTTCGGTTTCGCCAGCGCAGCAGGTGGGATTTTATGGGCTTGACCTGTATTCCCTGTTCGGGTCGATCCAGGCGGTATTGACCTATCTGGACCGCGTGGACCCCGCCGCAGCGCAGCGCGCCCGCACGCGCTATGCGTGCTTCGATCATGCGGCTGAAGACGCGCAGGCGTATGGTTATGCCGCCAGCTTTGGCCTGCGCGGCAGCTGCGAGGAGCAGGTGGTACAGGTGCTGCGTGAGCTTGCCATCCGCGCGGCACATGTGCCGATTGCGCTCGGCATGGCGCGCGACGAAGCCTTCTGCGCAGAGCAGAATGCGCGTCTGGTGCACAACGCCGAGACCTACTACCGCACCATGTTCAAGGCACGGGTGTCTTCCTGGAACCTGCGCGACAGTCATATGACCGATACCCTGCTGGCACTGGATCGTCATCTGGCCAGCAGTGGCGCCGCGCCGCGCATTGCGGTGTGGGCGCACAATTCGCATCTGGGTGATGCCACGGCCACCGCGATGCATCAGCGCGGCGAATGGAATGTTGGCCAGCTGATCCGTGAAGAGTACGCAACCCAGTCCGTGCTGGTAGGTTTCAGCACCCATCATGGCTGGGTACGGGCAGCCACCGCCTGGGACCAGCCGGGCGAACGCACGGCAGTGCGTCCGGGTCTGCCCGGTAGTTGGGAAGACGTGTTTCACCAGACCGGCGTGGCAAGCTTCCTGCTGCCTCTGCGCACTGACGCCACGCTGCGGGCACTGGTGTCTGCACCTCGGCTGCAACGCGCCATCGGCGTGATTTATGCGCCGCAAACCAAGCGGCAAAGTCACTACTTTCAGACCCGGCTGGACCAGCAGTTCGATGCCATGATCCACCTCGACGAAACCGGCGCGCTGGAGCCGCTCGATCAGACCGTCGGGCAGGCCAGTGCAGAGGCCCCCGAAACCTTTCCGTCTGGCGTCTAGACTTTGGTATCGACGGCAGTATGCCCAGGCCCCGAACTTCGTCAACCACTACGGTGACCCCCTTTCCGCAATGGGCAAGGGATTTTTTTATGTGCGCCGTGCCGCGATGACGGAGACAAACCAACCAGAACGGGGCGGATTAGAGAACCCAACCAGGTCTGCCCTTGTGCTGCCAGGGGTATTGGCTCATGGCGACTCTGGCGGCCCCTGCCAAACGGACCAAGAAAGTGGCCCAGCCATGTCATCAAGGTGATCCCGGCATCGTGGTACGCTGAGTTGGTAAATTTCGCCGACCCGCAGTGCCTTCCGGACCCGCCATGCTAAAGCCTTTGTTTGTCGCTTCTGTACTTTTGGTCGCACCGCCCTTGGCAATGGCCGCGGACTTGGTAAATGTTCAAAGCACCGTGTGCTCTGGCACCGAGACCGTCTCCGGGACGTCAACCTTGGCCCTCAGCTGCTCAGGTGATTTCTCGTTCAGCGGGGGCGTACTCTCTGCGGACACGAGCATCACGCTTTCTGCGCTGGGTGCGTTGTCGCTGGACAACATCACCGTAACCGCACCTGACATCCAGTTCATCGCGGGCACGTCCATCACCCTCGGCAACCTGGCGTCGCTGGTTGGCACGAACGTATCCTTCGCTGCGGCCTCATTCGGGCAGATGCCCACGGTGTCGGTCGGGTCAGGTGCGACGTTGACTTCGAGCGTCGGAAGTCCTCCGACCCAGATTGTCGTGGGCGGCGGGTCCCTTACAATCTCCCCGGGTGGCAGCGCCAACCTGAACGGCGGCACGCTGACGTTGTCGCCCGTGCCGGAGCCAGGGCCTTGGGCAATGCTGTTGGCGGGGTTGGCCTGCATTGCGGTGGCTCGGCGCTTTCGGCGCACCGCATTGGCAGCCTGAGACTGCGGTAAGCATGGGTGGCCTGTCTGTCACGAAATACGCCCGCGCGGCATACCCGACCGCGTGTGCCCCGACAACCGTTGCGCCGGATTTTGGTTGCCGTCGGTTAGTAACTTCGCCGGCATGGCGCTTTCTCGGCTCAGCCTAGCCTCGCATTCAAATTTCTGGGGTATCGTTATGACCGTTCGATTGAAGTCTCAGTTTGCGATTGTTCTTGGCGCAGCGAGTTGTCTTTTTGCGTCGTTAAGCGCGTTCGCGGCGCTTGACGTCATTTACAGCCAGCAAGCTCCGGCCCCCGTGACGTGCACACCTGGTGCCACCATCTGCGGCGGGGTGTTAAGCATGACAATTTGGAATGCTGGTCCGATGCTATCTTTTCCTGCTTTCAGCTATCAGGCTGTCGGACTCGTATTCAACTCTGGGTCCGATAGCTACCTTCAGTCCTTTTCCCTGAACTTGGCAAACTTCGCCTTCCCTGGAAGCCTCTCCGGCAGTCCTGGCGCGTCGATTGATGTCGGACT
Organism: uncultured Ferrovum sp.; assembly: GCA_903893215.1. Lineage (GTDB taxonomy): Bacteria > Pseudomonadota > Gammaproteobacteria > Burkholderiales > Ferrovaceae > CAIVHB01. The sequence continues at coordinate 4,456 of CAITLJ010000053.1, read as the reverse complement.
TCTTGCCGTACAACCCTTCAGCGCTGGCCCGTTCCCCAACAGCAACTACATACTCTACGCTGCGGACCCTGGCCCGTTGCTCGCCGCCAATACCTTCGTAACGCTTTCCGCGCCCGCTACCGCAGTGGCGTCAGATGTGCTTTCATCGCCAGCCAGCGGCCTCAACTGGCAACTCACCCCGAATACCGACTACATCCTGGTGGCAAAGGGCGAGGCTGGCGCCTCGTATGGCTGGGCAACGACAGCGGCACCAGGAAATGCACCGAGCTACTTGGCTGCGTCGTTGTTCGGTTCCACCACACCAGTGCCAGAACCCACCACGTATGCGCTTTTGCTTGCCGGACTTGGCTGCATGTTAGCAGCGCCTCGGTTGCGTCGGCCCGGACACACATCGAGTTAGGGCGCAGCTTAGAGCGCGCGAGCGACGCGACGGCTACAGCACGCCCCTTCGTACGGGCTTGGTGACGCCATGCGTACAAGGTCGGCTCGGCCACGCCCGTGCGCGCGCTCACCTCGGCCACCGGCAGATTGTTCCGCGGCGACATCAGTGACATGGCGTGCTCCCTTTTTTCCTTCGAATACCTCGACATTCCTCACCTCAGCATCACCCCTGAATTGTATAAAACTACAACAACAGGGGGTGACAACTATGCTGACAGAAGGGGCTTGTTGGGTTATCTAACCAGCGATTTCTTGTTGGAAAGTCTCCGTAATCGCGCGCCGTGCCGCCGACGATACCGCCGGGGGGATTACCGATTTCGCGCAGATAGCGCAAGCCGTGGTCAGGCGTCTGGTACGCGGCCCCAGTCCGTGGCGCGCACCAGGGCGGTCAGCATCGTCCCGATGGCCTGCGCATCGATCTGATCAAAGCGCGCCAGGGTAGGGCTGTCGAGGTCGAATACCGCGCGCAGGCGGCCTGCCACCGTGACGGGCAGCACCAGTTCCGACGCCGAGGCGGCGTCGCAGGCAATGTGCCCGGCGAAGGCGTGGACATCGGGCACGATTTGGGGGGTGCGACTGCTCGCACAGGCGCCACACACGCCCCGGTCGAAGGGAATCCTGACGCAGGCGACCTTGCCCTGAAATGGCCCCAATACCAGCGTCGAGCCTTGCGCGAGGTAAAAACCGGCCCAGTTCAGGTCCGGTAGCTGCGTGTAGATCAGTGCTGCGAATTGGGCGAGGTTGGCAATCCAGTCCCGCTCGCCGGCAAACAGCGCATCCGCCTGTCGGGCGAGGTCGTTGTATGCCGCAGCCTTGCGGGTGGGGTTGCTGAAATCTGGCGTGAAAAGGGGTGACAAGCTCATTCTGATGTGGGGGTCGGATTCCAATAGGCGTGATTGACCCAGGGGCGTGCACGCTCGATCGCGGCTCTGCGTTGCCGACAGTATGCGAGGCCCTCAGGGCCGATACAACGGTGAAGATGGGCGATGGTCGGCGCGCAACGCGGGTTTGACCCGCCCCGGTGATCCTGCAAGACTGCGCCCAAGCTCATTTTCTGGCTGTCCAATTCCATGAATCGTCGTCCCCTTGGCCGCACCGGCCTGCAGGTCAGTGAAATCGCGCTCGGCACCATGACTTGGGGCGAGCAGAACACCGAGCAGGAGGCCCATGCGCAGCTGGATTTTGCGCTGGCCGCCGGCATCAACCTGATCGACGCCGCCGAGATGTATCCGGTGCCCCCAAAGCCCGAAACGCAGGGGCTCACCGAGCGCTATATCGGTACCTGGCTTAAGCGCAGTGGCAAGCGCCATGATGTCGTGCTGGCCACCAAGGCCACCGGGCCGGCGCGCTCGGCCGTGCGTCCGAGCCATGTGCGCGACGGCAATCTGCTGTTCAACCGCGCCAACCTGTTCCAGGCGGTCGACCTGAGCCTGCAGCGTCTGCAGACCGACTACATTGACCTGTATCAGCTGCATTGGCCCGACCGCAGCACCAACATGTTCGGGCAACTGGGCTACCGCCATGTGGCGGACGAGGACACCACCCCGATCGAGGAGACGCTGGCCGCCCTGCAAGCGCTGGTTCAGGCTGGCAAGATCCGCCATATCGGGGTGTCGAACGAGACGCCGTGGGGCTTTGCGCGGTTTCTGCATCTGGCCGGGCAATCTGGCCTGCCGCGTGTGGCCAGCATCCAGAACCCCTACAGTCTGGTCAACCGTACCTTCGAGATCGGTCTGGCCGAAATCGCCATACGCGAGCAGGCCGGACTGCTGGCGTATTCGCCGCTCGCCTTTGGCGTGCTGACCGGAAAATATCTGGACGGCCAGCGTCCAGCGGGTGCCCGGCTCACCCTGTTTGATCGATTCACCCGCTATGGCTCGGCCAATACACAGCAAGCCGCCGCCGCCTATGTGCAATTGTTCCGTGAACATGGCATCGATCCGGCCCAGGGCGCCCTAGCCTTCGTCACCAGCCGTGATTTTGTCACCGCCAACATTATCGGTGCCACCTCAATCACCCAACTGCAAAGCAATATCGCCAGTGCCAGCCTACAGTTGTCCGCCGAGGTACGCGAGGCGATCGAAGCCATCCATCAGCGCTGGCCCAATCCGGCCCCTTGAGCCAAGCCGGGCAAGCTGCCGGGCTTCAGATCCATTGGATGGGGCCCCACAGGCAGCCCGTCAAGCTCCATCAGAACTCGGTATGCAGGCGCATCGACAGCACGTCAAGCTCCATCAGAACTCGGTATGCAGGCGCATCGACAGCACGTCCACCGGGCCACGGTCGCAGTTGTATCCCGGGTGGATGACGCGCTGCACGTCCAGCGTGACGTGGGTTGTTCGGGTGATGCCACGCAGGAAATAGGTTTCCAGCACGACCTCGCGGCCGTAGTGGAAGGCCGCACCGGGTGTGGGGCCAAACCACCGTCCGCGATAGTAGTCCGCGCCCGCTGCTTGCTGGCCATCCCCCACCAGCAGTGAGGGCAGCCAGGCTTCCATGTAGCGCCTACGCTGGCCACCGGCTGCGTTGATGGCTAGCGCCAGCCCGGCGTTATCGAACGGGCGGTTCCACAGGTCACCTTCCCCCACAACGCCCAGCGCGAGCGCATGATCGGCATCGGTGAAGGCGGCGGTTTCGGTGTTGGCGCTGGTCACCATCAGACGGCCGAACACACCCAGATGCGGATAGGGGCTGTAATCGCCATTCAGGCCAACGCCGTATTTGTCGCGCTCCACGCGCGGATTGGGCAGGTTCGGATTGTTGTTGTCGGCTGCCGTCGGGATGGGCGCCAGCACACCGTTCACCGCGCCATACGTGGCCAGCTTCATGTGATTGTGAAACCCCAGCAGCTTTACCGAACCGGCCTCGAAACGCCGCTCCAGTTCCAGGTTATCGCCGTAGTGCTGAAACAGCTGGTAATCCAGCGGCAGCTGGTTGGGCAGTTTGGGCAGGGTGAAGCGACCACCGCGCACACTCCAGTCCCCCCACTGGTATTCGGCGAACAGACCGGACGCATAACCGCGCGCGTCGGCCGCAAAGTCATAGGCGCAACTGGTCATGAAGCACCAGTTGAGGAAGCGGTCGGCACTTTTGTGGCCCCAGCGGTTGTCATCGAACAGGGTAAGCAGGTCCATCTTGCCCACCTGCACGTTCAGGTGCTGATGGGTCACTTCGCCCCCGAACTGCATGCCATCGCCCGCCACCGGATCGACTGCGCCACCGAGGTCCAGGGTGTGGCGATAGAACACCTGCGCCAGATAAACGGTTGGGCTCACCGTCATGAATTTCTGCATGTCGATGTTGGGAAATCCCGCCAGGCCGGTGGCATTGCTGAAGGGAATGCCGCTCACCGCTTCCGGACGGATCCAGAATTCATCGTGTTTGTCAGGGCGGTAGCCCAGATTGAGCCCGGCAACGACGGAGTGCGAGTTTTCGCGAAGCGACGTGAGGGATTCGACGCCGTTGTGGGTGCCGCTGCTGCTGCCGTCAAGATATAGAGGGGCATTCACCCCTCCATGCATCTGACCGATCATGTTCAGGTCGCCACCCAGGTTGCTTTCTGCCTGCGCCCGATGTGGGTGGCCGCTCAGGGCGACAGCCACGCACAACAGCGGTAACGCGAGGGGAGGGCGCGGGCAGCGCAGCAGGCTGACCTTCTTGCTCGATGACATGTTGCGGGTTCCCGGTCGGGGGCACGCAGTGCGCACCGCACGGCGCGTATCGGAGGCGCTGAATTATTCTTAAGCGCCTTTTCGGTTCGCATTCTAGATCAGTTTGCCGGATGCGATAAAGCGATTTCCCGCCCGCAATCGGCACTCGGCACTCGGCAATCGGTAGTCGGCACTCGGCAATCGGTAGTCGGCAATCGGCAATCCGCAATCCGCAATCTGCAATCTGCAATCCGCAATCTGGAAGTTCCCACGGTTGACGCCGTGATGGTTGAGGAACGCGCAGCGGCGTTCACCAAGCGCAGTATCAAGACCAGCGCCAAGCTCGCTGGATTGAAGATGGCGGT
>CAITLJ010000052.1 GCA_903893215.1 uncultured Ferrovum sp. | reverse complement strand
GGCAATGGATCACCTTCGCGCGCATCGGCATGAACGCAGGCGGCATGAACGCAGGCGGCGTGAGCGCGGGTGGCATCAGCACGGGCGGCGAGAGCACCGGCGTCGAGACCGGCACCGGGACGGGACAGGTCTGGTCGACCCGCTCCTCCTCGAGCGGCGCGACGCGCTGGTTCCAACTGCGCGTGCTAGCGCCGTAGCGCTGGCGCGGTGCCGCGATTTAAGGACGATTAAGCCCGTCGGTCACCGAAATCGAGACAATGAATCACGCCCGAAAAGCGCCGCTTCCCTGCCAGCCCCGGCAAGCGCGGCCGCTGGCCGACGTTTCCTGCCGACCCACTTGACCCAGCGACTCGGCATACTCGGCGGGCGTGCAGCCAAAGCGCTCGCGGCTGTAGGCCACATCATTGCCATTTTCGGCCAGATGGGTATGCAGCCGCACCCCAAGGCTGCGCGCCAGTCGCGCCGATTCACGCATCAGGTCCTGACTGACCGAGAACGGCGAGCAGGGCGCCAGCGCGACCTGCACCATGCTGCCGGGGCGCGGATCATGAAAATCTTCGACCAGCCGCTGCATGTCACGCAGGATCGCTGCTTCGTCTTCCACCAGATCATCGGGCGGCAGCCCACCCTGGCTGCGCCCGACGCTCATTGCACCGCGCGTGGCAGTAAAGCGCATACCCAGCAGGGCGGCCGCCTGGATGGTGTCCTCCAGCCGGCAGCCATTGGGAAACAGATACAGGTGATCCGAGCTGGTGGTGCAGCCCGACAGCATCAGTTCGGCCATCGCCACCTGGGTGGCGGTACGCAGCATGTCGGGCGTCATGCGCCCCCACACCGGGTAGAGCGCCTGCAGCCAGCCGAACAGCTCAGCGTCCTGCGCGGCCGGGAGGGCGCGCGTCAGCGTCTGGTACATGTGGTGGTGCGTGTTGATCAGTCCGGGCATGGCCACACAGCCCTGCAGATCGACCACGTCGTCGACGCGGTCGGCCAGCGGCGCCAGATCGGCACTGGTGCCCACCTGGACCACGAAGCCATCGCGCACCAGCACGGCGCCGTCGGGGATCTCGCCCGTGGCAGGATCCATGGTGACCAGCACATCCGCATGCAACAACAGGCAACTACCCATGCTTAGCGCCCCGGCAGGAAGGGCCGGCTGAGCGATGCTGGCAGGTTGAGCAACAGCAGGTTGCGGTCACGCGAGATCAGCACCAGCACCAGGATGGTGGCCAGATACGGCAAGGCGGCCAGCAATTCGACCGGCACATCCAGCCCCAGTCCCTGGGCATGGAACTGCAGGATGGTGACTCCGCCAAACAGGCAGGCCCCGAGCAGCAGGCGGGTGGGTTTCCACGCCGCAAACACCACCAGCGCAACCGAAATCCATCCCCGGCCGGCGGTCATGTTCTGCACCCACAGCGGCGTGTAGACGATCGACAGATACGCCCCGGCCAGACCAGCAAAACCGCCACCCGTCAGGGTGGCCAGCCAGCGGATGCCCAGCACCGGATAGCCGATGGCGTGCGCCGCCTCCGGCGACTCACCCACGGCGCGCAGCAGCAGCCCGACCTTGGTGTGCGCCAGTGTCCACGCCACCAGCACATAGAGCAGAAAGGCCAGATACACCACCGGGTCCTGACGAAACAGGATCGGTCCGACAAACGGCACATCGGAGAGCACGGGAATGGCCCATGGCTGCAGTCCGGCCAGGCTGTGACTGACGTACGACTGGCCAATGAAGGCTGACAATCCCACCCCAAAAATGGTCAGCGCCAGTCCGCAGGCAGCCTGGTTGGCAGCCAGCGAAAGGGCCAGCACGGCGAAGGCACTGGCGGCCAGCACACCGGCCGCCACGCCGCCGAGCAAGCCGAGGATGACGCTGCCGTCGGTACCGACCGCGGTGGCAAAGCCGGCAATCGCACCGATCAGCATCATGCCCTCCACGCCCAGGTTCATTACCCCGGAACGCTCGGTGATCAGTTCGCCAAGGCCGGCGAGCACCAGCGGTGTGGCGGCGCCCAGCGTGCCGACCAGAATGGGGGTCAGATGATCCATCATGCAGCTCTCCGCAGGAAGCGAAACCGGTTTTCAATGAAGGCGTCAGCGCCGAGCAGGAAGAACAGCAACATGCCCTGGAACAGACCGGTGATGGCAGCCGGCAACTGCAGGCTCATCTGCGCCGCTTCGCCACCCAGGTAAAGCAGCGCCATCAGCAGGCCCGACAACACGATACCCAGCGGGTGCAGCCGCCCCAGATAGGCCACGATGATGGCGGCATACCCATAACCGGGCGACAGGTTGAGGTTGAGCTGGCCGATCGGCCCGGCCACCTCGCCCACTCCGGCCAGGCCCGCCGTCAGGCCGGACACGCACAGGCTGACCCAGACCGTGGCTTGCGCCGAAAACCCGGCGTAGCGTGCCGCGGTGGGGGCCTGTCCGCCCACCTCCAGCCTGAAAGCCAGGAAGCTGCGCTTGACCAGCAACCAGAACACCAGCACGGCCACCACGGCCATGAAGATCGAAGTGTTGACGCGACTGCCTTCGAACAGCGGGGTAAACAGTTCCGCATCAGAAAACATCACGCTCTGCGGAAAGTTCATGCCCTGCGGATCGCGCCAGGGGATGTGCACCAGCCACGACAGCAGGAAGTTGGCCACATACGTCAGCATCAGCGTGGTAAGGGTTTCCTCGGCGTTGAAACGGGTTTTCAGCAAGGCTGGAATGGCCCCCCAGAACATGCCCCCAAGCCCCCCCGCCAGCACCATCAGCGGCAGGGTCCAGCTGCCTTCATGACCCTGCGCATAAATTGCCACACCGCCGGCGCAGACCGCGCCAAAAATCAGCTGCCCTTCCGCCCCGATGTTGTAGATGCGCGCGCGAAAGCCAATCGCCAGCCCTTCGGCGATCAGGATCAGCGGGCCAGCCTTGAGCAGCAACTCGCTCCAGCCGTAACCGCTTTCGAGCGGCTGGATGAAAAACACCCGAAAGGCTTCGAGCGGGTCGCGCCCCAGCAGCAGGAACAGCACCGAGCCTGCCAGCAGCATCAGCAGGATGGCCAGCGGCGGTGCAGCCCACTGCAGGGTGCGGGACGGTTCGGCGCGAGGTTCAAGCAAATGCATGGCGGATTCCTGAGGCGTGCAGCACAAGGGGGATCATGGCGATCGGGGACAGGGGCACGCGCCCGGCGGGGTTTGGCCGCACGGCGGCAGTGGCTGCGGCCATGCGCATCATGCCGCCTGCGGGCCGGCCATCAGCAGGCCGATTGCTTCTGCATTGCAGGCGGCGCGTGGCTGCGGCGGCGACAGGCGACCACCTGCCAGCACCGCAATGCGGTCGCAGATCTCGAACAGTTCTTCCAGTTCTTCGGATACCACCAGGATGGCCACGCCCTGGCGCGACAGGTCGACCAAGGTCTGGCGCAGTTGCGCAGCCGCCCCCACATCCACCCCCCAGGTAGGCTGCGAGACCAGCAGCAGCCTGGGGTTCTGTGCAATCTCGCGGCCAACGATGAATTTCTGCAGGTTGCCCCCCGACAGCGACCGCGCCAGGGCCTGCTCGCCACCGCATTTGACGCCAAAGCGGGCGATCACCTGCCGCGCAAATTCGGCCGCACGGGTGTAGGACACCAGGCCGTAATTGACCATGCCCTGCCGGTGCGCGGTCAGCAGGGCGTTACGCGACAGCGACATGGCGGGCACGGCACCGCGCCCCAGCCGCTCCTCCGGCACAAAACCGAGCCCGAGGTCGCGCCGTGCCCCGGCATCCAGATGGCCGATCGCACGCCCTTCCAGCTTTACGGCGGCCGACGCCACCGGGGCCTCGCCGGACAGGGCCGCCATCAGTTCGTTCTGGCCGTTGCCGGAAATACCGGCAATGCCCAGGATCTCACCGGACTGCACCTGCAGGGACACGGCATCGAGCGCGGTGCCAAACGGATCGGGCGACGCCGCCGACAGCGCGTCCACCTGCAGCACGGTATGCGGTGTTCCGGTGAAAGGGGCCATTTCGGTGTGCGGCAGTTCACGGCCGATCATCATGCGGGCGAGCGAGGCCGGCGTTTCCTGCGACGGAATGGCATGGCCGGTGACCCGGCCCGAGCGGATCACCGTGGCACGGTCGCACAGGCTCTGGATTTCGTGCAGCTTGTGGCTGATATACAGGATCGACACGCCCTCACGCGCCAGCTGCCGCAGGGTTTCGAACAGCTTTTGCACCGCCTGCGGGGTGAGCACCGAGGTGGGCTCATCCAGGATCAGCAGCTGCGGGTTTTGCAGCAGGCAGCGCACGATCTCCACCCGCTGGCGTTCCCCCACCGAAAGGCTGTGCACCAGCCGACCGGGATCGAGCGGCAAACCGTATTGGGTCGATACCGATCGCACGCGCTCGGCCAGGGCGGCCAGGTTGAATGGCCCCTCCAGCGCCAGCGCAATGTTCTCGACCACGCTCAGCGTCTCGAACAGCGAGAAGTGCTGGAACACCATGCCGATACCCAGCCGGCGCGCGGCCTCGGGACTGGCCACCTCCACCTGGCGGCCATTCCACAACATCTGACCGGCATCGGCACGCACGGCACCGTAGATGATCTTCATCAAGGTGCTTTTGCCCGCCCCGTTTTCACCCAGCACGGCGTGAATCTCGCCGGGGGCCACGGTAAGGGAAATCTGGTCATTGGCGACCAGCGCGTGATAGCGCTTGGTAATGCCGATCAACTGAAGACGGGCGTCTGGCGTGCTGGCAAGGGTCATCAACGTTGTCTCGCTATCAAGGGAGAGTCCTGCAAGGGCCATTGCCCCGCCAGCGCCGCTTCGCGCAGCTGCAGCACCTGGGCCGCCACTGCGATGGCCACGGTGGCGGGCGCCTTGCCGTGCAGGCCGGCAATACCGATCGGGCAGGTCAGGCCGGCCAGTTGCGAGGCATCCAGCCCCTGCTTTTGCAGGTTGTGGCGAAAGCGCGCCGCCTTGGTGGCCGAACCGATCAGACCACAGAACGCGGCATCGCGGCGGCGCAGGATGGCCTCGACCAGCTCAAAGTCGAGGGTGTGGCTGTGCGTCATCACCACAAACCAGGTGCCGGCCGGTGCGTCTTGTACGGCATCCAGCGGCTCGGCGCAGGTGCGCAACACGGGGCCGAAGGGGTGGCCTGGCAAGGCCATCTCCGGACGCGGATCGATCCATTGCAGACGCGCTTCGGTCTGCGCCAGCACCTGTACCAGGGCGCGCCCGACATGGCCGGCGCCGAACAGGCGCAGGGAAAACGCATCCGCGCCGATCACCTGCTGCCAGGCCGTACCCGCCGAGGCCGCGGATTGCCCATTCCCCGGCGTGCCCAGGCGGGCGGTACCCTGCACGAGCTGGCTCTGCTGGCGCTCGCCGGCCGCCAGCGCACGCCAGCAGCTGGCGCTGGCGCGTGGCGTCCAGTTGCGCAGCAGCCGCTCGCCGCGCAGCAGTGCCTGCGACCAGTGCTGCCAGTTGGCAACGGCTTCAGTGCTGGCCTTCACCACTTCATAGAGCAACCAGACCGCGCCGCCACAACACTGGCGCAGCCCGGGACCGAGGGTGTACGACAGCAGGGCATCCGGTGCACTGGCCTGCGCGGTTGCGGTCGAATCTGCCAACTGCTGGCGCAGCAGTTCCCGCGCGGCGCGGATCGCTTCGAATTCCAGATTGCCGCCGCCCACCGTATCGGTGCTGCATGCCAGCTCCACCAGCATGGTGGCACCGGCGTCGCGCGGCGCCGAGCCGGACGAACGCACCACCGTTACCAGCACGGCGTCGTGTCCGGCGGCCAGACACTCCGGCAGACGCTGCCACCAGGCCTGGCTGCTGACTGACGCGCGCATCATGGGCGGCCAACCGCATCAGGATCGGTACGCTCGAGTCCACCGAGCGCGCGCACCACGGCTTCGGGGGTGGCAGGGGCATCCAGCGCGATCGGCTGCAAGCCCGGTACAGCCGCAGCCACCGCAGCACGGATGGCAGAAAACACGCTCAAGGCCAGCATGAACGGCGGCTCACCGACGGCCTTGGAGCGGTGAATGGTGTCCTCGCGATTGTCGTGCGCATATAACTGCACATGGAAGGCCTGCGGCACATCGGTGGCGGTGGGAATCTTGTAGGTGGAGGGCGCATGGGTGGCGAGTGCACCGTCGGCACGCCAGCATAGCTGCTCGCTGGTCAGCCAGCCCATGCCCTGCACAAAGCCGCCCTCGATCTGGCCGATGTCGATGGCCGGATTGAGCGAGCGACCGGCGTCATGCAGGATGTCGACACGCAGCACCCGCGTCTCGCCGGTCAAGGTATCGATCGCCACCTCGGTGCAGGCCGCCCCGTATGCAAAGTAGAAAAACGGCCGCCCGGTCTTGGTGACCGGATCAAAATGGATCTTCGGCGTGGCGTAAAAGCCGCTGTCCCACAACTGCACCCGGGCGCGATACGCCTGCGCGGTGAGCTCGGCAAAGCCTGAATCCAGCGTCTGCGTGCCCTGGGCCCGCACGCGTCCGCCTTCAAAACGCACGGCTGCAGGATCGGCACCACACAGTCCTGCCGCCACCTGCGCCAGCCGCTGCAGGATCTTGCGCGCAGCCGCCTGCGCGGCCTTGCCGTTCAGGTCGGTGCCACTGGACGCGGCCGTGGCCGAGGTGTTGGGCACGCGCGTGGTGTCGGTGGCACTCAGGCGCACCTTGTCCAGCGGCAGACCAAATTCATGCGCGACCACTTGCCGGATCTTGGTGTACAGGCCCTGCCCCATCTCGGTGCCGCCGTGCGAGACCAGCACGGTGCCATCGGCATACACGTGTACCAGTGCGCCCGCCTGATTGTAATGGGTGGCATTGAACGAGATACCGAACTTGACCGGCGTGAGCGCAATGCCTTTGCGCAGGGGACCGCCGCCCTGATTGAACGCCGCCACCGCAGCGCGGCGCGCGCGGTAATTGGCGTCCTGCACCAGTTGGGCAAACAAGGCTGGCGCAAGGTTGTCTTCCACCGTCATGCCATAGGGCGTGGTGTCACGACCGGCGCCCGCCGTTTCGGCGTAAAAGTTGCGGCACCGCACATCGAAGGGGTCGAGCTGCAGGTGACGGGCAATGTCATCGAGCACGGTCTCGATCACCAGCATGCCTTGCGGTCCGCCAAAACCGCGAAAGGCCGTGTGCGACACAGTGTGGGTCTTGCAGCGCAGGCTGCGGATCTGTACTGCATCGAGAAAATAGGCATTATCGACGTGACAGAGGGCGCGATCGTTGACCGGACCGGACAGGTCGGCGCTGAACCCGCAATCGGAGGCCAGTTCCACCTGCAGGCCCAGGATCTGCCCGTGATCGTCAAAACCCACCTGCCACTGGCTCAGGAAAGGATGGCGCTTACCGGTGGCGCGCATGTCGTCATCGCGATCCAGCCGCAGCTTGACCGGCCGGCCCGTGCGGACCGCTAGCAGCGCAGCGATGCAGGCCCACTGCGCCGACTGCGACTCCTTGCCACCGAAGGCCCCGCCCATGCGCCGGCATTCCACGCTGACCTGGTGCGCCGACCATCCCAGCACGTGACCGACCAGATGCTGCATTTCGGTGGGATGCTGGGTGGAGCACCACAGGTGCAGGGTGTCCTGCTCGCGCGGCTGCGCCAGACAGACCTGCCCTTCCAGATAGAAATGTTCCTGCCCGCCCTGCGCCAGCTGACCGGACAGCCGGTGGGGCGCCGATTGCAGCGCTGCCTCGGCGGCGCCGCGCGCCAGCGTCACGGGCGGCAACACGAAGTGCTGCGCAGCACGGGCTTCCGCCACGCTCAGGATGGCCGGCAGGGTCTCCACTTCGACCCGGGCCAGGCGCACGGCCGCGCGCGCCTGGGCGCGGGTAAGTGCAGCCACGGCAAACAGCGGCTGGCCATGAAACTGGATCAGGTCGTCGACCAGAATCGGCTCGTCGGCAATGATCGCGCCAGAACGGTTATGGGCAATGTCGGCACCAGTGAGCACCGCCACCACCCCGGGGGCCGCGCGCACCGCGCTCAGGTCGAGCACACGCAGATGACCGTGCGCAATGCTGCTCAGTCCCAGGGCTACCTGCAGCGTGCCGTGCGGTTCGGGCAGATCGTCGATGTAGGTGGCTCGACCACTGACGTGGAGCTCGGCACTCTCGTGTGCGCTGGCCACCCCGATCACTGACGCCGTCACCGGAGCATTCATGCGCTGGCCTCGACCTGATCCAGCCGCACCGCCCGACCATCGTTGTCGGGGGCACCTCCCAGCGTCTGCTGCACTTCCAGCCAGAAGCGCGCCAGCAGGTTGGCGGCCACCTGCTGCCGGTAAGCGGCGCTGGCACGCAGGTCGCTCATCGGGGTAAGTTCCGCGTGCAAGGCCTGCTGCGCCGCGCGCAGGGTATCGGCGGTGAAGGCGGCCCCGCCGAGCACGGCTTCGCACTGGCGCGCACGCACAGGGGTGGCCGCCATGCCGCCGAAGGCCACCCGCGCCTGCACGATACGCCCCTCTTGCAGTTCGATACGAAAGGCAGCGCAGACGGCCGTAATGTCCTGATCGGCACGCTTGGACACCTTGTAGCTCGCCACCTGCACATGCAGGCCCGCCGCCTGGACCGGCAGGCCGGCGGATTGCGCCGCCCCGGCCGCACTCGGGATCGACGTTGGCATCGACATTGACGTCGGCAGTGCCGGCACGTGGATGCTGCGCAGGAACTCACCCGGCTGCAGCACGCTGCGCTGATAGCCCAGATAAAAATCGGCCAGTGCCACTTCGCGGGTTCCGGCACCCTGTTGCAACAGCAGCGTGGCGTCGAGCGCCAGCAGCGCTGGCATGGCGTCGCCAATCGGTGAACCGTTGGCCACATTGCCGCCCAGGGTGCCGGCGTTGCAGACGGTGGGGGCGGCAAAGCGGCGCGCCAGATCCGCCAGCGCCGGTACCTGCGCGACCAGGGCTGCCCAGGCGCGCGTATGGGTGACGGCGGCACCGATCTGCAGGGCGCCATCGGCCGACTGCGTGATGGCCTGCAATTCGGGTACGCGGTCGAGATGGATCAGATGCGGCAGGTGACGGCCCTGCTTGTTGATCCACAGGCCGATGTCGGTGGCACCGGCCAGGATGCAGGCTTTCGGCGCAGCGTCCAGCGCCTGCGCCAGCCCAGCGAGCGTGGCAGGCGCCTGCACCCGGCCTGCGCCGACGTTGGCAGGTGCCTGATAATCGAGGTCCGGCCGCTGGGCGATGGCCTGCAGCTGAGCGTGCACACCACTGCGGTCGAGGCGTTGCGACGGCTGCTGCCACGCTAGCAGTGCCGCCGCGATGATCGGCTTGTAACCGGTGCAGCGGCACAGGTTGCCCGCCAGCGCATGGCAGATTTCGCCATGATCGGGGGGCTGTTGGCGGTTTTCATACAGGCTGTAGAGGCTCATCACGAAGCCCGGTGTGCAGAAGCCGCACTGCGCGCCATGGCAGTCCACCATGGCCTGCTGTACCGGGTGCAGGGGCGCGTCAGCCGCAGCAAGATCCTCCACGGTGAACAGCGCCTTGCCGTCGAGCATGGCGAGCAGGTGGATGCAGGCGTTGATGGCGCGCAGCGAGACGCCGCCCGGGGCGTCCACATCCAGTTCGCCGATCACCACCGTGCAGGCGCCGCAGTCGCCCTCGTTGCAGCCTTCCTTGGTGCCCATTGCACGCACCTGCAGGCGCAGCCATTCCAGCACCGTGGTGGTGCTGGCCACATCGCTGACCTGATGCAGCGCGCCGCGAAATACGAAACGGATCGGGGTAGCGCTCATCCGGCGTGCGCCCCCCCCTGCCAGAACCCGCGCTGGGCAACGGCCGCCTCGTCCTGCAGGCAGGGTCCGACCACTTCGGTGGGACGCTGACCGGCTGCAAACACCTGCCGGCATGGCAAGGACAGGGTGGGGTTTTCGGGGTGGTTGCCGGTCAAGCCAAGCAGCGCGGTTTCAGACAGTCCGTAGACCACGCGACCGATACCGCACCAATAAATCGCACCGGCGCACATGGCGCAGGGTTCGGCATTGGTATACAGGGTGGCAGTCCGCAGTTGCTGCGGAGTGGCCAGCCGCGCGGCCACCGCCGCTGCCATGCGCTCGGCGTGGCAGGTAGGGTCGCCTTCCGGGGGCATGGAATGGTTGATCGCCTCGGCCAACAGGGTACCGTCGGCAGCCAGCACGCGCGCCGCAAAGGGATGGCGGCCCTGCGCACGCGCCTGCGCGGCCAGCGCAAACACGGCGCGAAGCGACGCCTGGTCGTCGGCGCGCAGCAGCGCGGGGGCGTCGGCGCACACCGGCGGGAGTTCATCGGCGGGCGGCACGCGGTCACCCGTGTCCGGATCATGCATCAGCTCCGACATCATCCAGCCACCCCAGATATTACAAAGTTCCCCCATTGTTCCAGAGCGCACCCCCTTTGAGCGTGTCTGGAACCGAATAATCCCCATGCGGTTTCCCGGATGGCCGGCGGCGGGGGAGCTTGTTACAGTGCAGCAATACCCTTCCGGCCCTTGTGGCCTTGCCAACCTGGAGAAGTCCATGGCCTTGTTCCTGCCTCGCTCTGCAAGCCTGTCCCTGTTGCGAATGTTTGCCACCACCGCCCTGCTCGGTGGCTTGGCCTTGTCTGCCCGGGCGGAAGACCCCCTCAAAGCCGGCTTCATCTACATCGGCCCGACCGGTGACCATGGCTGGACCTACGCACACGATCAGGGTCGCAAGGCGGCAGAGGCCAAGTTTGCAGGCAAGGTGTCGACCAGCTTCATCGAGAACGTGCCGGAGACGGCGGATTCGGAGCGCGTGATCCGCGACCTGGCGCAAAAAGGCACCAAGGTGATCTTTGCGACCTCGTTCGGTTATATGAACCAGATGGAAAAGGTGGCCAAGGCTTACCCCAACACCGTCTTCATGCACGCCACTGGCTATAAGACCAGCAAAAACATGGGTACCTACGACGTACGCACCTATGAAGGGGCGTACCTGCTGGGCGTGGTGGCCGGCAAGATGAGCAAGACCGGCAAGCTCGGTGTGGTCGCATCGATCCCGATCCCGGAAGTGATTCGCAACATCGATGCGTTCACCATCGGTGCCCGCAGCGTCAACCCCAACATCACAACCCGCGCCATCTGGGTGAACAGCTGGTTTGACCCGGGCAAGGAGCGCGAGGCCGCCCTGGCCATGATCGCCCAGGGCTGCGATGTGCTGATGCAGAACACCGATTCGCCGGCGGTGGTGCAGGCCGCGCTGGAAAAAGGCGTGATGGCCTTCGGTTGGGATTCGGACATGAGCAAGTTCGGCGGCAAGGCGCATCTGGCCGCCTCGGTGCTGAACTGGTCGGTGATCTATGAAACGGTGCTGGGCGACGTGCTGGCCAACAAGTGGAAGACCACCAGCTACTGGTGGGGCGTGAAGGAAGGCGCGGTCAACATCGAGGATTTTGGCCCGGCCACCCCGCCGGAGGTTAAGAAGCTGGCGGAAGAGCGCCGCGATGCCATCAAGGCCGGCAAGCTGCACCCGTTCAGCGGACCGCTGAAGGATCAGTCCGGCAAGGAACTGGTCGCCGCTGGCAAAACCCTGGATGACGGCTTCCTGCATGGCATGAATGTGTATGTGGAAGGTGTGGAGGGTGCGATTCCCAAGTAAGCTGCACCTCATCGGCGGGTATCTGGTGGGGGGCGCATGCCCCCGCCCGATGACCGGCACCCGGCCCGCCCGAACAGGCGCGCCGGGTTTTTTTACGGGAGAAAACACCATGACTGAGCTTGGCCTGCCCGAGCGTGTGCGCACGGCGCCCAAATGCGAATTGCATGTGCATATCGAAGGCACCCTGGAACCGGAACTGGCGTTTGCCTTGGCCCAACGCAATGCGGTGGTGTTGCCTTACGACAGCGTGGCCACCCTGCGCGCCGCCTACGCATTCGACAGCCTGCAGTCCTTTCTCGACATTTACTACGCGTGCACGGCTGTGCTGTGCTGCGAGGCCGATTTTCACGACCTGATGCTGGCCTATCTGCAGCGCGCCGCAGCGGACGGCGTGGTGTACGCCGAGATCTTTTTTGATCCTCAGGTGCATGCGGCGCGCGGCGTGCCGATGGGCACCGTGATTGCCGGCCTGCAGGCCGGCCTGCGCGAGGGACGTACCCGATACGGCATCGAAGGGGCGCTGATCCTGTGCTTCTTGCGCCACCTGAGCGCCGAGGACGCCATGGAAACCCTGCTGCAGGCCAAGCCCTATCTGGGCGCCCTGGCCGGTTTTGGGCTGGACAGCGGTGAACGCGGCAACCCGCCGGGCAAGTTCGCCGATGTATTCGCCGCATGCCGCGCGCTGGGTCTACCCGTGGTGGCACATGCAGGCGAAGAGGGGCCAGCAGAGTATGTGCAGGAGGCGCTGGATACGCTGTCCGTGGCGCGCATCGACCATGGCGTGCGTGCGATTGACGACCCGGCACTGGTGCGCCGTCTTGCCGCCAACCAGATTGCACTGACGGTGTGCCCGCTGTCCAATCAGCGCCTGCAGGTCACCCCCGACCTGCGCGATCATCCCCTGCCGGCCTTGCTGGCAGCTGGCGTGCCGGTCACGCTGAACAGCGATGATCCGGCTTATTTTGGCGGCTACCTGAACGCCAACCTCGCAGCGGTGCATGAGGCGTTTGCCTGGTCCGACTCACAGTGGGAAACCGTGCTTGGCAACGCTTTTCAGGCGAGCTTTCGCAACGAAACGTGGAAAGCACACTGGCTGCATACCCTGTCGCTGCACTTCGCCGACGATCAGATCGAGACCTGAGCGCCTGGGCACCTGGGCACCTGGGCACCCGGTCAGCTGGGCACCGGGGCACCGGGGCACCTGGGCACCTGGGCACCCGGTCAGCTGGGCACCGGGGCACCTGGGTCGGGCTCGCCGCTGTGGCAATGCGCTCCTTTTGCTGCAACAGACCCAAAGGTTCCCTCCGCGTGTCGCGATCTGGCGTTCGAAAATCCCGCCGGGTACTGGCGCACGGCCCCGCTCCCGGTTTGAACCCAATGGCGATCTAACGATCAATGTCTGTATGAAAATACATCTCAATGTAGGTATTCGATAGGTATTCCACCGAAGAGGAACGTACCTACATCCATGCTTAAAAGGTCATTGCCAATAAAACTGTATCAGCCCCGGCCCGCAGTCCTCGCGGGCCCCAGCGATACCGATACGACCTCTCCGCCACGATCGCTCCAATACCATCGCTTCAATACGTAAGTATCGAACCGGCACTGCCGACAATACGTTTCGTGTGCGAATCCATTCAGCCGGGTCGAGGCCTCAACGATAGCCGCCGGCGGCCCAGTCGCGCAGCAACTGGCGCTCTGCTTCGGTGATTCCAGTGACGTTGCCCATCGGCATCGCCTTGGCATAGCCGGCCTGCTGCACTACCCGCTGCGCATTGGTACGGATGTGGGCTTCGGTGTCCAGCATCACACCTAGTGGGGGCGCCGGGATCAGCCGTGGCTGGGCGGCATGGCAAGGCACGCAGCGCGCCTCCAGCACGGGTTGTACCTGTGCCAGTGTCGGTACAGTGGCGCCGAGCGTGAGGCCGGGCGGGCGGGCCAGCCAGAATGCCGTCATCAGCAAGGCCACCCCGGTCAGCGGAAACTGCCAGGCCAGCCGGCCTTTGTGGCGCAGATTGAAGAAATGACGGATCAGCACGGCAGCCAGCAGGGTGAGCGCCAGCACCGGCCACGCTTGCGCGCTGCCATAAGTGAACGCGTAGTGATTGCTGATCATGCAGAACAGCACGGGCAGGGTGAGGTAATTGTTGTGCACGCTGCGTTGCTTGCCGCGCTGGCCATGGATGGGCGATGGCGGCTCGCCAGCACGCAGCGAGGCCACCACCTTGCGCTGGCCAGGAATGATCCAGAAAAACACGTTGGCGCTCATCGTGGTGGCCAGCATGGCGCCCACATGCAGATAGGCGGCGCGCCCCGGAAATACCTGCAGCAGGCCCCAGGCCACCGCCAGCACGAAGGCAAAATACACTGCGGCAAACAGCAGCACGGTGCGTTGGATCAGCAGGCGGCACAGGGCGTCATAGACCAGCCAGCCGCCCACCAGCACCCCGAGCGACACACCGATGCTCTGCGCTGGCGTAGCCGCCCATTTTCCGGGATCGGCCAGCATTGCAGGCGCCTGAGCGTAGTACAGCACACTCATCATGAACAGGCCGCTGAGGAAGGTGCTGTAGGACTCCCAATAAAACCAGTGCAGGTTGGTGGGCAGCTGCGCAGGTCCGAGCGGGTATTTCTGCGCATGGTAGAAGCCGCCGCCGTGCACGGACCAGATCTGTCCGTACACGCCGCGCGCCTTGGCTTCGCCCTCCCCCACCGGCTCCAGACTGTCATCCAGCCAGACAAAGTAAAACGACGAACCGATCCAGGCGATCGCGACGATCACATGCAGCCAACGACCAAGCAGTCCCAGCACCTCCAGCAGATACCCGCTATCCATCGTCAGCTGCCCCGGTAAGACGACCAGCTCCACGGCGATACCAGGAGCGGCACATGGTAGGAAAGATCGCCGGCGGCAATGCCGAACTGCAGCACCACCTCATCCACGAACGGTGGCTCGCTGAGCGGCACCCCGCGAGCGCGGAAATAATTACCGGCTTGGAAGATCAGGGTGTAGACACCCGGAAGCAGGGCCTGTTCCACCAGCAACGGGCCGTCGGTACGGCCATCGGCATTGGTGACGCCACCAGCCAGCCACTCGGGCGCCTGACCCGCATCGGCGGACTGTCGATGAAGCGTCCAGCTCATGCCGGCCGCCGGACAGCCGTGGGCAGTGTCCAGCACATGGGTACTCAACTTGCGCATGGTAAATAGTCTCCGGATCAGGACTCGAGTATAGGGAAACAGGCGGTGGCGACCGATGCACGGCGGCGCATAGTGCATATGCGGGCGCGGCCATAGCGCTGGGCATAGCGCTGGCCAGGGCACCGGCCATAGCGCTGACTGCATCGCCGGCCTCGGCACCAGTCTTTGCGCGCAACGCGCCATGCGTCCCTGGCGGGCAGGTTATGGCGTTTTCGCCAAGTGCACTATAGTTGTGCGCCGATTGCGGGCACGGGCGCGAATTTAGGACACTGAAGGCCGGGCAATGATGCCTGATCATCCCTTTCGGCGGAGTGTTGCACGTGTCCATCCCATCCCCAGTGCTGACGCTCGATGCACTCAATGCACTTGACCACGACACCTTCATGCAGCGCTTTGGCGGCGTCTATGAACATTCGCCCTGGGTGGCGGACGGCGCGTGGCAGCACCGTCCTTACGCCAGCCTGGCGGTTCTGGTCGATGCATTTGCCAGCACGCTGGCGAAGGCGGACGCTTCGGCACAACGGGCGTTGATCCTCGCCCACCCCGAACTCACCGGCAAGGCAGCAGTGCACAAGGGTCTGACCGCTGAGTCGGCGCGCGAGCAGCGCGGCGCCGGTCTGGATGCCTGCACGGAAGCCGAGTTCGAACAATTGCAAACCCTGAATGCGGCCTACCGCACGCGCTTCGGCTTTCCGTTCATCGTGGCCGTAACCGGGCTGGGGCGTCAGGACATCCTGGCCCGTCTGACGGAACGGGTGCACAACACTCCAGAGGTGGAATTTGCCACGGCGCTGGCGCAGATCAACCGCATCGCCGGCTTCCGCCTGCGCGCCCTGGTGGAAGATACCGACCGCAGCACCGGGCAGAACACAGCCTGACTGCAGGCGCAGGACGAGCCCTTACTGCAGGCGCAGGGCCCGGCTTTCCTGCATGGACGACACGATCGATTCCCGGAACCAGCGGCACTCGTCCGAATAGTGGGTACGGTCGTGCCACAGCAGGTAATACGGAACCGCCGGAAAATCGAGTGGCGGCCGGCGGGTGACCAGCGGTAGGGTGCGCGCATGATGTTCGGCAAAGCGGCGCGGCGCCGTGAATACCAGATCGGTGTTGAGCAGCATGCAGGGCGCCAGATGAAAATACGGCACCAGCGTGACCACATTGCGCTTCAGGCGCTCGCGTGCCAGAAAGGTATCGATCACGCCGCGCTGCCCCACCGAGTATGGGGTGGGTGCCACATGCTCGGCAGCCAGGAACTGCGCCACCGTCATCGGCTCCTGCGCCAGCGGATGGCCTTCGCGCATCAGCACCACCATCTCGTCCTCGAACAGCGGCGTGATGCGCAGATATTCCGGCGGACTGGGCCAGTTGCCGATCACCAGATCGAGTCGGCCGGATTCAAGCGCCGTGGCGTAATCGCCGTCCGCGCCGAGCGAATGAAAAATCATCTGCGCTGACGGGGCGGCGCTGTGCAGTCGACGCACCATCTCGCCGATCTGCATGCCGTTCAGGTAATCCGGCATGGCGATGTTGAGGCTACGGCGTGACTGCGCTGGGTCGAAGCGCACCTGGCGCAGGGCAATCGTCTCGATCTGCTCAAGCGCAATGCGCACCGGATCCAGCAGCGAGGCACCGCGCTCGGTCGGTGTCATGCCGTTACGGCTGCGCACCAGCAGCTGGTCGCCGGTCAGATCGCGCAGGCGGCGCAGCGCCACGCTGACGGCCGGTTGCGACTGGTTCAGTCGTCTGGCCGCGCGCGACACGCTGTTCTCGGTGAGCAGGGCATGCAGCACCCGCAGCAGATGCACGTCCAGCGAATCCCACAGATTGCTTGCCATGTGCGCGACCTTGTCGAGTTGGGGGGATTATTCGATTACTGATATACCCTGCTTCTCTAAGCAAAGACCATGCACACTGCAGCAATTGAATGAAAACAGCAGATTGCGTGCACCCCGGCGACACGTCCTGCCCTGCACGCCGCCACACCGCCGGATTTTGGTGCACCTTTCTGACGGAAGCGACCATGCCGGTGCGGGTAATGGCTTGACCGCCGGGCCGCAACCCGGTGCGGTGCGGTGCGGTGGGGCCAGCAAATCAGCCAGACACAAAAAATCAACCTGGCCCCAGCGGCAACCGGCGCCAGGGTCTGCCTGGCAGGGTCAGCCTGGCAGGGTCAGCCTGGCAGGGTTTGCCTGGCAGGGTCAGCCTGGCAGGGTCAGCCTGGCAGGGTCAGCTGCAGGCGCGGTGCCGTGCCGCCGGCGCGCACCTCCAGACGGGCATCGATCCGTTCGCGCAGCTCGCTCACGTGCGAGATGATGCCCACCAGACGGCCCTCGGCGCGCAGGTCGATCAGGGTGCGGATGGCAAAGTCCAGGCTTTCCGGATCCAGCGTGCCAAAACCTTCGTCGATGAACAGCGTGTCGAGATGCACGCCGCCGCTGTAGGACTGCACCACCTGCGCCAGCCCCAGCGCCAGCGCCAGGGCCGCGAGGAATCCCTCGCCGCCCGACAGGGTGGCGACCGGACGCGCGGTGCTGCTCTCGGCATCGAGCACCTCAAGATCGAGTCCGCCGGCCGCATTGCCGCCCGGCGCCACCTGCACCCGTTGCAGGGCAAAACGGTTGCGGCTCATGCGCAGCAGACGCTGCGAAGCGGCCTCGAGCACCTCGTCCAGCATGGTGGCCAGCACATAACGATGGAATGACATCCGCCGCGGATTGGTGCCCGCAGCGACTTCGGCAATCCGGCCAAGCAGGGCATGCCGGGTACCGAGCGCAGCTTCGGTGGCGGCCAATTCCTGCAGGGCCTGCGCTGTCCGGGCAAGGCTGGCAAGCTGTGCCTGCGCCTCGCCAGCCGCGTGCACAGCGTCCGCATCGCCCTGTCGCGCCTGCCCGGCTGCCTGCTGGAGTGCCGTCAGGTCTGGCGCGGGCAGTCCCAGACAAGCCGCGCGCGCGCGCTCGGCCTGATGTTCGGCGGCGGCCAGCGCTTTGGCGTGTTCGCCGATCGCCTGCTCCAATGCCTGCAGGGCCGCCGTGTCGCGCACGGCCGAGTTGCGCGCTTCCATATCGACAAAGCCAGCCAGCGCCAGGGCAAGCTTCAGGGCTGTTTCGGCGTCAACTGCGGCTTGCGCAGCCTCGGCGCATTGTTGCTTCGCCTGCGTGCACGCGCCCTGCGCAGTGGTGGCGGCCAGCGCCGCAGTGCGCTCGGCCGCCTGCGCCTGCGCCAGCGCCTGGCTGACCTGCTGTTTGCGCTCGAGCAGGTCGCGCATGACTTGCCGGGTGTGATCCGGATTGGCGAACTCTGCGGGCACCTGGTCGCGATTGAGTTGCAGCTCGGTCTGCAGCGCCTGAAGTTGCAAGGCACCTGCATTCCGTTCTTCCCCCAGAGCAGTCTGCTGCTGCTGAACCTGACGATGCTGCTGATCCAGCGCTGCGCGCCTGGCCGCACTGGTGGCCTGCGAGCCCGCCAACTGCTCCGCCCGGCGCAGTTCGTTGCTGACCAGCAAGACGTCTTCCTGCAGTCGGGTCTGCCTCAGCTCAAGCTGCGCTCGTTGATCTTCAGGCTGCGCTCGTTGATGTTCAGGCTGCGCTCGTTGATCTTCAGGCTGCGCTCGTTGATCTTCATCCCCCGCCCGCACGCCACCTGCAGCGCGCCCGGCGTGCTGGTCGGCCAGCGCCTGCAGTCGCTGGCACTCGGCCTGCGCAGCCTGCAGGGCCAGCGCCGCCTGTTGCGATGACTGTTGCGCCTGTCGATGCCCCGCGCGAACCGCCTGCAAGCGCTGATCGGCCACCCATTCGCCAGTGGCGCTGGCCGGTGCCGGATGGGTGGCCGACCCACACACCATGCACGGAGTATCGGCCTGTAACAGGCTGGCCAGGCGTGCGGCCTGACCCGCATGCCAAAGCGCCTCGGTGTGCTCCAGCTCGGCCTCGGCGCGCCTCAGTTCCAGCGCAAGTTGACGGTTGCGTTCCTGTTGCGTTTCCACCCTGGCATTGGCCAGCAGCAGCGCGGCTTGCGCCTCGCGCTGCTGGCGTACCTGCTGCAGTTGCTGTTCCAGCGCGTGGACCCGGTGGCGCAGGTCTGGCAGGCGGGCCACCGCCGTTTCCACCTGCTGGCCGTTCAGCACCTCGGCCTGAACCTGCGCCTGCAGCGCTATCCGCTGCGCATCCATTGCGTCGTGCCGGCCCTCGCGCACCTTTTGCTCTTCCACCAGCACCTCGACTTGACGCTGCAGCTCCACCATGCGCTTGAGTGGATCGGCGAAGGCACGGATGCGGTTTTCCTGTTGCTCGAGTGCCGGCAGTTGTTGCGCGGCCGCTTCGCTTGCGCGGGTCAGCTCGGGGTGCGCACGGTCCATCGCCTCCTGCGCTGCGAGGGCGGCCTGCTCGGCGCGGGCGAGGGCCGCTTGCGCCTGCAGCTGCGTGCGCCCTGCCTGCTGGGCCCCCTGCACTGCGGGCTGGACATGCAGCGCACGCTGAGCGGCGTCCAGCTCAGCTTGCTGACCTTGCACACGGTCAACCTGGGCCTGCACACCGACCAGTGCCTGCTGCGCCTGCAGGTCGGCTTGCAGCAGTTGCGCCACTGCCTGTCCGGCCTGCAGCGCCTGATCGGCGGCCTCGCGGATTTGGCGGGCACGCTCACGCAGTGCGTTGCGTTCTGCGCAAAGCTGCGTCTGCGCCAGCAATGCCGCATCAAATGCCGCCTGATCCGCCGCCTGCACGGTATCAAACAGGGTGCTGCGGCGCGTGTTGATCTGCTCCTGCTGGCGGCCCTGTTCGGCGGCGGCCAGCTTGAGTGCCGTCTCGATGCTGCGGTAAAAGGTGGTCTGAAACAGTTGCTCAAGGATCTTCTCGCGGTCGGCTGACCCGGCCGCAAGCAGTTCCCGAAAACGCCCCTGCGGCAGCACGATCACCTGACGGAACTGGTCCTTGTTGAATCCCAGCAGCGACTGGATGCGTTCGGTGACCTTGAGCGGCTGACCGGCCAGCGGTGTCCATTTGTCACCGTCCTGTTCGTCCAGACTGGCGGTGGCTGCCTGTTCCACCAGTTGCCCGGCGCCGCGCTTGCGCGCGCGCCACTGGCGCGGTGTGCGGCTGACACGAAATACGCGCGATCCCAGGCTGAAACGCAACTCCACCGCCGTTTGTAGCTCGGGGTCGGCACGGTCACAGCGCAGATCGGTGTCGCGCCGGTCACCCACCGAACTGTCGCCATACAGGGCGTAACAGATCGCATCGAGCAGGCTGGTCTTGCCCGCACCCGTCGTGCCGTGGATCAGAAACAGGGCGCTGCCGCCCAGCGGCGCGAAGTCGATGGCCTCCGCACCGGCGAAGGGTCCGAAGGCTTGCAGGGACAGGTGCAGCGGCCTCATCGCGCGCGCCCCGGCAAGTCCTGTCCTGCGCTGCCGTAACGCAACCGGTCGAGCTCTTCGAGCAACACCGCCTGCTGGTCCGCCTGCAACGGTGTGCCGGTGACCTCCTCGAAAAAACTGGCATATAAGCCTTCCGGAGAGGTCTGCTCGCGCCGTGCGCCCCGCGCACCTGGCGTTCCCGACCCCTGCAGTACCAGGCGCTCGATGCCGAGTGCATTTGGATAGGTGCGGCGCAGTGCGGCCATGGGATCCAGCAAGGCGCCAGGATCGGTGAGGCGGGCCAGCACAAAATCGTGGCTTGCCACCTCCGGACGGGGTGCGCACACTTCGGCGAGCGTGCCGGTGAGCACATGCAAGTCATGCAGCGGAATCACCGGCAGCGCCTCGATCACCGGCAGGCTGCCGACAGCCAGTTGCACCAGCGAGAAGGACTTGGCATGGGTGACTTCGGACTGAGAGTACTTGAGGGGCGAACCGGCATAGCGCAGCCGGCCGCCGCCCAGGGTTTGCGGCCGATGCAGGTGACCAAGCGCCACATAATCGAAACCGGCAAACACGCTGGCGTCGATGGCGCCACTACCGCCCACGCTGAGTGGTCGCTCCGACTCGCTGGTCTCGCCGCCCACCACAAAGGCATGCGCCACCAGCACGGCCATGCAATCGGCCGGATGCTGGCGAAGCACCTCCTGCACCGACAGCTGCATGGCTGCGCCATGGCCAAGCGCATCCGCCTGCGCAAAACGGGCACGCACGGCGCCCGGCTCGGCGTACGGCAGGGGGTACACGCAGACGCGACCGGCCGCCGTGTTGATCGGCACGGCAGTGACCGGATGCGCCGCCGGGCCCGCAATGTGCAGACCGGCCCGCTGCAGCAGGCGCGCGCCAAAACCCAGCCGCTCACCACTGTCGTGATTGCCGGCAATCAGCACCACCGGCAGCTGCAGCCCGATCACCAGCCGCGTGAGTACTTCGTTGAGCAGGTCGACCGCCTCGGGTGGTGGTACCGCGCGGTCGTAGATGTCGCCCGCCACCACCACCAGGTCGGGCCGCAGCGCCGTGGCATACGCCACCAGCTGTTCCAGCATGTGACGTTGATCCGCCAGCAGGCTGTGGCCATGAAACTGGCGTCCCAGGTGCCAGTCGGAAGTGTGCAGAAGTCGCATAGCGTGCTCAGCGCAGATTCAAGCGCACCAGTCTGGCACAAGCCTGGCTCACTGCGTGAGCCCGGACAAACTTCAGGGGGAAGGCACGGCGCGGGCGGCCGCAATTGCTGCACAGATAGGCTCGGCCAGTTCGAGCAGCCGCGGCGTGGCGCGACTGAGACGGTCACCATCAAGCAGCAGCAGGTGATGCCCTGCCACGGCACGCAGTGTGGGCACCCGCAACCAGCGCTCAAAGATACGTGACTGTTGCCCGGGCGCGCCGGCGGCGAGGATCAGCGCCGGATTGGCCGCGATCACCACCTCTGCATCCACCGTGGGTGCCAGCAAGGATGCCTCAGAAAACAGCAGACGGCCGCCGCACAGGCGGATCAGTTCCGCCACTGGCTGCTGACCATTCAGGGTCATCAAGGGACTGGCCCACGACTGGAAGAACACCGGCAACGGCGGCGCCGCCACCGTCTGCTGTTGCAAGGCCGTGATACGGCTGCGCATCTGCTGCGCTGCAGTGCCCGCCTGGATCCCGGTGCCCGTCAGTCGCCCCAGGCGTTCCAGATTGCCTGCAATGTCCTCAAGCGTGCGCGGCTGGCTGCTGAATACCGCAATCCCGAGTCCGCGCAGCCGCTGTTGCAGCGCCGCCGGCAGTGCACTGCCCCAACCCACCACCAGATCCGGTCGCAAGGCCAGCAGACGCTCGAGATCAACGCGGGTGGCATCGCCAATCTGCGGCAACTGCTGCGCAGCCGGCGGATAGTCCGAGTAGCGCGACACCGCCACCACCTGCGCGCCGGCACCGATGGCAAACAGCAACTCGGTGACATGCGGCGAGAGGCTGACCACGCGTCGGGCCGGATGCGGCAAGGAAACCACATGTCCCTCGTCATCGCTGACCGACAGGGGTAGCGGCGCAGGCGCTGCCGATGGATTCATGGCGTGCGCTGCGCCAGTGCCAGTGCCAGCGCCACTGCCAGTGCCAGCGCCAGCGCCAGTGCCAGTGCCAGCGCCAGCGCCAGCGCCAGCAAAACTGCAGAACAGCAAGACCAGAAGCGCCAGCCGCACCTGGCCCTTGCGGCGTGTTGCCGTCATGCGCCGGTCACCGGCAGGAAACAGCGCTGGCCGCCCTGCACCACCTCGCACAGCCGCACATCAAAAATACGCTGCAGATGCGCCACCGTGAGCAGTTCGGCTGCCGTGCCACACTGTGCGCCGGCGGCCCCATCCAGCAACACCACATGGGTGGCCAGGGCGAGCGCCTGGTTGATGTCGTGCAAGGTACAGACCACCGCCCGCCCCTGCTGCGAGAGTTGGCGCAGGTGATCGAGCACGCCCTGCTGCTGTGCCAGGTCCAGATGGTTGAGTGGCTCATCGAGCAGCAACAGGGGCGTCTGCTGGACCAGCAGAGCCGCCAGCGCTACCCGCTGGCGCTCGCCACCGGACAGCTCGGTGACAGTGCGCGCTGCATGTTGCCGCAAATGCACCACCTCGAGTGCCTGCAGCGCCAGCATCACGTCCGCGTGCTCGTCGACAGACGCGGTGGAGCGTCGGTACGGATGGCGCCCGATCAACACCGCCTGCAATACGGTTTCACCAAATGGCACGGGCGCATGCTGCGGCAGGAAAGCACGCAGTCGCGCCGCGGCGGCCAGCGGCATGCCGCGCAGGGGCGCACCGTCCAGATCGATCGTGCCAACTGCAGGCGCATGCAGCCCCAGCAGCACCTCGAGCAGACGCGTCTTGCCAGCGCCATTCCTGCCCAGCACCACCCAGCGTTGACCGGCTTGCACCTGCAGGGTGAGCTGATCGATCAGCACGCGCGCCCCAATTGCCACGCGCACGTCACGCAGCGCGAGCCATGGGTGCGCGGTGGGTGCGCGGGTCAGCGCGCGTGCTTCTGGCAGGGCATTGACAGGCGACACCGTCATGACCGTGTACCGCGTAACAACCACAGAAAACAGGGCACGCCGAGCAGTGCGGTGAGCACGCCCACCGGCAACTGCACGGGACTGCAGCAGGTACGCGCCGCCAGATCGGCCAACGTGAGCAGACAGCCACCCAGCAGGGCACTGGCCGGCAACAGCCGGCGCTGGTCGTTACCGATGCGCAGCCGAACCGCATGCGGCACCAGCAGGCCGACGAAGCCGATCGAACCCACGGTGGCCACCGCCAGCGCCGTGGCGAGTCCAGCCAGCAAGACCAGTTGCAGCCGCCGCCGCGCCACCGGCACGCCAAGCGAGAACGCCAGCACCTCGCCACGCAGCAGCACATTCAGATCGGCCGCCAGCGGACGCAGCAGGATCAGCACCAGCGCCAGCGCCGTCGTCGGCAGCCACCAGGCGGTAACGCCGTCGAGATCGCCCATCAGCCAGAACACCATGCCGCGCAAGCGGCTTTCCGGCGCCAGCGCCAGCAGCAGGGTGATCAGTGCCGACCAGCCAGCCGCCAGCACCACCCCACCGAGCAGCAAGCGGGTGGTGTCCTGCTGGTGGTCGCGCGATCCGCGCATCAACACCAGGGTCAGCGCCACGCCCGCGCCGAGCAGGGCACCCATGCTGACCGGCAACGCGGCCACGCCCAGCATCAGCACCAGCAGGGCCCCGGTCGCTGCGCCGCCAGAAACGCCAAGCACGTAGGGATCGGCCAGCGGATTGGCGAGCAGCACCTGCATCATTGCACCGGCCACCGCGAGCAGGCCGCCGCAGGCAAAGGCGGCCAGTACCCGAGGCAGACGCACCGCCAGCACGGCCTGCAGCAATGCGTCCTGCGCCGCGAGCGGCGCAGTGGAGAACAGCAAGGCGGGCCAGCGCGTCCACGGCACCGTCACGCTACCGGTGACGCTGGCGAGCAAGAGTGTGAGTGCACTGGTCAGGCATAGTGCTGGCAGCAACGAGGGCATGCGCCGCCGGGCTGACGCGGCCGGTGCAGACGTCGACGGCTGCGCCGGCCCGGTCACCGGGCTGCCAGTCCGGCGTTGAGGCGGAAGCGAACGGGCACGTCAATCACGCCGGGCAAGCGCTCACCGCCGCGCTGCGCGGGCAAAAAACGCCAGGTGCGCAGCGCCGCGAGCGCTGCGTGGTCGAGCTCGACAAAACCGGAACCCTCGACCACGCGCAGCGCGCCTGGCTGGCCATCCACGTCGACCTGCACGCGCACC
Source organism: uncultured Ferrovum sp. (assembly GCA_903893215.1). Taxonomy (GTDB): domain Bacteria; phylum Pseudomonadota; class Gammaproteobacteria; order Burkholderiales; family Ferrovaceae; genus CAIVHB01. The sequence goes on along the minus strand of CAITLJ010000052.1, from coordinate 26,829 downwards.
AGCACCACCCCTTCCTCGCCCAGGCGTCGGGCTGCAAGCGGGTAGGCCGGCATGGGCGAAGCAAGGTAGCGCACGCCCAGCGCCGGCTCGGCTGACAAATTGTTGCCCGGCGTCCCGATACTGGCTTTGCCCGCCACCGCAGCCATCGTCGCGCCATGGCTGGCAGCGCCAACTGCCGGACGGTCGAGGCCGGGCACCGGCGCAGCGGAATCCGGCGCGGCTGTCGGCACGATGTCCGTGAGCAGGGACGAGGTCGCCCTGGCGGTGTTGACGGCAGGTGTGACCGCCGCAGTAGTGGTGGGGGCCGGTACATCGGCCGGCGCATCGGCCTGCGCAGACCCGCCTGCGGTCTTGGGTGCCGGCACATCGGCCTGCGCAGACCCATTTGCGGTCTGGCGTGCCGGCACATCGGCCCGCGCAGACCCGCCTGCGGTCTTGGGTGCCGGCACATCGGCCTGCGCAGACCCATTTGCGATCTGGTGTGCCGGCAGCCTGGCGACCGGCGCAACCGACGCGACCATTGCGGCCGCTGCAGCCCTAGGCGCCGTCCGGGGTGCCGCAGGCATCAGGTCTACGGTCTGCTCGAACACAGCACCCGCCGCTGTGACCACCGCCGACCCATGATCCACCAAGCCTGCATCGACAGAGGCTGCCGTGAGCGCCGGCAAAGGCAGCCAGTGGCCAAACAGAAGCACCCCGACATGGGCGCCGGCCGACACCATCCAGCAGGCCTGTCCAGCGCGCAGACTCAGCATGGACAGGGTTCCTGCCACACAATGCAATGCATCACGGTGCCCGCCAGGTAAGGGTGCCCATCAGGTTGCTGCCCGGCGTGTTGTAGCCATAGGCCTGCGTGTAACGATGGGCAAGCAGGTTGTTCCAGCGCAGGTCGGCCTGCCAGGCGGTACCAAGGGCATGAGCAACCGCCAGGTTGAACAGCGTGTAGCCGCCCATGCGCCTTTCAGATGCCTGCGTCAGCGAGTCAAAACGGGCGCCGGAACCTTGCGCTTCCAGCGCCACGTCGTAACCCGCTATGGTGCGGCTGGCGCGCGCCGTGCCAAATACGGTGGCATTGCGCGGCAGACGGTTACCCGAGTCAAGATTGACCGGGTCCTGCAAGGTGCCGCGTGCCTCCAGCCGGGTGCCGCCAAGCTCGGTGTGCCAACCCAATTCCAGACCGCGCGTACGCGCCGCCGATACGTTGAGCGGCTGCCCGAGGAAGTTGACCGGATCGGTGTACACAAACAGGATCTTGTCGTGGATGCGGTTCTCGAATGCGGTCAGCGAAACATGCTGGCCGGCAAAGTCGAGGTCCGCGCCCGCTTCGGTGCTGCGCGAATGTTCCGGTTTGAGCAGTGGATTGGCGCTGCCAGGGTAGTACAGGTCGTTGAAGCTCGGCGCGCGGAAACCGGCGCCATAACTGGCCCGCACGCGTGCCTGCGGTGACAGGCGATAGCCGTAGGCCAGGGCACCACTGTTGGCTCCGCCGAACTGCTGGTTGTCGTCGTGACGCAGGTTGGCACCGAAGGAATGGGCATCGATCGCCCCCGTATAACCCACATAGGCTGCCCGATTGTCGCGGGCGGTGACGGTAAACGGCGTATCACTCAGTACGCGGTCCTGCAGATAGTCCACGCCAGCGACCACCTGGCCGGTGGGCACCTGCACAGTGTTCTGCCAGCTCGCCTGATGCTGCTCGGTCTCGAAATAATCCGAATACTGGCCTTCGTCGGCATAGTGATCACGCGAGCTGCCAATCTTCAACTGGCTGGACCAGCCGGGCAGCAACTGGTCGGTGCTGGTGAACGCATATTGACTGAGCCGTTGACGGTTCCGTTGCTCGGGCCCCGGACCAGCGGAGTAATAGGTGACTGCAAAACTGTCCAGCACACTGACGCCGATGTGATGTCCGTCGGCCCACTGCCAGCCCAGCCTGGCACTCAGGTTGCTGTTGCGATGCGGGTCGATGTTCTGATTATAGAAGAACGGTCCTGCCGACGCGTTGGTGGCAGAAAAGCCGGTGGTGCTTTGGGCACCTGCCGCCACGCTCAAGTCGATCGCACCGTCGCGCTCGCTGTGCGCGGCGTCGATGCGCCGGGTACCGTAACTGCCCAGCCCCAGCGACAGCTGGCTGGCCGGTTGCGCGCCGGCCTGGCGGGTGAAGATCTGAATGGCACCGCCAATCGCATCCGAGCCATACAGGCCGCTGACCGGACCCGCCACAATCTCGATGCGCTCGATCTGGTTGACCGGAATGTGTTCCAGCGCCGTGGTACCGGCGGTGGCCGAGCCCAGTCGCAGCCCATCGATCAGCACCAGGGTCTGCGCCGTGCTGGCGCCACGGATCGACAGGCTGACCGGCTGACCTGCCCCGCCGGTCGTGCTGGTTTCGATGCCACCATACTGACGCAGGATTTCGGCCAGCGACATTTGTCCGGCCCCGGCCAGATCCTCGGCCGTGATCACCCGCACATCGGAAAGGCTTTCGTTGACGGGCTGGGCCAGACGGGCGGCCGTCACCACCATTTCGGGGCCGCGCTGAACGACGGACGGCACACCATCGCCCTCTGCAGCCCGGGCCAGCGATACCCCGGCCAGGCTGGTCAGACCCGCCAGGACAACGGGCAGTGCGCGCAATGCAGAAGGCGGCGAAGGCAGACGGGCCTGACGGCGCTCAAGGGGCGGGGGGATAGCGACGTCAACCAGTCGAAACATGCGATTCACTCACGACGGAACGTCACCTCGACATCCCGGGGTTCACGTCATCGCGCGCAGTGCAGCCGCCATGGTCCATGGCTGACCACACATCAGGCCGCAAAAACGCTGAGTTGAGGGAACCTGGGCGAACGCCGCCGGCGCGGTGCACCTGATGGGTGCAGCGCAGTCCCGGCCCGCCACCCCTGCAAATGGGGGGTGGCACCAAGCTCACCCGCCCCGGCCGCCCTGCGCGACACGTATCAGGTATGCACCGCTGGCCGGTATTCGGACTTAGGGGTGGAACGAACTCCGGCTGCCGCGCCTTCCCAGGCAGAGCCCAGTGGCACGATGCGAACAGCTTGACCCCTTAACCGATGCGAGGGCAGTGCTGGCTTTGCTGACCGAAGTCGACGCACCAGCTTCCCGTTTAACCCGACACCTGCATGCCGGGCACCATCGATGCTGCTAAGCCTGCACTACAGCACTTAAACCGACTTTAAGCAAATCGATCATGCAATGACCGCAGCGGGCAGCGCCGACTGCAGTTGGTCCTGCTGTTGCGGATTCAGGGCCTGATATCGGTTCAGGGGCAGGTTGGGGTGGTGGTTCAGGTGCTGGTTCAGGTGCTGGTTCAGGCGCTGGTTGGAATGGCCAAGCGGCAGCGCCGCGACCACCAGGGTGCCGCGCACAAAGACTTCCAGCTGGCCGGGCTGCATCTGCGTCCAGCATTCGTCGCGGGTCAGCGGTCGGGTAGCCACCACCACGATGCGATCGTGGGCGGCGTTGTGCGCCGCAAAGTCGATCGACTCATCACTGTCGAGCAACTGTGCGCGGGTGAACGGATAATTGCGCTGCACGAAATGCAGATGGGTGGAGCAATGGGCAAACAGGGCATCGCCCTCGCTCAGCAAAAAATTGAATGGTCCGTGCTGACTGAATGCCTGGCTGGACGCGCGCAGTGCTGCGGCCACCTGATCGCGATCTGGCTGGATGGTGCCAAAGCGGTCGACCAGTCCGTTGAGCAGGCTGCAGAAAGCGCGCTCGCTGTCGGTCGCCCCCACCGGCTGGAACGGTCCCGGCCACAGCGGCCAGTCCCCTTTCAGGTCGCCGTTGTGGGCAAACAGCCAGGTGCGCCCCCACAGTTGGCGCCGGAACGGATGGCAGTTGTCGAGATGCACCGCGCCCTGTGTGGCCTTGCGCACATGCGCGATCAGGGTGCGTGACCGGATGGCCTGCGCCTTGACCTCACTGGCCAATGGGGAATGGGCGGCGGCGCGCGCATCAGTGAGCAAATGGCAAGCGTCCCCTTGGTAGTACCCCAGCCCCCAACCATCGGCATGATCATCGGTGGCGCCCCCGCGCAGGAAGAACCCGCCCAGTGAGAAAGCAGCAGAGACTGGGGCGTTGGCGCTCAGTCCAAGAAGTTGGCACATGAAGACAGATCCTGGTTCAGCGGATGCGTTGACATTCGACACCTGCGAGCATGGCGGCAAACCGGACGCGGTGTGAACCAAGGATTCACGCAAAGCTTATGCCAAGTGATCGCGCCCTACGCCATGTAACGGCCGGCAGGACGGCAACTTGAGGAAAACCAGCGTTGCGGATCAGGCTGGGAGGGGTGGCAAGCCCTTGGCCTGGCGGGCGCGCAGGCATTGTGCATCGCCGACCAGCACTTCGCGGCACGGTGAGGGGCGCACCGCGTAGATGCCGCATGCGCACCCCTCACCCACCACGCCATGCAGCGCCGTGCACCGCGGCGCAGCCTGATCGGTGCCAGCCATGCACGCCAGCACTGGAGTAAGCCGCCGGGTCAGGGCCGCCGGGATCAGCTCGGCCTCAGCCCAGTAAAACGAGACGCGAAAGTGCGCGCAGCAGGCGCCGCAACGCTGGCAGGGGTCACCAGGCTGGGCAGATTGGGCAGGCTGGGCGGATTGGGCAGGCCAAAAAGAGGGGACGGACGGGGCAGACATGACAGGACCGGGCAGACCAGACAACCCGTGATGTTAAAGGCCGCCGACCATCTGCCCAAGCCCCTGCGTAACGCACCTCAGTGATGGGCGAACAGGCTCTCGATCTGGGCAAAGGTGCGCGCCACTTCGTGGGTCTGGATCGGCATGCCCAGCTGGCGCGCCACCTGCGCTGCAGAGAACAGGCCAACCACGGAGTGCCGCCCCGCCGCGTCGGGTGCCACCACGAGGGCGTGGGTGGAACCGAAGGCTTTCAGGGTTTCCACAACCTCGCCAACCGAAGCGTGCCTGACCTGCTCAAGGGTAAGGGCGTCAAGGTCGTTGAGGGGGGTCATCACAGCTTGCACCAGCAGTTCGTTACGCGACACCCCGGTGGCCAGGCTGACCACCACCGGCCGCTCACCCTGCAGGTCCGCCGCCGTTACCATGCCCTGTACCCGCCCGTCGTCGTCCGCCACCAGCAGCAGACGCACCCCGCGGATCACCATCGATTGCAGGGCATCCTCCACGGCGGCGTCGGGAGCAATGGTGGCTGCAGGCATGCGAGCGAGGTCGGTCATCACCAGCAAGGCCGGCGAGGTCAGGTGCACTTCGGGCGGATTGAGCGTGCCCAGCACATGACAGTCCAGGTGGGCGAGCGCATGTTGGGCCAGCGGACGGAACGGGGATACAGAACTCATGGATACGCTCTCCAAAGCCGGATAACGGGAAGGGACGCGCCGGGAAACCCGACGGCGTTCAACACTATCTCCAATACCCCGAGAGCAATGCAATAGATTGTTAAAGTGATTTCTTCAACCCGACCGTGTCCGCCGAATGCTAGAGATGGGCGATCAGGCTTTCGATCTCGGCAAAGGTGCGGGCAATCTCATGCGTCTGGATGGCCACACCGAGTTGCCGCGCAATCTGCGCTGCCGAAAAGATGCCGACCAGTTGCCGACCGCCCTGCGGGTCCGGCCCGACCACCAGCGTATGGGTGCGTCCACTGGCCTTCAGTGTGGCCACCACCTCGCCCACCGTGGCATGTTGCACCTGCTCGATCGACAGGGCATCCAGACGTTCGAGATTGGTCATCACCTCGCGCACGCGCAGGTCGTCGCGCTTCACACCGGTTTCCAGCGTGAGCACCAGCGGCCGCTCCCCTTGCAGGTCGGTAGAGGTGATCAGCCCCTGGATGCGGCCGTCGTCTTCAGCCACCAGCAGCAGCCGCACGCCGCGCACCAGCATCGACTGGTGCACATCGAGCAGGGTGGCATCGGGCGGGATGGTGGCCGCAGGCACGCGGACGAGGTCGGTCATCACGTGCAGGGCCGGCGAGGCCAGTGTGACTTCCGGGGGGTTGAAGGCTTCCAGCACGTGGCAGCCGGTGGCGGCCAACGATTGTTGCGGCAGGGGGCGGTAAGCAGGTACAGGACTCATGAAACACCTCTCCATCATCAGGCAGAGCGGAAATCATCGGCAGATCCGTACTTCAGTGCTTCAGCATAGCGCAATCCTTGCGCACCGCCTCCACCAGAAAGGGTGTCCCGACCGCTTATTTCTTCTTGACCAGACCCGGCATGGGCGGAGTGACCGTTCCCATCAGCGGCGCGCCAGTGGGTTTGACCACCACGGTGCGGTCCTTCTTGGGTTTCTTGACTTCCTTGCTGCTGCGCTGTCCTTTTGGCATGGCCCATGCTCTCCTGTTCGTGTGATGACATCCGTCGATGCGCACCATCGCTGGCTGCATCGAGGCTTCCGGCCCTCATCTTACGCGATCGAGCGGCGGCCACCGGATTTGCCTGCGGCAGGCCGGGCGAAGTTTCGGTAACCTGCATGTTGCAACGCACCTACGATCGCCCCCGTCCGCGCCCTCGGCGGGGCCCGCGCGCTACCGCCATCTTTCCTGCCCTTCGCACCGAATGAGGATTGCCGTCGATGTATTTCAACAAAATCCGTCATCCCTCCAACTTCTCGTTTGGCACGGACTATGCCGAGCCGCACCTGCAATTGGGCGGCACCGCGGTGCAGGTGCACCTGCGCAGCCTGGGCGAGGATGTGTTCCACCTCGAACTGGGCCATCCGCAGCGCTGGCCGGTCGATGCCCGGGTGGTACACATGCTCGAGGACACCTTCTGCCGCGGGCAGGATGACACTTATCGACTGGCGCTCATGGCCGATGGGCAGCTGGTGCTGCGTGATGTGACTGGCCAGACCGTGCTGGCCGGGCGCAGCGGTGCCAGCCTGGGGGCCTGCGGTGCGGCCTGGATGGTGCAGCTTGAACGCACCGAGGACATGCGCTTTTATGGCCAGGGCGAAAAAACCACCGGCCTCGAAAAGACCGGCCGGCGCACCAAGTTCTGGAATGCCGACGTGTGGGCTGATCATGCGATGAGCACGATTGCCGACGGACAGGCCGATCCGCAGTATGCCGCCGTGCCTTATCTGCTGATCCGTCAGGGCAGCCACTGGATCGGCATCCTGGTCGATCACCCGGGCGCGGTGTTCATGGACACCGGTTCCAACTGGTATTTTGACGGGCGTCAGGACGCCGAAGTGCCGCCAGCGGTCTGGTTTGGCGCGGATCAGGGCGTGCCGGCCTTTTACCTGATTGCCGGCAACAGCGCCGCCAGTGTCACCCGCCGTCTGCAGCGTCTGGTGGGCGTGACGCCGCTGCCGCCGCTGTGGTCACTCGGCCACCACCAGTGCCGCTGGGGCTACGGCGGCGTGCGCGACCTGCAGCGCCTGGACGCCGCCTTCACGGCACATGCGTTCCCCAACGACGGTCTGTGGCTCGACATCGACTACATGGACGACTACAAGGTGTTCACCACCAATCCTGCGCTGTTCGGCAACCTGCAAGCCGACCTGAAGAGCGTGCAGGATCATGGCCGCAAGGTGGTCCCCATCCTCGATCCCGGCGTGAAGGTGCAGACCGGCTATGCGGTCGCGCAGAGCGGCCTCGATGCCGGAATTTTCTGCCTGAATCCGGAAGGGGCGCCCTATGTGGGTTTTGTCTGGCCGGGCCGCACGTGGTTTCCGGATTTTTCGCTGTCGGCAGGCCGTGACTGGTGGGCGGGCTACGCACGCACCTTCCGCGAATCGGGCTTTGATGGCGCGTGGCTGGACATGAACGACCCGGCCACCGGGGCCGCCGAAGTCGATGACATGCGCTTCCAGCAAGGGCGCTGGGACCACTGGACCTATCACAACATCTATGGCACCGGCATGGCCGAAGCCACCCGTGCCGGCTTCCTGCAGGCACGACCGGACGAACGCCCGTTCCTGCTGGCGCGCAGCGCGGCGGCCGGCTCAAGCCGCTACACCGCGGTGTGGACCGGCGACAACATCAGCAACTGGCACCACCTGCGCACCAGCATCCACTGCACGCTCAACCTAGCGCTGTCCGGCATCCCGTTCAATGGCCCTGACGTGCCGGGTTTTGGCGGGCATGCCGACCGCGAACTGGCGATTGCCTGGTACAAGGCGGGCTGCCTGTTTCCGTTCTTCCGCAACCATGCCAATGCGCTCACCGCCGACCAGGAACCCTGGGCATTCGGTCCGGCGGCGCTCGCCGTGATCCGCCACTTCGTGCGTCTGCGCTACAAGCTGCTGCCCTACACCTATCAGCTCTGGCTGCAGCAGGCGGCCGATGGCAGTGCCGTGATGCGTCCCCTGTTCCATGATTACGAGAGTCTGGACGGTCTTGCACTGGACCGGATCGATGACCAGTTCCTGATCGGTGCCGACCTGATGCAGGCCCCCCTGGTGCATGCTGGCCAGCAGCAACGCACGGTGGTGCTGCCGGGCCGGCAGCGCTGGATGGACGGCGGCTCCGGCATCTTCCTGGACGGCGGCCGCGTGATCACGGCCAACGCCGGCAGCGACAGCACGCCAATGTATCTGCGCGAAGGCGCGCTGATCCCGATGCAGCCCGGCGAACGCACCAGCCAGCACAATGACCTGAGCCGGATCGAGCTGCACGCGATCCTGGGACGCGCAAGTCGGATGAGCGCGCAACTGGACTACACCAGCGACGATGGTGCCACTTACGCCTTCCAGCGCGGCGCGCGCAATGTGCATCGCCTGCGCATGGAGCGGGTGGAAAACACGCTACACCTTCACATCACGCCGCTGCAGCAAGGCTGGCAGCCGCTCACCCTGCAGGTGGTGGGGTATGACGGTGCCACCACACTGCAGGTGCACACGGCACAGGGAGTGAGTACCCATGCCCTCAACGTGGCGCCCTGGCGCTGCAGCGGCGGTCTGCTGGACGCGCGGATCAGCCCGCCGATCACGGCTTGAATTTTCGGCGACGCCCCCCATTTGCCAATATCGGCCAGTGTCGTCGCCCTTCCCGTCTCCATCCCCACCCCAAGGAATCACCCGATGTCGTTGCTGAAACAACTCAACTGGCGCTACGCCACCAAGAAATACGACACCACCCGCGTGGTGCCGCAGGACGCGCTGGACCGCATCCTGGAAGCCACCCGACTGACCGCCACCTCCAGCGGTCTGCAACCCTATGAAGTGATCGTGATCCGCAATCCGGCCCTGCGCGCGCAGATCCAGCCGATCGCGATGAACCAGGCGCAAGTGGCCGAGTGCTCGCACCTGCTGGTGTTCGCGGCGTGGGACAACTACACCGCCGACCGCATCAACCACATGTTTGACCTGACCAACGAAGTGCGCGGCTTCCGCAACGAAGGCTGGGAGGCCTATCGCAACATGCTGCTGGCGCATTACCCGCAGCGCCCGGCCGAGGTCAACTTTGAACATGCAGCCCGTCAGGCCTACATCGCGCTGGGCACGGCGATGGTGGCAGCGGCCGAAGAAGAAATCGACAGCACGCCAATGGAAGGTTTCGATGGCGCCAAACTGGACGCCCTGCTCGGACTGGCCGCGCACGGCCTGAAGAGCGTGGTGATGCTGCCGCTGGGTTATCGTGCCGCCGAAGGGGACTGGCTGGTCAACCTGGCCAAGGTACGCCGCCCCACCGCGGACTTCGTGCGCGTGATCGACTGACCGACTGACCGATCCTGCGGCGGACCGACTGACCGACTGACCGGCTGACCGGCTGACCGGCTGACCGGCGGATCAGACGGTCAGCCGGCAAACACCAGCTGGTCAAAGCTGGTGCGCACCGGATGCGCGTGAGCAGGAGGATATCCCTGCTCACCGCGCTCAATGCAGCAGGTCTGAAAACCTGCTGTCCGCGCCGCATCCAGTTCGGCTGGCACGTCGGACAGGAACAACACCTGTGCCGCTGCCACGCCCAGCGCGGCTTCAATCTGCTGGTAGGAAGCCGGGGACTGTTTGGGTCCCACGGCCGTATCAAACCAGTGGCTGATCAGCTGGCTGACATCGCCGGCCACGCTGTGCCGGAAGAGCAGCTGCTGAGCCCGCACCGATCCCGACGAATACACGCCAAGCCGGATCCCCTGCCCTGCCAGACGACGCATGCCGTTCACAGCATCTGGCCAAAAATGGCCAAGCAGTTCGCCACGGGCATAACCTGACTCCCAGATACAGCCCTGCAGTGCCTTGAGCGCGCCGTGCTTGCGGTCCTGATCGATCCAGTCAAGCAGTTCCTGCACCGGCCGGGTGCTGGGTGCGGTGGCCGCCAGGGCGGCCTGCACTTCGGCCAACTGCGCATGACGGGCAACAAAGTCAGCCAGATGCGCGCGCGCATACGGAAACAGCACCTGTTGCACGAAGCGCAACGACGAGGTGGTGCCCTCCAGGTCGGTGAGCAACACCGTCGGCCGGGTGAGCGGCAGATCCGCCGGCAGGTCGGACGGTCCGCCGACCTGACCTGCGGCAGCGGGCAAACCGGTGATCGTGCCGTTCACGCTGCGGCCGCGCCAGCCCAGTCGGGGAAACTGGCCGCAATCGGGTCGCCGGTGAACTGCGCCACCCATCCGTCAGGACGGGTAAAAAAGCGCACTGCCGTAAAGGCAGGCTGCAACCCCATGTCAAACCAGTGGCGCATGCCGGCGGGTACCGAGATCAGTTCACCCGCCTCGAGCAGCAGCAACAGCAGGGTGTCCTGCACCCGCAGGTAGAACACGCCAGAACCGGCCACCATCAGACGCGCCTCATCTTCGACATGGACATGCTCCGCCAGAAAACGTGTACGCATCGCCGCAACCCCCGGCGTGGCGGGCGTGACCGAGACCACGTCCACACTCTCGTAGCCGCCGTGCGCGCACTCCTCGGCAATCGGTCCAGCCAACGCGGCCCGGATGTCTGCCTCTGGGGCACCCGCCGCCAGTACCGCACAATCCGGCATCTTGCGAAAGCGCACGCCGTGCCCGGCCAGTGCAGCAGCAATTGCATCTGGCTGATGCAATGTGTGCAGGCACAGCCCCGGATCACTGACCCGAAATACCGACAGCAGGCTCATTGGGACTCTCCCGAAAAAGCAGGTTGAACAGATGAAAAGTGGCGTAAAGGTGACGGTCTTGCCGGGCAGCGCAGTCGGGGCGGGCTCAGGTTCGGCCCAGATCCAGCTGGCACTGGAACAGTGCATCGAACGCAACCACATGACGACGCGCTTCGGCGGCAGTGCGCCCCCAGGCATAAAGACCATGACCGGCAAGCAGATAGCCGCAAGCCCCGGCAAAAGCTGGCAGCGCCGCGCTGATCTGCTGCGCCAGCGCGCTGGTGTCCTGCGCGTTGGCAAACACGGGGACGCATACCTGGGCTTCGTGGGTGTGCTGGCCAGCGAGCGCCTTCTGCAGCTCCCAGCCCTCGAGTACCACCGCCGAATCACCGCGGGCCAGACAGAGACGCGACAGCACGGCCGCAGCGCGCGAATGCACGTGCAGTACGCAGCCGATCTGCGGCTGCTGGCTGTATAGCGCCAGGTGCAGGGGGGCTTCGGCAGAGGCCGCGGGCGGCGCGGGTTGGCTGGGGTCAACGCAAAGGAAGTCGTCTTCCTGCAACTGGCCTTTTTCCACACCGGAACGGGTCATCAGCACTTGATCGGACTGCAGGCGCAACGAGAAGTTGCCGCTGCTGGCCGGTACCCAACCTGCGGCCGCAAACTCGCGCCCCAACTGGATCAGGGCATGCGCACCCGTAGCGCGCGCGATGGCGGAAGCGGGCACGATAGCAGGCGGCAGGGCGGCATTCATCCAGCGACGTTAACGAGACAAGATGACAACGGAATGACATCCGCCACGCAAGCCATGCACCGCGGCATGCGCTTTGCTTCACAATGGGCTGTCCTGCCCCTCCCGGAAACCCTGCAATGCCCGCTTCCAGTTCGACGCGTGACCACCCGTCTGCCGCAAACACCGGTTCCGCCGCCATCACCCACGACAGCGAACGCCGCCGCTGGCTGGACTCACATGAAAGTGGCTACGAACAGACGCTCAAGCCGCGTCAGATCCAGATGATCGCCATCGGCGGGGCGATCGGCACCGGCCTGTTCCTGGGGGCTGGCGCGCGACTGCAACTGGCGGGGCCGGCACTGGCCGTGGTCTATCTGGTGTGCGGTGCCTTTTCGTTCCTGATCCTGCGCGCCCTGGGCGAACTGGTCATGCACCGGCCCACCTCCGGCAGCTTTGTGTCGTATGCCAGGGAATTTTATGGCGAGAAAGGCGCCTTCATTGCCGGCTGGATGTACTACCTGAACTGGGCCATGACCGGCATCGTGGATATCACGGCGGTGGCGCTGTACATGCGTTACTGGGGCACGTTTGCCGACATGCCGCAATGGGCGTTTGCCCTGGTGGCGCTCACCTTTGTGGGCGCGATGAACATGGCCGCAGTGAAGTGGTTCGGTGAAATGGAGTTCTGGTTTTCGCTGATCAAGGTGGGTGCCCTGGTGCTGTTCCTGCTGGTGGGCACGCTGATCCTGGTCACCGGTCATCCTGTGGCGGGCGTCAGTCCGGGCCTGCATCTGGTGGCACAGAACGGCGGACTGTTTCCACACGGGCTACTGCCCGCCGTGGTGATCGTGCAGGGCGTGGTGTTTGCATACGCCGGCGTGGAACTGATCGGTACGGCCGCCGGTGAAGCTGCAGACGCCCGCTCGGTATTACCAAAGGCCATCAACAGCGTGATGTGGCGGATTGCCGTGTTCTATGTCGGGGCGGTGGTGCTGCTGGTGCTGCTGATGCCGTGGACCGCCTATCGCGCCGGCGTCAGTCCGTTTGTCACCTTCTTCGGGGCGCTCGGCGTGCCCGGCATTGGCACAGCCATGAACCTGGTGGTGCTCACGGCGGCTCTTTCCAGCCTCAATTCGGGACTGTATTCCACCGGCCGCGTGCTGCGCTCGCTGGCGATGGGCGGTTCGGCCCCCCCCTTCCTGGCGCGCATGAACGCCAACAACGTGCCTTACGGCGGCATCCTGATCACGCTGGCGGTCTATCTGGTCGGCGTGGTGCTCAACTATCTGGTGCCAAGTCAGGTGTTCGAGATCGTGCTTAACGTGGCCTCGCTGGGCATCATCAGCACCTGGGGGTTTATCGTGCTGTGCCAGATCAGGCTGCGCCAAGCGCAGGACCGTGGCGAACTGGCGGTGGTGGGCTTCCGTATGCCGGCCGCGCCCTGGTCCTCGTGGCTGACACTTGCCTTCCTGCTGGGCGTGCTGGTGCTGATGGCCTTCGACTACCCGGATGGCACCTTCACGATTGCTGCCATACCGTTGGTGACGGTGGCGCTGATGCTGGGTTGGCGGGGGCTGCAACGGACCCCGGGGCGAGGATAAGCACGCGTGAAGATTTCCCGACGCGCACAGGCGATCACCCCGTTTCTCGCCATGGAATTCGGCAAGCGCGCCGAAGCACTCGAACTTGCCGGACAACGCGTGATCCGGCTGAACATCGGCGAACCGGACTTTGGCGCCCCCCCCGCGGTGATCGATGCCATGCGCGCGCAGATGGATGGGCGGGCGCAGGCCTACACGCAGGCCTTGGGTCTGCCCGCCCTGCGCGCTGCCATCGCCGGGTTTTACGCCACCGTGCATGGCGTGCAGGTGGATCCCGGCCAAGTGGTGGTCACCGCTGGCGCTTCGGCCGCCCTGCTGCTGGTGGCGGCCGCCCTGGTCGACCCGGGCGACCGGGTGCTGGTAGCCGACCCTTCGTATCCGTGCAACCGGCATTTTCTGGCCGGTTTTGGTGCGGACGTGGCGCTGGTACCCACCAACGCAGCCTCGCGTTTTCAGCTCGATACCTCCCTTGTGGAGGCGCACTGGACGGCCGCTACCCGTGGGGTTCTGATCGCCTCGCCCTCCAATCCCACCGGTACCTCGGTGCAGCCCGACCAACTGCAGGCCATCTGCGCCTGGGTGGCCGCCCGCGACGGCTGGCGGGTGGTCGATGAAATCTACCTGAACCTGGCCGACCGCGATGCCACCGGCGCGGCCGCGCAGACCGTGCTGGCGCATGACCCCGGCGCGGTGGTGATCAACAGCTTCTCAAAAACCTTCGGCATGACAGGCTGGCGCCTGGGTTGGTGCATTGCCCCCCCTGCCCTGATGCCGGCGCTGGAGCGTCTGGCGCAAAACTACTACATCTGCCCGTCCGTGCCGGCGCAGAACGCCGCGCTGGCCTGCTTCACACCAGAAACCCTGGCCCTGTGCGAGCAACGTCGGCAGGAACTGAAGGCACGACGCGATCTGGTGCTGCAAGGCCTGACACGACTGAACCTGCCCGTGCCGGTGCCACCGGATGGCGCGTTCTACATTTATTTCGATGTGGCCTCCACCGGCCTGGATGCCCTGCGCTTCTGCGAGCGCGCGCTCGAAGAGGCCGGGGTGGCGCTCACGCCGGGGGCAGACTTTGGTCACTGCAGCGCCAGCACGCATGTGCGCCTGTCGTACGCAACGGCAAGGAGCGACCTGAGCGAAGGGCTGCAGCGGCTGGAGCGCTGGCTGGCCGGCATGCGCCCCGATGCGCCGGGTTGAGACGAAGCGGAGCGCGTAGCGCGAGGGTGCGGTCTTCTGGCCAGCCGCTGCGGCGCAGTGGCTGGCCAGAACAAGCGCGGTGTGTCCGGCGTCAGGCACCGCGCATGCGCGACGCGGCCAGCTTGATGGCCGCGCGAATGCGCCCGTAGGTGCCGCAGCGGCACACGTTCTGCATGGCGTCGATGTCGGCGTCGGTCGGGTTGTTGGCGGTCCGCTTGAGCAGGTCGACAGTGGCCATGATCCAACCCGCCTGGCAGTAGCCGCACTGCGCCACGTCCAGGTCCAGCCACGCCTGCTGCACCGGATGAAGTGCGATGCTGCCGTCGGCATTGGTGCCGGCAAGCCCCTGGATGGTGGTGATGTTATGGCCACTGACAGTCGACACGTGGGTGGCACACGGCGTGAACGCCTTGCCGTCTACCAGACACGTACAGGCCTTGCAGACATTGATGCCACAGCCGTACTTGGGACCGGTATATCCCAGCTTGTCGCGCAGCACCCACAGCAGCGAGGTGTCGTCCGGCACGTCCACCTGAACTTGCGCGCCATCCACTTTGAAATTCTGAATTGTCATGGTCTTGTCCTGAGGTGGGCAGCGGCAGGTTCAGGCGCGTCGGCAGCTTGTCCGGCGGGAACGGGGTGAAGTCGAGCGGGAAATACAGCGGAAAATTGCGCGCCTTGATGCCGGTGGCACGCGCCCATGCATTGGCGATCGCCGCGCTGGTGGTGGTCAGTCCCACTTCGCCCAGGCCGCCGATCGGCTGCCCGGTGGGTGGCATGATCAACACCGTGCAGTCCTTCGGAAAGTGCCGGATCCGGGAGAAGTGATACTGCGAGTAGCTGCCTTCCTGTGGCAGGCCGTTCTGCACATGCAGCCCCCCCATCAGCACAATCGTGATCGACTCGTTGAGCGCACTCATCATTTGGGCTTCTACTCCGATCGGGTTGATCGGGTTACCCACATCAATTGCCATCACCGCCTTGGTGACCAGAGCCGGCCCCGTGCCGTTGATCGACGCCGTGGCATCAATCTCGATCAGACACGCCGCAAAGGAACGTGTCTCGGCGTGCACGGCAATCCCCTGCGCGCAGTTGGCTGGCATGGTCCGGCCCCACTGACCACTGGTGGCCACCGTCTGCAGCACCGCCTTGGCGCGCGGATCGCGCAACACGCTCATGCGGAACGCCACCGGATCCTGACCGAGTGAATTGGCAATCTCGTCGGTCATGATCTCCTCGACCGTGCGGGTCGGCTGGATGTGCACCGACCGGTAAGAGCCGGTATTCATGATCACCGGTTGCGGCAACAGCAGCCGACTGGCCAGGCCGTAGTTGTAAGGCTTGGTCACCATGGTCAGGAAAAGCGCCTCTTCTACTGCCATGTTGCCAAGGGATTGCTGCACGCTGGAGGGCGCCGATGCCGCCACCGCGGTGAGCATGTCGCCAAAGCCGTGCCGGGTATCCAGGCGCGGGCTGGCGATGCGGTGATCAAAGGAAATCACCTGACCGAGCAGGGTGCGTGCGCGCACCCGATGATACTGCAGCGGTCGGCCACGACCATGACGCATGTCGTGCGCCCGGTGATACATCAGCTTGCAGGGCCGGCCCAGGATCTTCGAGATCTGCGCGGCCTGCTGCACCGGGTCCCAGAACAGACGGCGGCCAAACGAGCCACCGCTGGAGATCACGTGCGCCGTGACCGCTGTGGTCGGTAGCCCCAGGTCGAGCGCCACCGAGCGCGAGGCGACGATAGGTGACTGCATACCGGCCCAGAGTTCGCAGCTGATCACGTTGCCATTGGCATCCTTGCGCACATCGGCAATCGCGCAGTCGGTTTCCATCGGCGCATGCGGCAGGGGGGCCATGGTGAATTCGGCATCCAGCGTGACACCACCCAGCAGGCCGGAAAGGGCTGGCACTACGGCAGGCGGCACGGCTGCCTTCAACTGCGCGGTGATGGTGGCATTGCTCTGGCCATCGATGGTGCCGGGCCCCCAGGTGACGTTAAGCGCATTGACGGCATCCCAGGCCTGGCTGAACGTATCGGCCATCACCGCCACCCCCGGCGGGATGGGGGTGATGATGCCGCCCGTGGGCAGCACGCACACGCCGATCACGCCCGGCATGGCCTGCACGGCGGCCAGGTTGTTGACGCGTACCACAGTGCCCATGATGGTGGGCGGACGGCATACCATGGTGGGCTTGGCGCCAGGCACCTGCAGGTCCATGGTGAACTGCTTGCGACCGGTCACGATGGCCATCGCGTCGATGCGACGGGTACTTTTGCCCACTACCTTGTAGCTGCCCGGCGACTTGGGCAGCACGTTGAGCGGCGGCGGGATCAGCGAGGCGGCAAAGGTCAGCGCGCCGTAGGTGATCGACGCGCCAGTGGCCGACAGTACCGACCCGTTGGCGGTACTGAGGGACGAACTCGGCACATTCATCTGCTTGGCTGCGGCTAACAGCAGGCGGGCGCGCAGCTGGGCTGCCAGCAGCGGCAGAATGTTGGCAAAACTGCGGATCGAACTGGAGCCGCCGGTCAGCATGTTGAACAGCAGCTCGGGCCGGGCGTCCGATTCCGTGACATCCACCATGCTGGCGGGCACATCGAGTTCTTCGGCAATGATCATGCCCAGGGCGGTGGACAGGCCCTGGCCACTCTCCAGGCGGGGCATATCGAAGACGATGCGTCCGCTTGCAGCGACCGACAGACGCACCAGCGGCATCGTGGGCGCCGAGGACTGGGTGATCGCGTCGCCCAGATCGTAATAGTCGGTGGTGTCCGGCGGCGTTAGCGGCACGGCGGCCTGCGCTTCGGCCGGAACGGCCAGACCGGCCGCCATGGTGACCACCGGTGCCGATACGGCGTAAGTGATCAGGCTGCGGCGGCTGGAACCTGCGGCGCTGAGTTCTTCTTCACTGAAAGGCGCTGCGCCGACGTGCGGCAACACGCCCGGTGAATGGGGGGGATTGGTTTTCACGGGACTCCTCCGGGAGCTGGATGTGTGACCACTTATGAATGAAGGGTGTGCGCAATCTCAGCGCACGCCTTCAGTGTTTATGGCTTCACGTTAGCAGCTTATGAAAAAAAGGAAATAGGTAGAACGGGGGAGTCATACGGGCGTTTGCATGCTGCAGCGCAAACTGGCAACGAAGGTCAGCGCCGCGGAGTATCCCCTGCGCCCGCACAATCCGGGGGCACAAACAAAAAGCCCCGACATTGCTGTCGGGGCTTTTTGCAACCGGCTGGCCGGCTGAGATCAGTCGTCGAGCACCTGGCTGCGCGGGGCCTGCTTGCCAGCCACATCACCCGGGTACGGCGTATCCCCCTTCAGACCCTGCCACAGGATGCGGTTGAATCGGTCGGCATCGATACGGTCTTCCACGCTGAAATCCATGCCGCGGGTCTTGTCGGCCCACCAGGCCGCGGTATGCGTCGGCTTGGGGATATCGGCCGCAGCAACCGGCGCCGTCGGCAGCAGCGGGGCAAGCGCCGTGCCGTACAGATAGGCGGACGGCACGGCCTTGTACGACCATGTTTTCTGCTTGAGGTCGAACACGTCGGTCATCGGCAACGCACCTTCGTCGTGCAGGTTGAGGTGGCCCAGACCCAGCACGTCTTCGATCGTGCGCAGCATGTTGACCGTGGTGTACTCGGTGGACACGGTCACGCCCTGCTTGACGTAGGGACCCACGATATAGGCCGTGCTGCGGTGGGTATCGACGTGATCCGGTCCGTCCTGCGAGTCATCCTCGAGTACAAAGATCAGCGTATTGCCGGCGTAGTTCTTGCTGTTGGCCACCTTCTGTGCGATCAGACCGACCGCATAGTCGTTGTCGGCCTGCTGCAACTCGGGCGTGTTGATGCCATCGATGGCCGAACCGAAATTGCCCATATGGTCATGCATCACCCGAACCAGTTCCAGCTGGGGCAGGGTGTTGGAGGCATCATACTGGTCGAATTCGCGCGCCCATTCGCGCACGCGCCAGAAATCCGGGAAGTTGTTGTCGAAGCCGCGGAAGTAAGGGTCGGTGACCGTGCCCAGCGGCAAATCCGTGCTGGTCGGGCTGGCGACCACCACGCCGGCAGCATGCGGATCGCGCAACTGGGGCGAGACGCCGCCCAGCGAAGCCGGCACATTTTCCAGCGTCAGATCAAGGAAGAAACCGTAGTTGCGTACCGACTTGCCGGCACGCAGTGCGGCATTCCAGATATAGCCGGCTGCCTTTTCACCGCCGGGACCGTCCATTTCCACTTCGTTGGCGGTACCGGGCAGCAGATCCGGATCGGTCAACGAAGACAGCGGCGAGCTGGGCAGCCCAGGCACGAACAGATTCAGATAGTTCAGAAGGAACGGCAGCGCGTACTGACCGGTGACCGGATCTTTCGCGCCCGTGAAGGGGTTTGACGCGCCCACCGACAGACCGACCGCACGACTCTGCAGGTCGGGCAGGGCCACGTTGATGCCGCGCGAGGTACCTTCACTGTCGTAGGTCAGACCGCGACCGGCATAGTTGACCGGTGTGGATTTGTCGTTGGCGTCGATCGAACGGGCGGCCGTGCTCCACTGCCACCCGTCCATGCTGACCTCGCCGCTGGTGCGGAAGTTGTCGAGCAACACGAATTGCGAGGCAATCGCGTGCTGGTTGGGCGTGATCGCCTGGGGAAACTGGGCAATCGACGCGTCGCCATTGCCGGTCTTGACGTCGCCCAGCACCTGATCGTAGGTGCGGTTTTCCTTGACGATGTAGATCACGTGCTGGATGTTCTTCTGCAGCCCCCTGACGACACTCTTGGCGGCCTCGGGCAATTCCATGCCAAAGCCGTTGTTGGCAAACACCGTGTTGGTGAGGCTGTCGAGCGCACGGGACGTTGGTACCGGCAGCGTCAGCAGACCGGCCTTGGTGAGTTGCAGCACATAAGTATTGGACGAGCCGTTCTGCAGCGCAGCGGGACAGCCCGGGGCATTCACCACGTCGTTGGCCGGCAGGTCGCCGGTCGGGCCGCTACGGACATTGGAACATTGCTCCGGTGCCGGGCCGGCATTGCTCTTGGCATTGACCACGTAAAGCATCTTGCCGTCAGCGCTGACGCTTACCGAGTTCGGATACCAGCCGGTAGGAATCAGGCCATCCACCTTGCCGCCGGTCTGCTTGTCGTTGAGTTCGATCACCGCCACCGAATTGCTGCCGGCGTTGGTGACATAGAGCGTCTCTTCGTCGGGTGACAGCGCCAGGCTGTTCGGGCTGCTGCCGCGACGTACCTTCACGCCACCGGCCGGGGCCGTCGTGTCGATGCTGCCGACCAGCTGATTGCTCGCCGTATCGACGATATCCACCGTGTCGCTGTTGTCAGAGGCGATCATCAGTCGGCTCTGGGCGTGGTTCAGGATCATCTTGGTGGGGTTGCCCTTGAGCGCAATACGCGAGGTCACCGAGGGAGCGCCGGCCAGCGGCGCTCCATTGATGCTCACCACCACGACTTCGCGATCGCGCACGCTGGACACGTAAACCGTGTTGTTGCCCTTGAAGCTGACCCAGTAAGGAAACTCGCCGCCAGGCACACCAACCTTGGCCGGGTCGCTCTTGCCCGGACGCAGGTCGAAGGTAAGGAACTTGCCACTGGCCACATCGAGCAGGCTGATCGAATCGTTGGCGTTGTTGGCCACAGCGACAGTCTTGCCATCGGCACTGACCGCCACCCCTGCGGCCTGGGCCGGCAAGGTGGCTGGAAAGCCCAGGGCGGGAATACCGCGCGTCAGGCCCAGACCCTTGCCATTGTTGAGCTGGACCACGGCCGACTGGGACCAGACGCCCGCAGCCTGGATGAATCGGTACACGCTGTCGTCCTGTCCCCCGGTCACATAAAACGCATCGCCAGCAGGCGCAAAGGCCAGGCCCACATAGGTGTTGGCGAGTTGCAGTGCCTGCTTCTGGACCGGCAGGCCGCTCGAGATATCGAACACGAAGACGTATTCATTCGACGCACCGGGAATGCCTGCACCGCTGCCGTCGGCCTCGCGGTTGTAGCCGCTGGTCAGCACCAGCAGGGTCTTGCCGTCAGGGCTGACCGCAGTGGTGACCGCCTGCCCGGCGGTGAAGTCCGGCAGCACCGCCAGGCCGGGATTGAGCGGCTGAAAGTGCGCGCCGGGGGTGGCGGTCGGCGTGATGGTCTGGCCAGTGGGGATGAATTCGGACAGGCTGGCCGCGCCGGCTGGAACGTCCAGCACGGTGAGCAGCGCAGCAGCAAGCAGGGACAGGCGAAGTACAGGAAAGCGGGACATGTCAGGCATCCTTGGCAGGCGTTTCGGGTGGACTTCAGGGGACAGGGCGCGTCAACTCGCGCTCCATCTGTTTCAGGCGAGCGACGCGCGCCGTGCAGTCACCGGGAATGGTGGTGCAGAGGGCAGCGTCTTCCACCTTGAGCGCCAATTGCAGGGGCTGCAAAAGGCGCAGGAAATCGTGGGCGGACTGTTCCGCGCCGGGCAATCCGTTCTTGGCGGCAGCCGTGGTTGACAGCCAGGCGTAGTAAGCGATGCCCAGCTTGCGGTAACGCTGTTCTGCCGAGTCGACTGGCGCTGCCTCGAGAAGTGCACGTGCGCAATGGGTGAATTCGTCGGCGTCCTCATGCATCAGTCGCTGACACTGATTGCGCGCGTCAAGACTGGCCATGGCGCTGGACTGCAACCCCGGCCTGTCGTCCGCCGCAGTCGCGACCGGTGCCAGACGCACCAGACCACCAAAGGCGATCAGGACCGCCGCCAACCGCAGCAGTGAAGTGCAATGCATGGTGGGACGGTCTCCACAACGTTACGCCGGGGTTGTCGGATCGGGTCGACACCGCACCCGCGGCCCCGGTGTGCAATGCACACCCCGAAGCCCGCGGGATGAACAGTGAAAGCTCAGGGAGCGTTGCCCAGCTTGGTGATGCGATTTGGCGTGCCTGGCAGGTAGTCCGGGTGCGACTTCATGTAGTTGGTCAGCGCAGCAATATCGAACCCGCCCTGAACCGGATTGGTGCCCGACTTGAATCCGGTGAAGCTGTCGCCGCCACCGGCCAGGAAACCCTGTACCACCACCCGGTAGGTGGTGGCACCGCTCATGTCAATCGGCGTGCCGTTCAGCATCATGGTGCCCGCCACCACGCGGTTACCGGCCCCCACCACCGCGCCAGCGGGCAGGCTGGAGTCCCAGGTGTAGGTAAAGCCTTGCGACGGCATCAGAATCTCGCCAACGCCGCCCGGCGCATAGAACGCGGTATTGTTCGGCGCTTCCCATTGCTGCTCCAGCACGTACTTGATCTGCGGGCCCGTCATGCTGATCTCGTACAACGTGTCGTGGAACGGCGCGGTGGCAAACAGTCCGGAATAGGAGATCGGGCCGGGGTAGACGCCCGTGGTGGTATCGAGGCTTGTGCGCACGGCACCGGCCTGCACGAACGCGATCTGGCTGTCGGTGAATGCGCCCAGGAAGGCATCGGCTTGCAGGTCGCCCATGGCTGACTCGACGGTCTTGTTACGCTTGGCCGAATCGCAGGTGCCGGCAGTGGCGCAACCTGCTGGCGGCGGCGAGATCAGCACAGGAGCGCTGATGCTGCCAACCACCGTGTTGCCGGCGGCCGCCGACAGCGAAACATAGTGCTGGATTGCCCCGTCAATCACCGGGTCCTTGGCAAGCGCAGAGACACCCGCCGGGTAGGCCACAGTATTGGTGTCGTTGATGACCGGGGTGTTGACGGCCTTGCGCCCTTCGACTTCACCCGAGGCGTCAAAGCTGAGGTCAATCGAGGTGACACCGGTGCCATAAAAACCGCTTTGGGTGACCAGCTTGCCCTTGTAGTGGCATATGTAGTCCGTATGGGTATGGCCGCTGACCACCACATCGACTTCGGCGGACAGGTGGTCCAGCACCGGCAGCAGATCACCGTTGAAGCCCGGGCAGGTGGCGTCGCCATAGACGGTAGAGGTGGTGAAGCCCCCCTGATGGATCAGGACCACCACGGCGTTGGCACCGCGCTCACGCAGTGCATGGGCCGCCTGGTTGATGGCGGTGGCCTCGTCACCGAATGTCAGCCCGGCCACGCCAGTCTGATTGACTTCCAGCGGGGTGTTGCGGAAGGTCAGACCGACAAAGCCGACCACCGGCCCCTTGGTGTCGCCCACATCGGGAAACTTTTGCAGGTAGGTGGCCGGAAAAATGGTCTGACCCGTGGCGTTGTTGACCACGTTGGCGGCCAGGTAGGTCCACTTGGCACCTCCAAAGGTGTTACCGGCCTCCAGGCACGTGTCGACGCCGATCACACCAAACTGGCCATCGGCCGGATAGCAGGTGCTCACACCATGGTTGCCCTGGATACGGTCCAGTTCGGTCAGACCCTTGTCGAATTCGTGATTGCCGACCGAGGATACCTGCAGGCCCAACCGATTCAGGATGTCGACGGTGGGTTCGTCATGGGCGATGTTCGACGGGAAAGGCGAGGCACCGATGTTGTCACCCGCCGCCACCACGATGGTGTTGGCGTGTCCGGCCTTCAGGCGCGAAACCAGGGTGGACATGTAAGCCAGACCGCCCGTGTTGACGGTAGTGCCGGCTGCGATGCCGGGTGCCGGCACTACTGCGGTTGTGCTGCCGTCGCTGGGGGATAGATAACCGTGCACGTCGTTGAACGCAATGATGCGCACCGGCGAGTACTTGTGGACATCCTGCGCGGCGTGCACCGAACCTGCGCAAAACAGGGCGATCAGCAGCCCCTGACTGACGAGCGATCGACTCATGTCCCAGCTCCTTGGTTTGAAGGAAGAACCCTGAGTTTGCCAGCGCCGAATGACAGGCCAGCGATTAAGAAATTGAAGGAATATGGTCCGAACGGATCAATCAATCGCTTTGGCGCCTGTCGGATTTGCGTGATGGTGTCAAGGCAGCCGCAAGCCCGACAGGCCGCCTAGTGGATCTGCGCGATGAGCGTGGCCAGTAAGCGGCGACCGTTCATGCGGTAGGCCTGCCCCGCCCCCAACTCGCTTGCAAGGACCGGATCCCGACGATCTCCCAGGTTTTCGCCGCTGACCTGCACACTCCAGTCGCGCCAGCGGTACCCACCCTGCACGCCAAGGCTCATGAAGCCGCCAACGCTGGCCTGGCCCTGCGGATCGAGAAAGCGTGGCCCGACGTACTGGGCATTGAAGGCTCCCTGCCAGCCCGTCTTGGGCGTGAAGGTCACGCCAAACCCTGCGACCTTGGTCGGAACATATTCGATGCGGTTGCCGGACAGCTGCACCACTCCCGCTGCGCCGTCCAGCTGGGTCTGGAAATCACCGTAGCTGGCAGAATTCTGGGCATAGCTCGCCACCAGGCGCAGATCATCGACCAGGGTGTAATGCCCCTCCAGCTCGAAGCCCTTGAAACGCTCCATGCCGCCCGCCACCACGGCCGGCTGGTTGTTGATGGTCGTGTTTAGCGGACGGTTGTTGAAGCGAATGAAAAAGATCGACAGGTCGAGGTCTAAGCGGCCATCCAGGCCATCGGCCTTGGCGCCCACTTCGGCGCTTTGCAGGAATTCGGGCTTGAGAATGGCGCCGATCTGCGCATCCGGGCCAAAGTCGACCTGCGGCGGCTGAAAGGTGTTGCCAACGTTGGCATACAGCGAAAGATCATCCAGATCACCGCTGGCGTCCTTCCAGACCCACCAGTTTGCGCCCAGCGAGCCAGACAACCGGCTGGTCCTGGCCTCTTCGTGGTCGAAACCCTCCTGATCGCCGTAACCGTCGCGCTTTTCCACGGTGTGATTCCAGCGCAGGCCGGCCAGCAGGTTGACGTCCTGGGTGACTTTCCAGCGCGACTGGGCATAGGCGCCGTAAAAGGTGCGGTGGTCACCCAGCGTGGTGTTGTCGGTGGTCGCCCATGTGTTGCCGGGCAGCGCCGCGGTGCCATCAAAGGGCACCAGGTAATTGAACTGGCGACTGGCCTGGGTCAGCTCACCATCCAGGATGTTGAGGCCGTAGGTGATATCCAGCCCCTTGGCCAGACCCTGGGTGACATGGGTATCGAAGAACAGGTCGTCGATACTGCGGCCCTGGTCGTAGCCTGCTGCATTGGTGCCGGTCTCCGAGCCAAAACCACTATCGAGAAAGCCTTGCGTGGTGTCGGTATGGGTGTGGGTCAGCGAAAGCAGCGCGGTCCATTGGCCAGCCCCCAACGCACGGTCATAGGCGGCGGTCAGCTTGCTGACCTGCGTGTTGATATGGCCATTGGCCGGATTCTGGTTGAAGTCGTTCGGCAGTAGCGCGGTGGTACCGCTAAATGGGGTCGGACTCGCGGGCTTGTCATGCAGGTCGGTCAGATCCAGATCCAGGCGCACGTCGCCGTCAGCAATCTGTGTCGCCGCACGGTAAAGGGCATGCACGCGACGGAAACTGGCTCGCGGATCCGCGCGCTGGTCCTGGGTACCGTCGATGGACAGGCTCTGCCTGATGGTTCCGTCCGACAGCACGCCGTTCATTGCCACGTCCACAGTACCGAAGCTGCCCACAGTGACACTGGCAACGGCCGGTCCACGTCCTGCGGCATAGTGCACGACGTTGATGGTACCGGCGAAAGCGGTGGTTCCGTAATAGACCGGGGCGGTGCCGCGAATCACTTCGATCCGTTCGACACTGTGCAGATTCAGGGTGGAAAACTGTGGGGTGAAGGCGCCGCCAGCCGGAACGCCGTCGATCACCAACAGGAAGTCATCCGTCTCGCGGCGGCCAAGCAGTCCCGGCGACGAGCCCGCCGAACCGGCATCCCCCCCCGGACTGATGGTGATCCCGGCAAGTTGCGCCAGCGCACCCGCCAGATCACGCACGCCGCGTGCCTGCAGATCCTCGCCAGTCACCACGGAAATTGAATTCGGCACCTCCTGGATCGGGTCGGCAAAACGGTTTGCCGTCACCTGAACCGCATCCAGCCGGGAACCGGCCTGCGTGGAGGCAGCGTCCGCACGGGCCTCCGCGCCGAGTACAAGCAGCGCGAGCAGCACCATGGGTGCGCGCCAGGTCACAAGCAGGTCTTGGTGCAGCAGGCCACGATGCAGCAGCTTGGAACAAGGGTATTGGTGGGGCTCCGAAACACCATTCATGGCCAGATTCCTGAAGATTTGCGTGAGGGCTTACGCTATCGCCTCACCGTGACAGCCGAATGAAATTGTGCGGATGCAGGCGGTAGTTGCCCGGCGCACCAGATTTCTTTTTTTCATTGGCGCGTAGGTTCATTCAAGTCTCCTGTCAGGGCAAAGTAGGATTGCTGCGCGATGTACCGACCGCCGAAATTGTCGGGCAGACGTCCTGCATCAAACCTATCCCACTACCCGGGAGCGAAATGCCAGCCGTTCAAATGCCTCTGGATGTCCTTGGGGAAGTGACTGATTCAGCCAAACCGCAAATCCTTAGTTTCAGCTTTTCTTATTACGTATCCCACCTGAATGTCGGTGGGAGGATTGATCCGAACGGACCGTGTGGGACTGCCGCAAGGCCCCAGCTCCCGGTCTAAAGCCAATGACGATCTAACGATCGGTGTACGTATGAAAGTACATCTCAAAGTAGGTATTCGATGGGTATTCCACCGAAGAGGAACGTACCTACATCCATGGTTAAAAGATCATTGGGAATAAAACCACATGGGGCCCGGCCAGCAGTCCTCGCGGGCCCCACCGATGCCGATACAATCGCTCCGGTTGGGTCAATCAAGGTCCGCAATGGGCCGGACCGCGCCCTTCAACGCAGCGGCACAAAGCAGCCGTTGGCCAGGCACCTCGGTATCGAGGTGGAAGACGCTCTCGAACTGGCCTAGCAAACGGAAATATAGATTCCCCACCCACCCTCCCGATGCCCACCCTGGCGTCGGGGGTGGCTGTCGGCGACCGGCTGAAATGCGCCAGGTAGCGGCCACAGTTCGTCGCGGACCTGGATGACTCCTCACGCCCCCCTCCGGTCATTCACGGCCGGCAGCTCAGTTTGAAAGGATCTTATTTGGCATATACAATATGGCATATACATTTAAGGGCCAGACTATGCCTACTCTGCCGACGCCATCCAGGCCCAAAGAGGCCAAGCTGTTTCGGAACAACCGCAGCCAAGCGGTCCGGATTCCTGTCGAGTTCGAGTTGCCTGGTGATCGCGTCATCATCTACCGGGAAGGCAGCAAGCTCATCATTGAGCCAGTGACTCGGCCAACGAACATCATCGAACTGCTGACCGAGTGGAGAAAAGAAACATCGCTTGGGCCCGAAGACCAGTT
>CAITLJ010000051.1 GCA_903893215.1 uncultured Ferrovum sp. | reverse complement strand
CGGCATTCCCACCCCGCCGACCTGGGTGATGGAAGACTTGCACGCCTGCCGCGAACGGATCGCACGGGAGTGGGCGCTGGGTCATGAGGTGGTGCTCAAACCCCTGTTCGGTTCGCAAGGCGAGGGGCTGGTGCGCCTGGCGGCCGGCGTGCCGCTGCCAGATCTGGCACCCTATCGTGGCATCACGTATCTGCAGCGCTTTGTGCCAGGCCAGCGCGGCATCAGCCGCGATTTCCGGGTCTTCGTGATCGGTGGGCGGGCCGACTGCGCCATGGCCCGATATGGCAAGGACTGGATCAACAATGTGGCGCAGGGTGCGCGCTGCGAGCCGCTGCGTGCCACCGGCGAGCTGGCCGAACTGGCAGTGGCCGCGGTCCGTACGCTGGACATGGACTACGCCGGCGTCGATCTGATCACCGGCGCGGACGGGCGACTGCAGGTCCTCGAAGTGAACAGCGTGCCAGCCTGGCACGGCCTGCAGTCGGTGACCGCCCACCGGGTGGCGGAACGGCTGGCCGAAGATTTCCTGACGCGGCGGGTGTTGCCGGCATTGCAATCGCGTCTGGCACGGTTTGGCCTGCCCGCCGCGCACGAACTGCACTGAGCCAATGCACGCCGAACAGATTGCCTTTGCCGTGGAGGATGCCTGCCGCCAGGATGTGCGCGCCTTCAAACCAGGCAATGTGAGCGTGGGCGCCCCCGGCCACAACATGCACAGCGAGGACTTCCTGCGCAGTGCCGCCGCCATCGGCGCACCGCTCAGCGCCGCGGGCGCGACGGTAGGCGCGCGGATTGCCCGGGCTGTGGCAGCCACCCGGCAGGTGGTCAGCTGCAATACCAATCTGGGGATTGTGCTGCTGTGTGCACCGCTGGCGGTGGCACGTGAGCGGGCGGGTGATGCCACAGTCACACCCGCCGCCTTGCAAGGTGTGCTGGGTGATGTGCTGCAAGGACTGACGGTGGCAGATGCCGATGCGTGTTACGGTGCCATCCGGCAGGCCAGTCCCGGTGGTCTTGGCACGGCGCCGGCACATGACGTCAGCTCGGCACCCCAGGTGACCCTGCTCGCCGCCATGCAGGCCGCCGCAGGGCATGACCGGATTGCACGGGAGTATGCGGAGGGTTACCCGCTGGTGTTTGGCACCGGTGTGCAGACGCTGCAGGCGATGCGCGACGCAGGGGTGCCTGAATTATGGGCGCTGACCCGCACATTCCTCACACTGGCCGCCGCAGTGCCGGACACCCATGTGCAACGCAAGCATGGGGCGGACTGCGCCCGGGACGTCCAGATGCAGGCCGCGGGCTTGCTGGCGGAGTGGCCGCTGCAGGCCGGTCTTGCCCACCCCTGGCAGGCGCTGCAGGCGCTGGACCGCGACTGGAAGGCTCGGGGCATCAATCCGGGCACCACCGCCGATCTGGTGGTGGCCAGTGCATTGGTCATGCGGCTGACGTTTAGTGAAGGCTATAATGGCGCGCGGCATGAGACACGCGCGCTGGAAGTTTGCGGAAATGCCGTTCAATCGGCGTAACCGGAAAAAGAGCGTGGGCTCCATCCCACAAGTGTTGTTAAAAACGATATTCAAGGAGATCGAAGATGGCAAAGATTGATCGTTTGATGGTTGGTGAGTCCCTGGTTGGCGACGGCAACGAAGTTGCGCACATCGACCTGCTGATCGGGCCGCGCGGTAGCGCTGCCGAAACCTCCTTCGCCAACGCCCTGGTGAACAACAAGGACGGTTTCACCTCGCTGCTGGCCGTGGTTGCTCCGAACCTGGCCGTCAAGCCCAGCACCGTGATGTTCAACAAGGTCACCATCAAGGGTGCCAAGCAGGCTGTGCAGATGTTTGGCCCGGCCCAGCGTGGTGTGGCCATGGCAGTTGCCGACTGCGTGGAAGACGGCACCATCCCCCTGGCTGAAGCCGATAACGTCTTCATCTGCGTGGGCGTGTTCATCCACTGGATGGCCGAAGACGACGCAAAAATCCAGCAGTTCAACTACCAGGCCACCCGTGAGTCGATCCAGCGCGCTGTCGCCGGTCTGCCCACCCCGGCCGAAGTGGTTGCCGGCAAGTCGATCGAAAAGCACCCGTTCGCCCCGAACTGATTTCGCCACAAGCGAAGCCAGCAAACGCATCCGGCCTTCGGGCCGGGCGCGCTCAGGTGGACCAAAAGACCCCTGCTCCGGCAGGGGTTTTTTGTTTGTGGGTTAGGGCAGACCTGCCGCCTGCAGCGTGCCTTCGTGCAAGGCGCTCGCCACCAGTGCACCTGCCACGCCCAACTGGTTTAACTGATGCACATGCCCGGCTGTGCGCACGCCACCGGCGGCATACAGCATCACCTGCGGGGCCAGGGTGCGCAACTGCTGCAGCCGGGCAAGATCTGGTCCCGACGGCATACCGACGCGCGCCAGTGTCATCGCGACTACGGTGGGTGACCACCATTCGGGATGGTCGAGCCAGGCCGGATCGCCACGAAACCCTTCCACGCCAAAATCCAGCGACAGCACACAGTCCGGATGCTGCTGCAAGGACGCGGCCTGCTGCAGCGTCTCGGTACCAAGCACGGCACGCAGGCGCAGTGCAGCGACGCCAGGCCACTGTTGGCGGGCCTGCGCCAGGGCGACCGCTGCCTGTGCGGGTGACGTAAAGCCGGCGTCCAGCCAGAGCTCAAGACCGGCATGGGCATGGCCGAGTGCTTCCAGCATGGTCCACTGAATGGTGTGCGGCCCGCGCATGATGGCATCAAGATCCGCCAGATAAGCGCTCTGGCCACCTGTGCAGGACAGCAGGGCGCCCAGCACGGCCACCGGAGCGCTGCTTGCCACCAGCGGGCTGATGATCGGCGCGTAGCGCGCTCGCTCACCGGCACGTGCATGCACCACGACGCCGCCCAGCACATCAAGCACTGGCAGCAAGGCCAAGGCTTGGCCATACTCGCGCCTTGCTGACGGCGGAATACCGGGAAGGACCATGCGCATGAAACTCCTGATTTGTGAATATGTGACCGCCGGCGGCCTGGGGCCGGCCATCGCCGGGCCACTCACTGCCGAGGCCGATGCCATGGTACAGGCACTGGTGCGTGACTTCAGCGCACTTGCCGACGTGCAGATCAGGCTGCTGCGCTGTCCGAGCCTGCCGCCAGTGCCACAGACGCAGGGGCTGCAGGTCGAGACCGCAACGTGGCAGACGGCCACCCTTCCTGCTGCACTGGCGCAGGCCTCGCACGTGTTGCTGGTGGCTCCGGAAAGCGATGGCATCCTGGCCTCACTCTCGCATCAGGCACAACTGGCCGGCGTGCGTGTGCTGGGCTGCACGGCAGACGCAGTCACCCGCTGCGGCAACAAGCTGACCA
Source organism: uncultured Ferrovum sp. (assembly GCA_903893215.1). Classification (GTDB taxonomy): domain Bacteria; phylum Pseudomonadota; class Gammaproteobacteria; order Burkholderiales; family Ferrovaceae; genus CAIVHB01. The sequence continues at coordinate 10,659 of CAITLJ010000051.1, read as the reverse complement.
CCGCCAGCATCCTGCTGGATGCCGGCATCGCCCACCCGGTCACTTTCCACGGCCCTGCGGCAGTCCATCAGGCAGCAGCACACCGGCCGGCGCTGCATGGACCGTGGGTGATCAAGCCGGTGGATGGCTGCGGCTGCGACCGGGTGCGCCAATACCCCGACCTGATCAGTGCAGGCATGGCCTGGCAGGCGCTCGGCACGGCACAGCCCGGTCATCTGCTGCAGCCCTGGCTGTGCGGCCAGGCGGCCAGCCTGAGCGTGCTGGCGACGGCGACGGGTACCCGACTGCTCAGCGTCAACCTGCAGCATCTGCAGATCGATGGCGCAGGACAGGTGGAACTTGCCTCGGTGCAGACCGGCGCGTTGCAGGACCGCGACGGCGCGCTGACCGCCCTTGCGCAAAAGGTGGCTGACGCGTTGCCAGGACTGCAGGGCATCTTCGGCATCGACGTGGTGCTGAATCAGGATCAATTCACGGTGATCGAGATCAACCCGCGCGTCACGTCGGCGTATCCGGCGCTTGCGCACGTGCTGGGCAACAATCCTGCTGCGCTCTGGCTGGGTCGGGATCAGGCCGGCTGCCCTGCTGCGGACCAGCGCAGCTCCCCTGCAACGATACACACGCATGCAAGGCCTGAAACGCATCCCGAGATCCGCCAGCATCGGGCGGTGACGCTCGGCTGGGATCTGGGCGGAGCACACGTCAAGTTGGCTGCAATGGCTGCCAACGGCACGCTGCTCGACGTTGTACAAGTGCCCTGCCCGCTTTGGCGTGGACTGGATCAACTCGATCAGGTGCTCACCACGCTGGGTCAACGCTTTGGCATACCCGAGCGGCATGCTGTGACAATGAGCGGCGAGATGGTCGACCTGTTTGCTGACCGTCCGGCCGGAGTACAGGCACTGCTGAACTGCTTTGTGCGGCATGCCGGTCACACCCCGGTGCACGTCTACTCGGGGGCACCGGGCTGGCTGTCGCCAGCAGCGTGCGCCGGCCATGCACCAGCCATTGCGTCGGCCAACTGGCTGGCTTCTGCACACTGGGCGGCGCGGCACCTTGCCGACGGCATACTGATCGATCTGGGCAGCACCACCTGCGACCTGCTGCCCTTCGGTGGCGGTCACGCGCGCCCGTTTGCCCTCGGCGACCGGGCCCGGCTGGCCAGCGGCGAACTGGTTTATACCGGACTGACGCGCACGCCGCTGATGGCCCTGGCACAGCAAGTGACGCTGGATGGGGTGGCGCATGGCGTGATGGCCGAGTGGTTTGCCAGCACCGCTGACGTCTATCGGGTGCTTGGGTGCCTGCCCGACGATGCCGACCAGCACCCGAGTGCCGACGGTGCCGACAAGACGCTGGCATCCAGCGTGCGCCGGCTGGCACGCATGGTCGGCTGTGACGGACCGGAGTACCCGCTGGAGGTGTGGCAGCAACTGGCAGGCCAGTTCGCCCGGATACAGGTGCAACGGATCGGACAGGCGCTGACTCAGGTACTCGCGCGGGGCAGCACCCCGCCATCCGGCCTGGTCGCCGTGCTCGCCGGCGTCGGCCGGCAAGTTCCGGCGACCTTGCTGATGGAGTTGAAGATCAGCCGCCTCGAATTCGGCCAACTGGGCGGACTGTGCGCTGGCAACAGTGCGCTGGAGGATGCGGCCAGCCGCGCCGCACCAGCGGTCGCGGTGGCGGCGCTGCTGCATGCCGACACTGCCTGAACCCGGCCGCACCTGACCAGTGCTGACCGGAACCGCTCAGTCCGCAACCGCGCTGTCGCGCAAACGCAGCACCAGCGCCAGCGCGATCAGCGCTGTGATCAGGAACAGGCCACTCGACAGCCCATGCAAAGCCCCGAAGTGCCTGACCAGCGCCGGATCGGCCGAAGCAAAGCCGCCCGCCAACTGTACCTGCTGACGCACCGAGGCAATGTTGGTGCGCACCCAGAAATGGCTGAATCCGGTCAACACCAGCGCAAGCAACAACAGGTAATGCACCCAGCGGGGCGCACGCACGGCCCGACCGGACAGCGACGATTGCGCCGAAGCATCCAGCCCTGCGCGCAGTGCGAGCAACAGCGCGAGGCCGATCACCCCGGCCACACCCAGGCGGGCAAAGATCTCGCCAGCCACGGTACCCGCCATGCTGCGGTCTGGCAGGCTGGCAAACAAGGCAGGCGCCACGATCGCCCCGACCACCACCTGCGCGCCCAGCCAAAGGCTGAGCAGCAGGGCGTAACAGCGTTCCAGCAGCGTTCGCATCTGGCTCGGGTCCCGGTTTACCTGGCTTCCAGCTTGGCTTTCAGGGCTGCCAACCCGGTCTGATACACCCCGGTGATCGCCTTGATTGCTGCATCGTCGTTGAGTTCCGGCGGCGGATCGTTGTTCGGAAAGCCGCGATAAAAGGCACCGCGCCAAAGCACCTTGCTGCCACTGCCTTCCGGCTTGACCATGATGGTCGAACTGTAATTGGTGACCGGCAGCGCGCCGCCGTCCTTGGCGCGATACTTCAGCGTCATTGCTTCGGCGTCATAGGCCTCGATGGTCTCGATGACCTCGCCGCCGCCCTTGATCTTCAGGGTGCGCACGGAGTCAACCGCGTCGCCGGCGGTGGCCGTGCTGCTCTCGATGGCGGGATGCCAGGCCGACCAGCCATCAAAGTTGCCAACCAGCTTCCAGACATCGGCGGGCGCGGCGTTGATCACCACTTCCTCGGTGACTTTCTGTCGGGTGGGGCCATGAGCCTCCGCTGCGGGTTGCAGCAGGCTCAAAGGCAGGAAAGACCAGGCCAGCAGGCCCAGGACAGCTCGGCTATGACGCATTGTGCGTACTCCTCCGGTTGAAAATGCTTGCTCAGGTAAGACTGGGGCACCCATTACGATCCCGCCGTGGAAGGATGCCAGACAAACTGGCCAAATCCCCGGCTGTTGTGGCCCAGCCCGATGCGACGGGTAACCTGCAAGGTCACCCGGTCAATCACGTCGAGTTCCTCGTCCATCCAGCTCACCACCAGCACGCGTCCACCGTCAACGTCGATGCCCTCGGGGAAGGCCCCGGTGGCAATCGTCGCAATCACCCGGCGGCTGGCCAGATCAATCACGCTGACGCTGTCGCCGTGCTGGTTGGTCACCCACAGACGCTGATCATCGGTCCAGACCGCGCAATAGGGCGTCTGCCCGACCGGTACCGTGGCGACTGTTTGCGGCACGGCGGCCTGCAGGTCGATCACCGACACATCGTTGCTGAGTACGTTGACGGCAAAAAGTTGCCGGCCGGTGCGATCAAGCGCCAGCCCAAAAGGATGATGCCCCACGGCAATGCGGGTCAACACCCTGTTTTCAGGCACACCAATCACCGCGACGGTGTCGTCATCACGCTCGGCCACATAGACCCGGCCGCCGTCGGGTGAAACCGCCACACCGGCCGGGACATGACCCAGGGCAATCCGCTGCACGATCTGCCACGCCTGTACGTCGACCACGAGCAGCTGGTTGCCGAACCAGTCGGCCACATAGATCCGCTCCCGCAACGCGTCCAGAGCGATACCCACCGGCCCCCCTTCCAACGCCAGCACCCGTTGCCGGCCCGGCTGGCGGACCGGGATCTCGGTCAGGGCACGCCCGTCAGGACTGGTCACGTAGGCGCGACCATGCACGCCGTCAACCGCCACGCCTGCCGGTCCGGCGGCGACCGTGATGCGCTGACGTTCCACACCGGAACGCAGATCCACAACCGACACATCGTGGCTGCCCTGGTTGGTGATGAAGGCCACCGGCGCGTCGTCTGCACGCACCCCGGCAGCGATCAGCAGGGTCAAGGCCAGCAGGGTGGCCTGAACCTGGCGCACCGGGACGCGCAACATCGCCATCAGCGCGCGAAGATCGGATTCAAGGGGCCGCAATACCCGCAACCGATCAGCGGGCACGCGGTGGCCGCGCACCATCGCGCCGTCCCGATGCGCCCTCATGACGGGCATTGCCTTCCGGTCGGGCGGGCCTTGCACTGCGTTCCGTCGTAGCCGGACGTTGGGGTGCCAGTGCCTGCAGTACCGCCAGCAACCGTTGCTGCTGACTGCCATCGGTGCAAGGCCAGGCGAGCAAGGCCATGGCCTGCGCCTGCAGGCTGTCGGTATCGGCGCGCCCACCCGAGCGCAGGCTGTCGGCCAGCTTGCGCAGCTGAACCTGACGGCGCTCGGCCTGCACGCCGTCGGGCGAGGGCAAGCCCAGACCGATCTCCAGCTCCAGCAGTCCGGCCGCCAGTATGGCGCTGGCAGACTGTGCAGCGTTGCACAATTCGGCGCAGGCCTCCGCGTTGACGCTCGCCAGCACTCGGGCGTGGCGCACCTGCAGGCGCTGCGCGACAGGGTTTGGGCAAGGTGGCATGGCCTGCCAGGCGCTTTCAAATGCGCCCAGCAACGCAGGATCCCCGCCCCCTTCACGCACCAATGTCTGCTCGGTGGCCGCGAGCAGGCCGGCAGCGTCGCCAATCACCTGCCAGGCAGCACTGCGTTTGCGGAAAACTTCGTCCTGCGCCTGCACCTGCGCGGCGCGCTCAGCATGTTCGGCCTGACGCGCCGCATCGCGTGCCGAGAACACCTGATCACAGGCCGTGCGAAACGCTTCCCACAGCGCCTGCTCGCGCGCACGCGGCAGCGGCGCGCCGCGCGAACGGGTTTGCCAATCGGCCTGCAGGGCACGCAGGCGGGTGACCGTATCACGGCCTTCCGGCTGCGCGCCGAGTTGCTCTGCCGCACGAATCAGCGCAGCCCGCTCGGCCTCTTCGGTCGCGCGTATGGCGCGCAGGGGTTGCTCAAGCGCAGCGACGGCAGCCAGATATCTGGCCTCCAGCGGACGGCTGACCTTGCGATCGACCGGTCCGAGCGTGCGCCATTGGCGCCCCGACTCGGCCAGATGGACACCGACAGCACGCCAGTCCACCGGTGGCTGAGCTACCGCCAACACCTGCGCCTCGAGGCTGGCCACCAGCGCCTCCCGGCGCATCTGGTTGGCCGCGCGTCGTTCGGCTTGCGCCGCAAAATGGACCCGGACCGGTTCCCAGGCGCGCTCGCATGCGGCATCAAAGCGCTCCCACAGGGCATGTGGCACCCCGCTTTCCTGCGCGGCGGCTTCCTGCCATTGGGCACGCAAGGCGCGCACGGCGCGGGCGATTTCCTCCACCGGCAGATCGCGACCCGGCAAGGCTTCGGCTGCCTCACACAGATGATCACGGGCCTGCTGACCGCCCCAGCGCCGCCAGGCACGCAGGCGCGCGATTTCCTCCGCAGCACGGCGGATCCGGCCGCCGGCGCTGCCACTGGCACCGCCGAGCTGGCTTTGCAGCAGCGACAAAGCCTGCAACTGCGTCTCCGCATCCTGCAGATGGCCGTCCTCCAGCGCCTGCTCCAGTGCCGCCACGGCAGCCACCAAAGCCTCGCGCTGCTCGGGGGTGGCGGCCGCTGCCGCTTTTTTGCCGCGGCGGGGCGGAGCGGCAGTCGCCGACTGGCCAGCGCCCGACCCCTGGCGGGCCGCCGCAAGCGGTGTGGTTGCGACGGCGGGATCGGCGCCATCCTGGTCGGCGGGCATAGCTGCAGCACCGGCATCGGCGGTCCCGACGGCGGTACCAGCCACTGCGGTTGCAGACGAAGTGGCTGGTACCGCCGTCTCAGCGGCGGCCTGTTCCGGATTGACAACGAGATCACCGGCAACCGCAGCACCGGCATGGCCCGCCGGGTCGGTTGCGAGGGCGGGATTGGCCGGGATGCCGACAACGGCGCCCTGCTGCGCGGCCTCGGCTTGCGCGTCGCGTGCTTGCTCACGGCGCTCGTTCACCAGCCGCCCGGCATCGCGGCGCAGCGAAGCCTGCGCCTGCAAGGCTTCGCGCAACTGGCTGCGCGCATGCTGAAAGCGTTGATCTGCATCGACGTCCGGCTGCAGTGCCGACCAGACCCGCTCCAGTTCCACCACACGCGACAACTCCGGCGTTTGCGACGCAGCCAACTGCTCGGCCACGTCCAGCCAATGCGCCTGCATGGCAAGGCGCTCGCGCTCGCGCGCATAGCCGTCCAGGCGCTCACGCGCCGCCTTGTATACCCGCTTGTCGCGGGTGCGCGTCTGCTGCGCCACCTCCGTGAGCAGGGCTTCGTCATGCAGGGCCAGCACCGCTGCATGGCGCGTGTCGGCTACCTTGGCCTCGACGGCGATCCGCGCATGGTCCACCGCGGTGGTGAGCCGGCTCAGCGCCGCCGCACGCACTTCATCCGGCGCAGCGGACAGCGCCACCTGCATCACGCCTTCGTCGCCATCCGGCAAGGCCGCCAGTGCGGCAAGCTGGATGGCGACCGGAATCACCGGTGGCTTGGCGGCAGGCAGGACCGGAGCAGGCGCGTCTGCGCCCACCTTGGGCTGCGCCGGTTTGGTCTTGGTGCCGGATAAGGGAAAATTCGATTTGCCAAACAGAAAACCCAGCATCAGTGTGTGCTCCTCGAAAAATCAATCGCCCTGGCGTTCAGGGAATACCCAGCCATTTGTGGGTCTGTACGCTCAGGCGCCAGACCGGATGGGCCATGCAGTACGCCACGGCTTGCCGCGTATTGTGGGCCTGCTGCGCGCCATCCATGGGCTGCAGCAGGAAATGGTCAAATTCCAGGCCAAGAAAACGCTCAGGCGGCGCGTCGGCTTGCGGATACACCAGCTTCAGTTCGTTCCCGGCCGTCAGGACCAACGCATTGTCGCCCTTCGGGCTCACGCAAATCCAGTCCAGTCCGGGCGGTGCCGGTTGCGTGCCATTGGTTTCCACTGCCACCTGCAGGCCGCGCGCATGCAGGGCATCCACCAGCGCAGCGTCGAGTTGCAGCAAGGGCTCTCCTCCGGTGCACACCACATAGCCGGCGGGCGTGGCCGATGCATCCCCCGCTGGTGCGCTCTGACTCTGTTGCCAGCAGGCCAGCACCCGATCTGCCAGTTCGTGCGCCGTCGCAAAGCGCCCCCCCCCGGCACCATCCGTGCCCACAAAATCGGTATCACAAAACCGGCAGGCGGCGCTGGCGCGGTCGCGTTCCAGTCCGGACCACAGGTTGCATCCGGCAAAGCGCAGGAACACGGCAGCGCGGCCAGCCTGCAAGCCCTCGCCCTGCAGGGTGTAGAACAGTTCCTTGACGTGGTATGCCATGCTGCTCAGGCCTCCGGCAACGCTTGCAACCCACCACAACCCCAGTCGAGGCTCACACCGCCACCGCAGCCGTCGAGCACATCCACCCGGCCGAGCGCTGGCAGCACCCGGTCGGCATGCCTCCGGATGTAGTGCGCGATGCCGGCGCTGTCCGGCGTGGTCAATCCGTCGACGGCGTGCAGGGGTTGGTGATCGAGTGCCCGGAACAGCGGGTCGAAAGCATGTTTCACTTCGGCAAAATCCATTGCCCAACCGAACACCGGATGCAGTTCGCCCGCCAGTTGCAGACGCAGGGTCCACGTGTGTCCGCTCATCACTGCGTCCTGCAGGCTGGCACTGTCGATGGTGAAGTCCTTCCAGATGCGGTGTACCGCGCCATCGAAGTGCGCGCCGCAACTGGCGGTCTCGTAAACCGTCACCCAGGCCAGGTCCGGCAGGGCCGGCAGCAGTGCCCGCCAAAGCCAGACCGCCAGCCATTCGCTGGTCGGATTATCAAGCCCGACCAGATCGTTCAGGTAGCGCTGATGGATACGCGCGTGCACGGGTGCCCACGCCGCTTCCAGTCGGGCCTGCTCGGCGTTCCAGCCCGCCGCCGGATCCAGCACCGGCACGTGCACCACGGCCCGGAAGCCATGCCCGTGCAGGCGTCCGCACTTGTGACCGGGCGGTACATTGGGCAGATGATGGGCCGACTCGAATTGCCACATGCGCCACGCGTAGTGGCGGCCATCAGCGGCGCGGCGCACCCCCTGCCCCGGCGCCCCCTGCAAGGCACAGCAGGCAGAGGCAGGCAGGTCGGCAGCCAGATGGCGCAGCACGCCCAGATCGCTGGCATCGGGCAGAAATTCATGGAGCGGTTGATAATCCATTGCTCGCGCGCGACCTGCAAAGTCAACAGGCAGCGTTGTAGCGCCGGCCACGCTCCGGAAACCGTGGCCATGCAGGCGGGTCTCGGCGCGTTCGGCCGGTGCCAGCGGCAACCGGCGTGCCGCCTCGAATTGCACGGCTTGCAGGTGAATCAGGTGGTCTGGCATACGGGTACGTCGGTCGATTGGCAGTCCAGCCGCGGCGCAACCGCCCGACCCTGCAAAGCCGCTAGTCTACCTGCTCCGCCTGCAACTGCTGACGCAGTTCACGCCGCAGTATCTTGCCGATCGGGCTTTTCGGCAGCGTGTCACGCACCAGGATCTGTTGCGGACGCTTGTAGCCGGTCAGGTTCTGCCGGCAAAAGGCCTGCAGTTCTGCAACGGGCAGGCCAGGCTGACGCAAGACCACCACGGCCAGCACCGCCTCGCCCGTCACTGGGTCGGGCCGGCCCACCACGGCACACTCCAGCACCGCCGGGTGGCTGGCGAGCACTTCCTCGATCTCGTTGGGAAACACATTGAAGCCCGACACCAGGATCATGTCCTTCTTGCGGTCAACAATGCGCAGGAAGCCCTCCGCAGTGAACTCCGCGATATCGCCGGTGCGCAGGTAGCCGTCGGCCGTGAAAGCCGCTCGCGTCTCGTCGGGTCGGTTCCAGTATCCCTTCATGACAAAAGGTCCGCGGACGCACAGTTCGCCGCGCTCGCCGGCTGGCAGCGGTTGGTCGTCGGCATCCAGCACGCAGGCATCCATGCCGGGCAGCGGCACCCCGGCTGTGCCATTGAACACGCCCAACTGCCAGGGATTGCAGCAACAGGCGCTGCTGGTTTCGGACATGCCAAACCCTTCGTAGATCCGCTGACCAGTGCGTGCATGCCAGCGCTCGGCCACACTCGCCTGAGTGCTGGCGCCCCCGGCGCCGCAATAGCGCAGGGCAGCGTAATCCGGCACTGGTCCGGTGGCGACGTTGAGCACGGCGTTGTACAGCGTGTTGATACCGGCAAACATGTGCACTGGCTGTCGCGCCCAGGTCCGCATCAGGGCGGCGGTATCGCGCGCATTGGGTACCAGCACCAGCAACCCCCCGTCGACCGTGGACAGCAACATGCAATTCACGAAACCGTATACGTGGTACATCGGCAGGGCGAGCAGCATGGTGCGTTTTTGCACCACAGGCGCCTGATCCATCAAGGGCTGCAGCCAGGCCGAGAGGGTGAGCAGCGACGCCAGCAGATTGGCCTGGGTCAGCATGGCGCCCTTGGCCACTCCGGTGGTGCCGCCGGTGTATTGCAACACCGCCACCTCATCACGCTGCGGCAAGGTGGTCTTCAGCGGCAGCACGGCGCCCATCTGCAGGGCGGTACGCAAGGCCACCGCCTGCGGCAGTTGCCAGACCGGAACTGCCTTTTTGATCCAGCGCAGCGCGGCATGCACCGGCCAGCGTTTCCAGGCCGGCAGCAGGTCGGCCAGACCGCTGGTCACCACCAACTTGAGCCCGGTATCGGGTAACACGGCCTGCACTACCGAAGCAAAGTTTTCCAGCACCACAATGGCGCTGGCACCGCTGTCGACAAGCTGATTGCGCAATTCGCGCGCGGTGTAGAGCGGATTGACGTTGACGATCACCAGCCGCAAACGCAACGCCGCGAACACCACCAGCGGATACTGCGGACAGTTGGGCAGCATGATGGCAATCCGGTCACCCGCCACCAGGCCACGCGACTGCAGCCAGGCCGCGAAGGCGCGCGATCCCTGGTCCAGCGCCCCGTAGGTCACATCGCAGCCCAGCAGGCGGCAGTGCGGCCGATCGGCATGGGTACGCAGCCGCTCCAGCAACAGCGCGGTCGCGGTGGTGTGCGATGCCAGATCGACCTGCACGGGTACCCCGGGTGGGTAGGCCGCCTGCCAGAAGCGGGCGGAAATGGCGCCGTCCTGATGTATCACTGTGAAGCCTTTCCGACGTCGGGGCGCCTAGTTTGCCCCTTGCACGCGCCGGCCGCCAAGTGCATGTCCGCACAGACGACCCGCAATAAAAAACGTGACAAAGCAGAAATTACCCGCCATACTTCAGGGCTACACACATTGCAGCTAGCAATATCAACGCAAGCAGTGATGGGTGAGGCCAGCGTCCCCATCGTCTAGAGGCCTAGGACACCGCCCTTTCACGGCGATAACCGGGGTTCGAATCCCCGTGGGGACGCCAATATTTAAGGCGTCGGATCAAAGTGGTCACTAACATTTGTTGGCACCTTGCTAATAAGTGATTTTGAGTGACTCAGGAAGTGGCGATAATTTGGCGATGCCTACCTGGCGGACTGCCATCGCGGGCCGCCATCAGGTGTGTGCGTCGGCGCGATCCGGTAGACCTGTCCCGGCAACAGCGATGGGAACAGCACCGGCCTCCACTCTCCTGATGGCGACAGCCATTCGATCGGCAGCGTCCGGTCGTTCAGCCAGGCGCACAACGCATCCGCGCTCGGGTGTCTCATGCGTGCACCCCGCTGTCCGGCTTTGGCGGCGACGAAGCCCAAAGTCCGATTTTTAGGGCTTCCCGCAGCCGCTCGTGCTCCGCGGTTTCTTCCTTCCACCGCGCGACTAAAATCAGCATCTTCAAGGCTTTGTCCGCGTCGCTCAT
>CAITLJ010000050.1 GCA_903893215.1 uncultured Ferrovum sp. | reverse complement strand
CCGAGCAGCAACCGCCTGAAGGCTGTTCACACCAGTACCATCACCGGCGCCATCGAGAAGGGCTTCAGCTACGACGACGAAGGCGGCCTGCTGGCACAGACCGGAACAGGGGCCAAGACCATGGCTTGGGACCAGAAGCGGCGCGCAAAGACGATTGTTGCGGGGTCCGTCACCCTGTCGCCGCTCTACGACCCGATGGACTACCGGATTGGAACCCGCGGCTCCAGCCTGGGTAGCCGGGACTACTACCTGGAAGGCGAACATTTGGAGGCCATCTACTCGGGGGCCAACATCCAGGCCAAGTACTTCCGCGGGCTGTCCACCGATGAGCTGATTGCGAGCTGGCAGTTCGACCCCAAGGGCAACTGGGGACCGTACATCTACCACCACGACAACGAGATGAATGTGACGGCGGTGTCCAGCGAGACGGGCGCCGCCTTCGAGAACAGCACCTATAGTGCCTTCGGGAACCTGCTCAGCGACACCGGCAGCACGTCGAATCCTTTGAAGTACACCGGTCGCGAACTCGACGTCGACACCGCGCTGTACTACTACCGCGCCCGCTACTACGATCCCACGGTTGGGCGATTCGTCAGCGAAGACCCGAAGGGATTCGCGGCGGGCATCAACTGGTATGCATATGCGAACAACAATCCAGTTAATGCCAATGACCCGACGGGGCTTGATCTGGTTCCGATTATATTGCCAAATACGCAACATAAAGACCAAATGTTCCTTGTCGATACTCAAGCTGCCTATGCGTTTCAACACTTCTTCAGTGATCTGCAGGCCGCTGGAATTCCCGTAACGGTTAACTTGGCATTCAGGACAACGGCTGAGCAGGCTGCGCTGTATGCTGACAGGGCGAACAACCCAAATCCGGTGGCTAAGCCCGGAACAAGTTTCCACGAAGGCGGCTTGGCTATAGATATCAACGGACTTGGCGTGCGGCCTGAATACAAAAGTGAGGCCAATGAAATCGCCGCTTTGTATGGGCTTTCGCCATTCCCGGGCGATAGGCCTCATTACTCTGCCGACCCGGCTGCTTATGGCTATTTAAGCAGGGCTGACTCGATTGCCAAAAATCAGGCGTATTACAATGATAACACCAGCAAGTTGACGCGTGATTTTGATTTCCCGGCAGCGAGTACTTTCGGTGTGTCCGACTCCGCGTCTGGAGGTGCGGCTGCGGGAGGCTTTCTTCTCTATCCGAATAAGCCAAATACGAATGGCCTGCAAGAGGTTTACAGGAAATGAGATCACGTTTTCTCGGCCTGTGTCTTATCCTCATGTCGTCATTGTCCATCGCGGATGCGGCTGACAGCTGCAAGATAAGGGTCATTCGCGATACGGTAATTTTTTATTCCAACATAGGTTTTGGCGGAGACGGGGCGCCCGAAGAAGAAAGAGGAGCTATTGGTGAATTCGCGGAAAGTTCTCAATCTGCGGGGGCCGTCCTTGAGTCGGGAGGCATCAAAGTATTTAGCGTTCGATGTGCCGAGCTTCAGCTTAGCGGAATAAAGGTGGCCAAGCTAACACTTGGTAAGGATCCACTGGGTAGTTGTTGCGGGTTTATTCTTTTGCGCAAGTCCAAAGCGATGATGATAATAAAGGACGGTTCAAGCGATTCGGATACCATTGATGTGGCATCTGAGTACTTTGGAGTTCACTTCAAGCTTCACAATTAATAAATTCTATGCATATGCCGGCAACAACCCTGTGAATGCGAACGACCCAACAGGTACCGACATAAATTTCCAAGGTGGCGCTCTCAACACACTAGCGCCAGCGTTCAACAATATCTCCAACACGCTCGCCGGACGTGATCTTATTGAGTCCCTCGATATATCGCCTGCGACCACGACTTTTTCACTTAATAACGCCGGCCTCAATCAGACGACGTGGCTCCCCGGCGGTAATGGCGCGTATCCAGGGGCGAACATCACGATCGACCCTAACCATTTCCTCCCACAACTCTTCCAGTCAGCCGATACAGGTACGTATCTAATTACGACGCCCAGCCTGTCGCGAGTGCTTGGGCACGAGCTAGGCCACACCGATCCTGCAAATCGCTACGACATTAACAATGATGCGAACTTGCAGATGAATAACGTAAACAGCTGGGAGAACCCACTCGCCACTCCGAACGATGGGTTAATTCGGGTTGCCTACCCGTCCTATCAACCGGCATTTAACCAGCTTCTGAACGGAAATCAGACCGCTGTGCTCACCCCGCAGCAAGGACAAAGCTACTTATCTAGACCTCTAACCTACGATCCCACCACCGGGACGATCCACCGTGACTCAGTCGATGCTCCCGGTGCGGACGGTGGGTTTCTGCTTTATCCCAACAAACCTAATAATAATTCTCTGCAAGGCGCTTACAGCAAGTGACGCACTGGCAGATTGCGAGGCGACTAACCGTACTTCTAATGCTAGTCGTGATCTCGAATACGCCGCTATCGGAAGCGGCGCCGGCTGCCCAAGCCTATTTTGGAACGCCCTTACAAATCGTTGATGCCGGCAGGGATCTTAACGAGTGTCGTTTGCCGAATGCAGGAACTATAACGTCACTATGGCGGCCGTCAGAGTCTGAGTTTGCTGAGCTTCAGCATCGACTCCCTGGCTTCCTGGCAGGCGTTGCAGAGCAGGGGCACCGAGACTTCTCGGAGCGAGCGATTAGCGACCTACAACAATACGTCGGCGTCAATATAGCTGGTCGAAAGCTGATTTGCCTGATTGGCACTGCAAGAAGCTTAGTGCCTGATGAGTGGGCTACGCAAGTTGCGCAGGGCCAATTGCTTCCGTTAAATGATGCTAATTCTATGCGCTGGGGCTTGCTCTACGATGTAGCATCGCACATCTTCGTGGCGTTGAACTTGCAAGGGCCATTGCGATGGGATGGCTTCCGCATTGATTAGCTACTACCGCGCGAAGTACTACGCCTACACCGGCAACAATCCCGTGAACGGAAATGACCCGACTGGCCAGCAGGTCTATGTTACGCAAAATCCGACAAATCCGAATTCAATCAATATAGATTTTCGTAATGTCTATTTTACAGGCAATGGAAATTCAGCTTCCTTTCAGCAAAGATACATCACGACTACCGAGAGTGGACTAAGTGGCACTTTCCCACCATACACGATCACGACGCGCGTCAATCCTACGCCCAACAACGCTCCTGTTTTTGGTGGTATTGATATAAACGTCGTTAAGGCCGGGAATCTTGGTCAGGATGTAAACGGTAATACGATCTTGGGCAATGGAGGTCAATCAAATCCGTTTGCGACTGATTCTTTGCTAAGCGCCACCTTTCCTGCGAATGCGTCAAAGAATACAATTCTGCATGAAGACTTTCACTTGATTGCTCCAGACGCATCGTATCTTGGGCACAACCAGCCCGGCTCAGACATTATGAATGCAGAAGCCGGAGTTCCTAGAAAAGTGACGGCTCAAGATTTCACGCAGGCCTTTACGGCACGAGGAATTGCCGGATTGCATAATGAGATTGATCTTAGTGGCTTCACGGGCCCGATTGATTCAATCGACCAGCCTGGGGCGGCCGGCGGCTTCCTGTTGTATCCAAATAAGCCGAACACTAGCCAACTTCAGAGCGTCTATTTAAAATGACGCCGAAAACGAGTCTGACCCTCCTCGCGCGGCGATTGCTTCTCGCACCGTTCTCGCTTTGGTCATTTATCGCGTTCGCATGTGATTGCCCCCTGCTGACTGAGGAGCACCAGTTTTGCCGCGCTCACGAGATAGTCTACGGCACAATTCTTATGACTACTGAAGTGCGCGACGATACTGCGCCGTTCATTCCGTATTCTCTTTCATTCTCCCAATCTAACGTTCGGCGACACATTTCAATCGCCGAACTGGAAGTTGTTACGGCATTCAAGGGAGATCCGGCAAAACGGCTTATGGTATTCACATCTGGATCTGAGTCGTCTTGCGGAGTACGTTTTTCCATTGGCGACAACGTCTTGCTTAATATCTCGCCAACTGGGTCGGTCAGCTTATGCAGTGGCAGCCATTTCGATATTAATAATACAACACCCGCTGGCGCTTCGATTATAAGCGCAGAGGCGCGAAGGCGGGACAAATGGGCAAGCGATCCGAGCGCGTTCTGCAAAGAGTTCGGCGCGGATGAGTAGCGCAACCAACCAATGGAAACCTTGCTCGTAACGCTGTCCCCTTTCAGGAGAAGTCGACGTGGCACCTTGTGGGCTCGAACATCCGCTTCACAGTTGAAAACTAGCAGAGCGATTCGTTTTCTATCAAGTCTTCCGCTGGAAAGGTTGATGCTCTTTGTGGCCGCTGAGGCTTAGGACCATGAGATATGCGTGGCTACGAAAATGCGCTCTGCAAAGAAGTCACTACGGCATGAGCAGCATACGCGTGGGCACCCTTGTGCCTCGGTGTTTTTCGTTGCTTGTAGGGCTGATGTTGGCTGTCCGCTCAACCGCAGCTTCGTTGGCCTTCACTTCGGTATTAACCCCGCTTCCACCCTTCGACAGTGAGGACCCTGAGGATTATAACGCCGTCGTGTTCAGGACGCTTATTGGTAACAAGTACACTGACGGGTGGATGGTGGTGAAGCCGAGCTTCTTTCCCGAATACGCCGTTGTGATCAACCGCAACCTGACCAACGCAAAGGCAGGAATGAGCTTGGACGCAATTCCCTTTCAGGCAGAACTCGTGACCGTCAAGACCATGATATGGAATTACGACCGGACTGCGGGAGGGAGTTGGACTCTTGCCCCCCGAAAGGATCAGAAAGTCGAACGCGCTCGGGTGGATCTATCGACGGCGGATGCGGCGTCGTTCCTCGACGGCTGGTTTACTGGCCTCGGGGGTGTACGATACCGGGATGAGTTATCCTTAGGTAACGACGGAGTCACGTTTGACTTCCACGCCAAGGATCGATATGGATCCACATGGAGTCCAGAGGATGGGCCAGCGCTTCTCATGACTAAAAGTGGGGACTGCCTGCTGCGATATTTGAAGGCTTCGGCGTCAGCGCGTCCTATGATCATGGAGGAGTGCCGGAAGACTAACGCAATGTTGAGCGGCCACTGAAAACCCTTGAGCTCAGAGTGCAGCTTTCAAGATGAGGCAGGACTATGGTTCCCGGAATAACTGGCACATCATTCGTCGAAGCGCTCGTGAGGGAACATCGCGGCAAAGCAATAGGTATAGTCGCACTTTTGGTGCTCGTGGGATGTTGGGTCCGACATTCGCCGGCACCCCTCCAGCGGCCGCAGTCGCCCCCGATTGTCATCACGGTACTGCCGGAAAGTGTTCCACCGAAGGTAATCCCGCCCGCAAAGGTTCTGGAAAAGGTCATCCCACTGCGGATCGATGTTCCAACAGTAAATGTCGCCCCGCCAAACAAGCCCATGGAGCCGCATCCGCCGGCACAGCCGAATCCCGCGCTCAATCCACCTGGCGCGACAGCCTCAGCGACTCCTGGCTTGGGGGGACTGCCCTCCGAGTCTGGTGACGGAGGTATCGGCGGAACTGATCAGGGATCGGGTCCGCCCGGTTCGCCCGGGATCCGCATAGGCCCAGACCGGAACAAGGCGTTCGACAGGACGCTTGCCGCGCTCATTCAGGAGGCCCTGGCTCGAGATCCCCGGCTGCACGGCGCTAACTTTACGGTGAAAATGTTGTTGTTCCCCCTTCGCGATGGCGGCTTTCGCGCGGAGCTGCGCGATTCGACTGGAACGCCGGACCTGGACGAGACCATCCGACTCGCGCTCTCGCAACTGCTGCCCGGTTTGCCGGCGCCGCCAACGCTAGCTCCCCGGCTCATCAGGATGTCCTCACGGTCATAGCGAGGAGCAGGAACTTGCCGGTCTTGTTCTGCTCCCGACCCCGAGTGCCCGCGAGCCTGCTCTCTGCCCGTCGAGCACGCGGCGACTCCACGCGCAATTCCGTTTTTTCGAGTTATCGCCCTCGTACCGCGTCCACAGTTTATTCCGCTTTTCGGAGACTTTGATGAGCAAGGGCGGCGTCTGCGTTCCAACACTCCATTCCGGATACCCAAAAAAGCGTGATCACTGGGAGTCCTCAGCAGCGGATTGACAATCGGGCAGCGCTGCCATCAGAACGGCCACACCGCATCGCGGCCGCCCAGTCATGCCAGCCCGAATCACCGGGCTGCGTGAACGTCCCGGCACACCGCAAGGTGCGCCAGGACCTGAAGCCAGATCGCTCAGTGGCCGCCCAGCAACTTGGCGGCCTGGCTGTGCGCATCGACATACATGGTGACGCCCATGGCCACGCCGGTACCGTTCATGGCCGGCTTGCCCACCAGATGCAACACGCCCTGACACTGCGAATCGCACAGGATCACCATCATGCCCTTCTCCAGCATTGCGGGCATGACACCCACGTCGACCAGTTTCATCGACCCATCCGGTCCTGGCATGGTGATCAGCTTGACGGCAGTGGCCTGCGACGCATCGACGGCATAAGCGGAGGAAGTGGCGACAAAAAGAGAAGCGATGGTTGCGACGGCGACGACTGCTGGGCGGATTTTCATATGAAATTCTCCTTGAGTGTGACATTTGTTCAACGCCGACCGTTCGAGCGGCGCGGATCGATGGCCCTGCTTTGACAGAGGCCACCCCTCCTCACCATCAGTCGCGCGAAGCGGCAATCCCTTACATCGGATCGGGCGGACAGCCAAAAAAAGATCGCGAAAGCTGCCATCTCGGTGGCGAGCCAGACAGTCGAGCGAAAAATCGGCTACATTATCGCTGGACTCCAATGCCGAGTGCTGCTGGAAACGGGCGGACATCGGGACGGTGATCACTGGCTGGCGAGCGGTCCATTTTCTCCGACCCTGATGCGGAAACAGAGCGCTGCCTCTGGCCCGTCGGCACGGTGTGACTAACGTAGTCTGTTCGGGAGTGCCGCAAAACATGTTTGCCAGCGACCTGGCCGTGCAGCTGTTCGCGAATGCGCCGATGGCTATCCTGATGATCGATCTGAGGGCAGGACCTCCGACGATCACGTATGGCAACCCGGTTTGCCTGGAGCGAACGGGCTTCTGCACGGATCAGCTGTTAAGCACGCAGTTTTACGTGCTCACCGGGTTGCTCGACCGTCCCAATGTGCTGGCCTGGGTGGAATCCGCCTTCCGCGAACGCCGGCAAATCAGCATTGATGCAGAACTGTTGCGGCAGGACGGCAGCACCTTCGGCTGTCGCCTGACCTTGACCCCCATGCAGGAACTGGACGGAAGCGCTGGCAACTATCTGGTCTTTGTCGGCGACCTCGAAAAGGGCATCACGCCAAACCAGGCGAGCGTTCCGGACGAGCCCAGCGAAATCCTGATCGACGCCATCGAAAGCATCCAGGACGCGTTTGGTGTGTTCGACGCGCAGGACCGACTGATCCTGTGCAATGATCTTTATGCCCAGACTTTTACGCTGAATTCCAAATTCAGCGAAATTGTCGGCATGTCATTCGCCGATCTGGTGCGCACCTCCGTGCGCGACCGTGGCGAACTCATGGCGCCCGGCTTTTCCGACCTGGAATCGTGGGTGGCGGAACGCACCCGGCGCCATCGCGAGCCGGAAGGCAGCACGAGTGAGATCCAGTTTTCCAATGGCGTCTGGCTGCGCCTGAGCGAGCGCCCCACCCGCAATGGGGGTATCGCCAGCGTCCGCACCGACATCACCGAATTCAAGCATGCCCAGCATGCGGCCGAACACCTTGCCTTTCATGACCAACTGACCAGCTTGCCAAACCGCCACATGCTGTTGCACCGGCTGAGCGATGTGCAGCACTTAAACCGCAGAGGCGAAGGCTTTGGCGCTGTGTTCATGCTGGACATTGATCATTTCAAGACGATCAACGATACCCGCGGCCATGATTTTGGCGATCGCGTCCTTGCGACCTTTGCCAGCCGATTGCGCAAGTCCCTTCGCGATGCGGACCAAGCCTTCCGCCTCGGCGGGGACGAATTCCTGGTGTTGCTGCTGGACATGGGCAATACCGAAGAGGAAGCCATTGCGAGTGCCAGCCGGGTGGCCGACAAGATTCACGGCAAGTTGAGCGAGCCGTTCCAGTTTGATGCCATCGAGTTTTCGGTGACTTCCAGCATTGGCATTGCCCTGTTTGCCACAGCCGACCTGGACATTGCCGAGGTGATCAAAGCCGGGGACCTGGCGCTTTACGAAGCCAAACGCCTTGGGCGCAATTCCACCTATTTTTTCAACCAGGAAATTCACGCCAAGTTCAAACGGCGCGAGGCAATCGAACTGACGCTGCGCGCGGCGATCGATCATCAGGAATTCGACCTGTATTTCCAGCCACAAGTCGACAGCCACGGCAAGGTGCTGGGTGCCGAGGCCCTGCTGCGCTGGCTTCCCGACGACGGGCCGGTGCGCCAGCCAAACGACTTTGTCGGCATTGCCGAAGACTCCGGACTGATCGTGCCGATTGGCCAGTGGGTGCTGCAGGCGGCGTGTAACCAACTGGCCAACTGGCAGCGCAATCCTGCCACTGCACACCTCACCGTGTCGGTGAACGTGAGCCCCCGCCAGTTCCGCGAGGCCGGTTTTCCGGCATTCGTCAGTGCGTGTCTGCAGCGCAGCGGCGCAAACCCGGCCAGCCTGACGCTTGAGATCACCGAAGCCCTGCTATCGAAGCCGACCGACAAGCTGTTGGCAGAATTGCAGGCACTGAAAGCCCTCGGGGTGCGCCTGTGTATCGATGATTTTGGTCTGGCCCATGCATCGCTGAAGGATCTCAAAAAACTCCCCATCCACTTCCTCAAGATCGACCGGACCTTCTTGCAGGATCTTGAGCAGGACGGCGACTGTCGCGCAGTGGTGCGCTCAATCCTGTTCATCGCCTCGACCTTCGGTTTACGGGTGATCGCCGAGGGTGTCGAGACGGCCTACCAGCATGAGGTGCTGACAGCCGAAGGGTGCGAGATCTTCCAGGGCTATCTGTTCGCAAAGCCACTGCGGGTGCTGTCTTTCGACCCATTCGCGGCGCTGTTGCCAAGGTCGGACCAGCTACGGTTAGCGACGCAGCGGGCAACCGCCTAAGACTGGATGGCGAGCACCCGCGGGTGCAGGCTGCCGAGTGGCTCCGGCCGGTGGATCAGATAGCCCTGGGCATAGTCCACACCAATGGCTTTCAGGCGCTCCAGCGTTGCCGCGTGTTCGACGAATTCAGCGACCGTGCGGATGCCGCGCACGCGCGCAACTTCGGTGAAGAAACGCACCGCCACATCGTCGAGCGGGTCGCTGACCAGATCGCGGATGAACTGACCATCAATCTTCAGCACATCGACTGGCAGGTTTTTCAGGTAGCCAAACGAGGAGGCGCCGGCGCCAAAATCATCGAGCGCCACCTTGACCCCTGCCGCACGCACGGCCCCGACGAACTGCGCCGCGTCCGCCAGATTGGTCACCGCCGCGGTCTCGGTGATTTCCAGACACAGACGGGTGCGGATGGCTGGGCTCACCTCGGTCAACTCATTCAGCGCCCAGCGGTGGAACGCCCGATCCCCGACGGATTGCCCGGACAGGTTGACGCTCAGACTGACCACGTCGCGCAACCGTGGCAACGCCTTAAGCCAGGACAGGGTGGCGCGCAATACCCAATGGTCGATGCGCGAGGCCAACTGGAACCGCTCGGCAGCCGGCAAAAAGGCGCCGGGCATCGCGTGGCTGCCATCGGGGTTGCGCATGCGCAGCAGGATCTCCGCGCGCAAGCCGGACTCATCCCGATCCAGCGGCCGGATGCGCTGGGCAAACAGTTCGAAACCGGACTCATCGAGCGCGCGCTCGATGCGCTCGGTCCAGTGCATTTCAAACTGACGCGCCTGCAGGTTGGCGTCGGACTCCGACCACAAGTGCACGCGGTTGCGGCCAGCTTCCTTGGCGGCATAGCACGCCGTGTCGGCGACTTGCTGGATGGCGGCCACCGAGGGCCAGCGACTGTCGATCGGCACCACGCCGATGCTGGCCCCCACCCGAAACCGGCGATCATCATGGACGAAACGGAAACTGTCCATACGGTCGCAAATGCTCTGGGCGACGCGACTGGCCTGCTCCACCTCACAGTATTCAAGGATCAAGGCGAACTCGTCGCCCCCCATCCGCGCGAGCGTGTCGCTGGTACGAGCCACGCCCGCCAGCAATTGGCTGACCTGCTGCAGCAGGTGGTCGCCCACGGCATGGCCGCAGGCGTCGTTCACCAGCTTGAACTGATCGAGATCGAGGTACAGCAAGGCGTGCACCGAGGATTCTTCATGAGCGAGCCGCAGCACGTGCCGCAGGCGCACTTCGAATTCCGCCCGATTGAGCAGGCTGGTCAGGGCGTCATGGGTGGCCCGCCAGGTCATTTCTCCGGAGATGCGACGCTGTTCCGAGACATCATGGAAGACCAGCACCGCACCGAGCACCTCACCATGCTCGCTGCGGATCGGTGCCGCCGAATCCTGAATGCCATAATCGCGGCCACCCCGCGAGACAAGCACGGTCTGGTCGGCGAGCCCCGTCACCAGACCAGACTGTATGCACAGTTCGACCGGATTCTGCGCCACCATACGCGTCTGCTCGTGCACAATCTGGAACACCCGCTGCACGGGCTGCCCCTCTGCCTCGGCGACCGGCCATCCGGTCATGCGCTCGGCGACCGGATTGAGCCAGGTCACGCGAAGCTGGGCGTCTGTGGTGATCACTGCATCGCCAATCGAGGCCAGGGTGACCCGCAGCAACTCATGCTGCGCAGCCCTGGCGGCCGCGGCGATTTCCGCCCGCTCCCGCGCGGCAAGCAGCTCTGATTCGAAACGGTTACGCTCCTGCACGACGAACAGGGTCCACAGATAGCATGCAGCGTCGCCGCGCCGGGAGCGACGCGCGTTGACGAGCACCGGCAGGCGTTCTCCGGTGGTGGACAGCAGGTGCATCTTGACTTCGTTGACCCGCCCCTCGCGCAACAGCATGGGCCAAAGATGGGTCTGCAGAAAAATACGCCCCGCTGGCGGAAACAGCGTTTCCATGGGGATGCCGCCCCGCTGCCAGGGCGGCAGGCCGGTCAGCAGCGCGAGTTCGGCGTTGACCTTGAGTATCCAGCCCTTGTCGTCGGTCACCATGACCGCGCAGGGCAGATCATCGAGCGGCGCCATCAGTCAGCCGGCCACACCGCGGTGCGGATCGGCGGCCGGAGTCAGGAAAAGATAGGCACGCATGGCGGCAATGACCAGGTCGGGGCAACTCAGATGAGCACAATGCCCCCTCGCGTCCAGTACCTGAAGGGTGCTGCCCTGCAGCCGCTGGTGTAGATACTCACCCACGGCCCGGGGCGCCATCACGTCGTCCCGGTTTTGCAGTATCAGACACGGGGTGTGGATGCGCGACAGGATGGTGCGTTGGTCGCTGAAAAAGGTGGCACGCGCGAACGCCTTGGCAGCGACCGGATCGGTGGAGCAAAACCGGGTGGTCAGGTCGGCCGCTACGGGCCCGGCTTCACCCGCCGCCACCGGCGCGAGGTATTCGGCCCACCCCACGTAGTTCTCCTCCATCAAGGTGAGCAAATCAGTCAGGTCTGCACGCTCAAAACCGCCAATATATTCTGGAGGATGATTAATAAAACAGGGAGACGGCCCAAGAAGAATCATCCTGCCGAACAGGCCGGGCCGCTCCAGCGCGGCCAGCATGCCGATAGTGCAACTGACCGAGTGCGCCACAAGCGTCACGTCCGACTGCAGGTGCAGGGCGTCGCAAACCTCGAGCAGGTCCTGCACGTAACCGCTCAACGTGCTGTAACGCACCTCATCAAATGCCACAGCACTGGCATTGCCACTACCGACGTAGTCGAACAGGATTTCGCGATGGCTGCTTTCGAACGCGCAAGCCACCTCGCTCCAGACCGTCTGGCTGCACCCGAAACCGTGCGCAAACAGCAGGACCGGCCCGTCGGTTCCGCGCTGGGTGACGTGATTTCTGTGTAGGACGTCCACGACTTGCCCCCTCCTTGCATCACCTGGATTAGTTCTTTACCAGAATGACTCCACATCGTACTCCTGACGTGATCGAGCCGGTAGGCCTAAAGCGCGGGACCGATGTGCCAGATCGACAGGGACAGGATAGCGCAGACACTACACGGTATGGCGTCTGGCGCGTCAGCAAGTGCGCTGCGCCAGAGTGGTGAATGCCGCCGCCCTTGTCGGTCAGAGACAGCAGCCGAAAATGTGCGGTTGCGCACAGAGCTTGACCGCCAAAAATCGCTAAAAGTAAACCCGTCAAAGACGGGGTAAAAACTGTCTACGGTCGTCCTTGCCCACCTGCCGGTTCCGCCCGGCGGGGCGGTCTCCGCCTGATCGAAAAAGCTGTCCTGAGGACCCTCATGAACGGTAAACGCTTCGACCTGCACCAACTGGGCGCGCAGCTCTGGTATGACGTGGTATCCCGGCAGATGTTGGAACCGGGACGTCCTGCCACCCGCCAGCCCGAGCGCCGCGACAGGCACCCAGACGCAGCAATGCAACGCGGGGAGGCGAACGGCCCCGCTGACAGCCACCAGCAGCCTGCGTCTCCCGTAATCCGGTTATCCCAGGGCAGCGTTGGCCGCGCATTCACCGAAGCCGTCCTGGAACTGCAGGCGCAGGCCGAACGGGTGCGGCCGCTGCATGAAGCCAGTCATGGCCGCTATGGATGGGTCTCGCTGAACATCTCAGCACTGCTGGCTGACGACGCAATTGACGCCATCGATGCCCTCCGGCACTTGAGTCACCGTGTCGCCCGGGACAACCTGCTTATGGAAATTCCCGCCACCACTGCGGGGCTGATCGTGCTGGAACAAGCGGTGTACTCGGGCATTCCAGTACATATGACCCTGCTGCTCGCACGGGAACACTGCATTGCAGTGGCGAAGGCATTCCTGCGCGGCATTGAGCGCAGGCGCCTGGCGGGTAAGCCACTCGCCGTGCCATGCGTCGCCTCGCTGGTTATCCGGGCGCCGGGACGGGTGTCAGATGACGAAAGCAAAGACAAGCTGGAATACCGGCTGGGTATTGCGATCGCGCTCAGAAGTACCCGAACCTGGAATGCGCAATTCACAGGGTCGCGTTGGCAAGCGTTGATGGACGCTGGTGCCCTGCGTCCGCGCCTGCTGTGGAATGACGATCAAGAAGGTCAGCATGCCGCGAGCCTGCTGGTCGAGGCCTGCAATGCGACAGGACTGCTGGACGGGCTGCCGCCGGGCCAACCGCCGGATTGCGGACCAGCGCCTGCGCAAACAGGAACAGACGGGGATGACGGGGCGGCACACGGTGACCGCGCTGATCCTGGCTGGGCAGCAGGGATCGATCACGCGGCGCGGGAGGCCGAACTTGAACGGCAAAGCGTACTGTGCAGCGCGCTGCTCTGGAGTGCGCTGTTGCTGCGCAACCGCCCCTCAGATGCGCCGCACGCCGCTACCGTGCGGAATGCCGCCAGCCAGCGCAACTGACGCCGGATATTCCCCCACGCTTGGCGTACCCACACTGAACGGCCTGTTTGCAACTGAAAAGACTCGCCTCACGCAAGACCTGCTGGACTTTTTGCGGGGCACAATCAGTAGCGGTGTGCCAGCGCACAGCGATGTCATTGCGGCACCGGCCTACTGAAGGTCGGATGCACTTCGCATCGTTCAAGGAGCGACAGATGCCCAACATCATTGCAGGACGATTCCAGGAGCTCGAGAGGGCGAGGACCGCCATGCGACAACTGGTCGAATCGGGTTTTGGACGTAACGAGATGGCTTCGTTCTTTGTTGGTCCTGCCGGGCAGCATGAGGGCTATGCCCTGCAGGGTGGCGAACAGGAGTTCGCGGGCACCGAACAGTCCGCCCTTGGTGCCGCGACAGGTGCGCTGGGCGGTGCCGGAGTGGGCACGGCAGTGGGGCTGGCCGGTGGTCCGATCGGCGCGATTGCCGGAGCTGCGGTCGGTGCCTATGTCGGGTCTTTCGTCGGCGCACTCCACACCATGCAGGAAGACCCTGCAGCGCCGGTGGCGCCCGTCGGAACGGCGTTACACCCGCGCAAATCCGGTGTGGTCGTTGCCGTGCTGGCACCGGAGGCTGCACCGCAAGCCCGCGCCATCGACGTGCTGCAGAAAGCAGGTGCGGAAGAAATCGAACACGCAGAAGGCAACATCACGACGGGCGAGTGGACCGATTTCAATCCTCTGACCAGTGTGTCCCCAGTGGCGTGACACGCAGCATCCGGCACCTGAGGCCGGCCACAGAAACGGAGACCCGTGATGGACAACATCCTGGTGTTATACGGCTCATACCGCAGCGATCGCCTGGGCGTCCGCCTGGCCGATTATCTGGTCAGCGGATTTCTGGCACGCGGCGCAAACGCGGAGCTGATCGATGCCAAGGCAGTGGGCCTGCCAATGCTCGATCGCATGTACAAGGAATATTCCGCCGGCACCGCACCGCCGAACATGGAGGCATTGGCCTCCAGGCTTCGCTCGGCGGACGCCTTTGTGTTCGTGACGGGGGAATATAACTGGGGCCCCCAGCCTGGCCTGAAAAACCTGACCGATCATTTCATGGAAGAGTGGTTCTGGCGCCCCGCCGCCATTGCCAGCTACTCGAACGGCCGGTTTTCTGGTGTCCGGTCCGGGACCACATGGCACGCCATCCTGGCGGAGATGGGCATGATCGTGATCTCCAGCACTCTGGCGGTCGGCCCCATCGAACAAACCCTGGACGCCGGAGGGCACCCAACCGGAACGCCCGGCGACGCACTTCAGGCGTTATTTCCGCGTTTTGCAGACGATCTCGCCTGGTGGACAGATGCCGCGCGCGCCAAGCGTGCACGGACGTCCCCGCCCTTTTGACCGCGCAATAGCCATCTCGCCCGAATCAGCATCGGCGGGGCCCGCGAATACTGCTGGCCGGGCCAGATGCGGTTTTATTCGCAATGCCCTTTTAACCATGGATGTAGGTACGGTCCTCTTCGGTGGAATACCCATCGAATACCTATGTCGAGATGTATTTTCATGCGTACATCGATCGTTAGATCGCCACTGGTTCAAACCGGGAGAGGGGCCTTGCGCCAGTCCCTCTGAAACGGTCATGGCACGGACCCCGGCCTGGCGTCCTGATGTGTGTACGTGCTGTCGGGAATACTTGACCTGGCGACCAAGGTGTCTGGTGTGCAGGCGCCAGATATTGCCGCGGCGCTTGAGGAGCAGGCGCAGTCGGG
This sequence comes from uncultured Ferrovum sp., assembly GCA_903893215.1. Lineage (GTDB taxonomy): Bacteria > Pseudomonadota > Gammaproteobacteria > Burkholderiales > Ferrovaceae > CAIVHB01. The sequence goes on along the minus strand of CAITLJ010000050.1, from coordinate 35,678 downwards.
TTGTCAGCAGAAATGCCACCAACCCCGGAAAAGCAAAAAGCCGCTACAAATCAGAGATTTGCAACGGCTTTTGACGTGTGTTGGCGGAGTGGACGGGACTCGAACCCGCGACCCCCGGCGTGACAGGCCGGTATTCTAACCAACTGAACTACCACTCCATGCTGCTGACTTGCCACCGCATTCCTGCGGCTTATGCTTGGCTGCAGCGCAACCAAGCAAGTCCTCTACTTTATCGGCATCGACTGTTTCTGTCAATGCACCGAAGTCACAAACTTCGGTTTCGGCCCGACACTGCAGCCACAATCTGGTGGGTGATGACGGGCTCGAACCGCCGACAATCTCCGTGTAAGGTAGGTGCTCTACCAACTGAGCTAATCACCCAAGCCGTGCATTATGCTCAGGGCAGGCAGACTTGGCTAGTCCCCCTGCCCTGTTCACGGATTGTTATTGACCCGACACCATCCCTCAGTGCTTGATCAAGCCTTCGGCAGGACTGTCGGCACGCGCAGCCTCGGCACCGGCACCGGCCTCGGCAGCTGCCACCGTGGCAATCGAGTCGGCGTCGGGCAGCGGCACCGGCGGACGCTCCAGCGCCACCAGCAGCACTTCCTCCACCCACTTCACCGGACGGATATCCAGGCTGGCCTTGACGTTGGCCGGAATCTCGGTGAGATCCTTGGTATTCTGCTCTGGGATCAGCACGATCTTGATCCCGCCACGGGTAGCCGCCAGCAGTTTTTCTTTCAGGCCGCCGATCGGCAACACTTCGCCGCGCAGGGTGACCTCTCCGGTCATCGCCACGTCGGCACGGACAGGGATGCCGGTGAGGATCGAGACCATGGCGGTAGTAATGGCGATACCGGCCGACGGACCATCCTTGGGCGTGGCGCCTTCTGGCAGGTGGATGTGCATGTCGGTCTTCTCATAGAAGTCCGGCGCAATCCCAAGCGAGCGGGCACGCACGCGCACCACGCTCAAGGCGGCCTGGATCGATTCCTGCATGACCTCACCGAGCTTGCCGGTGGTGGTCATCTTGCCCTTGCCCGGCAGACGGGCGGCCTCGATGGTAAGCAACTCGCCCCCCACCTCGGTCCATGCCAGGCCGGTGACCTGGCCCACCTGATTGTCAGCTTCAGCCAGACCAAAACTGTAGCGCCGTACGCCCAGATATTTCTCAAGGTTTTTGGAGGTGACGGCCACCTTGGTCTTCTTGCCCGGTTCCATCATGAGCGCGGTGACCACCTTGCGGCAGATCTTGGCCACTTCACGGTCAAGGCTACGCACCCCGGCTTCACGGGTGTAGTACTGCACGATGTCGCGCAGCGCGCTTTCGGCCACCGTCATCTCGCCCGGCTTGAGGCCATTGGCCTTGATCTGCTTGGGCAGCAGGTACTGGTTGGCAATGGCAATCTTTTCGTCTTCGGTATAACCGGACAGACGGATCACTTCCATGCGGTCGAGCAGCGGCGGCGGAATATTGAGCGTGTTGGCGGTTGCCACAAACATCACGTCCGACAGGTCGTACTCCACTTCCACATAGTGGTCGACAAAGGTGTGGTTCTGTTCCGGGTCGAGCACTTCCAGCAGGGCAGACGAGGGATCGCCACGGAAGTCCATGCCCAGCTTGTCGACCTCATCGAGCAGAAACAGCGGATTGCGTACCGCCACCTTGCTCATGTTTTGCAGGATCTTGCCAGGCATTGAACCGATGTAGGTGCGGCGATGGCCACGGATTTCGGATTCGTCACGCACGCCGCCCAGCGCCATGCGCACAAACTTGCGGTTGGTGGCACGGGCAATCGACTGGCCAAGCGAGGTCTTGCCCACCCCGGGGGGACCAACCAGGCACAGGATCGGCGCCTTGAGCTTGTCGACACGGGCCTGCACCGCCAGATACTCCACGATGCGTTCCTTGACCTTCTCAAGGCCGTAATGGTCTTCGTCAAGCACGGCCTGACAGGCCTTGAGGTCGGCGCTGACCTTGGTTTTTTTCTTCCAGGGCAGCGCCACCAGCACGTCGATGTAATTGCGCACCACGGTGGCCTCGGCCGACATGGGGCTCATCAGCTTGAGCTTTTTCAGCTCGGCATCGACCTTGGTGCGCGCGTCCTTGGGCATGTGCGCGGCGCGGATCTTTTTTTCGAGTTCGTCGAAATCGGCACCTTCATCGCCATCACCGAGTTCCTTCTGAATCGCTTTTACCTGTTCGTTCAGATAGTACTCGCGCTGGCTCTTTTCCATCTGGCGCTTGACGCGACCCCGGATGCGCTTTTCCACCTGCAGGATGTCGAGTTCGCTTTCGAGCAGCGACAGCAGATGCTCCAGACGTGCCTTGACGTCGAACATCTCGAGGATTTCCTGCTTCTGCTCGAGCTTGAGCGGCAGGTGGGCAGCGATGGTGTCGCCCAGACGGCCGGCATCATCGATGCCTGCAAAGGTGGTGAGCACCTCGGGCGGAATCTTCTTGTTCAGTTTGACGAACTGGTCGAACTGCGCAAGCAGGGTGCGACGCATGGCTTCGACTTCATGGTCGACGGTTTCTGGCACCTGCACCGGGGTGGCCTCGGCGTTGTAGTGGGTGCGCTCGTCTTCCACGTCGCTCACGGTGCAACGCTGGGTGCCTTCCACCAGCACCTTCACGGTGCCATCGGGCAGCTTGAGCATCTGCAGGATGCTGGCCACGCTGCCCACGGTATACAGGTCTTCGGCCTTGGGCTCGTCGTTGGCAGCGGACTTCTGCGCCACCAGCAGGATGCTCTTGCCGGTTTCCATCGCAATTTCGAGGGCCTTGATCGACTTCTGCCGACCAACAAACAGCGGGATCACCATGTGCGGAAACACCACAACGTCGCGCAGGGGCAACAGCGGCAGCACAATCGGGTCAAATGAGGGTGTGGTATCGGACATTGGGTTTCCCTTTTCGGTCTACACCCCATACATCGGGGCGGACGGATCAGCTTTCAATACCACGCGGGACCAACCGGACAGCCGGCCCCGCCTTTTCAATCAGACGCCAGCCAGTCTTTAAACGCCTGCAACCTTGGGAGTGTCGGCGTAAATCAGCAAGGGGGCGGTGTTGCTTTCGATGGTGGCCTCGTCGGCCACCACCTTGGTGACGTTCTGCAGCGAGGGCAGATCGAACATGGTCTCCAGCAGTGCCTGTTCGATGATCGAGCGCAGGCCGCGCGCACCGGTCTTGCGCACCAGGGCCTTCTTGGCAATGGCCGAGAGCGCACTGTCGCGAAACTCGAGTTCGACCCCTTCCATCTGGAACAGCTTGGCGTACTGGCGGGTGAGCGCGTTCTTGGGCTCGGTCAGGATGCGCACCAGTGCCTTTTCGTCGAGTTCTTCCAGCGTGGCAATCACCGGCAGACGACCGATGAACTCCGGGATCAGGCCAAACTTGATCAGGTCCTCCGGCTCGACATTTTTGATCTCGGCCTTGGCGTCCACGCCTTCCTTGCTTTTCACCTCGGCACCAAAGCCGATACCACCCTTGCTGGAACGGTTCTGGATGATCTTTTCGAGACCGCCGAACGCACCGCCACAGATGAACAGGATGTTGGCAGTATCAACCTGCACGAATTCCTGGTTTGGATGTTTGCGTCCACCCTGCGGCGGCACCGAGGCCACCGTGCCTTCGATCAGTTTCAGCAGGGCCTGCTGCACGCCCTCGCCCGACACATCGCGGGTGATCGACGGGTTGTCCGACTTGCGCGAAATCTTGTCGATTTCGTCGATGTACACAATGCCGCGCTGGGCCTTGTCCACGTCGTAGTCGCACTTCTGCAGCAGCTTCTGGATGATGTTTTCGACGTCCTCACCCACATAACCGGCTTCGGTCAGGGTGGTGGCGTCAGCAATCACGAACGGCACGTTGAGCAACCGGGCCAGGGTTTGCGCCAGCAAGGTCTTGCCGGAGCCGGTAGGCCCGATCAGTAGGATGTTGCTCTTGGAGAGCTCGACGTCGCGGTCCTTGCCCTGGTTCTTCAGACGCTTGTAGTGGTTGTACACCGCCACGGCCAGGATTTTCTTGGCCTTGGTCTGGTCGATCACATACTGGTCGAGGATTTCGCAGATTTCGTGCGGCGTAGGCAGGTCGGTGCGCGCGCTCTTGAGATCACCCCCGGCGATTTCCTCGCGGATGATGTCGTTGCACAGCTCGATGCATTCATCACAGATGAACACCGAAGGTCCTGCGATCAGCTTGCGCACTTCGTGCTGGCTTTTTCCGCAGAAGGAACAGTAGAGGAGCTTTTCCCCGCCGGCTTTTTCCGTCATTTCAAGTCCTGGGTTTCACGCTTCTTTCATAAACATACCACCGCGGGGGGGCCAAGGCGACCCTTTCGCCCCCCGGGCGGCCCTCAAGACCGACCGGCACAATTACCGGTGATCAGGCACCCAGTTCGGCGCGGCTGGACAGCACGCGGTCGATGATTCCGTACGCTTTGGCGTCTTCGGCACTCATGAAATTATCACGATCGGTATCGCGTTCGATGTTTTCGAGCGGCTGGCCCGTGTGCTTGCTCATCATCTCATTCAGGCGTTTGCGCAGGTAGAGGATCTCCTTGGCCTGGATTTCAATGTCCGAGGCCTGACCTTGTGCACCGCCGGAGGGCTGGTGGATCATGACACGCGTGTTGGGCAGCGAAAAACGCTTGCCCTTGGCACCGGCGCCCAACAAGAATGCGCCCATGCTTGCAGCCAGCCCCATGCAGGTGGTGCTGACATCCGGCTTGATGAACTGCATGGTGTCATAAATGGCCAGCCCGGCCGACACCGAGCCACCCGGCGAGTTGATGTACAGGTTGATGTCCTTGTCGGGATTTTCCGACTCCAGGAACAGCAACTGCGCCACGATCAGGTTGGCGTTGCTTTCATTGACCGGACCAATCAGGAAAACGACGCGCTCCTTGAGCAGGCGCGAGTAGATGTCGAAGGCGCGCTCGCCGCGACCGCTCTGCTCGATCACCATCGGGATCAAGCCAAGACCTTGGGGTTCCTGATACGCCATGATTGGGGGGGTTCCTGTAATGGGGGTTTGGATGAATTGGGGGCGTGTCTGCCGGATTACAAGCAGAACACGCCCCGCCGGCGATCAAACTGCCGATATCAGGCCGCGTTGCCGATCAAATCCTGAAAAGCGATCGACTTGTCGGCCACCTGGGCCTTGGTGAGCGCCCAGCTGACCACATTGTCTTCCAGCACCACCGACTCCACTTCGCGCAGCCGCTCGGGATCTTCGTAATACCAGCGCACCATTTCTTCGGGCTGTTCGTAGCTCTCGGCCTGCTCCTGCAGCAGCGCGCGCACCTGGTCGGCAGATGCTGAGAGCTTCTCGCGCTGAACAAGTTCGCTCAGTACCAGACCAACCGCCACCCGACGGCGTGCCTGCTCTTCAAACAGGTTGTCCGGCAGGTTCATGCCGCCCATGTCCTGGCCGGTGCGCTGCATCCAGTCCTGGCGCGCGTTTTCGCGCAGGCGCTGGATTTCGAAGCCCACCAGGGCTTTGGGGATATCGACGGTGGTGGCTTCCACCAGCGCCTTCATCACCTGATCCTTCAAACGGGCCTGGATACGCTTCTTGGCTTCGCGCTCCAGATTGCCCTTGATCTCGGTGCGCATCTGCGTGGTGTCACCGGACTCGATCCCCAGCGATTGCGCAAACTCGGTGTCGAGTTCCGGCAGCACCGGCATCTGCACGTCGTGCACGAACACATCAAAGCGCACGGCCTGACCAGCCAGGCCCGGCGCCTGATAATCCGCCGGGAAGGTCATGTCGAACGAACGGCTGTCGCCAGCATTGGCGCCGGTCAGCGCAGTTTCGAAGTCAGCCAGGAACTGGCCTGCACCCAGCACGCAGAACTGCTTTTCGCCGGTGCCGCCTTCGAATGGCTCGCCGTCCTTGAACCCCTTGAAGTCCATCAGCACGCGGTCGCCGCTTTCAGCAGCCCGCGCCACCGAAACCCAGCGGGTACGTTGCTTGCGCAGGATGTCGATGGTGCGGTCCACATCGGCGTCGGTGACTTCGGTGACCGGGCGCTCGATGGTGGCACCACTGATGTCACCCGGCACAAACTCGGGGAACACCTCGAAGGTGGCAGTGAACGCGTATTGCGCGGCATCGCTGCTGTCGGCACTGGCGAACGTTGGCGCACCCACCACGCGCAGCGACTGCGCCTGCACGGCGGCCTGGAAGCTGGCCTGTGCTGCGTCGCCCAGGGCGTCGCGCATCATCTGGTCGCCGTACATGCCCTGCAGCATGCGCATCGGCACCTTGCCTGGACGGAAGCCGTCCACCCGGGCGGTCCTGCCCATCTGCTTGAGGCGCTTTTCGACATCGGCATGCACCGCCGCCAGGGTCACCGTGAGGGTCAGGCTCCGCTCCAGCGGGCTCGATTGTTCTGTCATTGCTGTCAACCTTCGAAAGAAAAGAGGCTCTAGACCCGCTCACCAGCCTGCTGGCAGGCAATCGGGCATCAACGGACGTGCGAATACGCAGCCAAGCCCTCAAGTATATACCCCGAGGGGGCGCTTTACATCCGTTCGGAATTCCGGGGCATGCCGGTCGGCCTGCGCCGGGGCGCAGGCCACACAGATCACGCCCGGGCCTAGCGAGCGGAGGGGTGCCGCGGAGAGGAATCGAACCTCCACGCCTTGCGGCGGTAGAACCTAAATCTACTGCGTCTACCAATTTCGCCACCGCGGCACGGTCCTGGCGGTTGCCATTGTACCCTGCGCGACTCCGAACGTATGCTGGTACCCGCCATGGCCGTCAATCACTACGAAAACTTTCCGGTCGCCTCTGTGCTGATGCCGGCGCAATTGCGCCCGGCGGTGCGTGCCATCTATGCCTTTGCGCGCAGCGCCGACGATATTGCCGACGAAGGGGACTGGCCACCCGCGCACCGCCTGCAGCGGCTGGCAGAGTATGCGGCCGATCTGGACCGCATCGAGGCCGGCATGGCGCCGCGCGACCCGGTGCTGCAGCCCCTGCTGGAAGTCATTGCCCGCCACCGCTTGCCCATCACGCCGTTTCGCGACCTGCTGGATGCGTTCCGCCAGGACGTGACGGTGAAACACTACGCCAGCGCGGCCCTGGTGCACGATTATTGCCGGCGTTCTGCCAACCCGGTGGGGCGCATCATGCTGGCACTATGGCAACGCGATACGCCCGCGACAGTGGGTTGGTCGGACGCCATCTGCACCGCATTGCAGCGGATCAACTTTCTGCAGGACATTGCGGTGGACGCGCAGATCGGGCGCATTTATCTGCCACTCGACCGGCTCGACGCGCACGGCATCACTGCGCAGGACGTGCTGGCGCTGCGGGTGGGACAGCGCCAGCCGATGCCGACGGACCTGCGCCGGCTGGTGCTCGCTGAATGCGCCGACACCCGTCGCCTGATGCTGGACGGGCGCGCCCTGCCCCGTCGGCTCGGCGGCCGCATCGGGCTGGAACTGCAGCTGGTGATGGCCGGCGGCCTGCGCATCCTCGACAAGATCGAGGCGCAAGCGGGCGAGGTGGCGCGCACGCGTCCGGTGTTGCAGAGGGCAGACTGGCCACTTCTGCTCTGGAACGGCTGGGTGCGCGGACTGCCACGCAGCTGAAACCGGCGGCGGCGCTTACGCCAGAGGGGTGGCGCCTGCTAAAGTGCGGGGCATGTCACCCGAAGCCTATTGCCAGGACAAGGCCGCGCGCAGCGGTTCGAGTTTTTATTACAGTTTCCTGTTCCTGCCACCGGAGCGCAGGCAGGCGATCACTGCGCTCTATGCGTTCTGCCGCGAAGTGGATGATGTGGTTGATGAAATCCACGACCCGCAGGTGGCGGGTGCAAAGCTGGCCTGGTGGCGCGACGAACTGGAGCGCACCCTGCAGGGTCAGCCGCAGCATCCGGTGGGACGCGCACTGGCCGGACCGATCCGTCGTTATGGTCTGGAGGCCGAACACCTGCGCGCCATCATCGACGGCATGGCCATGGACCTCAACCCGGTGCTCTACCCGGATGGCGCCAGTCTGACGCAATACTGCCATCGCGTGGCCGGGGTGGTGGGACTGTTGTCGGCACGCATCTTCGGCTGCACCCAGGCGGCCACGCTGGAGTATGCGCACGCGCTCGGCCTGGCTTTCCAGATGACCAACATCCTGCGTGATGTGGGCGAAGATGCCCGTCGTGGCCGGGTCTACCTGCCGGGCGACCTGATGCAAAGACACGGCGTGACGGCCGCCGACGTGCTGGCCCTGCGCGATTCACCCGGGCTGCGCGCAGCCCTGCATGAACTGGCGGAAGCCACCGAGGATGGTTACCGGCAGGCACTCGACCTGTTGCCAGCCGCCGACCGACGCGCACAACGCCCCGGCCTGATGATGGCCGCCATTTACCGCACGCTGTTGCAGGAAATCCGGCGTGAGGATTGCGCGGTGCTCAACCAGCGCATCGCCCTGACGCCGCTGCGCAAATTATGGCTGGCCTGGCGCACCTGGGTGGGTTGGGGTGAGGGACGCGCTGCGGTGCGGGCGATCGACCGTCACGCTGGCGTTGACCGGGGTGGCTGACAGCATCGTACGCACGCAGGTGGCGGTGATCGGTGCGGGCTATGCCGGCATGTCGGCAGCGATGGACCTGGCCGATGCCGGCTTTGCAGTCAGCGTTTACGAGGCCGGTATTGTGCCCGGCGGACGGGCGCGCCGCATTCCGGGTGGCGACGGCACCGACGACAATGGCCAGCACCTGCTGATTGGCGCCTACACCGAACTGCTCGGCCTGCTGCGTCGACTGCAAGTGCCGGTGGAAGCGGTATTCGCCCGTCGCGCATTGCGCTATTGGGTGGAGGGCGGCATGGACCTGCAGGCCCCGCACCTGCCGGCGCCCTGGCATCTGGCCATGGCCTTCCTGCTGGTCAGCGACGTCCCCTGGCGTGAACGCCTGCACGCACTGCGCATGCTGCGCGCCCTGCAGGCCGACGGTTTCCGCGCACGGTCCGGCGAATCGGTTACGCACTTACTCGACCGCCTGGGTGCCGGCGGCCGCTTGCGCGCATTCCTGTGGGAACCACTCTGCGTCGGCGCGCTGAACACGCCACCCGAGCGCGCCTGCGCGCAGATCTTTCTCAATCTGCTGCATGACATTGCAACTGGTCCGCGCAGCCACAGCGACCTGCTGATCCCGCGCACCGACCTGAGCGCACTGTTTCCCGAACCGGCCGCCGCCTATGTGACGATGCGACATGGCAGCGTGCACCTGCAAACGCCGGTAACCCGGCTGGAGGGCGCCGGGACGTTGGTGGCACTCACCACCGCGCACGGTACCCGTCTGTTTTCGCATGTGATCGTGGCGGTGGCACCGCGCAGCGTGAGCTTTTTGCTGGGCAGCTGGCCGTCGATGCAGCCCTTGCTGGCGCAAATCGATGCGCTTGATCATGAACGGATTGCCACGCTCACGCTGGAGTATGCCCAGACGGTGCGACTGCCCTTTCCCATGATGGGCGTTGCCTCCGGCGAAGTGGACTGGATCTTTGACCGGCGCTGGCTGTTGGGTGGCGCGCCGTCGGCGGGCGGCCGGCTGGCGTGCGTGCTGAGTGCCCCGGCCACGCAGCGCACGCTGGATCGCGCGCGGCTGACCGAAAACGCCCATCGCGATGTGGAACGGCTGGTGGGGCGTTGCCCGCCCCCTGTGGACAGTCGCCTGGTGGTGGAAAAAACCGCCACCTTCTCATGCCGCCCCGGTCTGGTCCGTCCCGACGAGATCACCCATGATCCTCGCGTGCTGCTGGCCGGCGACTATCTGGCGTCGCGCTATCCCGCCACGCTGGAAACGGCCGTGCGTAGCGGCCGGCGCGCAGCGGCGGCGATCATTCACTGGGCTCACGCTGCCACGGTGGGCAAGGCGCCGACCAGCCAGCGTCACAGCAGCCAGGCAAACCGCTCTGGCATGTCCGGCAGATCTGGCAGACCCATCACCGCATCAAAGAGGAAAACCGAACGATGACTCAAGACCACCCCGCCGCCGATGCCGCTGGCAGCCCTGCGCCTTTGGCGGGGCGCGTGATCCTGGTGACCGGTGCCGCCGGCGGACTGGGCAGCGTCGCCTGCCACGCCCTGGCCGCCGCAGGTGCCACCCTGCTGCTGCTCGGACGCAATGAAAAGCGCCTGAACGCGCTCTACGACGCCCTCCTGGCGGCCGGCGCGGCCGAGCCGATGGTGGTGCCGCTCGATCTGGCCGCACAGGACGACGCCCGGTTTGAGGAACTCGCACAAGCGGTGGCCAGTCAGCTCGGCCGGCTGGATGGCATCCTGCATTGCGCCAGCCAATTCGTCCAGCTGGCACCGCTGGCCACCCAGCAGCTGAAAGACTGGGAGCGCGCCTTTGCCGTCAATGTGTTGGCCCCCTTTGCGCTCACCCGTGCCTGCCTGCCGCTGCTCTGCGGCGCGCCGGACGCCAGCGTGCTGTTCTGCGCTGAAGCGCACGCACTGGCCCCCGGTGCCTATTGGGGCGGCTTTGCCGCTTCGCAGGCCGCGCTGCCGGGCCTGGTGCACATGCTGGCCGAGGAGCACGAAGCACTGCCCGGCCTGCGCTTCAATCTGCTGATTCCCGGCAACATCGAAACGCCGATGCGGGAACGCACGCATCCTGGCGAAACGCGCGCGCAGCGCCGGCCGGTGGCCGAACTGGTCCCCCTGTTGCTCGAGCTGCTGGGCCCGGACAGCCAGGGGCGCAGTGGTCAGGTGGTGCGTGCCTGAGCTTCCGCCGTCAGGCGATCGATACCGTCCACACCGCGCATCCGCGCATGACGCAGGCTGTTTTCAGCCTGCTTGAGCATGGAACGCGCGTCGCAGCCGTCGCCCGGTGTGGTGGCTGCGCCCACCGTGGCGCGGACCCAGCACATTTCCCCGTTCCCCAGCCAGATGCCTTCGGTGATCATGTTGATCAGGCGACGGCACACCCGTTTGCTGTTGTCCAGGTTGGAGCCGTTGAGCACCGCCACAAACCGGTTGGCACCATCGCGTGCCACGATATCGACCTCGCGCAACAGGCCGCTCAGGCGATTGGCGATTTCCACCAGCACCTGATCGCCGCCCTCACGACCAAAATGGGCATTGATGCTGCTGAAGTGATCGATATCGAACATCAGTACCGTCACCGGGTAGAGCAGGCGGCGCGACAACGCGAGTGACTGGTTGAGACGCACTTCGAGCTGCTGGCGGGTGGGCAACTGGGTGAGCGGGTCCTGCAGGGTTTCGATCAGTTGCGGTATCGGCGCTTCCAGATCAGACGCCTGCAAACCGCGCACCGGGGTAATGCTGCCGATCAGCGTGCGCCAAGGGGTGCCCACCGTGCCGCGGCAGCGCATGCGCCGCCAGCTGCCGTCGCGATGCTGCATGCGGACCGTGAAGTCGAATACTGGGGGGGGGCCGACGAGATTCTCGCCTTGTCCCTGCGCCCGGCGCTGACGCTCCATGGCGATGCCGAACAGGATCTGGGTGCAGGTCAGGTCATTCGGATGGACCAGATGGTCCCACATCGAGACCTGGCTGCGCAGTTCACCCGGCAGATAGCCCAGCAATGCGGCAAACGCTGGCGAATAGAATGCCGTGCCGGTTTGCAGATTGTGCTCCCATGCCCCTTCTGTACCAACCTCGTACAGCACCGGCGCAGTCTTGTCGCTGGTGGCCGGTGTGCGCAAGGCGCGGAGATCCGCATGGTCCTGCGCGTCGCCCAAGGGTACCGACGTAGGCAACTGGATGAAGGGCAATGCGCTGGCAAACTGCTTGGACATGACGGTGGTCTCCATGAGAGAGAGAGAAAGGGCACTCTCGATGGACCTATCCTAATACTCTTTGTAGCGTACTCCAATAGATGTACGCTAAGAAGTGTATACATCTTGCGGAAGTTTACATTTAAAGCTTAAGCCCCTGTTCATAATCAACTAAAGCTTTTGGCAGCAGCAGCAAAACGGTGCCGCCCCCTGCCGGGGCATTGGCCACGTGCAGACCACCCTGGTTGGCATGGGCCAACTGCTCGCACAGCCACAGCCCCACCCCCAACCCCCCGGGACTCGACGTCTCGAACAGTCGGCGCGCGCCCTGGTCTGGCAAGACCGCAAACCCCGGGCCGGTATCGGTCACGATCACGGCAATCCCGGCGGGCTGCACTTGCACTTCCAGCCAGACCCGCGCAGGGCGCACCAGCGCACGCTCCAAGGCCGGCACCGAACCCGCGGCACGGATGGCGTTGCTGAGCAGGTTGCGCAGGATCTGACGCAGCTGGGTGCGGTTGCCCTGCACCCGCAGACCAGCGGCATGGGGCACAAATTCCAGCGCCACGTGCTGCAGTTCTGCCTCCGGGCGCATCAGCCGATCCAATTCGGTCAGCAGGTCGTCCAGAAAAACATTGCCCAGGTGTGTCTGCTGCGCCAGCGGTCCCGTCTCGAAATACGTGTAGAGGGCATGCATCACCTCATCGGCCGTGCGTGCGCTGGCCATCAACCCGGTCAGCACGTCGGCAAGCACCGCCTGCGGCCCTTCTGCTGGAGGGATGCCAGGGCCGGCCAGTAAGTGTGTCTGTGCCTGCTGGGCATGCGCGAGTACCTGCTCCAATGGCTCCTGCAGCGCACGTACGAGGGCAGTCGACATGGTGCCGAGTGTGCTGGCACGCACGCGCAAGCTCAGGGCATCGAGCAATTGCTCGCGCTCGGCCACCAAAGTTTCCAGCTGCTGGTTGGCGCGTGTCAATTCGGCCTGGGCCCGCACCTGCGCGCCCTGCTGAAGCGCCAGATACAAGGCCAATCGCAGCTCCAGCAGCGTCAGCAGGACAAGCTGACTGGCCCAGTCTGGCCACTCTGGCGGCGCCGATTCAGTGGCAGGCAGCAGCGACAGCGCCGCAAGTCGCGAGCCATTCGCCAGCAGCACCAGCCACGACACCCCCTCCATGAGGGACAGGCCCGCCCCGGGGTAAAGCCTGCGCAAAGTGCGGATCTCGGCCAAGACCCACCCATTCAGCAGCAGAAAGGCGAGCACGGCCGCGATCCTCTGCTTGGGCAAGCCGGGCAATGCAACGATGGCCAGACACACGGCCGCAATCCCAACAACGGGCCACCAGTCCGCACCATGGCGCGGCGCGACCACCGGCTTGGGGCATTCGTCCGCACAAAAGCACTGCAGGCTGGCCACCATGAGCTGACTGCTGCCCATGGTCAGCACGATGCGGAGCATCAAGCCCATGGTGCCAAGCCTGACCTGCAGGACCAAACCGACAAACAAGGCCGCGCCGCCGGCCAGACACGCAAGCGACCACCACCTTGCCGAACGACAGACTGCCACGTTGTTGACCCGGGCCACCAGGGCCCCGGTGAGCACCATCAGCGTGGCGATGAACCCATAACCCAGCGGGAACAAAGGCGTTGCCAAGGTGCCCGGCGCGCTCACGGTCGCGGCAATCAGGACGCTGACTGCTGGTTCTGCAATTCGACCAGGTCAATCCCGTGGAACGCTTCGATCAGTTGCGGCAGGCCGCCCACATTCATCTTGGCCAGCACACGGCGACGATGCAGCTTGACCGTGGCAGCAGCCGATCCGTTTAGTTCACCAATTTCCTTGTTGCCATACCCACGTACCAGGTACAGGCAGATTTCCTGTTCCTTGGGGGTGAGCACGGCGAAGTGTGCCCGCACGTCGGTAAAGTGACGGCTGGCCGCCAGGCGACCAGCATCGAGTTCAATCGCCTTGTCTACCGCATCGGTCAGTTCTTCGAGCTTGAACGGCTTGAGCAGGAAATTGCTGGCACCGTTGCGGAACGCCTCGACGATCTCTACGGATTCGCTTTGTCCGCTGATGAACAGGATCGGGGTGTGCACATTGCGCGCCAGCAGGGTACGTTGCACTTCCAGCCCGGTGATCGCGGGCATGCGCATATCGAGCAGGATCACGGCAGGGCCCGCCGGCTGCATGGTGCGCGCAAACGTCAGGGCATCGTCGGCAATTTCGACCGCAAACCCGGCGGTCTCGAGGGCACGCTTGAGGGCCCGCTGAATCGAAGGATCGTCATCCACCACGTACACTTGCGTGGGCAAAACATCGGCCACTGGCACTCCCTCCCGGAAAATCAGATTTCAACTCTACATTACCGTACATGATATCGCGCCAATCGCTCGAATTACATGATCCGTTGGCCCCACCTGATCCTGTGGCACGGCAGGCCCATGTTGGCGTTACCCCGGACCGGTTGCCAACGGAAAGCGGATTGACAGACATTGTTCGTGGCCAGTCCGCGAGATCGCACGCAAGGTACCGCCGTTGAGGCGCACCACGCGCGCATCCAGCCAGAGCGACAGATCGTCTTCCGGCAACTGGGTGCGCTGCGCAGCGGCACCGAGCATGTCCTGAAGCCCGGAATCGAAGGCACGACCGCAAAACAGTATTTCCAGTTGCACGCATTGTTTGTGTCGGGTGCACACCAACAACACGCGCTGCTGTCCCACAGGATTTGCGGCACCGAACGCCGCGCTGCGCAGAATGGCGGTGTTGCACAGTCCATGCAGCACCTGGCGCACCTGCACCGGGCAGGTCACCGCCGCCACCAGCCCCTGATCCATGTCGAGCCGGACAGACAAACCCCGCCCCTCAGCACCAAGGCGGGCCAGTTGCACGATCGAGGCCAGTTCCTCTGCCATCGGAAAAGGCTGCAGGCTTGTCTGCGCTGCGTGCGCGTGCGGCACCACCGACTGCCGCGCCACCGCCAGATGATCACGCAGGACGCGCACCAGATCGGTCAAGGCATGTACCTGGTCGACCAGCAAACCCAGATGCTGGCGCACCCGGGGCAGCGCGTCCGGCTGGACGGCGGTCTCGATCAGGGCGAGGGCGTATTCCCCGTCCAGCGCCAGTCCGGTCAGTGGTTGGCTGAGTTCGTGCACCATGGCAGCGGCCATCGCACCGGCACGCGGTGCTGCCAGGCGACTGCTGCCGTCCAGCCCCGCCAGCACCTGATCGTCATGGTCCAGACGATCGCGCAAGCAAGCATTGAACAGATGCAAAGCATTCAGGCGCGCTTCGCCAACAGCGATGTGCAGCCCGAAGAACATCAGGGTGCGCAGAACCATAAGACTGACGATCACCAACAGCAATCCCTGATAAAGGGGGCTTGCGGTGCTGATGCTCTGCACATCGTCACGAACGGCCAAGACCACCCGCAGGACCGTGCACAGGACCAGCGCGGCAGTCAGGCCACATAGCGGTGACCGCAGGGGCATGGCACGCGCATTGACCTGCAGCGACCGGAAGCTGAGCAGCATCCAGCCGTTGATCGCGGCCTGGACGCCCCCCAGGAATACCTGACCTTGCACGCCGTTGCTCTCAGGCACCAGCAGCACGAACAGCAGCGTGACCAGCATGGCCACACCAGGCACCCACGGCCGGTCGGGCGGCTGATCGCACAAGCGGCGCACGGCCTGCCGAAAAAAAACAGCATGCAGCAACAGCAAGATGATTAGGCCGGCAAACATAGACACCGAGAATGCCGGCTCCAGCGCAACCCGCAGCGTAATAGCCAGACCGCCGGCCAGCGTCGCAATCAGCCAGTCCCGCGCGGCGGCGTCACGCCGGACGTCGAACACCATGCACCCCAGTGGCGCGCCAAGCAGCAGCATGGCCACCATGCACCAATAAACACTCAGCATGGACAGGGCCCCCGTAAATTCTGCGCAGTTTCCCGCTGCTGTGCCCTCATCGGTTACCCCGAAGCAGTGGAACCTGCATCTCGACGTGCAGCAGCCCTTCACTGCTGCTCTCTGCCTGGAGGTGCAGGCTACCACCATGAGCCTGCAGTCTGCGCCGCAAGGCAATCACATTGAGCAGGCCGGGCAGGCCGCTTTCGGCCCCGGCAAGTACGGGCTCTCCCCTGAACGCGCCCAGCTCTTCTGCAGAAAACAGGCGCGCCGGTACGTGCAGCACCATGCGCAGGACATGTTCCGTATCCCGGCGACTGACCCCCACCCCGAAGCTGCAGATCAGCCGGGTTTGCGTCAGGTCATCGAATGACAGTTGTCGTTCCAGATACTGAAGAAAATCCTGCAACCCATTCAGGGCGGGTTCGGCACCCCGCAGCATCCACGCGTTCAACAGCCCCGTCGAAGGCACCACCACCTGGATGCGGGACGCCAGCTGCAGCATGCGCAGCCGTGCTGCGAGCGGCTGCGGGCACGGGTCGATCGCAGCAGGCACAAGCTGCGCGCCGAGCGCGGCCTTCAGGCGGGCCACCTCCTGATCAATCCGTTCAATGGCCTTCACCATCTGGCCGGATGCCTGCTGGCCTTCCGGCTGGCCGATGGAATGCTGCAGGCTCTCCAGGGTAAGCCGCATCGCTGCCAGGGGCTGGCTGGCTTCATGCGCAAGCTGGTTGCCCAGGGTGGCGTTCTCAAGCGGACCAAAAGGCACGTCCTGACGGCTGCCTTGTTGCCCGCGCAGGGACTGGATGCGCAGCCAAAAGTAGGCCACGTGACGTCCCACCATCATCAGCAGGATGAACGGAGCGATCAGCAACATTGCGATTTGCAACCTGATCTCGGAAAAGCCGACCAGGTTGTGCATCAGGATCAGCAGACTGCGCAGCACCCAGCAAGCGCTCAGCACGGCTAGACAGAGCCACATCAGGCGCATTGGCAGCGCATGCGCCCCTGGACGGGCCGCATACGCCGTACGGCGTGCCTGCACCGCGCCCAGACCGATCACCCCGGCCATGGTGATCCCGAACAAGCACGCGTCATACCCCTCGTAGGCGCTACCGCTGACTCGCAGCAGCAGCGTTCCGGGCAGCGCAGTCAGCATGATCAGGTGCAGCCAGGGGCGCCGCACAGATGCCCCACGCTGCAACACTTCGACCGAACTCAAGGCCACCCAGTGCTGCAGCAGACAAAAGTAGGCCGCCAGCGGCGCCAGCCAGACGCCGCCCGGACCGATCATCAGCACCATCAACACGTCGCCTGCAGCGCCCACCCCCCCTCCGACCAACCAGCGCCGGGCGGACGCATCAAGACGTCCCGGCAGCGCGGAATACACGGTCAGGCTGGCAGCCCCGGTGAACAGGGCCACCAGCAACAGCATGGCCACCTCAAGGCTGGTGGAGCTCACCGGTCGGGTGCCCTGAGCATGCGTTCGGTGCCTTGCAGGATCTGCTGGAGTCGACGCAGGTCTTCCTGCAACTGCACAAGATCGGGCCGCAGATCACTGCCCACTTGATCTGGCCCGGCACACGGCAGTTGCTGCTCGAGTGTTTCAAGGTTCTTTCGCAGTACCGCCAGCTCTCCCTCGCTCATCAGGGCAAGGGCTTGCCCGGCGTGACGATGAACCAGCCCGGCGGCCGCCTCCGCCACAGTGGCGCTTCCGGATGACCGTTGCAACACGGACTGCGCCTGATCCGCGACTGGACTGGCTTGCGGCTTGATCATTAACCAACGCTCTTGCAGCCAGGCATACAGAAAAAATACATTGATGAGGGGATTCAGGATGACCTGCGCCAGCAGGAACAGAGGCACTGCTCTGGATAAAGCTGCCGAGGTGGGGGCCGACATGGAGATCAACGCAATTAGCGCAACGGCGAGCTTGAGCAGCAGCGTCCAACGCAGAAGCCGCCAGGACCGACGGTTGAAACGGACATCAAGACGACGCAGGGCCGCAGTGCTTGCCAGCAGGCACAGCACATTGAAGGCCACCAGACCCTGGTTGGGCAAGTGGATCCGGCCAGGCCAAAAAAAGCCGAAGCCCAAACCCGCCAGCGCTGGCAACATGAATGCTGCAACCGGGCTAACTGACCAGCCAGCGCGGCGCCAGTGCGACAGGGTGAAGCAGGTCAGCCAGGCCGCAATCAAACCGCTGCGCAACACAGCCGGCGCCAAGCTGGGCAGCAGAAACTGGACTACCCCCGCGGCGCAGGCGAATGCGCAACCAGCCAGCCAGAGCCGATCGGCCAGACTGCCGCGATGCAGGCCAAGCCCCAACATGACCGCCCCGAAGCCACCCGACATGACCGAATTGGCCAGGAAAAACTGGGGCAGCAGATCGCTTGATTGAGCATACATGAACGTGCGGCACCCTTCCGGCCTATTTTATGGAGTAAAGGATACCCCAAACAGCACGGAATTAACCTTTTTAAGAATAACTCACCAATATTGATTCTGTATTTTCAATCACTGATCCGTCAGTGCTCGCGCAGCCACTGCACTGCCTGCTCCACCCGGTCAATTGCGATGACTTCGATGCCTTCCACGCCCTGCCGGGTGATGTTGGCGCGCGGCACCAGGGCGCGCGTAAAGCCCAGCTTGGCCGCTTCGCGCAAGCGTTCCTGGCCGCGCTGTACCGGGCGCACCTCGCCCGCCAGCCCCACCTCGCCAAACACCACCATCTTGGCGGGCAGCGGCTTGCCGCGCAGGCTGGATACCATCGCCAACAGCACCGCCAGGTCGGCTGCCGGTTCGGCAATCTTCACGCCGGCCACGGCATTGACGAACACGTCCTGATCAAAGCATGCCACTCCCGCGTGCCGGTGCAGCACCGCCAACAGCATGGCCAGCCGGTTGGTTTCCAGACCCACGGTGAGCCTTTTTGGATTGGGCGCATGCGCTTCATCGAGCAGGGCCTGAATCTCTACCGCCAGCGGACGGGTGCCTTCCTGGGTAACCGTCACGCAGGAACCCGGCACCGGGTCGCCGGTATGCGACAGGAACAGTGCGGAGGGATTGGAAACCTCGCGCAGGCCACTTTCGGTCATTGCAAACACACCAATTTCGTTGACAGCGCCGAAGCGGTTCTTGATAGCGCGCACCAGGCGAAAACTGGAGCCGCTGTCTCCCTCAAAATACAGCACGGTATCGACAATGTGCTCCAGCACGCGCGGCCCGGCGATCGCACCTTCCTTGGTGACATGACCGACCAGGACGATGGCCGGCCCGCCCGCCTTGGCCATGCGCGTAAGCTGCGCTGCACATTCACGCACCTGCGACACGCTACCCGGTGCCGCGCTCAGCGCCTCGCTGTATAGGGTCTGGATGGAATCGATGATCGCGATGGTGGGCTTGTTCGTGCGCAGGGTGTCGATGATCTTCTCGAGCGAGATCTCGGCCAGCAGCGGAATTCGCCGCCCATCCACCCTGAGGCGGCGCGCGCGCGCCGCCACCTGCTCAGGGGATTCCTCGCCGGTCACGTACAGCACGTCGCTGACGGCACTCACGCTCTGCAGGGCCTGCAACAGCAAGGTGGATTTGCCGATGCCAGGATCGCCGCCAAGCAGCACCACGCTGCCGGGGACAAAGCCGCCGCCAAGCACGCGATCAAATTCGGGCAGACCGGAGGGAATCCGCGCAATGTCTTCGGCGCTCACCTGATCGAGCGTGATCACGGCGCGCGCGGCGGTCAACCCGGCAAAGCGGTTTTCGGCGGCGGCTGCGCTGCCACTGCTCACCACCGTCTCGACCAGAGTGTTCCACACACTGCAATGCGGACACTGGCCCTGCCACTTGGGACTGGTGCCGCCGCACTCGGTGCAGGCATGGAGGGTTTTTGCCTTGGCCATGGCTCAGGTGCTTCCGTGGTCGCCGATCAGGGTGACTGGCACCCGGCGGGCGATGCCGGTCAGGATTTCGTAGGGAATGGTGCCGGCCGCCAGGGCGATTTCATCCACTGGCAGGTCCGGACCAAACAGTTCCACTGGCGCCCCCACCTGAGCCTCGGCAATGGCCGTCAGGTCGACGCACAACATGTCCATTGACACCCGGCCAAGCAGGCGCGTGATACGACCCGCCACCTGCACCGGCGTGCCGGTGGGCGCGTGACGCGGATAGCCGTCGGCATAGCCACAGGCCACGATGCCGATGCGGATCGGCGTGTCGCTGCGAAAGGTGGCGCCATAGCCGATGCCCTCCCCGGCCGCCACCTGGCGCACCGAGATCAATTGTGAGCGCAAGCGCATCACCGGCTTCAGATCTAGGCTGGCGGCGCTGATGCCGGCCATCGGGCTGGCACCGTACAGCATGATGCCGGGGCGCACCCAATCCCCCACCGGTACGGCGCGACCGCGACCGAACGCCTGCCCGGCGAGCAGGGCCGCCGAGTTGCCAAAACTGCTGGGCAGGATTGCCAGTCCGGCCTGCCAGCCGCGCAACTCTTCCATGCGACGCACCGCTTCGCGGGTGCCATCGGGCTCGTCGGCACAGGCATAGTGACTCATCAGCACGATCTCGCTGATCCCCTGCACCTGCTGCAGACGGCGCAGGGCATCGGCCGCGTCGGCGGGCGCAAAGCCCAGACGGTGCATGCCGGAATCTACCTTGAGAAAGACGCGGCCTGGCGGCGGCAGGTCGCTCATTTCCAACATGCGCAACTGTTCCTGGTGGTGGATGACCGGCATGGCACGGGTTTCGCGCAGGCCTTTCAGGTCTTCCGGCCCGAACAGGCCTTCCAGCAGCAGGATCGGCCTGGTCACGCCCAGTTCACGCAGGGTGCGCGCTTCGTCCAGACTGAGCAGGGCGTAACCATCGCTCTCCAGCGCCAGCGCGCAGGCTTCCATGCCATGGCCATAGGCATTGGCCTTGACCACCGCCAGCACTTTTGCGTTGGGGGCCAGGTCGCGCACGCGCTGCAGGTTGTGGCGCAGGGCGCCCAGGTCGACTTCTGCCACCAGGGGACGCGGCATCAGTACTCATCCTGACCATAGCGGCCGGTGCCAGAAAAATTAGCAAAGCGGGTATGCATGCCCAGGAAGGTAAGGCGCACGGTGCCGATCGGACCATTCCGTTGCTTGCCGATGATGATCTCGGCAGTGCCTTTGTCGGGGCTGTCCTGGTTGTAGACCTCGTCGCGATAGATGAACAGGATCACGTCTGCGTCCTGCTCGATCGCGCCCGATTCGCGCAAGTCCGACATCACCGGGCGCTTGTTGGGGCGCTGTTCCAGCGAGCGGTTGAGCTGCGAGAGCGCAATCACCGGCACCTGCAGTTCCTTGGCCAGCGCCTTGAGCGAGCGCGAGATTTCGGAAATTTCGGTAGCGCGGTTTTCACCGGACCCGGTGGCCGAAGTCATCAGCTGCAGGTAATCGACCACCACCAACCCCAGGCCGCCGTACTGACGATGCAGTCGGCGCGTGCGCGCACGCAGGTCAAGCGGGTTGAGTGCCGGTGTTTCGTCGATGTGGATGGGCGCATCGGACAGGCGACCCAAGGCCGCGGTAAGACGCTGCCAGTCGTCCTTGTCAAGACGACCGGTACGCATGCGGTGCTGGTCCAGCCGGCCCACCGAGCCCAGCAGACGCATGGCCAGCTGGGTGGCGCCCATTTCCATCGAGAACACCGCGGTGGGCAGGCCCTTTTCCAGACCGACGTGTTCGGCGATGTTCAGCGAGAAGGCGGTCTTGCCCATCGATGGACGGCCCGCCACGATCACCAGGTCGCCTGGCTGCAGGCCGGACGTCATGCTGTCAAGGTCCGAGAAACCGGTGGGTACGCCAGTGACATCATCGGGGTTGTCCCGGGCGTACAGCATGTCGATCCGTTCGACCACCTGCTTCAGCACCGGCTGCAATTGCTGAAAGCCGCCCTGCGAGCGCGCCCCGGATTCGGCAATCTTGAATACCTTGGCCTCGGCCTCGTCGAGCAGTGCGCGCGCGTCGCGGCCGGCCGGACTGTAGGCGCTGTCGGCAATTTCGGTACCCACCTGGGCCAGGCTGCGCATCAGCGAACGCTCGCGGATGATGTCGGCATAGCGGCGGATGTTGGCCGCGCTGGGCATGGCCTGGGTCAGCATGGCCAGATAACCCATGCCGCCGATGGCTTCCAGACTGCCGGTCTGGCGCAGCGCTTCAGCGACGGTCAGGGCGTCGGCCGGCTGGCTGGCCTCCAGTTGCGCCATGATGGCGGCAAAGATGCGCCGATGGTCTTCGCGGTAAAAATCGTGCGCATAGACGACGGCGGCAATCTTGTCCCAGGCGCCGTTATCGAGCAGCAGGCCGCCAAGCACCGCCTGCTCTGCTTCAATGGAATGCGGCGGCAACCGGATGGCATCCAGGCCAGGATCATTGGGCATATCGGGTGTCAGCGAAGTGTGATGCGCGGTGTGGCGTTCACAGGGGTAGGGACGAAAAAAACGGGAAGCAGTCACGCTTCCCGCATTCTACGCCTTGCCGGTGTGCCGCGCGCTGTTGCGCGCAGCTTGCCGGACCAGACAATCAGGCCGTGGTGCCGGCCACAGCGATGGTCAGCGTGGCGATCACATCGGTATGCAGCGCCAGGGTGACCTGGTGCTCACCGACGATCTTCAGCGGACCGTTGGGCAGACGCACTTCGGTCTTGGCGGCAGTGATGCCCTGGGCCGCCAGGGCTTCGACCACGTCGTTGTTGCCAACCGAGCCGAACAGGCGGCCGTCCACACCCGCCTTCTGGGTGATGGTCAACACCAGACCTTCCAGCTTGGCAGCACGAGCTTGCGCCTGGGCCAGCAGCTCACCCTGCTGGGCTTCGAGTTCGGCACGACGGGCCTCAAACTGGGCCTTGTTGGCCGTGGTTGCGCGCTTGGCCTTGCCTTGCGGGATCAGGAAGTTACGGGCGTAACCGTCCTTTACCTTGACGATGTCACCCAGCTGACCCAGGTTGACCACTTTTTCCATCAGGATGATTTCCATGGTCGTACTCCTCAGTGCAGGTCGGTGTAGGTAAGCAGCGCCAGGAAACGGGCGCGCTTGATGGCGGTGCCCAGCTGACGCTGGTACAGGGCCTTGGTGCCGGTGATCCGGGCCGGGATGATCTTGCCGTTCTCATTGACGAAATCCTTCAGGATTTCGATGTCCTTGTAGTCAACCCACTCGATCTTCTCGGCGGTGAACTTGCAGAACTTGCGGCGACGGAACATGCCGCCGCTGTTGCGACGGTTGTCTTTCTTGGGGTCTTTCTTGCGCATGGGACGCGGCATTGTCATTACTCCAGATCTGTCTTGTAGGCGGTTGCATGCAACACAACCAACGCACTCTTCACACTGCGACGCGCCAGGAATCCTTTCACCAGCACCGGCTGGTCCTGCGTAAGGGCCGCCATTTCGCGGGCCAGTTCCCCGATCACCACGACCGGTTGGTCAAGGTGCACCGTACGCTCGTGCTGTGCTTCCATCTGCTGCGATGCATGCAGCAGGGAAAAGGACAACAGCGGAATGCCGGCGGGGGTGTAACGCAGGGGTTCGAGGTGGGTGACGCGTCCACTCAAAAGGACTTCGTTACGACTCAAACGGCCGGAACAGCTTCCACGGCAGGACCTGCACCTTCCGGACGCGGGGCCTTCTTCTCTTCACGCATCATGGCCGACGGGGTGACCACTGCGGCGTCCATCTTGACCGTCAGGTGGCGCAGCACGGCGTCGTTGAAGCGGAACGCGTTTTCGAGCTCGTTCAGCACCGCGGTTTCGCATTCGATGTTGAGCAGCACGTAGTGGGCCTTGTGCACTTTCTGGATCGGGTAAGCCAGTTGGCGACGGCCCCAGTCTTCCAGACGGTGGATCACGCCGGCGCCGTTCGACACCATGGTGCGATAGCGTTCGATCATGGCGGGCACCTGCTCGCTCTGATCCGGGTGAACGATGAATACGATTTCGTAATGACGCATGGAATCTCCTTGTGGGGTGTCCGGGAGGCCACTCGAACAATGCAAATGGCCAGCAGACGCGCCTGTCGGCATGCGAACCGGGCAGGCAAGGGTTGAGGTAACCAACGATTATGGGGTAAAAACCCCGACAAATCAAGCCATCGGCACAGCGCACCGGCGGCACCGGCCTGGACCAGTCCAGACCGGTGCCGCACGTGGAGCGCGGGGCTGCCGATCAGCCAGGTGCCGGGCGACGGCGGCGCGCTTCATACAGGCAGATGCCAGCTGCCACCGACACATTCAGGCTTTCTACCGAACCCAGCATGGGAATGCGCACGGTCCAGTCACAGGTTTCGCGGGTCAGGCGCCGCAGGCCGGACCCTTCGGCCCCCAGCACGATCGCCAATGGGCCGACCACATCCACCTCGGTGAGACTGGCTGTGGCTTCGTCATCGGTACCCACCACCCGCACACCTGCATCCTGCAGTTCCCGCAGGGTGCGCGCCAGGTTGGTCACCGTGATGTAAGGCACGGTATCAGCCGCACCGGACGCCACCTTTTGTACGGTGGCGGTGAGCGCCACCGCGCGGTCGCGCGGCGCCACCACGGCGTGCACGCCCATGGCATCGGCCACGCGCAGACAGGCACCCAGGTTGTGGGGGTCCTGAACCCCGTCCAGCACCAGCAGCAGCAGGTCGGCACCGACCTGATCGACCAGGTCGACCGGATCGGTGAGCTGCGGCAGGGGTTCGGCCCGCGCCACCACGCCCTGATGGCGGCCTCCGCCGGCCAGACCACCAAGGCGGTCGGGTTCGACTGCATGCACGCGCACACCGCGCTCGTTGGCTGCCGCCAGCAAATCCTTCAGGCGCGCATCCTGGCGGGTGCGGTCGACATAAATCTCTTCAATGGTGGCTGCGTGGTGACGCAGACGGCTGCTCACGGCATGAAAGCCGATCAGCGTATCAATCCTGGCCATCGCTGACCTCCTGCTTCCTGGGGCTGCGACGCGGCGCGCGCTTGCGCGCCGGTTTGGCGGCGGACTCGCCGTCGGCCACCGCGGGGCTGGCCTCGTCGCGGGCAGCGGCGTGGGCAGCGGCGTGGGCCGGCATCAGGTCAAGCTGGGCGGCTGGCACGACACCACCGTCACCTGTGCCATCCAGAGCGGCTGCTGTCTTGCGTCGTGGCGCGCGCTTGGGCTTGGGCTTGGCGGAAGGGGCATCGACCGTGGGATCAGGTGCGTCCGCAGCCATCACCGGCGCAGCGCCGGCGGCAGACACAGGACGCGCCTTGCCAACCCCCTTGGCGGCACTGCCCTGCCCTGCCGCTGCTTTGCCGGGACCCGCGCTGACCGGGCCATCGGCCAGTGCAAAATCGACTTTGGTGGTTTCGAGATCGACGCGCACCACACGGATGCGCAGACGATCGCCCAGACGGTAGCGTTTGCCGCTGCGCTCACCGAGCAACTGGTGGCGCGCCACATCGTGATGGTAGTAGTCCTGCCCCAACTCGGTGATGTGGACCAAACCCTCGACGTGCATGCCGTCGAGCGTGACAAACAGGCCGAAATGGGTGACGGCGCTGACCGTACCCTCGAACTCCTCGTTCACGCGATCGCGCATGAACCAGGCCTTGAGCCACTGCTCAACATCACGGGTGGCCTCGTCGGCACGCCGCTCTGTGGCCGAACAATGCAAGCCGATTTCGGCCCAGGCCACGCCCGGCGCATAGACCTGACCGGCCAGCACCGCACGGATCGCGCGATGCACCAGCAGGTCCGGGTAGCGCCGGATGGGTGACGTGAAATGCGCATAGGCATCGTAGGCCAGGCCAAAGTGCCCCAGATTGTCGGGGCTGTAACGCGCCTGCTGCAGCGAACGCAGCAACACGGTTTGCAGCAGGTCGTGATCGGGACGGCCCTGGATGGTATTGATCAGTTCGGCGTAATCGCGGGCACGCGGATCATCACCGCCCCCAAGATGCAGGCCAACCTCGCCCAGAAACTGGCGTACTGCCTCCAGTTTTTCGGGGGTGGGACCCGGGTGGATGCGGTAAAGGGTGGGATGCTTGTGTGCGGCAAGGAAGTCAGAGGCACACACGTTGGCGGCCAGCATGCATTCCTCGATCAGGCGATGGGCGTCGTTGCGCACTACCGGCACGATGCGGTCGATCTTGCCCTGTGCGTCAAACTGCATTTGCGTTTCGACGGTAGCAAAGTCGATTGCACCGCGCTTTTCACGGGCTTCAAAAAAGGCCTTGTAGACCTTTTCCAGCATACGCAGATGCGGCAACAGGTCGCGCCGACCTTCCGGCACCTCGGCCACCGGCGTGGCCAGCAACTGCGCCACTTCGGTGTAGGTCAGCCGCGCCTTGGAATGCATTACCGCCGGATAAAAGCGATAGCGCCCGATCTCGCCAGCGGCGCTGACCGTCATCTCGCACACCATGCACAGGCGGTCGACATGCGGGTTGAGCGAGCACAGCCCGTTGGAGAGCTCTTCCGGCAGCATGGGGATGACGCGGCGCGGGAAATACACGCTGTTGCCGCGCGAATAGGCCTCGCGGTCGAGCGCGTCTCCCGGCCGCACGTAATGCGACACATCGGCGATGGCCACCATCAGACGAAAACCGCGGCCCTCCGGGGCGCAATACACCGCATCGTCGAAGTCCTTGGCAGTCTCGCCATCGATGGTGACCAGCGGCAGGTCGCGCACATCGACGCGACCGTCCAGGTCACGCTTCTGCACGGTCTTGGGCAGGCGTTGCGCCATGGCGGCCGCGTCGGCCGGAAATTCGTTGGGCAGGTCGTGCTTGCGCAGCGCAATTTCGACTTCCATGCCGGGGTCGGCGTAGTTGCCGACAATTTCGACCACCTTGGCGATCGGTTCGGCATGCCGACTGGGCTGGCTGAGCAACTCGACCATCACCACCTGACCGGTCTGGGCACCCAGATCCTGCCCCGGGGCCACCAGGATGTCCTGGCTGATCTTGCGGTTTTCGGCTACGGCAAACAGCACACCATGCTCGCTGTGCAGGCGCGCCACCAGGCGCACGTTGGCACGCACCAGCACTTCGGTGATATGCCCTTCACGACGGCCACGGCGGTCCACCCCGCCCACACGCAACAGCACGGTGTCGCCATGCAGGGTTTTCTGCATTTCACGCGGACCGAGCCACAGGTCGGGCGAGCCATCTTCCGGCACGGCAAAGCCGAAGCCGTCAGGATGCCCCTCCACCCGCGCTTTGAGCAGGTCGAGCTTGCTGGGGATGCACAGGGCATTGCGCCGGTTGCGCATCAACTGGCCGTCGCGCTCCATCGCGCCAAGGCGGCGGGAGAAGGCAACCTGCTCGTCGGGCAGGATGTCGAGACGGACTTGCAGCTCGCTGGCTTCGACGGGCACGCCCGCCTCTTCAACCAGGGAGAGGATGAATTCACGACTGGGGAGCGGGTCCTGATACTTGGCGCGCTCACGGGCCAGATGGGGGTCCTGCGCACGGAGCGAGGCGGTGGCGGGACGGTTGCCCTTTTCGGGCGAAGTTCTTGACAAAGTTTTTCGATCCTTTATTATTGCGGTCTCTGCTGCTGCAGCAATGCAGCAACAGCGCAAGTGTAACAGGGTTATGGCTGCTGCCTTCCACCTTAATAAGCTTGAAAAACCCAGGCAAAAGCCTGGTATTGCAGTGCCCAGGTGGCGGAATTGGTAGACGCACATGGTTCAGGTCCATGCGCCAGCGATGGTGTGAAGGTTCGAGTCCTTTCCTGGGCACCACAGTAATAAACCCCCGGCTCAGGCCAAAGGTTCGCAGCCGGCGCAAGCCACTGCACAACAAACAGGCCCCGCAGTTTGCGGGGCTTTTTGTTTTGGTCACGCGGCGCACCATGGCCGCCGCGGTCGACCCCCGACATTTCGCCGGCCCCCGCATGTGCCACAACGCGCCGTTGCGCTGTCCTCAAGCCAGCCAGTGTCTGTGAAAGAGTGTGTCGAATCCGTCGAAACCGGACACTTCGACACCTGAAACCTAAAGTATTCAGCCCCCCCTGCCGCTGTATTGTCCGACGCCCGGGGTATGGCCCCCGCGGTGCAACACCCAAACAAATACCCGCGGCAGTGGTCAAGGACTGAACAACATGGCATCGATTTTCACGGCTTTCAGCTCGTCTCAATTCGCAGCATTGACGACCAGCCAACTGGCCACCATGACCACCGCCGACGTGGCACTGCTCACCAGCGATCAGGTCAGTGCCTTGAGCACCGCCCAGCTGTCCTCACTGTCAGCCAAGCTGGTGGCAGCAATCAGCACCAATGCGCTGGCCGCGCTCAACACGGCACAGATCCGCAGTGGGCTGACCACCGCCGATATCGCCAGCCTCAGCACGGCGCAGACCGTTGCGCTGAGCAGCGATCAGGTGCAGGTGCTGAGTTCCGCGCAAGTCAGTGCGCTCAGCACCCGCAACGTCAACGCGCTGACCACTGACCAGGTGGCTGCGCTGACCACCGATCAGGTCCAGCAGGGTCTGGCCACCAACCAATTGGCCGCCATGACCACCGCCCAGGTGGTGTCGATGGGAAGTGCCGACATCGCGGTCCTGTCGACTGCGCAGGTACGACAGGGACTGACCAGCGCCCAGGTGGGCGCACTGACCACCGATCAGGTGACGTCCGGCCTTAGCGTGGCCGATGTGCAGGCACTGAGCACCCGTCAGGTGCAGGCACTGGGCAGCGCCCAGTTCGCCGTGCTGACCACCGATCAGGTGCAATCTGGCCTGGGTTCGGCGCAAATCGCTGCACTCAGCACCACGCAGGTGGCGCAGGGCCTGACCGCCACGCAGACCGCAGTGCTGACCACCAGCCAGCTGGGCGCCCTCAGCAATGCCGACGTCGCCGTGCTGGGCACTGACAACATTCAGGCGCTCAACACCGCGCAGATGCGCATCGGCCTCAGCACCAGCCAGATTGCCGCGCTGACCACGGCGCAGACAGTGGTGTTGAGCACCGATCAGATCGGTGCGCTGACCACCGCACAGGTCGCCCAGGGACTGACCACCGGCCAGGTAGCGGCGCTGACCACCGATCAGGTGCATTCCGGCCTGAATACCTTGCAGGTATCGGTGCTGACCACGCGTGAAGTCGCCGCGCTGGGCACCGCCAGCATCGCTGCGCTGACCACCGACCAGGTGCAGTCTGGACTGACCACCACGCAGGTGAACAGCCTGAGCACACTGCAGACCGTGGCGCTGAGCACCGATCAGGTGGCCGTGCTGACCACCGCACAGATCCATCAGGGATTGCGCACCGCACAGGTGGCTGCGCTGACCAGCGATCAGGTGCAGTCGGGCCTGGGTACGGCACAGATCGCTGCGCTTACCACCAATCAGGTGGTGGCGCTCACCACCAGCAACATTGCCGTACTGACTACCGATCAGGTGCTCTCCGGACTCAGCACTGCCCACGTCGCTGCGCTGACCACAGCGCAGGTGGCGCAAGGCCTGACCACCACGCAGGTGGCAGCGCTGGCGACCAATCAGGTGGCAGCACTCACCACACGCAGCATCGCGGTGCTGACCACCGACCAGGTCAGCACGCTGAACACTGCGCAGGTGCAGGCCGGCCTCAGCACCAGCCAGATCGCAACCCTGTCGACCAGTCAGGTGCAGGTGCTCAGCACAGACCAGATTGGCGCGCTGACCACCGCGCAGGTCCAGCAAGGCCTGACCACCAGGCAAGTGGCGGTGTTGAACACGCTGCAGGTGCAGCAGGGCCTGACCACCAGCCAGCTCAACGCATTCACCACCAGCCAGGTGGTGGCACTGACCACCCAGTCGGTGGCCGCACTGACCACCGCACAAACATCGCAAGGCCTGACCACCAGCCATGTGGCGGCACTGACCACCGCGCAGGTGAAGGCCGGTCTGACCACCGACCACATCAGCAGCTTCAGCACCGCCCAGGTGGCGGCCTTCAGCGTGAAGAGCATTGCCGCTCTCAGCACGCTTGATGTGGCCAGCATGACCACCGACCAGGTGGCACAGGGCCTGACCACGCTGCAGGTGGCCACCCTGTCGACTACCCAGGTGGGTGCACTCAGCACAGCACAGATTGCCGTACTGACCACCAGCCAGCTCCGTTACGGCTTCACCACAGCCGACATTGCCGCGCTCTCGACGGCGCAGGTGCAGCAGGGACTCACGTCCAGCCAGATCAGTGCCCTGAGCACGGCGGAACTGGTGGCTCTGACCACCGCCAGTGTGGCTGCGCTCACCACCGACCAGATAACCCTAGGCCTGACCACCACCGAAGTGGCAGCGTTGACCACCGCTCAGGTCAGGCAGGCGTTGACCACCGATCAGCTGGCCGTATTCAGTTCGGCGCAGGTGGCGGCCATGACCGTGAAGGACCTGGTCGTGCTGAACAGCAGCCAGCTGGAAGCGCTGGGCAGTGATCAGTTGCAGGCCGGCCTCAGCACCACCCAGCTTGCCGCACTCGGCACCGCCCAGGTGGCCGCCCTGACCACCAGCCAGCTTGCTGCACTCAGCACTGCGCAAATCCGTCAGGGCATGGGCACCAGCGACATCGCTGCGCTGACCACCCAACAGGTGGCGCAAGGCTTGACCACCACCCAGGTGCAGGCGCTTTCCACGGCGCAAGTGGCCGCCCTGACCACCAGCCAGTTTGCCGCCCTGGGCACCGACCAGATTGCGCAGGGCCTCACCACGCTGCAGGTGGCTGCACTGACCACGGCCCAGGTGCGCCAGGCGCTCGGCTCCGACCAGCTGGCCATGTTCAGTACCAGCCAGATCGCCGCACTGACCACCCGCGACGTCGCCGCCCTGACCACCGCCAACGTGGCACTGCTGGGCACCGACCAGATCGCCCAGGGGCTGTCGACCGCACAGATCGCCGCCTTGGGCACTGCGCAGGTGGCCGCACTGACGTCTGACCAGCTGGCCGTGCTAACCACTGCACAGGTGCGCGCCGGTCTGAGCACCGCCGACATTGCCACACTGAGCACCCTGCAGCTGCAGGCGGGCCTCGGTACCCAGCACGTCGCTGCCCTGAGCACGGCGCAAGTGGCCGTGCTGGGCACCGCCCAGATCGCTGCGTTGACCACCGACCAGCTGGCGCTGGGCATCAATACGGCCGACATCGCCATCCTGTCGACAGCGCAGGTGGCGCAGGGGCTCAGCACCGATCAGATCGCCGCGCTCGGCACCGCCCAGGCCGCCGCCCTGAGCACCCGCGACGTGGCAAGCCTCACCACCCTGCAGTTGCAAGCCGGTTTGACTACCGCGCAACTGGCCGCCTTCAGCACTGCGCAGGTGACTGCCTTGGGCACTGCGCAGTTTGCTGCCTTGACCACCGACCAGATAACGCTGAGTCTTGGCACCGCCGATCTCGCCGCCCTGACCACGGTGCAGGCCAGGTCCGGACTCACCTCTGACCAGCTGGTCGTGTTGTCGAGCACCCAGATTGCCGCCCTCTCCACCAGGGATGTGGCGGTGCTGTCGACCAACAACATCGCTGCGCTCACCACCGACCAGATCAGCCAGGGGCTGACCACGGCGCAGGTCAATGCGCTGACCACAGCACAAGTGGTGGCGCTGACCACGGCGCAGATTGCTGCGCTGACCTCCACCCAGATCATGCAGGGCCTGCGCACCGCCGACGTGGCTGCCTTGAGCGCAAACCAGCTGGCGGCATTGGGCAGCGACCAGATTGCCGGCGTGTTGAGCACCGCCCTGCTGGCCGCCCTCAACACCACCCAGATCAGCAACCTCGCCACCGCGCAGATTGCCGCACTGACTACGGCGCAGGTGCGCCTGGGCCTGAACACCAACGACATCGCGGCGCTCACCACTGCGCAGGTTTCCCAGGGTCTGACCACCACCCAACTGGCTGCGCTGTCATCGACCCAGGTGATGGCCTTCACCACCGCCCAGATCGCCTCGCTCACCACCGACCAGATCCCGCAAGGCCTGACCACCAGTCAGGTGGCCGTGCTGACCACCGCGCAGGTGCGTCAGGGACTGGGCTCTGATCAGCTGGCGGCGTTCACCACCGCCCAGATTGCTGCTCTGACCTCGCGCGACGTGGCTGTGCTGACCACTGGCAACATTGCCGTGCTGGGCTCGGACCAGATCACACTGGGACTTTCCACGGCCCAGGTGGCCGCTCTGGGCACGGCCCAGGTGGCGGCTCTCACCACCGACCAACTCGGTGCCTTCACCTCCGCGCAGACGCGCGCTGGTCTCAGCACCAGCGATATCGCCGCCCTGAGCACGCTGCAGGTGCAGGCGGGCCTGTCCACCACCCTGATCAATGCCCTCAGCACGGCGCAGGTCGCCACCCTGAGTACGGCGCAGGTCGCCGCCCTGACCACCGACCAGATCAGCGTGGGTCTGCGCACGGCCGACATCGCCATCCTGTCCACGGCGCAACTGGCGCAGGGCTTCTCCACCAGCCAGATCAGCGCACTCACCAGCGCGCAGGTGGCGGCCATCAACACGCGGGACATTGCCGCCCTCACCACGGCGCAGTTTCAGACCGGCCTCACCACCAGCCAGATTGCCGCCCTGACCACCACCCAGATGGTGGTGCTGGGCAACAACCTGGTGTCGGCACTGACTACCGACCAGATCAGCCAGGGCCTGAATACCGCCGACATAGCCATGCTGACCACCAGCCAGGCGCATGCAGGTCTGACTTCCGACCAGATGGTGGCCTTCACCACCAGTGAAATCGCCGCACTCACCACCCGCAATGTGGCGGTCCTCACCACCGGCAATATCAGCGTGCTCACCTCCGACCAGATCACGCTGGGGCTTTCGACCGCCCAGGTGGCTGCACTCGGCACCGCACAGGTCGCCGCCCTGGGAACCGCACAGATTGGCGTGATGACCACCGACCAGATCCGTCTGGGCCTCAACGCCGCCGACATGGCAACCCTGTCAACTGCGCAGGTGCAAGGTGGCCTCAACTCGGCGCAGATTGCCAGCCTGACCACGGCGCAGGTGGTGGCACTCAACACTGCCAACATTGCTGCGCTCACCACCGATCAGCTGCAAAATGTGCTGACCAGCACCCAGATTGCTGCGCTCACCACGGCGCAGGTGGCACTCGGCCTGACCTCGGCCCAGCTGCAGGCACTGACCACGGCGCAGGTGGCCGCGATCACCACCCGTGACGTGGCGGTGCTGAGCACCACCAATGTGGCGGCACTGACTTCGGACCAGATCACGTTGGGGCTGTCGACAGCCCAGGTGGCCGCACTCGGCACCGCCCAGGTGGCGGCACTCAGTTCCGACCAGCTGGCGGCACTGACCACCGCCCAGCTGCGTCAGGGCTTTTCCACCGCCGACATTGCCGTGCTGAACACCATGCAATTGCAGACCGGTCTGGCCAGCACCGACATCTTGGCCTTGTCGAGCGCGCAAATCCTGGCGCTCAGCACCGCGCAGATCGCGGCCTTGACCACCGACCAGACCACCAATGGCCTGAGCACGGCACAAATCGCCGTGCTGACCACCGCGCAGGTACGTGCCGGACTGACCACCGCACAACTGGCGGCGCTGACCACGGCGCAGGTGGCTGCAATCAGCACCCGCGATATTGCCGCACTCAATACCGCACAGATCGCTGCGCTCGGCACGGACCAGCTGCAGCAAGGCTTCAGCACCGCCCAGGTGGCGGCGCTGGGCACCTTGCAGGTAGCCATTCTGAACT
Organism: uncultured Ferrovum sp.; assembly: GCA_903893215.1. Lineage (GTDB taxonomy): Bacteria > Pseudomonadota > Gammaproteobacteria > Burkholderiales > Ferrovaceae > CAIVHB01. The sequence continues at coordinate 2,347 of CAITLJ010000050.1, read as the reverse complement.
CAAGCCAGTTGGCCAGCCTGACCACCAGCCAGGTGCGCGCCGGCCTCAGCGCGGCGGATCTGGTTGCCCTGGGTACCAGCAAGGTGAGCGCGCTCACGTCGGACCAGCTGGCCTCCGGCCTGTCGACTGTCCAGGTGGCGGCGCTCACCGCGGCACAGATCGCCGCGCTGGGCACGGACCAGCTGGCCGTCCTGACCACGGACCAGGTACGCACCGGCTTCAGCACGCTGGATGTCGCAGCACTGACCACCCAGCAAGTGCAGCTCGGCTTGACCACCGCGCAGGTGGCTGCAATGACCACGGCGCAGGTGCTGGCCCTGAATTCTGCGCAGATCGCCGCACTCACCTCGGATCAGCTCACGGTCGGGCTCAATACGATGGACATCGCGGTGCTCTCGACGCAACAGGTGGCGCAAGGCCTCACCACCGATCAGCTGGCCGTGCTGACCAACGGGGAAGTGGCTGCATTCAGCACCCGCGATATTGCGGCGCTCACCACGCTGCAACTGCAGGCCGGTCTGTCGACCAGCCAGATCGGTGCACTGACTACCGCACAGGTGGTGGCGCTTGGCACCAGCCAGATCGCCGCCCTCACCACTGACCAGATCAGCCTTGGGCTGAAGACGGCCGACGTCGCTGCCCTGACCACCAGCCAGGTGCATGACGGCCTGACTTCCGATCAGCTGGTGGCGTTCACCACCAGCGAGATCGCCGCGTTGAGCACACGCGACGTGGCAGCGCTCACCACCATCAATGTGAGCGTGCTCACGTCGGACCAGATCACGCTGGGCCTGGGCACGGCGCAAATCGCCGCCTTGGGCACGGCACAGGTCGCAGCGCTGGGTACAGGGCAAATTGGCGTGATGACCACCGATCAGGTACGTCTGGGCTTCAACATCGCCGACATGGCCACCTTGTCGACCGCGCAGGTTCAGGGCGGCCTCAACTCCGCACAGATTGCCAACCTGACTACCGCGCAGGTGGTGGCACTCAACACCGCCGACATTGCTGCGCTGACCACCGATCAGGTGCAAGGTGGGCTGACCACCACCCAGATTGCCGCGCTGACCACCGCGCAAGTGGCGCTGGGTCTGACGTCAGCGCAGCTGCAAGCCCTCAATACCCAGCAGATCGCTGCGATCACCACGCGTGATCTGGCTGCCTTGACCACGACGAATGTGGCAGCGCTGACCTCCGACCAGATCACCCTGGGCCTCTCCACCACACAGGTGGCGGCGCTTGGCACCAAGCAGATCGCGGCACTCGGCACCGACCAGCTGGTAGCGCTGACCACCGCGCAGCTGCGGCAGGGCTTCTCGAGCGCCGATATCGCGGTGCTGAGCACGCTGCAGGTGCAGGCCAGCCTGAACAGCAGCGACCTCAATGCCCTGTCGAGCAGCCAGATCCTGGCCTTGACCACGGCGCAGGTCGCCGCGTTGACCACTGACCAGACCACCAGCGGTTTGACTACCGCGCAGATTGCCGTAATGACCACGGCGCAGGTGCGTGCGGGGTTGACGACAGCGCAGTTGGCAGCACTGACCACCGACCAGATAGCTGCGATCAGTACCCGTGACATCGCGGTGCTCACCACCGCACAAGTCGCCGCGCTGGGCACCGACCAGCTGCAACTGGGCTTGAGCACGGCGCAGGTAGCGGTGCTGGGCACCCTGCAGGTAGCGGCATTGAGCTCCGACCAACTGGTGAGTCTGACCACCAGCCAGATCCGCCAGGCTTTCAACACTGCCGACATTGCCGTGCTGTCCACCCTGCAACTGCAAACCGGATTTGGCACCACCGATATCGCCGTGCTGTCGACCCAGCAGGTGCAGGCGTTCACCACCGCGCAAGTGGCTGCACTGACCACCGATCAGGTGCAGTCCGGCCTGACCACGGCGCAGGTCGCTGCACTGACCACCGCACAGGTCCATCAGGGCTTGTCGACAGCACAGATCAACAGTCTGGGTTCTGCCCAGATCAGCGCGATCGGCCTGAAGGACGTTGCCGCGCTGACCACGGCCGATATTGCGGCACTGTCCACTGATCAGATTGCCACCGGCCTGACCACCAGCCAAATCGCCGCCTTCAGCACAGCACAGGTGCTGGCACTGACCACGGCCGAGATTTCCGTGCTGACCACGACCCAAATCGGCGCACTTACCAGCGGGCAAGTACTGTCACTCAGCGGCGGTCAGATCGCCGCCCTTAGCACCGACCAGATCTCGAGCCTCACGCTGGGCACGCCAATCGTGCTCGACCTGAGTGGACAGGGCATCCACACCACCAGCCTGGCGCAGGGCGTCAATTTTGACCTGTTCGGCACGGGTCAGCAGGTCCATACCGGCTG
>CAITLJ010000049.1 GCA_903893215.1 uncultured Ferrovum sp. | reverse complement strand
GGCGAAAGTCCGAGGCGGGTATGCCAGTCGGTGACCAGCTCGGGCGGGCAGCGCAAGTAAGGGGAGGGGATGGCCATGCGGTCCTCCTCGCAGCCGAGACGCATGGGCAAGCTCATCAGCGGACATTCGTAGTCAGCGGGGGTCAGCAGGGCATCCTTTTCCTCGGCCAAGTCGAGGTCCGGGAAGCTGTGTCGAAGCAATCTGCACAGCGCGGCATGCACCCGCACGGACAGGTGGCCGGGGTGGCGGTCAGCCAGGTGCGGTAGGTATCGTGCATATTGCAGCGCATCACCGGCGCCCTGTTCGGTCCAGACCAGCAGATGTCGCTGCGCCAGATCTTCTCCGTTCCAGGCAGGCATCGGAAATTGCGGTCGACCTGCGGCATACACGTATCCCTCGACAAAACGATGTTCGAAGTCACGATAGCCCTGTTCCATCTGGCCTAGCATTAGGAGGGCAAAGGCACGGTGGTACGGGCCCGCGCTGCCTGTCGGGTCGGCCGCGCAGGCAGCGTCAAATTTCTGCAAGGCGCCCTGGTAATCCGCGCAGTGCAGCAGGGCGATCCCCCATTCGATCAGGGCAGGCGGAAAATCAACCAGACGCTCGCATGCCATCTCTAGCCAGGGCAATGCCTGCGACCACATACTTCGGCGGTTCAGCAACATGCCGCTGTGCAGACAGGCAAACCCGTCGCCCGGATCCAGAGTGTGCGCCCGCTCGACAGCCGCACGTGCGCCATCAAAGTCGCCGACCTGCCAGAGCGCAACGGCGAGTCCATTCTGCAAGCTAGCCACGTCAGGATATTCGGCGACCAGCTGCAGATGCAGGGTGATCGCCTCTGTCCAGCGTTTTTCATCCAGCAGCACGTAGCCCTGGGCGGTCAGCAGGCCGCGCCGCGCCTTGCCATGTTCTGGCTGAAGGGTCAGCACGTGCCGGTAAGCCGCAATCGCCATTTGCGCCTGATTGTCGGCAAACAGTGCGTTCGCGAGGTTGAAATGCACCTCAGCCGCGCGGGGTTGCAACACCAGTGCAGCACGCTGGGCTGCGATGGATTCCTGCAGTCTGCCCATGCCACGTAGCAATACGCCTCGGCTGCTGTGCACGTCCCACTGACTGGGCTCCAGCGCAAGGGAATGATCGTAGTGCGCCAAGGCCAGATCGTACTGTGCGACGGCGCGCAGCGCGCGGCCCAGATGGTAGTGGGCGGAGGCGCTGGCTGGATTGAGCTCCAGGCTTGCGCGGAGGGCCGTGATCGCCTGTTCGGTCTTGCCGTCGGCCAGCGCCAGCATGGCTTGGGCATGCAGCCAGCGCGCGTTCGGCGGCAGGCCCTGCTGGCGCAGGCTTGCGTCGCGTCGATGCGCTTCCGCCAGTTGTCCTGATTGTAAGGCGCTCCACAGCGCTTCCACCTCTGCAGCCAGTGTGCTGTCGTCAGCGCGGGGCGCCTGGCTGGCGATGTCTTGATGCGTATCATTCATGGGGCAGGCGGACTCGAAGAGGAGGGGGTACTGTTGGCCGGTGTGACCGTTCGTTGGCAGTGACAATCACGAATCAGACTGCGCAGGGTGGCGAGATACTCGCGCGTCGGCTGCGCCGTGAGGGCGGCGAAGGGCACTGATACTTCCCCATCCAGATGCACGGTGGCATCCTCTGCCACGGCGAGTTCACGGACATGCAGTGGCGATCGGTAAAAGGCCAGCAACTGATCGATCTCCTCTTCGCTGAAGGCTTTCCTGTAAACCGCGATCCAGGAGTCGCCGCGTGCCGCCTCGGAAAGTTGCGCGCGCACACGGGATACATAGGTATCGAGTGCCTGTTGCACGCGCTCACGGAATGCCGCGTCCGGTTGCAATCGGGCCGCGGATTCACGGGCCATACGCTCAGCGTTGCCCTCCGCGCGCGTCACCGCGGCGTCGATCTGCTGCTGTAGATGATCCACCGCCCCAGATGCGCGCATCAGTTCTCGCAATTTGGCATCCAGTGCGGCAGTCAGGGCGGCCCCTGATGCGCCGTCGCTGGCGGGCCGAACCAGTGGCTGTGCCGTTGCGGATTCTACTGTTGCGTCGCCAGGGGCAGCGGCCGCGCTCAGACAATTGACGAGCAACAGTGGGCTGAAGCACAGCAGGCTGGCCCATCTGCAGGCACCACTGCGCATCATTGCTGCGGGGTGGCCGCTGCTTTGGCCTTCAGTGTGGCGAGGTCGGGCATGCCCTCGACAATCTCGCCGTCCGGCATTACCAGCGTGGGCGTGCCTTCGATATGGTGGCGGCGTGCGAGATCACGCAGGGCCACTATCGGGGTCTCGCAGTCGCGCGCCACCGGCAGTTGCTGGGTGTGCATATACGATTGCCAGGCCGCAGAGGGATCTTCCGCACACCAGATCGCCTTGGCGGCAGCCTCGGCGCCCGGATGCAGTTCCTTCAGCGGGAACAACAGGATGTAGGCCGTGTAGTCATCTAGTTGATCCAGCCGGCTTTCCATGGCGCGGCAGAAGGGACAGTCCGGATCTTCGAAGACGGCGAAACGGGTGGCACCGTTGCCCTTCACAACCTTGATCACCTTATCGAGCGGCAGGCTGTCGAAGGGAATCCGGTTCAGTTCGGCGCTGCGCAGTTTGGTCAGGTTGTGCTTGTTCTCGGCATCAAACAGGCTGCCCACGAGGATAAAGCGCACATCCCGGTCGAGGTAGACCATGCGACCACCGTCCAGCCAGAACACTTCGATCAGTTGGCCCCCCGGCATCAGGTGGGCGCTCAGGTCGTCTACCTTGGCACCCAATTTGCGGGCGATCTCGGGCATCAGGGGCGCCAGCGCAGGATCATTGGCGATTGCTGCGGGGCGTGGCGTCGGAGCGGCAAGGTGTTCGCTGTCGCCCTGCGCAGTGTCGGTCGTTGTGCCGGCCGCTTCGGCATGTAGCACCGGAACATGCAGCAGACAGGCCAGCAGCAGGAGGCGGAGCCCGGGCAGGGAGAAAGCAAAAATTGAACGTGTCACGATGTTCCTGTTTCAGTGAAGCGGGCACCGCCATGATCGGCCTGCTCCATGACGGGCATGTGAAGCTGGCTGGCTTTGACCCGAATCTGTCATCAATCACCGGATATTCTTTGCGACTTGGCGCGTCGAGCCTTGTCGCGTCCCACTGTCCCCCAGCCATGAACGAAGACTCCCCTGATCGCAGTCCCAGCAGTCCCAGCAGTGCGCAGCAGCCACCGGTAATGTCGTCCGACGCGAATGTCCGCGCTGGAGCGGGTGCCGATGGCCCCGCTGCCGCACCGCAAGCCCGCGCATTTCCGGTGATGATGGGCATGGTAGTGCTGCTCGCCATCTACCAGTTCCTGTTCGGCCGATTTTTTCCTAACAATGCGGGCCGCATCGGACATGATTACTCCGGGGTGTTGCCCCAGTTGCTTGCCGGAGACTACTGGTTTCACAACAACGGTGCGCTGGCGGTGCCGTGGTTCACCCCGGCGTTTTGCGGTGGTGTGCCATATTTCGCCGACCCGCAAACCATGTATTACTCATTGGCGCAGTGGTTGACGTTCGTGATGGATCCGCTGCGCGCCATTCAGGTCAGCCTGCTGGCCTTTGCTGCCGTTGGATTCTGGGGCATGTACCTGTTCTGCCGCAGGGTGATGAACGCCAGCCGCGAGGCCGCGTTTGTTGCGGCGCTGGTGTTCATGTTCAACGGCTTCTATGGCTTCCGGATGGTGGTCGGGCACTACAATTTTCATAGCTTCATGGTGGCGCCCTGGCTGGCCTGGGCCCTCTCCGATGGGTTGACCGGCCGGGTCGGTGAGCAGGCCGATGGCGCCACCCGGCGCGATCTGCCTTATGTCCTGCACATCGGCCTGATGCTGGCGTACACGCTGCAGGCGGGGCTTGGCACCCTGGTGATTCCAGTGGCGCTCGCGATTCTTGCCATGCTGCTGGTCGCCGGGCTGCAACCCGGAGGGTTGGTCTGGCAGCGTCTACTGTTGCGTGGTGTGCTCGGGGCCCTGCTGGCGGCCTGCATTTCGTCAGCGCATATCAGCGCCTCCGCATTCCTGATGTCGAATTTTCCTCGGGCGGAGTATCGTTTGCCGGGCTTTGCCTCCCTCTTCGACAGCGCGTGGTATGCCGCCCGTACATTGTTCCTGCCGGGCGGCAGCATTGCCGAGGATGGCGCGCAAAAGCTGGTCAATGTGCAATGGCTGCTGAGCCGGCATGAGTACGAATACGGCGTGGGTCTGGCGCCGTTGCTGGCCTTGGTCGGGCTGGCTGTGGCGGGCATACGCGCGCGACTGAACGTCAACCCGTTGCTGCCGAAGCCTGCACCGCGCGGCGCACAACCGGCGGTGCTGGTTGTGTTGCTGATCGCAGTGCTCCTGTTGCCGATTGCGCTCAACACCTATCAGGAAGACTGGAATCATCTGCTCAAGCAAACGCCAGTGCTCTCCTCTAGCAGCACATTGATCCGCTGGCTGTTGATTTACGTGCCAGTGCTAGCGCTGGTTTGTGCACCGGCGGTGGATCGCGTGCCGGTCGCCGTGCGCACTTATGCAGTGGCAGTAGCGGCAGTCTTGACGCTGGGCGCGCTCGCCGTCACCGATACCTCGGATTATCAAGATGAACCATATCCGCCGCGGCGCATCCTCAGCGCATACAACCGCTTCAATGCCACTGCCCTTACGCCGCCGGTGGCCAATCTGGTCGAGCCAGTCAGTGAGGCCGGTATGGTTCAACGCAACGATGCACTGACCGAGGGCGCCTCCACCATCCACTGTTATTACCCCACCTTTGGTTACCGGCTGGAGCATCTGCCTTTCCGTGACCTGCAGGTGGGGCCCAGCGACATGGTGCATGGCGAGGGCGAAGCGGCGCACTACAATCTCAAAAACCCGGCATGCTACGCGTTTCCTGGGGCCAATCACTGCGCGCCGGGCGACCACTTCAGGGTGAGCCAGAAAGATCAGGCACGCGACTTTGCGTCTTACAAGCCCTTCCAGTTCGAGATGCCTGTCGCGCAGCTGGCCGCCAACCAGATTGCGTTCTGGACCTTGCTTCTGGCGCTGTTTGCTGAAGTGGCTTGTCTGGCGGCTTGGGTGAGGGGATGGCGCGCCCGTCCCTGAGTGGCCCTCGGGCACTGCCACAATGACCCAACCCGATCCGCGTCTGGTTGCCGCATTACAGGCCCACCAGTCTGGCGACCTCTTGCGGGCTGCCGCAGGCTATCGGGCGCTGTTGCACGTCAATCCGGCACATTTTGAAGCCTTGCAGTTGCTGGCAGTGATTTGTCAGTCGCAAGGGCAGGCAGCCGAGGCGCTCGCCCTGATCAGTCGCGCGATCACGCTTGACCCTCGCCAGCCAGTACTGTTTTTCAATCGCGCGCTCGCGCTCGCGGCGCTTGGCCGCATTGACGAGGCCTTACTTAGCGTCGACGCCAGTCTGCGTCTTGCTCGGGGAACGCCAGCGGTGCGCAGTTTACGGGCCGGCCTGCTTGGCCAACTGGGCCGGCATGCCGAGTCAGCCATTGAGTTTGCCACGCTTTGCGCCGAGCAACCCGATCAGCGTGACTTTGCGATCGGCCATGCCAACGCCCTGCTGCAATCCAACCAATTGGAGGCAGCGCTGCAGGCCTGCGAGCAGGCCTTGCAGAGGCACCCGGCATCCGCCGAGTTGCTGAATCTGCGTGGTGTTGTTCATAGCCGCTTGCTGCAGCCAGAGGCCGCCATCGCGGCCTATCGTGCCGCCCTCACGTTAGCGCCTGACTTCACCCTGGCCAACGCCAATTTGGGACGCAGCCTGATGGCGCTACAACGCTTGGGCGAGGCAATCCAGTGCTTCGAGCGGGTAATCCATGATGATCCTGCCGATGCCAATGCCCACTTCTCGCGCGCCTGTTGCCGGCTTGCGCTGGGGGAATTGCCTCAGGCGTGGGCTGAGTTCGAGTGGCGCCGGCGTTTGCCCGGTGGTATCGATCTGACCCGCCGTTTCGAGCGGCCACGTTGGCTGGGACGCTCGTCAGTGCAGGGCAAGCGACTTCTGCTGTGTGCCGAACAGGGTTACGGCGACGCCATCCAGTTTATCCGCTTCGTACCGCAGCTCGAAGCGATGGGGGCTCACGTCGTGGTTGAACTGCGCCGACCGCTGGATCCGCTGTTGCGCCAGATCAGCACGTCCGCCGAATGGTTTCCGGCTGGCGACTCGCCGCCACCGCACGATCTGGTCTGCTCGATGATCAGTCTTGGGCGGGCGCTTGCGCTGGATTGGCCGCAGATTTCCGGGCAAGCCTACCTGCGTGCCGATGCCCGGTGCACCGCGCTGTGGCAGGAACGGCTGGGTCTGCGCCGTGCCGGTCGGAAGCGCATTGCCCTGGTCTGGCGCGGCAATCCCGGTCACGTCAACGATCATGAGCGCTCGCTTTCCCTGCAGGCACTTCAGCCGCTGCTGGCATTGGATGCAGAATGGTTCAGCGTGCAGAAAACCCTGACCGAGGCAGACCGCGCCTTCATGGCGCGCAATCCGCATTTGCGCAGTCTGGATGACGGGATCAACGGACTGGACGACACCGCCGCCATCCTGGCGAACGTCGATCTGCTGATTTCGGTGGACGGCGGCGTGGCCCATTTGGGCGGGGCTTTGGGGGTGCCTACCTGGATCCTGCTGCCCTTCAACACCGACTGGCGCTGGTTGCAGGCACGCACTGATTCGCCCTGGTATGACAGCGTGCGTTTGTTTCGTCAGTCAGCGCCAGGCGACTGGTCGGCCGTGCTCGCCGATGTGCGCAGCATGCTCGACGCCGACCCGCTTGGTCAGCCACCTGGCTGAACCGCCTGGCGGTGGTATCTGCGTGGGACTGTCTGCCCCGGACTGTCTGCCCCGGACTGTCTGCCCCGGTCTGGCTGACCGGGGCAGGGCGGTTCAGGCGGCGTTCCTGCGATAGACCAGATGGAGTTCGTGGTACGCGAAATAACGCCCTGGCCACGCGGCATTTACGGGAAACCAATCCTGCTCGGCGAGTGCGAACTGACCCTGGCGTTGCAGGTCATGCTGACTCAGCCAATCGGGATGCACGAAGGTACGGTGCGTGGCATCACTCTGATAACCGGCCAGTCCGGGTACCACCACGATGACGGTATCCAGGCCGAGAATCGCGCAGTCCTGCAGAAGCCGTTGCAGCACCGCCTCTGCGTGCACGAAATGCTCCAGCACGTGGGAGAGCACCAGCGTTCGGTATTGACCCGACACGATGCCGGCAAGATTGATCCGGTCACCGGTGGCATCGATCTGGCGAACGTTCAGCCCCCGCTCGCGCAGGCTCGCGATGAGGTAGGGGTTCACCTCAAGCCCCACCGACCCCGCTGGCAGTTTCTCGAGGATCTGTCCGGCGCCGCAGCCGACGTCGATTGTGGGACCCTGCACATGGCGCAGGACGCGTTGCACATAACGCGCCTTGATCAGACGCCGCAGCGGACTGCGCTGGCGGGCCAGTTGCTCTGCGGCATAGTCGGCCCCAAAGTCGGAATGTGTGCTCATGTGGTTCTCAGCCAAGGAAGAGTCGGTAGAACAGCGCGCGGATCCGGGTATTCAGGCGCGCCATCAGCAGGCCGCATTGGGCATCCACCCAGCGCAGACGGTAGGCCGGTTCACTCGCAACGCGCGCAATCAGGCCGGCGAAATCAAAGTGCTGGCGGCGCCCCAGTTCCACGCTCCACGACCCCTTGCTGATGCGGAAACTTGAAGCATGGCGGGCGGTATACCAGGCGCTGCCATGGCGTAGCAGCCGAAACCACCAGTCCAGGTCGACCACGTAGGGATGGCTGGCATCATAGCGCCCCACCTGCTCGGCCAAGGTGCGCCGGAACAGGCCATTGCCCGGCTCTCCGATCAGGTTGCCACCGCTGCGCACGCACCGGCGCACCAGGGCCGGGCCGTCCAGACACCCAGGCCGTGCCAGCAGGCGGCCACGGGTGGCAATCACGCGGCCGGTCGGGCCAATGATGCGGCGGAAGCCGAACACCAGGGCGATCTGTTGATCCACGTCGCCATCCAGCGCGGCCACCTGGCTTTCCAGGCAGTCTGGCATCAGCAGGTCGTCGTGCGGTAGCAGCTTGAAGTAGCGTCCCTGTGCCAGTTCCAGGCAGCGGTTCCAGTTGCCCTCCGGGCCCAGATTGACCGGGTTGCGATGGTAGCGGATGCGCGGATCGGCGTACGACGCCACCACTGCGGCCGTGTCATCGGGCGACTGATCGTCGATCACCAGCAATTCAAAATCCTGAAAGGTTTGCTGCAGCACGGATTCCAATGTGGCGCCGAGCACCTCCGCACCCCGGTAGGTGGGAATACAGACCGATACGATGGGTGGAGTGGATACCTTCATTGGCCGTCAGGCGCCTGCTGCTGGCACCTTGCCAGCGCCAGGCGCTCAGCATGCAGCAGGCTGGCGATTCCCGCCGCCAGAGGTGTGTTGGCGGCCATGGACTCGACCGGGCGGATGCGGGAGCGAAACCGGATACGACTTGCGTACAGGCCCGTCACCGCGCTGGTGGAGGTGACCACACGCAACCGGCGGCGCGAGACGCGCTGGAATATAGCAATGATCTCGGCAATGGTCACCGGTGTTTCCGAGGCGATGATACGCACGCAGGTTTGCCCCGGATGGGTGGCGGTGCGCAGGCTTTCCACGATCATCCGCGCAGCGTCGTCGGCGCTCAGGTAATCGCGCATGGTGTCCAGCGGAACGAAAATCGGAATCGGCGCATTGCGCATCAGGCTGCGCGCGATAAAGGTGAGCAAACCCTGCGGCTTGTCGCGGGTCTGACCTGACCCGTAGAGCGTGGAACAGCGCGCCACCAGACCGG
>CAITLJ010000048.1 GCA_903893215.1 uncultured Ferrovum sp. | reverse complement strand
CTGAATCCATTAATAAACCCCGGAAGGTGCGGTGCGCCCTTCCACGACGGTGTATCGGCACAGCGGAACTCAACCTTTAGGTAAAATTCCCTCAAGATCGATTAATTTCATCACGCAACTCTGTGTAAATAAATCGATTTATGACTGATTTTATAAGCCGAATACCCTTGACAGCCTCTTTCATCCGATTGAAAAGCTTAATGACTTGCCGCATAAGCGTATTTTCCGTCGATTATTGCTAGCTATATAGCGTATTCAACGACTTGCCAAATCCGCTATAAAAATTGCGCGCAACGCGCGAATGCTCAGAGAATCAGGCAAGCAAAGCTTGCAGCTCTTGTCAGAAAAATCGGGGAGAGGAAAACACAGGCAACCCTGGCCGGCATTGCGCCGGACCAGCCCCGGTCAAACCGGGGAAACGCAGAAAAAATGCAGCGCGGGTCTGGCGCGCTCAATGCGCGCAGAACCCGCGAAGGGCACATCCGTGGGGGCAGCAAATCGGCGCAGGGGCCGATTCGCAAGGGTCACAGCGGATCAGTGGCCGGCAGGGCTGGCCGGCGTGACGGTACCCGTGTTGAAGGCGCTGCGGCGGTGATACATCTGCGCTACCCGGGTGGCGAGCTTTTCATCGCGCGCCTTCAGGTCGGCGTTGGCCGCATTGCTGGCGTAGTCGACGCTGGGCGCCTGGCCGTTCACCGCGGCCGTGGCGGCCGCGCTGACCAGCCGTCCCGCGGTAGGGATAGCCACCCCGGTGCCACCGACCACCGGGGCACCCTGCAGACGCAATGCGGTGTCACCGTTCTCCACCTCGCCATTGCCGAGCACGGTGGCACCCGTGTCGCTCTGACGGGTGTAGAGCTGGCGGCTATAGTCTTTCTTGCCGGGCGGGCTGGAAGCCGCGCCGACAGTCGCATCATTCGGTGCCGCCAGGGTGCAGACCGGAAACAGGCCCGGCAACAAAGCGGCGCAGAGCAGCATGGAAGTGAACAGACGTGATTTCATGGTGCAAGTCCAGACAGGAATCAGGTTAAAACACCCCTGCCCTTGCGGGCAGGGACTCAGGGAATCACCCAGGGATGCTGCAGCACCAAAGTGTCGGTGCCGTCATTGGCAAAGCTGACCACCGCGGCGCCCTTCGACGCAAAGCGCTGACGCAGCCCCAGGCTGAGGTGCGGGTAGACCGTGGTGCCCTTGCTGTCCTTGTACGCGAACACCACCTGGCTGGCAGCGAACATGTCGGGCGTACGCTCGGCCGTCATGGACGTGCGCGCCGTCTGGTCGACGGCGTAGCGCGCATTGCGCCCCAGGCTCTGGCGGTCTCGCGTTTCCTGTTCGGCCTTGCCATTCTCCCGCTTGCTCAGCATGTCCTCGGCGCGTTCGACCAGGTAATCGCGATACAGGTTGTCCAGCATGTCCCCCACCACGTCGGTCATGAAATTGACCGCAAAGAACACCTCGGACTGCATCACTTCGTCCAGCAGGGGAATCTGCTGCAGCTTGAGCCACGTCTGCAGATACGCGAGGTTGGCCTGCCGCTCAGCCGGCAAGGCAAAGGGATAGATCAGACGTGCCTGCGCATGCAGCGGTGCAGGCACCGCCGCCGGCCCACCCTGCAACAGGGCACTGGACAGGTACACCGGCGTGTCGCCTGCCGTGGTGATCCCGCGCAATTCGGCGTCCTGCAACCAGAGCATCACCGGCCGCTTCTTTTTGGCCGCCCCCTGCAGCGCCAGGGCGACGCCGGCCGGGTCGGCCTTTGGCACCAGATGGTCAACCAGTTTCAGACCGCGCCGGGCGAGTGCTGCGCGCAAGGCCTGCGCCGCTGCCCGCGACACGGCTTGCTCGGTGGCCACCTGTTCAATCACCACCTGTCCCTTGCCAGCGTTTTCGGCCAGGATCGCGGCCAGCACTTCCGACTCCAGCGTCACCCCGCGGCGAAAATACAGGTTGTAACTGTGGGCGTCGGCCTCCGGCGGATTGGGCACACTGGGAAACCAGCACGGCACGGCATGCCGGTCGCAGAACTGGTGCACCGGCGCCCATTCGGTGCCGGACAGCCCCGAAATCAGGGCAAACGGCGGCGTCCTGGCGTACAAGGCATCGAGTTGCGCAGCCCAGGTCTCGGGAGCGCCCGTCAGCTCCCACACGTCAAGCGCCCAGCGGCGGTCGCTGCGCGTCACCATCATGGCCGCATTGGCCATGTAGCGACGTTGCGGCGCGGTGCTGGCATTCTTGCTGCGCACCGCAGCCTCCAGCATATCGCGAAACACCTTGCGGCGCTCCGGCGCCACGTCCGGCGTGATCACGGTGGCAAAGTGGATCAGGTGCGCTTCCGCACCTGTCGAGTACCCCACCGACAGGGTGCTCAAATACGCCTGCAGGCCACGCAACTCGTCCTGATTGAGCTCGTAGCGCGGCATCAGGCTGCTCAGCGACCTGCCCTGGTTGTTGACGCCACTGCGCATCACCTGGTCGATCGCCTCCAGCGTGTAAGGCACATGGCGCTTGCTGACGGTCTTACCCACATGACCATCCTGCTCGGCCATCGGCTGGTCATTGTCGGCCGGAAACAGATAACGCCCACTGATCGGCGAGATACGTTCCTCGCCTTCCACCGAGCCCATACCGCTATTGCGGTGGCAGCGCACACAGGCGGCATCCTGACCTTCCACATGCACCATGTTCTGCGCACCGGTCAACGGCGTGCCATCGGCGCGCAGCCCCTCGGTATAAATGCGTTTGCCAAGCTCCAGCGGCGTCAGCGTGGCTGCTGCTGGGGCAAGTGGCGTCCACAGCAGCATGCCGCTCAAACCCAGCCACACCAGGCGGTGCAGGGGTTGGACCCATAAAGGCAATTTCAGCATCACCGGGCCGTCCTGATCACTGACCAAGGGCTTCGTGCGGCAGCACCTTGAGCAGTTCGATGTCGAGCAACAGGGTCTCGTTAGGCCCCACGTCGGCACCCACCCCCCGCTCGCCATAGGCCATCGCCGACGGCACCCACACTTGCCAATGCGAACCTTCCTGCATCAGGGTGACCGCCGAGCGCCAGCCATTGAACAGGTCGCTCACCGCAATCTTCATCGGCTTGCCCGGTTCGCTGCTGTCGTATTCGGTACCATCCAGCGTCGTTCCACGCCAGTTCATCACCACCACATCACGTTCGGTGGGACGGACACCATTGCCGCTCTTCAGTTCGGTGTATTGCACCCCGTTCACCAGCACCTTCACCCCAGGCACCGCTTTGTTTTTGGCGAAGAAAGCCTCGCCCTTCTGGCGATTGGCCAGCGCCAGTGCACGCTGGTTGGCCATGGTGTGGGCACGCATGATGTTCTGGAAGTTGTTGAGGATCTTGCGCAGTTCCTTCTCGCCCATCGGCGGACGCTTGCCGGCCAGTCCATCCTTCATACCCAGCAGCACCTGGTCCAGGTCCATGTCGATGTCGTTCTTGCGGAAGTTGCGCGCCATCTCGATACCGACGGCATAGCTGTTGCGGCCCTTGTCGGCGGCAAAGGCGGCAGCCCCGGAAGTGGCAGACAGGTCAACCGGCGCGGCGTCCCCGGTTTTGGCCATCGCAGCCGGACGGGCTGGCGCCGGTGCACTGGAGCCGTCGGCCTGGGCCACCGGTGCCAGCAGCAGGGCGGACAGCAGAGAAAACATCATCAGCAAAACGTTCATCGTGCAAACCTCAAAATTCAGGGATTACTTCTTGGGATCGATCACGGCAGCCACGTCAGCCTGCAGCTTCTGCATCATGGGCACCATGATGCTGCGGTTCTCGTCCTGGGTTTTCTGCATCACCTGCGGCATCTTCTTCAGGTAAGCCACACCCGCCGGCGTCTTGAAGAAGGCGATCAGGCCGTCGACTTCTTCCTGACTGTATGCATCTTTGTAGATTTTGGTGTAGCCGGGCAAGAGTTTGTCATAGGCCATGTCCTGCTGCACCTTGGCCGAGAACTGGGCGCTGACGCCATCCAGGTCCTTTTTCTGCTGATCGGTCAGGTCATGCCCCTTGCTCGCCTGATCGATCACCTGACGGGAAAACTGGGTGGATCCGGTGGACAGCGCCGAGATGGCGTTGGGCAGGCCGCTCAGCTCGAGCAGGCTTTTGACCGAGGCGTCCGTCGGTTCGGCAGCCAGCACGCAGGCCGGCAGCAACAGGGAAAGGGTGAGTACGGCAATCTTGCGCATGGTGAATGGACTCATCGCTGAATGAAAAAATGTACGGAAGGGGGCTGCCTGACTGGGGCCAACACCGGGACTTGGCTTGCACTGACGCAACAATGCCAACCGGGTGCACAAAAAACCCAGCGGTCGAAGTATGTGCTATCGGCAAACTTTGGCAAATATTAAGGACGTCACAACCTCTCGTGGCAAAACATGTTGGCCGGCAGCAGGACGTGCCCGTCCATGTTGGCACGCCCAAAGCATAAGGGGCGATCCCCGCTTGGGGTCAGCGGCTTGGCCTGCTGGCTGGCAACCCACGGGCCGCAGCCCTTACTGACGGATTTCACGCCAGCCCTGCTTGCGTAGCGCAGTACCGTTCACCACCGGAAGACCCTCGGTGACCACGGCGCCCGTGCCGAGCCGGGTTTCACTCACCCATTGGCCGCTGGTCAGCACAGCCAGCACCGGCGCCGAGGCCAGCGCGGTGCCCAACTGCTGTCCAGCAAACGGCGTGGTGCCGGCCGGAAACAGCGCAGCGGCCTGCATGCTGCCGGACACGCCATCCAGCCGGTACTGGTAACTGCTGGTGCTGCAGGCGGCGGCTTGCGGTGCATTGGTGTTGAACACCAGGGTCTGGCCGGCCAGCAGCATGTCCACCGTGATTTCCTCACCGGGTGGCAGGTCCAGGTACCAGCCGCGCTGCTGGGTATTCAACACCGCCTGTGAGGACGTCCGTAGTCCACCTGCCTGTACTGTCACCGTCTGCTGCAGCAGCGGACTGGTGCTGGCGCGTGCTGCAGCGACGTTGTAGGTGGTCACGCCATCATCAGTCAACGCATACACGCTCTGGGTTTGCGGATTGCTTACCACATCGCTGCGATCGAGCAACCGGCCGGTGCCCACGTAAACATACGGGTTGCCATTCGACAAGGTCACCGCCGGCGTGGCCGTGATCGGCTGCGGGTTGCCGCTGGCATCCGTCAACCTGGCCAGCAGCCGCACCGACCATTGCGCCGGATTGGCGGCGCTCAGGTCAAAGGCAAACAGGTTACCGTTCAGGTCGCCAGCATAGGCACGCGTGGCCGTCAGCCCGTCGGGTGAAAAGGCGGTGAACATGGCGAGGCCGGCCGGTGCCGCGCTGCTGCCGGCGCCAAGCTTGACGGTGTTGAGGTCGGCCAGCACGTTGCCAGTGGCCGGGTCGAGGGCAAACAGATGCCCCTGAAAGTCCGGATTGTCGTAACCCGAAGTGACCAGCACCACGTACCCGGCCGCAGTGTTGGCGATCAGCGGACGACCGTAGGAATAGCCGACGCCAGCGGCTGACGCGGCGGGCGTATTGGGATTTGGAAATTCCCATTGCAGCTTGGTGGCGGCAGCAGCGGAGTTGGCGGCCGCCGGCGTGGTCACGTCGAGTGCGTAGTATCCGACGCCGCCGGCACGCAGCCCGCCCACCAGCAGGGTCGACCAGCCATTTGCGGTCTTCACGTCGGCCACGCGCGGCGTGCCGTCCACCATGAACGCGTGGTTGTAGGCCGGATTGACCAGCAGCGGCAGCCGGGGCAGCACTGGCGACGGAATGTAATTCCACAGTTCGGTGCCGGTGGCAGCATCCACGGCATGCAGCATGCCGTCGTTACCCCCCTGATAAATGGTGCTGGTCCGGCTGGCAATCTGCGCGGCAAACGTGCTGTAAGTACTGTCGTTCAGTCCGCTCCAGGTAGGCTGGTTTTTCACCAGCACCGGCGCAGCATCCACCAGGTCGCCCAGCACGTGCACGCGCGGACGGTACACCCCGGGGCTGCCGGGCGCAAAGGCGGCGCAGGTGGCCAAGTTGCCAACCTCGTTGCTGCGGTCCCCCATCAGATAATTGGCCACACAGTCCCCATCGTTGCCGGCACTGGAAGCCAGCATGCTGGTGCTGATGCCTGCTGGAAACGCCACGCCTTTGCCGCCCGACGACGTGGCGAACAGGCGCTTGGTCCAGCTGTTCGGCACGTCCAGATTGGCCTGCAGGCTCCATAGCGGGTTGCCGCCCAGCGTACCCGTCCCCGGATCCACAGCCACCGCCTGCAGGTCGCCAAACCAGGCCGCTGGATTGTAGCTGGTCAGGTAGGCGGTATTGTCGCCCGGTGCCAGATTTGGACTGGACAGCACCACCGGCGCCGCAGCATTGGCACGGTTGAGCAGGTCGGCCAGGATGTTCTGGATACTGCTGGTGGCTTCCTGGCTGTTGGTGACGACCACTGTCTTGCCACGGCCGTTGATGCTGGCGTGATACAGGTCATCGATGGCCGAGGGATCATTGCTCACCGGCTTGCGCCAGCTGGTGGCCACCGACTGATTGGTGATGTTGGTGAACGGCAGGGTGTCTTCGGGCGAACCGGTACCGAAGATATAACCCTTGGCACCCAGCATCATGGCATAGGTATTGAGGTGCAGATTGGTGTTCAGGTCGGCGTTCAACGCGCTGGCATTCGCGTCTGGCGGCACCAGACCCGGCGTGAAGGCCGGATTGCCAAGCGGCTTGGCCGGGTTGTAATAGGTGGCGGCCACACCGGCCAGCGAACCGGTATAGGTGATGTCATAGGGGGGCGTAGACGACGCGCCACCATTGGTCGAGAAGAACGCGGGACTCAGTGTCTGCTGGCCGCCCAGCGCGTAGTCATTGGCAAACCCGTCGGTCACAATCATCACGGCGTTGCGCTGGCAGGCCGCCTGGATATACGCCTGGCTGGTGTCGTTCTGGTACAGACCACCCACATAGTTGAGCGTGGTAACGGTGGGGGTGTTGCCGTTCGGAACGGCGGTGTAAAACAGGTCGAGCAAGGCTTTCTGGTTGGTCGCCGGGTTGGTCGACGAGAAATCCACCATCGTTGGCGCCACCCGGTTGCTGAATTTGACGCCCCCGGCACGCAGGTTGGTCACATTGGGCAGCACGGCCGACATCGACGAGGCCAGCAAGGTGATGCGCTGTCGGTAGTAGGTGAACCAGTTGGCAAAATTCTGCGCTTCGCTGCTGGTGCTGGTCACCACCACCTGCTGCTGGATCTGGCCATTGGGGGCCGTCGCGCATGTGGCACCCGCCGGACAGACGGGTACGTTGATGTAATAGGTGGCCGGCACAAAATTGAGCGTGCAGTTGCCGTTGCCGAGCACCATCACATTGCTGGTGCCTGGCACCGGTACCTTGAGCAGCCCAAGGCAGCTGGCCAACTGGCTGGCGGGGGCAATGGCGCCGGCATAAAAGGTGAAGTTGCCCGACTGACTGGCGCCCAGGTTGATGCCAGGCGCCGTTCCATACAGCGGATGCGTAAGCGCTGCGGTAAAGCTGGCCTGCGGAAAACTCATCAGCGCACCGTTATGCCACGCGGGCGTCCACGGCAGATAGGTAATACTGGGATTGTAGTAAAGCGGGTTGAAAGCCGCGTTGCGCATCACCGCAAAGTCCGGGGTGGGTGGCATCGTGCTGCGGCCATTACCACCGAACGGAAACAGGTAAAAATACGCGTTGTTGGTGCTGTAGTAGGGCGTACCCGTAGCATCCACCACACCCCCCCCCGCAATGGTGCCCCCCAGCAGGGCGGCCAGCAGGCTGCCTGCCGACGGGCCTTGCCAATAGGCTTCACCCTGGTTGGTGGAGAGCAGCACCTCCCAGTCCATCGAACCAGAGTCGTCGATGGCGAAGATCATCGCCGGCTCCGCCACATTCAGCTGCGACAGGGGCAACTGCGACAGGGCGGTATTGGTGGCGGGCGCTGTCGCCGCCAGGGCGGGAACGGTCGCCGCCGCAAACAGCGCAACCAGCGCCACACCCGCGGTGGCCAACAACCGGCGCAGGCTGGGCCTTGCCAGGACGGGGGTTTGTCGCACAGGTCTCTCCAGCGGCCAGGCCGCAATCGGGTACTGCATCACACGCTCTTGCTGATGACGGTTTGGGTGATTACCGTCGTATTGCGTGGTCCGGTCACCATCACGGTGACCCGATACAACACGCTGACGGTCAGGATGCGCGCCCCGCCACCGGCGCCAAGATCGTAGACCGGCAGGGCTGATCCCAGTCCGCCTGGACGTCCGGTCTGACACATGGTGGGGGCGGTGGTCACGGTGACCGGACCCGCCGCGTTGCACAACCGCTCGATGAAATATTGCACCGAGTAGCCGGGATACGTGGTGGTGTCAGCGGCCACACAACTCCAGCCACCGCCCGTGCACGGATTGGTGGGTACCCCGTTGGCGGATACCGCCAGCGGCGTCGGCGAATACTGGTTGGCAGTGGCCACGCCAAGGTCGGCCGCAGTGCGCAGAAAAGCCTTGGCATCGGTCACCACGCTGTCGGTCACCGCCAGGCCACCTTCGTGGTACACATAGTTGCCAACACCCGCCAGATTGGTGAACGTGGAACTGACCAATGCCGTGAGGGCGAGCAGGAACACCGTGAGCAGGATCAGTACCAGCAACAGCACGGCGCCCCCTTGCCGGAAGGTGGCGCGCGCGCGCAGAGGCATGGCGCTCATGCGGGTGCCCCCCAGATCACGTTGCGCAGCGGTTGCACGGTGGAATACGTGCGATAGCTGTAACACTGCCAGTCCGGCACCAGCGCCGTGCCACTGGTGTTGGTCAGGGCCGATACGTCCACCGTCAAGCCCCATGCGTTGCCCAGCGCGATCACCGGGTTGGTGGTGGTGGTGCATTTGGTCGGATCGGCCTGCTTTTCCCGGTCGGTGGTACGCGCCAGCAGCGCGACACGCACCGAACGCAGGCCCGCCAGTTGCGCTCCGGTCAGGCTGGGCTGCGCGGGCGCGATGTCTGCCCAGGCCGTGCCGGTGCCGCTGTCGATGCCGAACTGGGCACGCAGGTAAAGCACGCCGTCGGCCACATCCTGCACGGTGCCGGCCAACATGTCCTTCTGGCGCAACACCCCATTCTCTGCGTACCAGCGCTGCATGGTGAGCCCACCCACGGGCACCACATAG
>CAITLJ010000047.1 GCA_903893215.1 uncultured Ferrovum sp. | reverse complement strand
GAATGGGAAGTGCCGATGGTGGTGCACGATGGCACGTGTGCCATGGGAGAGGCCGCTGCCATGCGCCTGTTCCGCCATCTGGTATGGGACGGCGTGAAAGTGCTCCGGCAATCCGTCACCGCGGTGGTGGATCAGGGGGACCTACCGCCGCATGTCAGGCGCCATATCGAGAATTACAGCGCGGCCGTGGATGCTGCACTTGACTGCTGCAAGGAGTAGTCGGCCCGGGCAGACAGGACCGGGTCGGCACGCGTGGCGCCCACTGATGCTGGCAGTCAACGATCTGGTGGTGTTGCAGGGAGAACCGGCTGCACTTGCCCGTGCGGAGATGCCGCTGCTGGTGCGCGGCTAAAGACCGATCGGAATCTGGCAAGGACAGCGTTGCCGGTGATCGGCGGCGGATCGTTGGGGTATCCGCCGCCCGCCTGCCACTTGTGACCGGCCCGTCGCCAGATTACCAGCTGACCGGCGCTGGCGGGGTCACTGTAAAATTGTAGACCTGTCCAGGCCCGGACATCAGGGCGCTGAACAAGCCGTTCCAGATACTGCAACCCGTCAATTGCGGGAAACTGGTGGTACCGGAGAAGTTCAGTGCACCACTGCCAAGGGCCGACACCGGGCCATCAAAGTTGAGCGGGAACTGCACCGGGGTGGAAGTCTGGCAGCCAAAGCCAATTTGGATTGGCCCCTCCCCCACCGATGTCACAGTGATGTTTGCGCTGACCGACCCGTGAATGTGCAGCAGGCCACTGTTATCCAGCGTCACTGTGCCGCTGATCGGGCTGGCTTCCACAATCGCCAGATCCACCGTGGCCGGAATCCCCAGAACGCTGATGGTCCCCGGGAAACTCGGGATCGACAGCGTGCCGTTCAAGGTCTTGTTGGTCAGGTCCGTCGACGCAGACATGGTGCCGGCGGGCAAGGTGATGGTGTTGCCAAGCGTCTTGAGCACGACGGTACCACCGAGCGACCAGTCTTGCAGTGACACCACGAAATCGCCGCCGCCCTTGTTGGCGGTCGACTTGGGCGCTGCAGCGAACTCCAGGCAGTTGTTACCAGGCAGATTGCCGTTGAAGCGCTGGCCCAGCCACGACAGGGCCCGGCTCGCCCCCTGGAACTGGGTGACAATATGTTCACCGGGATACAGGTCAAAGGTCACGGAAGCGAGTCTGCTGCAGTAGGCCTCCTTGAGCGCAATTGCCTGGTCCAGCGGAATGAATTCGTCAGCCTGTCCATGGTAGAGGTACATCGGAGTGCTGATGGTGGTGCCGTTCTGGCCAAGGTTCTGCGCCAGCAAAACCTGGTTCACCGCCGGATTGCTGGCCTCGATCTGCGTCAACGTCTGATTTCCGGCGGTGTATTCCGACAGGCTGTGGTTCATGAAGGTGAACAGCGACTGGAACACGCACTCTGACTTGCCGACGTTGATCTCGGCTAGACCAGTGGGGTTCGCCAGGCTTGCCAGCGGAATCTGGTTCGGGTACTGGGTAGACAAGCCGATCACCCCCCCAAGCAGGAAGGACTCACCGGTGCTGCTGTCCAGATAGGCCGCCGTTTCAGTGAAATTGGCGGGGACACCGCCGGCCGCCACGCCTTTCAGATTCAGGCCGGGCGCATAACTCGACTGCAACTGAGCGGCCCAGGCGGCCGATTGCCCGCCTTGCGAGTACCCCCATACGCCGACGGGTGCTGATGCGCTGAAATCGCTGACGGAAGGAATCTGTTGTGCCGCCTTCACGATATCCAGCACCGCATGCGCCTGCGAGATGCCGGCAAGATAGGTCGGGCTGCTGCCGGTGGTGTAGCCCGCATAGTCGGACACCAGCACCGAGTAACCTGCCCTCAGCGCTGCAGCAATGTTGGCGTTCTCATAGTCGCTGCCCTGCGGGAACTGCAGTGAGGGAGCGCAACTCTGCGCGAGTCCATGTGTCCCGACCGCGTAGCTGACCACTGGGCGGGCGGTGAACAGCGACAGGCTTTGGGGCGAAAATACCGTGCCAGTGACCACATTGGCTGCGCCCGACGGTGTCTGTCAACATAGTTGGCACCCCGTCGATCAATTTATCGTCGCTACTTTCTCCGTCTTCGATGGGGGGTTGAGCCACACATGATCTGGTTCCGACCAGCACCGGGTATGCCGGCTCCAG
>CAITLJ010000046.1 GCA_903893215.1 uncultured Ferrovum sp. | reverse complement strand
GCGAAAACTGAAGGACGATCGCAAGGTCTTGCTGCTCCGTCGGCACAGCCTCACTGCCGACCAGCAGGCGAAGTTGGTCAAGTGGGTGACGCTCTTCCCCAGCCTGGGGGCCGCGTATGCGCTGAAGGAATCCTTCTGCGATATCTACGGCGCCGAGACCAGGGCAGAGGCCGAGAAAGCTGGCAGGATCTGGCTCAAGAGCATCCCTGCAGATCAGGCGCCGTACTTCCGCCGGACCGCAACCGCATTGAACAACTGGTGGGCAGAGATCTTCAACTACTTCGACTACCCGGTCACGAACGCCTACACAGAATCGATCAACAACATCGCCAAAGGGATGAATCGTATGGGACGCGGCTACAGCCTTGAAGTGATCCGGGCGCGCCTGCTCTTCGATGATGAGGCGCGCGGCGGGACGAAGAAAGCGATTCGCACGAAGCCGCGCGTCAAGGCCCCGGCGACACGCCGGCTGCCACCACGGCTCGAGGGTCTCGAGACGCTGGAAACCTTCGCCGCGGAGGAGTCGTTGCCGCCGGTGCGCTACGTGGAGTTCGGGCCATCGCTGGAGATCTTGGCACGAAAGCTCAACGAAGGCTGGTTCGAGTAGGCCCCCGGGGTTTCAACATTGGAGGGCTCGGCGCGCCGGAGACGGACAGCGGGGTTTTCAACATTCGGGGCAGCGGCGCGCCCAACACGACCGGACGGAATTTCAACAGTCCATTCCGGATGCCCGCTTTTTTTTCATCCTTCGCCCAACCCGCTCAAGATTGCCCTATATCTTGAAGAAACCGGTACGCCGTATCAGACAGTGGCCATTGATACCCGCAAGGGCGAGCAGCACAGCCCGGAGTTTTTGGCCATCAACCCGAATGGCAAGACGCCGGCCCTGCTCGATGACGACGTTCCGGTCTTCGACAGCACCGCCATCCTGCTTTATCTGGCAGAAAAAATCGGTCAGTTCATGCCAACCGGCACACCCCGGGCGCGGGCCGAGATGTATTCATGGATGATGTTCGTCGCCTCGGGCGTTGGACCGTATTGCGGCCAGGCCGTGCACTTCCGCCTCTTCGCGCCAGAGCCCAAGGAATACGCGCTCAATCGTTACGACTTTGAGGCGTGGCGGCATTGGGAATTGATTGAGGCGCGGCTGGCCACGCAACGCTACATGCTCGACGAGTACAGCGTGGTCGATATGGCCGTGTGGGGCTGGGCGCGGATGATTCCGCGCGTGCTCGGTTCGGACGAGGCCTGGGCGCGGCTGCCGAATGTGAAACGGCTGCTCGACGAAATCAACGCCCGGCCTGCTGCCCAACGCGCCGAGGCGCTCAAGGCGCGCTTCACCTTTCAGGATGCGGTGGACGACGAAGCCCGCCGCCATCTGTTTCCTTCCAACCTGCGGCTGGGTTGACTGGCAGCAGCGCCCGTCGGAAGGGGCGGTAAGCTCGGCTTTGAAGTTACCATGCGTTTCCCCGCAAAATAAGGCGCGCTGCAGATGAACGTGACGGTCGACAGGCCCAGTCCTCCAACACTGGCAGGGCCAGGATCCCGTTTGGTGGTGATTGCCGGCTTCAGCGCGGGCCTCGGGGACGCCCTCGCGCATCGCTTTCTCACCGCAGGGTATTCAGTGGTGGCACTCTCCCGCTCAGGCACACCGGGGGCGCTGGCCGCTGTGCGCCATCTGGCGGTCGATCTCACCGATGAAACCGCCGTCGCTTCGGTTTTTGAGCGCATCGATACCGAATTCGGGGCACCTGCCGTGCTGGTGCACGCCGCCGCCGAACTGGTGCGCGGTCCGTTCCTGAGTCAGACGCCGGCCGACTTCGAGCGTGCGTGGCGCACTGCGGTGATCACCGCCGTGGTGGTCTCGCAGCAGGTCATCCCGCGCATGCTGAAAGCGCGGGGGGGCACAGTGATTTTTGCCGGCGCCACCGCCAGCATCCGCGGTGCCGCCCGCTTTGCGCCGTTCGCCGCCGCGAAGGCGGCGCTACGCGCGTTGGCCGCCTCACTCGCCCGCGAATTTCAGGGGCAGGGCATTCACGTGGCGCACGTGGTCCTGGATGGCATCCTTTGGTCGGAACAAAGCCGGCAACGCTTTCCGGATCTGCAACAGGCACGCTGCCTACAGCCAGCGGATGTGGCGCAAGTGTTGCTTCAACTGGTTGAGCAGGCACCCGGCGCCTGGACCCATGAGCTGGATCTGCGGCCGCAGACAGAAGCCTTTTGAAGCCCACTCGGGTCGCCATTGTAGGGGGCGGGCTGAGCGGGATTCAGACCGCGCTGTTGCTGCAACACCGAGGCATAGACTGCGTGGTACTGGAAGCCCGTGATCGGCTGGGCGGACGCATCCTGTCGGTGCCGGCTTCCCCCCCACCATCCAGACCTGAAACCCCTCAGGAAGCGCGGGCAGTCGACCAGTCGCCATCGCGCCATGATCTGGGGCCTGCCTGGTACTGGCCGGAGTTTCAGCCGCGCATGGCGCAACTGGTGCAGCGCCTGCACTTGCAGGCCTTCGCCCAGCACACCCAGGGCGCCATGCTGTTCGAGCGCTCGTCACAGCAAGCGGTCGAACGTTATCCGGCGGGGTTCCATCAGGAGCCTCGTTCGATGCGGCTGGCGGGGGGCATGCTGGCTTTGCTGGAGGCGTTGTCAAGGCAGCTGCCGGCTGATTGCATCCGGTTGAATGCCGAGGTCAACGAAATCCGCTTGTCGCCCGGTGGATCCCTGGTGCTGGGTCTGCGTGGTGCTGGCACGCCATCTGACGGGGCATCACCGACCGGCAACGCACCACAGACCATCGAGGCCGATCATGTGATTCTGGCCCTGCCCCCCAGGCTTGCGCAGGAACGGATCACCTTTGTGCCGGACCTGGTGGCTGCCACCCGGCAGGCATGGCAGACCACGCCGACGTGGATGGCCGGTCACGCCAAGGCGCTGGCTGTCTACCCGCAACCGTTCTGGCGTCAGGCCGGGCTGTCCGGTATGGTCAGCAGTCAGGTCGGGCCGTTGGTGGAAATTCACGATGCCAGCGCCTACGCTGGCCTGCCCGCCCTGTTCGGGTTTGTCGGCATCCCGGCACACGTCCGCGCCACCATGCCGGTCGGTACCCTGCGTGCCGCAGTGGAGGCCCAACTGGAGCGATTGTTTGGAGCGCAGGCGGCACAGCCGGTCGACTTGTGGCTGCAGGATTGGGCGAACGAGACGCACACCGCAACTGGCGGCGATTGGGTGCCGCCCGGCAGTCATCCGACCTATGGGTTTGCGCTGCCGCACCGGTGCCTGTGGGAAGGACGTCTCTTGCTGGCTGGCACCGAGGCCGCGCCGGTCAATGGCGGTTATCTGGAAGGCGCGCTGGAGGCAGCGGAACAGGCCGTGGACCGGATCCCAGACGCAGCGCCTTTCGAGATCCGGTCTGCGTCGGAAAATCCCGAATAAAGTGCCTGCTGCGCATGTCGGAGGCGGTTATGCTGGATGCATGACCGATATCCTGACCATTGAAGGTGTTTCGAAAACCTATGCCAGCGGCCTGACGGCACTGCATCACGTCGATCTGAGCATCCGTCGCGGCGAGATCTTTGCCTTGCTGGGGCCGAACGGGGCGGGCAAGACCACGCTGATCAGCCTGATCTGTGGCATCGTCAGTCCCAGCAGCGGCAGCGTCCGGGTGGATGGCCACGACATCCAGCGCGACTGGCGCGCTGCGCGCGCCCTGATCGGCCTGGTGCCGCAGGAGCTCACCACCGATGCTTTCGAAACAGTGCTGGCCACCGTGACTTTCAGCCGCGGCCTGTTCGGCAAGCCCCCCAACCCGGCTTACATCGAGCAGGTCTTGCGGTCGCTATCGCTGTGGGAAAAGCGCGACAGCAAAATCATCGCGCTCAGCGGGGGCATGAAGCGTCGACTGCTGGTGGCCAAGGCGCTGTCGCACGAGCCGCAGGTGCTGTTCCTGGACGAGCCGACGGCAGGGGTGGATGTGACCCTACGCCGCGAAATGTGGGACTTGGTGCGCAGTCTGCGCGACAGGCAGGTGACGGTGATCCTGACCACCCATTACATTGAAGAAGCGCAGGAAATGGCCGACCGTATCGGCATCATCAACCAGGGACGCCTGATCCTGGTCGAGGACAAGCAGGTGCTGATGCACAAACTCGGTCGCAAGCAACTCACCATGGAATTGCAGCAGCCTCTTGCGGCGGTACCGGTGCTGCCTTGCGTGGCACCCGGCTCGCTCGCGCTCACCAAAGACGGGCTTGAACTGGTTTTTACTTATGAGCGCGAAGCGGAG
This sequence comes from uncultured Ferrovum sp., assembly GCA_903893215.1. Taxonomy (GTDB): domain Bacteria; phylum Pseudomonadota; class Gammaproteobacteria; order Burkholderiales; family Ferrovaceae; genus CAIVHB01. The sequence continues at coordinate 40,091 of CAITLJ010000046.1, read as the reverse complement.
GGCGGTGGCATGGCGGAGCTGTTGGCCGGGTTGGGGGCGGCCAGCATCGCGATCCGGGATCTGCGCACCACACAGCGTTCGCTGGAGGACATCTTTGTCGGCCTGATCGAGGGCAGCACGGCGCAAGACAGCAACGCGCCCGACGCGGCCAAGGCGCCTGACCTGTCCGGCGCGTCCAGCGTGTCCAGCGCGGCGGATGCCTCCGGGGTGGTCCCATGAATTTGTATGCGGTGCGGGCCATTTATGGCTTTGAAATGGCGCGCACCCGGCGCACGCTGATGCAGAGCGTGATCTCGCCGGTCGTCTCCACTTCGCTGTATTTCGTGGTGTTTGGTGCGGCGATCGGATCGCGCATTCCCAGCGTGGGCGGAGTCAGCTATGGCGCCTTTATCGTCCCCGGACTGATCATGCTGTCGCTTCTCAACCAGAGCGTGTCCAATGCCTCGTTCGGCATCTACTTTCCGCGCTTCAGTGGCACGATTTATGAACTGCTGTCTGCACCCGTGTCGCCGGTCGAGACGGTGCTGGGCTACGTTGGCGCCTCCGCCACCAAGTCCATCGTGCTGGGCCTGATCATTCTCGCCACCGCAGCACTGTTCGTGCCTCTGCAGATCCTGCATCCGCTGTGGATGCTGCTGTTTCTGGTGCTGACCTCGGTCACCTTCAGCCTGGTCGGCTTCATCATCGGTCTCTGGGCCAATGGGTTCGACCAACTGCAGCTGGTGCCCTTGCTGGTGATCACGCCGCTCACGTTTCTGGGTGGCAGTTTTTACGCAATCGACATGTTGCCGCCGGTCTGGCAAAAGGTGGCCCTGTTCAATCCGGTGGTTTACCTGGTCAGCGGATTTCGGTGGAGTTTTTATGGCCAGGCCGATGTGGCCCTTGGTACCAGCCTGGGCATGACCCTGCTGTTCCTGCTCGCAGCGCTGGCCCTCGTGGTCTGGATTTTCAGAACCGGCTGGCGTCTGAAGGCCTGAGACCGCGCCTGCAGGTTGCTGCCGGGTCGGGCAGAGACAGGTATTGGTAAATAACGATACGCAACTGTTGCGTTTTATTTTTCGAGGGGTATAGTCGAGTTGTCGGGGTCAAGGCTCCGCATCCTGCCAAGAGGTTCACCATGAACAAGACACGTGCCCTGTTGATTTCCACGGCCACCGCAGCCGCGCTCTGCCTCGCTCCCCTTGGCGAGGCGCAGGCGCATGAACACGAGTTCCGTCATGGCGGCGGTGGTGGATTGCTGTTCGGTCTGGGCGCTGCAGTGGTCGGCGCTGTCGTGGCAGTCGCCACCCTGCCGCTTGCAGTGATCGCGCCGCGGCCGGTCGTGTATGCACCTGCCCCCGTGGTGTATGCGTCGCCACCCGTGTATTACACGCCAGCGCCGACCAACTATGTTCCGCCGCGTGGCTATTATCCCGTACCTCCGGCGGGAAGCGCTCCCCAGGGGTATGCACCCCAGGCTTATGTTTCGCCGGGCTACGCGCAGCAAGGCTATGCGCAGCAGGGCTACGCGCAGCAAGGCTACGCGCAGCAAGGCTACGCGCAGCAGGGCTATGCGCAGCAGGGCTACGCCGCGGCTGGCGGGGTGCCGGCCGGTGTGGGTGTGCCGCCGCCGGGCTACTGATGGCGCGTCCTACGCTGGCTGCAGCCGAGGCCCTCGGTGAACGGCTGCTCGGGGTGGCCACCGAGTTGTTCCTGGCACAGGGCTACGGTGCCACCAGCATTGAAGCGGTGGTGCAGGCCTGCCAGATGTCGAAGCGCACCTTCTACAGCCGTTACGCCGACAAGGCTGCGCTGTTCGAAGCGGTGGTGCGTCGCATCGTGGATGGCTTGCGTCCGCCCGGCGGCCAGCCGCTGGTTGTTGGCAATACGCCACGCGAACAATTGACCCATCTTGCGACCCTGATCCTGCATGGCGGGCTGGCGCCACAGGGGCTTGCACTTCACCGTCTGATCACGGGTGAGGCGCTGCGTTTTCCCGATCTTGCCCGTATCGTCCACGATGCGGGCGGGCAGGAGGAAGTGGCGCACCTGGTGGCCGGGATCCTGCAGCAGGCGGGTGTGCCAGGCAAGGATCCTTTGCTGGCCTTCGCGGGAGGGCAGTTTCTGGCGTTGGTGCTTACCGGACCGCGTCAGCGCGCCCTTGGTCTTGGCGAGCCGCTGACGCCCGCGCAGCAACAGGAATGGGCGCGGCAGTGTGTCGACCTGTTCCTGCACGGATGCCTGCAACAACGTCCACGGCTGACCTGAGGATTGAAGCGCGCGCAAGTTCCGGATTGCAAGAGGTGCGCTGCACCAGTCCGACACCTAAAACGCGGCGTCTGGCTCAGGCGATTGCGGCAGGGCCGGAACCGCCGCCGCTTTCGCTGGTCAGGCATCCGTCTTCCACGCCATTTGCCAAGCCAATGAATCAAATCATCCTTGCCCACACCTTGATCGCGGCTGTCGTCGGGGTGATGCTGTTCTTCTCTGTGGCGGTCGCGCCGGGCATCTTCAAGGTGTTGCCAGCTGAGTGGGCTGCGAAATATGTGCGCGCCTTCTTTCCGAAGTACTACGCCGTGCTGGGGGGGGTGACTGCCGTTGCCGCGTACATCACGGTCGGCATGCCGGCCCGACCGGTGCTATGGGCGTGTGCGGCGGTATTTGCACTTTCCCTCTGGCCGATCACCCCGGCCATCAACCGCGCACGCGATACCGGGGCCAAGCGCCTGTTTGGTGCGCTGCATGGCGTGAGCGTGCTGCTCAACCTGGTCCAGCTGGGGGCGCTGATCTGGCTGCTGTGCGTTACTCCCCCAGCCTGATCCTTTCGGCGCAAGACGTGCGGTCCCAGACTTGCGGCCCCAGACTTTCTGCCCCAGACTTGCGGCCCCGGACCTGCGGCCCCGGACCTGCGGTCCCAGACTTTCTGCGTCAGACGCCAACCCGCCGTCCATCGCGGCATCCAGCAGGTCCTGAGGCAGTGTCGCCCGTCTTCAGGTACGATCAAAATCACTTTTGGTCTGACCCTGCCGCCACTGACCTGTGCAGCCTCGTTACCGACACTGCACGGGGGATTTCGCTGTGAACCACAACGCCTTGTCAGAACTCCAGATTGCTGCGCAGTTACCCGTCGCCCTGGCGCTGTTCGACCGTCAGTTGCGGGTGGTTGCGCTCACCCCGCGCTGGCGCGATCAGTACGCGCTGAGGCCGGGCGTGGGTCCGGGCACGCCGATCAACGATTTCGCCTCTGACCTGCCAGCCAGCTGGTTGCGTGCGGTGGCACGTGCCCTGACCGGCGAGGAACAGCACCATTCCGGGGAAAGCTGGACGCATGCCGATGGCAGTGCGCGCAGTGTTCGCTGGTGGATCAATCCCTGGCGTGGCAGCCATGGCCAATTGCTCGGGGTGATGATCACTGCCGAAGACGTCACCACCGAGTTCCGGGCGGCGCACTCGCTGCAGGCGCTGCAGCAACGTACCCAGCATTTCGCCCGTCTGGGCTCCGACCTGTTCTGGGAGCTCGACGCCGGACTGCGTTTTCGCGTCGAGCCAGAACTGAACCCGCCGCGCTTCTGGGGCGCGTCAGGCCCCCTGTTGGGTGCACATCCGTGGGGTCTGTTGGGCAGTCAGGACCTGTTGCCAGAACTGGCGGACCAGCGCGTGCTGCTCGAGGCCCATTTGCCGTTCCGCGATTGCATCACCCAGCGAACGCTTGCGCACGGCGAAATGCAATGGCTCGCCTGGAGCGGTGATCCGTGTTTTGACGAAAACGGGCAGTTTGCCGGCTACATCGGCACCACCCGTGACGTGACGGCCCAGCAGCAGTTCCTGCAGGCCCTGCAACAGAGCGAACTGCGTCTTTCCACTGCGCTGCAGGCCAGCAGCAATGCCCTGTGGGAGCTGGACGTCTGCACGGGTCAGGCATCGCTGTTTGCCGGCTATGCCGAAATGCTTGGTTACACGCTGGCCGACCTGAATGGATCCGGCCGCAGTTGGGACTTCATGCTGCATCCGGACGATCGCGAAGCGGTCATGACGGTGTTTGGCAGCCTGCGCGGTCAGGTGGATGAGCGCTTCGAGACCCACTTCCGCCTGCGCCACCGGCTTGGGCACTGGGTGAGCGTGCGTTGTCGCGGCAAGGTGGCGGCCGATGGCTGTCGTCTGGTCTGCGTCAACGCCGACGTGACGGTGCACGAGGACGCCCAGCTGCGCGAGGAACTGGCCGCTCTCGTGTTCGGCAATGTGCAGCAAGGCATGGTGGTGGCCGACCTGCACGGCGTGGTGGTGGCCGCCAACGCCAAGTTTTCGGAAATCATGGAATATGCGCCTGCCGAACTGATCGGTGCGCCGATCCAGCAGATCCTGGCGGCCGCACCGGCGCATCAGGCAGCGCAGGATTATGTGCAGATGATGGCATCCGGTGTCGCCTGGGAGGGCGAGGTCTGGCATACCCGCAAGGGCGGCGAGGTGTTTCAGGACTGGATGATGGTCACCCCCTTGCTGGATGTGAACGGGCGTGTGATCCGCAGGGTGTTTCTGCTGACCGATCTGTCGCGCATGAAGCATGCACGGTCCGACCTGGAAATGATGGCGTATCACGATCCACTCACCGGTCTGGCCAACCGCCGTCAGATGGACGCCCGGCTTAGTTATACGCTGGCACATGCGCGTCGCGACGAAGCTTCGTTTTCTCTGATCATGATCGATCTGGACGGCTTCAAGCACGTCAATGACGCGGCTGGCCACCAGGCTGGCGACGAGTTGCTGGTGGCGGTGAGCCGTCGGCTGAAAGCGCTGCTACGCGAGGTCGACCTGGTGGTGCGCCTGGGGGGCGACGAATTCGTGCTGATCCTCGAGCGCGCCGATGCCACCGGCTCTGCCCGGGTGGCGCGCAAGGTGCTCGAACTGATCGCCAATCCGCTGCAACTCAGCAATGGCAACGTGACGCGCGTGACGGCCAGCCTGGGGGTGGCGGTATATCCGGGCGATGGGGATGATTCCTCACGCCTGCTCAGGCTGGCCGATGAACGCATGTACCGTGCCAAGGCTACCGGCCGTCACGGTGCCGTGCTGCAGGACGGCAGCCGGATTGACGGTCCCGGCGCGTCCTGGTCGAGTTGACGCGCGCCGCATCGCCCGTGCCAGCAAAGCGTCACCCCGGGTTCTATGATTTAATGACGCACTCTGCGCGCGGCCGGCCGGCGTGATTGCCCATGGCGCGCTCCACCTGACCTTGTTGCTGCCTCTCACATGATTCTTGAACGCTTTCGCGAAATGTCCCAGGGCTGGCTGGCCAAGTCCCTGCTGGTACTGATCACCATCCCCTTTGCCCTGTTTGGCGTCGATTATTACTTCCGTTCCGGAGGCGCCTCGGATTCGGTGGCCAATGTGGATGGGGTGGCGATCACCCAGGCGCGCTTCAATGAGTCCCTGCGCGGCCGTCTCGACGAGCTGCGCAACATGCTGGGCCAGAATGCGCCGGACATTGCCCAGATGAATACCCCGCAACTGCGCAACGCGGTGCTCCAGCACATGGTCGACCAGACCGTTCTGCAGTCGCGTGCCCTTGGTATCGGTCTGGCCGTGCCCGATCGTCTGGTGGCTGACCGCATCAACGCCATCGACGCCTTCAAGGACAAGGGCGTGTTTTCGCAGGCGCGCTATGAGCAGATACTGAAGGCGCAGGGGCTGGCACCAGCGCGGTTTGAGCAGGACGTGCGTGATGAGCTTTCGTTGCAGGCCTATCAGGAGAGCATCACCGGTTCGGCCGTGATGCCGCGTGTGGCCGTCGACGCAATCACGCGCCTGGGCAACCAGTCGCGCGAGGTGAGTATCGCCAATTTCACGCCGGACGCCTTTCTCGACAAGGCCAAGGTGGACGACAAGGCCGTGCGTGCCTGGTACGACACCCATGTGGACCAGTACCGCACCGAAGAGCGTGTGCAGGTGGAATACGTGGCCCTTACGCCCGAAGCGCTCAGCCGTGACGTGCAGGTCAGCGATGCAGACCTGCACAAGGCCTACGACGAGCAGGTGGCACAAAAGCGCTTCAATTCCCCGGAACAGCGTCGCGCATCGCATATCCTGATCACGGCCAAGGCCTCCGCGCCGGCGGCTGAGCGCGCTGCTGCCAAGGCGCGTGCCGAACAGGTGCTGGCCGAGGTCAAGGCGCACCCGGATCAATTTGCCAAGCTGGCCGAAAAATACTCGCAGGATCCCGGTTCAGCCAAGCAGGGCGGCGATCTTGGACTTTTTGGCCGCGGGGCCATGGTCAAGCCGTTTGAAGATGCAGCCTTCAGCCTGAAGGCTGGCGAGACCAGCGGCATCGTCACCAGCGACTTCGGCTATCACATCATCCGCCTGACCGAAATCAAGGCCGAACACACCAAGTCCTTTGAAGAGGCCAGTGCCGACCTCGCCCGTGACGTGCGGACCCAGCGCGCCGCAAAGAAGTTTGCGGAGGCCGCCGAAACCTTCAGCAATCTGGTGTTCGAGCAATCAGGTTCGCTTAAGCCGGCTGCCGATGCGGTCAAGCTCGACGTGCAGAAGAGCGGCTGGATTACCCGCAAGGGAGCGGGCGCTGACGCTGCGCTCAACAACCAGAAGGTGATTACTGCCCTGTTTGCCCCAGAAGTGGTGAAGGACAAGCGCAACACGGCGGCCATCGAAGCGGCCCCGAACCTGCTGGTGGCGGCACGCGCCGTGGCCTACGAGCCGGCCACGCCGCGCCCGTTCGCCGAGGTGAGCGCGCAGATCCAGACCCAGTTGCAGCGCACCGAAGCGACGCGTCTGGCCACCGAGGCCGGCGAAGCGGCGCTGGCCGCCTTGAAGGCTGGCCAGCCGGCACCGGCAGCGGTGTTCGGTGAGGCCAAAACCACCACCCGCGCCACGGCAGCCGCCAGCCTGCCCCCGGCTGTAGTCGAGCCAGCCTTCAAGCTCGATCCGGCCAAGCTGCCGGGCTATGCGGGCGTGGCGCTCAGTAACAGCGGTTATGCCATCGCGCGCGTCAGCAAGGTGGAAGATGGTCGTACCGACGATGCCACCGTGCGCGCGCAAGCCGAACAGGCGCTCAAGCGCAGCCTGGAGCAGGGCGAGTTTGGCAGCGTGGTGGCCAGCCTGCGCAAGACGGCCAGCGTGACGGTGCACAAGGCCGCACTGGATGCCGCCGGCAGTCGCGGCGGTGCCGACCCCGAACAGTAAGCGCGGGGTTGGTCACAAAAAAGGGCAGGAGGCTGCAACAGCCTCCTGCCCTTTTTTTGGTCTGCCGCGTTTCGCGCCCGAATTGCGGCCTAGCTGGTCATGCCGCCCACGGTGGTGCTGAAGCCTGAATCCACGTGCACGATTTCACCGGTGATGCCGGACGCCCAGTCACTGGTCAGGAACGTGGCCGTGTTGCCCACCTCCTCGATGGTGACGTTGCGGCGCATTGGGGCGGTCTGTTCCACAAAGCCCAGAATCTTGCCGAAACCGCCAATGCCCATTGCCGCCAGGGTCTTGATCGGGCCGGCCGAAATGCCGTTGATCCGGATGCCGCGCGGGCCAAGGCTTTGCGCCATATACCGCACATTGGCTTCCAGGCTGGCCTTGGCCAGACCCATCACGTTGTAGTTCACCACCGAGCGCTCGGCGCCCAGATACGACAGGGTGACCACCGCAGCCTTGCGCCCTTCCATCATCGGCAGCGCGGCCTTGGCCAGTGCCGCCAGGCTGTAACTGCTGATGTCATGTGCGATGCGAAAGGCCTCGCGGCTGACGGAATCCAGATAGTCGCCGGCCAGCGACTCGCGCGGCGCAAAGCCGATCGAGTGCACCAGCCCGTCCAGACCATCCCACTGCTTGCCCAGTTCGGCAAACAGCGCGTCGATCTCGCTATCGCTCGCCACGTCGCAGGGCAGCACCGGGCAGTCACCAAATTCGGCGGCCAGCTTGATCACGCGATCGCGCACTGCTTCGCCCTGATAAGTGAAGGCCAGCCTGGCGCCTTCCCTATGCATCGACTGTGCAATGCCATAGGCTATGGAGCGGTTGCTGAGCAGCCCGGTGATCAAGACGTTTTTTCCTTGCAGCAAGGCCATGCGAATTCTCCTTATGGCGCCGTGGGCGCGTCCCTCGAACCCGGCATGATAACTGATCGGCTGCGTGCCACGTCGCTTGCGCGACCACGCGTGGTCTGTGCGCGAGTGAAGGGCCCCTTGGCGCCGGTCATGGCGCCGGTCATGGCGCAGGTCATGGCGCCGGTCATGGCGCCGGTCATGGCGCGGGCGCTGGCGACCCTGGCGCAGGTCCTCGCCCTGCTGGTCCTTGGTACCGCAGCGCAGGTGCAAGCGGCGGCCGATCCGGCCAAGGTGCTGCGCGTGGAATTGCGCGGGGCCGAGAGCACGCTCGACCCCGCGCGCGCCAGCGACGTCTATTCGGGCGCACTGGTGCAGGCCATCTACGAGTCACCGCTGGCTTATGACTATGCAGCCCGCCCGCTGCAGCTGGTACCGGCCTTGCTGGAGCAGCTTCCGGTCAGCCCGGACGGCGGACGCACCTGGCCGCTGGCCTTGCGCAGCGGCCTGCAGTTTGCCCCGGACCCGGTGTTCGGCCCGCAGCAAACCCGGGCGATCACTGCCGACGACCTGCGCTACAGCCTGGAGCGACTCAAGGACGCACAGGTGCAATCGCCGTTCCGCTGGCTCTGGACCGAGCACCTGGCGCGGATCACCGTGCAGGATCGCCTGCATCTCACGCTGATCCTGCAGACTCCCGATCCGCAATTCCTGCCCATGCTGGCGCTTGCAGCCTGCGCTGTGGTGCCGCGCGAAATTGCCGGACGGTCGGCAGACGCGCTGGGGGGCCATCCGGTCGGTAGCGGCCCGTACCTGCTTGCGCAGTGGCAGCACGGTAGTCACTTCAGCCTGCTCGCCAATCCGCGCTATCGCGCGCGGCGGACCGCCAGTGGCCGGCCGATCCCGGCCATCGGGCGGGTTGAGGTGCAGGTGATCGACGAGCCGCAGAGCGCGTGGCTGAGCTTTCGCCGCGGCGAACTCGACCTGCTCTGGCTGCAGGATGTGCTGGCGCCGGTGGCACTGGCCAGTGTCGATGCCACCTTCCGGGTCGATCGCATGCCCAACCCGGTGCTCAATTATTTCACCTTCAACGTGCGGGATGCCGATTGGGGCGGCATGCAGGCCGGGCGGGTGGCGCTGCGCCGCGCTGTGCTGATGGCGATTGATGACCAGGCCTATGTGCGCGAAGTCCGCGAAGGCCAGGCGCAAGCCTTGGACTGGCCGGTGCCGCCAGGACTGCCGGGGGCGTGGCCAGGGTATCACGGTGTGCTGGGTTTTGATCCGGCGGCGGCACGCAGCCTGCTTGACCAGTTTGCTTACCGTGTGTGCCAGCCGGCCACCGGTCTGCGCTGTCGGCCGGATGGCCGGCAGCTGACCTTGCGCGTGGCAGGTCGCGCCAATTCGATGGGGCGCTCCGAGATCGAATTCCTGCGCCGTGCGCTCGCTGCCATCGGCGTGCAGTTGGTGCAGCAACCGCTGCAGGTGGCCGACTACATCAAGTCGGCGCGTGCCTGCCAACTGCAGTTCTCGCGTGCCGACTGGTTTGCTGATCTGCCGCGTGCCGACGATTTTTTTCAGCTGCTGAGCGCGCGCAAGGTGGGCACGGTGAACTACAGCTGCTTTGATGATGTCACTTGGGACGCACAGTTCGCGCAGGCGGTACAGATGCAGGACGCGCCGGCGCGGCAGGCTGCCTATGCCCGGCTGGCGCGGCAGGCCGAGCTGCTCGGCGTGTGGAAGCCCTCGCACGCCAGCGTGCGCAACACCTTGGTGCGCGCGCGGGTGCGCGACTTCCAAGCCCACCCCTTTTACTGGTCGGTCTGGCAATATCTTGATCTTGATCCCTGAGCTGCGCTGCTGATGTCCGTATTCCCGTTACCGGTCGCCCTGTTCCTGTCTGCGCTCGTCAGCCTGCCTGTTGCGGCAGCCGACATGCCACGTCCCCCGGCGGAGGCCAGCCCGAAGGTGCTCAACGTCGAAATTCCGGTGCCCGAGACTACGCTCGACCCGGCAGCCATTCAGGATCTCTATTCTGCGCAGATGGCCAGCGTGATTTTCGAGGGGCTGCTCGGCTACGACTATCTGGCACGCCCGGCCAAGCTGGTACCGCTGCTGGCCGATGGCATGCCCGAAATCAGCGACGGCGGCAAGCAGTGGCTGGTGCACCTGCGCCATGGCGTACGCTTCGCACCGGACGAGGCGCTCGGCAACAAGCCACGCGAAGTGCATGCCAGTGATGTGGTCTTCACGTTGGAGCGTCTGCTTGATCCCGAGGTGCATTCCCCGTTCAGCTTCCTGCTCGAAGGCAAGATCGTGGGACTGGATGCCGCGGCTCGCCGCGCCGCTGACCAGCACGCCCACTTCAACTATCAGGCGCCGGTTGCCGGGCTGCAGGTGATCGACGACTACACCCTGCGCATCCAGCTGAATGCTCCCGACGTCAACTTTGGCCACGCGCTGGCGCAGCCCAACCTGGGTATCGTGGCGCCCGAGGTGGTGCGTCACTACGGTGACCAGATTGGCGGTCATCCGGTAGGCACAGGACCTTACCGGCTGGTGCGCTGGGTGCGCGGGTCGGCACTCAGCTTCGAGGCGAATCCGGTCTATCGCAAGCGGCTGTGGAACTTCGATCCAGGTACCGATCCCGAAGCGCGCAGGATTGCCAGCCGCATGCAGGGCCACGCCATTCCGGCGGTGCCGCGCGTGGAGGTACGCGTGATTGCGGAACAGCAGTCGGCGCTGCTGGCCTTCCGCAAGGGCGAGCTGGACATCCTGTACCTGCAGAACAAGCTGGCCCCGGTGGCACTCGATGGGCGCGGTGCACTCAAGCCCGATCTGCGCAAGCTGGGCGTGCAGCATGAAGTGACCACCGAACCTGAAATCCTGTTCAACTACCTCAATGTTGAGGACCCATTGGTTGGCGGCATGGCGCCCGAGCGGATTGCCCTGCGGCGCGCCATCCTGATGGCGCAGGACGACGAGGCCTTCATCCGGGTGATCCGCAAGGGGCAGGCCGTCCATCTGCCGTACCCGGTGCCGGCCGGGGTGGTCGGGCATGATCCGGCCTATCGCAGCCTGCTCGAATACGATCCCGCCGCGGCCAATGCCTTGCTCGATGCGTTTGGTTATCGCCCAGGCGCGGATGGGTTCCGGCGCACGCCACAGGGTCAGCCGTTTGCCGTGCGCTACTGGCGGCAAAGCGAAGGCGAAACGCGCGAGTTTGAAGAGCTCTACAAGCGTGGTCTGGACCAGATCCACGTGCATTTCGAGGGACACCCGGTGCCGTTTCCGGACCTGCTCAAGGCCGAGCGTGCCTGTCAGGTCACCACCCGGCTGGGGGCCTGGATTGCCGACTACCCCGATGGCGATGACTTCATGCAGCTGTTTTACGGGCCGAATACGCACGCCAACAATCTGGCGTGTTTTCAGAATGCCGAATGGGACGCCATGTACCGCAAGTCGGTCACGCTGGTGCCAGGGCCAGAGCGTGACGCGCTGTATCACCGCATGGCGCGCATGCTCGAAACCCTGGGGGTGGCCAAGGTGTCGCATACGCGTCTGCATCACATGCTGCTGCAGCCCAAGGTGGTGGGCTTTCGCAAGAGCATGGTCAGTGCGGTGGCCGAGTGGCCTTTTGTGGATCTGCAATGAACGCTTACCTGCTGCGGCGTGTGCTGCAAATGATCCCGACCCTGTTTGGCGTAGTGCTGCTGGTGTTCCTGCTGTTCAACTGGGTGGGCGGCGATCCGGCTTATGTGCTGGCCGGCAAGTTCAGCAATCCGCGCGACATCGAAAACATTCGCCACCAGCTGGGTGTGGACCAGCCGCTCTACGTGCAGTTGGGCATTTTCCTGCGTCAGGTGATCACCTTTGATTTTGGCAACAGCTGGGCCACGCAGGAGCCGGTATCGCACATCTTCCTGTCGCGACTGGGGCCCTCGCTGGCGCTGATGATTCCTATGCTGGTGCTCGAAACCCTGCTTGGCGTGGTCCTGGCGCTGGCGGTGGCCCATGTGCGCGATTCATGGATCGACCGCACGCTCACCCTGCTGACCACCAGCGCCATGTCGATCAGCCTGCTGGTCTACATCATCGTGGGTCAGTACGTATTTGCCTTTGCGCTCGGTTGGTTTCCGGTGCAGGGCTGGAGCAGCACACCGCAGGGGTGGGTGCACTATGCCGTGCTGCCGATCCTGCTGGGCCTGGCAGTCAGCCTGGCGCCCGCCATCCGCCTGTATCGCACTTTTGTGCTCGACGAGATCCACCAGGACTATGTGCGTACGGCGCGTGCCAAGGGCGTGCCCGAGTGGCGGGTAATGCTGGTGCACGTGTTGCGCAATGCCTCGATTCCGATCATTACCAACGTGCTGGCCAGCCTGCCTGCGCTGCTGATCGGCGCCTTTCTGCTGGAGCGCTTCTTTTCGATTCCCGGCATCGGTCGCGAAGTGATCCTGGCCGTCGAACGCAGTGACTTTCCGGTGATCAAGGCGGTGACGGTGGCAGTAGCGGTGGCCACCATGGTGTTCAACCTGCTGGCGGATCTGGCCTACAAATGGGTCGACCCGCGCGTGGAGCTGTCATGAACGCAAACCCGCTCGCCAATCCGGCGCCACAGCACCCGGTGCCGCAGCATCCAGCGCCACAAGCCGCGCCGGCGCGCGGTCTCTGGCAGATTGCCGTGCGTCGGCTGCTGCGCAATCGGGTCGGCCTGGCTTCGGCGGCCGTGGTGGCGGCCTTCCTGCTGCTGATCCTGACCACCGCCAGTGGTCTGCTGGCGCGCGACTGGGACCAGCAGTACGCGGTGAGCTTTGCGCCCCCGACGGCCATTGCAGGCAATCCGCAGGACGATGATGCGGTCGGGCAGGGCGGGACAGGCAGCCAAATCGATCCGCGGGCACCGGTCGACCTGTATGGTGTGGTCGATCCTCTGGCTGACGTGATGGCGCGCATTCACGGCCTGTCCGCCCCCCAGGCTGCAGCCGTCGCGCCCGAGCCGACATCTGTGTCCGGGGTGGTGGACCCGATTGGCGACGCGCTTGCGCGCGCCAAGGCGGTGCCAAAGTCTGCCGTGACACAGCAGCGCGCCGTCAGCCTGACGCTGGGGGCCGACAAATGGGGACGCAGCGTGGCGCTCAAGGTGGTGAAGGGCGCCGAGACCTCGGTGCTGGTCGGGCTTGCGGCGGCTGCGGTGGCCACCCTGATCGGTACCCTGCTCGGTGCGCTGGCCGGCTATTGCGGTGGGTGGGTGGATGCCACCCTGGACTGGTTGTACGGCGTGTTCACGGCCATCCCCTATCTGTTGCTGGTGTTTGCGATTGCTGCCGTGTTGCAGCAGAAGGGCGTGACCACCATTGTGCTGATCCTGGGACTGACCGGCTGGACCGGGGTATACCGGCTGATCCGGGCCGAGTATCTCAAGCACAAGGCGCGTGAATACGTGCAGGCGGCGCGCGCGATTGGTGCCTCGCATTTGCGCAGGATGTTCGTGCATATACTTCCCAATGTGAGCCACGTGGTGCTGGTGCAGTTGTCGCAGCAGGTGGTCGGTTTCATCAAGGCCGAGGTGATCCTGAGTTTTCTGGGCTTCGGTGTGCCGGTGGACGTGGTCTCGTGGGGTTCGATGCTTAACGAAACCCCCAATGAACTGATCCTTGGCAAGTGGTGGCAGCTCGCCGCCGCGGCGGTGATGATGGCGGTGCTGGTCACCGCGTTTGCCATGCTGACCGATGCCCTGCGCGATGCGCTCGATCCCCGTTTGAAGTAAGCCATGTCCTCAATCGAATCCGCCAATCCCACCCTGCCGCCCGCCCAGCCAGAGGGCGCTGCCGGAGTGTCGGGGCGCCCGGACCACCGTCCGTCCGGCACGGATCCGCTGTTGCAGGTTGCTGACCTGCGTGTGAGTTTCCGTGATGAGGCGGGGGGCTGGCGCGAAACCCTGCATGGCGTGAATTTTGCGGTGGCTGCAGCACGCTCGGTGGCGCTGGTGGGAGAGTCGGGCAGTGGCAAGTCGGTCAGCTCGCTGGCGGTAATGGGGCTGCTGCCGGCGCGCGTCAGCCGGATCGAGCCAGGCAGCGTGCTGCGCTTTGCCGGTCAGGACCTGTTGGCCCTGCCAGCGCAGCAGCGCCGGGCCCTGCGTGGTGCGCAGATTGCCATGGTGTTCCAGGAGCCGATGAGCAGCCTGAATCCGGTGTTTCGGGTAGGCGAGCAGATTGCCGAGGTGCTGCGACTGCATCAGGGGCTGTCGGCAGCGCAGGCGCTGGAACGGGCGCGGGGCTTGCTCGACGAGGTGGGGCTGCCCGATCCGGGGCGTCGCCTGCGCGCCTATCCCCACCAGCTGTCCGGCGGTCAGCAGCAGCGCGTGATGATCGCCATGGCGATTGCCTGTGAGCCACAACTGCTGATCGCCGATGAGCCCACCACGGCGCTCGACGTGACCATTCAGCGGCAGATACTGGAACTGCTGGCCGAGCTACGCGCGCGCCGGTCCATGGCCATGTTGTTCATCACCCATGATCTTGGGGTGGTCAGTGACATTGCCGATGACGTGGTGGTGATGCGGCATGGGGTGATCCGTGAACAGGGACCCGCCGCACAGGTGCTGGGTGCGCCCAAGGACGCTTACACGCGCGCCTTGCTGGCCTGCCGGCCACCGCTGGTGGGCCGGCCGGCCCGTTTGCTGCAGGTTGAAGATTTCATGGGGGCAGTGGAGCCAGGGCCGGCGCCAGGGGTGGCATCGGTGATCGCCGATGCCAGTTGCAATGCCCATACCGCCGCCGCCACCGCCACCGCCGCCGCCGCCACACCTCTGCTGGTGGTGGAGGGCCTTGGCAAGGTGTTCAGCACCCGGCAGGGACTGTTTGGCCAGCATCATTTCACGGCGTTGCAGGATGTGAGCTTCACCCTGCCGCGCGGCAAGACCCTGGGTGTGGTCGGCGAGTCGGGGTGTGGCAAGACCACGCTGGGCCTCACCCTGATGCGTCTTCACCTGCCGACCAGTGGCCGGGTGATGTTCGATGGTGCTGATCTGTCCACGCTCAGCGACCAAGGGTGGCAAGCCATGCGTCGACGCATCCAGATCGTGTTCCAGAACCCCTATGCATCGCTCAACCCACGTTTCACTGTGGCCGAAATCCTGACCGAGCCCATGCTGGTCCACGGCATCGGCATGGATGCCGCCGATCGTCGACGCCGGGCGGCGGCCCTGCTTGACCAGGTCGGCTTGCCGGGGGCTGCGCTGCTGCGTTATCCGCACGAATTTTCCGGTGGCCAGCGCCAGCGGATTGCGATTGCCCGCTGTCTTGCCCTTGAACCGGAGCTGCTGATCCTGGACGAATCGGTCTCCGCACTCGATGTGTCGGTGCAGGCACAGGTGATCAATCTGCTGCGTGACCTGCAGGCGCGCCTGGGGCTGTCCTATGTGTTCATTTCGCACGATCTGGCGGTGGTGCGCTACCTGTCCGATCGCGTCCTGGTGATGCAGTCCGGGCAGGTGGTGGAAGAGGGCAGTGCCGACCAGCTGTTCGATGGTGGACAGCATCATCCTTATACCGAACGTCTGCTGGCGGCCATTCCGGGGCGTGGCGGGGCAACGCAGCGCGCCGGCTGAAGCGCAACACGCCAGCTGAAGCGCAACGCGCAGCGTTGACGTCAGGTGCGTGTCCCCGGTACCGGGCAGGCGGCGGTGGTTTGCGTCTTGCTGATGCACCAATCGCTGGTTTGTCCTACGCTGTGGGTTGATCCCTCACTTTCAGGTCCGTTGCGCATGTCCTATCAGATCCGAGCCGCCACTGCGGCAGATGTGTCCGCCATCCACCAGCTGGTGATCGCACTGGCCGACTTCGAAGAACTCAGCCACCTCGTGGTGGCCACCGAAGCGGACCTGCGCAATGCCCTGTTCGGTACCGCCCCGCGCGTGGAATGCCTGGTGGTCAGTCAGGCCGATGAGGATGCGCTGGTTGCCTTTGCCCTGTTTTTCCAGAACTACTCCACTTTTCTTGGACGCCCGGGGCTCTATCTCGAAGACCTGTTCGTGATGCCGGCGCATCGCCGGCAGGGACTGGCCCGTGCCTTGATGCAGCAACTCGCGCAGACGGCACAGGCACGCGGGTGCGGCCGTTTCGAATGGAGTGTGCTGGACTGGAACCAGCGCGCCATCACGTTCTATGAAGGTCTGGGCGCCACGGTGCTGCCGGAATGGCGCATCGTACGGATGACTGGTCCCGCCCTCGAGGCGCTGGCCAGCGCCACGGTCAGCGTTCCCTAAAGCCGGCCAGCGCACGGGCCGGGCAGCGCGGCTTGACCCATCCGGACCCCCCGGTTACCATGCCGTGACAATCGGAAAAGCGTATAAAATTGAATGACTAAACTGATTCCCGGGGAAGTCGCGGCAAGGTTGCTCGCGGCGCTGGTCCTCTGTGCCGCGCCGCTCGTCCACGCTGATCTCGGGATCACTACAGGGCTGATTGATTACGCGTCCATCACGCCGGGTGCAGCTTCATCGCCGGCAGGCGCCACACCGTCGGTCCCGCCCGCCACCATCGTCGCGCAGCCCGTCACCGGCACAAGCCTGCACCCCGCCGCAGCCTTGTCTTTCCCCGCCGCACCGTCACCGGCCGCTGGCGCCGTTCTTGCACCACAGTCACCTTTGCCGGCCATCATCGCCGCGCCAGGCGGCAGTGCCGCTGGTTTGGAGGGCGCGCGTGCAGAGTCCTATCCGATTGGCCGACAGCGTAACCTGCTGCCCGCCAGCGACCTGCTGTCCTCCAGCGACCTGCTGCCCGCCACCGACCTGTTGCGTGCGCCGGAAACGGCCGATGCGCTCAATCCGGCGCTGACCGACCCGCGTCGTCTGGCCGACGAAAGTGCGTCTTACGCCGATCTGTGGGAGCGCATTCGCGATGGTTTCAGCATGGCGGCCGTCGACAATGGCAGGGTGATCCAGCAGGTGGAGTGGTTTGAAACCCACCAGAGCTATGTCGATCGCTTGGTGGAACGCAGCCGCAAATACCTGTTCTTCATCGTCGAAGAAGTGCAGAAGCGTGGCATGCCCACCGAGGTGGCCCTGTTGCCGATCGTGGAGAGCGCGTTCAACCCGGTCGCCATTTCACCGGCCAAGGCCTCGGGTATCTGGCAGTTCATGCCGGCCACCGGCAAGGCCTATGGCATGCGGCAAAACTGGTGGTACGACGGTCGTCGCGACATCGTGGCCGCTACCAACGGTGCCCTCGATTACCTGGAAAAGCTGCATACCCAGTTCGGTACCTGGGATCTTGCGCTGGCGGCCTACAACTGTGGTGAAGGCGCCGTCGCGCGCGCCGTCGAGCGCAACCAGCGCGCCGGTCGGCCCACCGATTACGCCAGCCTGAACCTGCCGGAAGAAACCCGCAATTACGTGCCAAAGCTGCTGGCCGCGCGCGAAATCGTGGCCGACCCGGCGGCCCATGGGCTGATCCTGCCCACCATTGCCGATGCCCCCTATTTTGCGGTGGTGACCACCAACAAACATGTGGATCTGGCGGTGGCCGCCAAGTTTGCCAACCTGAATGTGGATGATTTCCTGGCGCTCAATCCCGGGTACAACCGGCCGGTGATCCTGGCCCAGGGGGAGCAGACCATTCTGGTGCCGGTGGACATTGCCGAAGCGTTCACTGCGCGCCTGAACGACCCCGAAGCGCGGCTGGTTTCCTGGCGGCCGCACCGTCTGCGTCGTGGCGAAAACCTGGCGTCCGTGGCCAGCCGCTTCGGCATGAGCAGCGACGAACTCAAGCGCATCAACGGCATCTCGGCGCTGCGTCGCGTGGCGGGCGGTGGAACCATTCTGGTGCGTGATGCGCATGCCGATGAGGGCGACCTGGATGCCTTGATGAGCAATGCGCCCGCCGAGGCGGAGCTGGCAGCCCCCACGCAGATGGTCACCTTCAGCCATCGTGTGAAGCGCGGTGAGAGTCTGGCCAGCGTGGCGCGGCGCTATAACGTGTCGGTCGCCAGCCTGCGCACCTGGAACCGCATTCCGCTGCTGCGCGCTGCGCGCACCGGGCAGTTGCTGGTGATGCATCGCACCACCGAGCTCGATGATCCCGAGGCCGCAGCGGCCGTGGCAGCCAGCGAGCCGGCCGTGCCGGCCACCACCCAGTCCCGCAGTGCAGCGCCGGTCTACGAGAGTGCCTTGGTCACCGCCGCCGCGCGTGCGCACCATGGTCGTGGTCACCGTGGACGCGCTGGGCACGGCAACGCCGGTGCGCATCGCGCTGCCGTTGCTGGTCATGGCGAAAAGTCAGCCCATGCCACTGTCACGCCCACCCATGCGACAAGCGCCAAGCCGGCGCATTTGCGTAAAAAATAAGCGCCGGGCTCCTGCACAAGCAACGGCTCACGCTGCTCAGATCAGATCAGCTCAGCTCAGCTCCGCGCTGCTCAGCTCAGCTCAGCTCAGCTCAGCTCAGCTCCGCCCCGTTACGCGCCCCGCCTTGTCAGTCGCTCATTCCAGCGCAGCCAGCGTGGCCGATCCCAGGATCATTGCGGCGCCAAGCAGCAGACGTGCGCTCAGATGTCCGGCTCCCAGCCATACAGATGATCCGGAAGCCCAAAGCACCTCGGTGAGCATCACGATGGTGCTGACATTGGTAGGCAGCGAAGACGCGCCTTTCTGCATGCCCAGATTGCCCAGCAGGAACAGCAGCGCCAGAGCCCCCAGCAAGGCCATTCAGTCGAGCCTCCAGGCCGAAGGCGGCGCGACGCCAAGCGCCAGGGCCAGCACGGCACCCAGCACGGCGCTGCCCACAAACATCGCCAGCGCGCGGGCGGTGGGATCGGCATGCGGTGCCCGGCGCAGCAGCACGGTATTCAGGGCAAAACCCACGCCGGCGAGCAAGCCAAGCAGGTCGGCCAGCGACCAGGCGGCGGACTGCGTGGGCCACAGCACCACCACCGCGCCGGCCGTGGCGATCAGCAAACGCAGCAGTGCCGGCCGTCGCACCGGTTCGCGCAATACCAGCCACGCCAGCGGCACAGTCCACACCGGCATCAGGTAGAACAGCAGGACGACGCGCACCACGTCGCCCGAGGTCACGCCCAGGTTGAAAAAAATGTTGGTGGTGCCGGACACCAGCACGATCAGCCACAGGCTGGGCTCGCTCAGCAGGATGCGCCATGACGCAGGCCGCTGCAGCGAAATCAGTGCCGAGATCAGCGTGAACATCAGGCTGGTGCTCCACAGCGGATGCACGCCCATGCCTTGCAGTTGCTGCAGCGGCCACCACGACAGCCCCCAGATCATCGCGCTGGTCAGCAGGCCAAGCATGGCCAGACTGCGTGCCTTGCCGTGCAGCGGGGGCGTCGTGCCGTTCGTCACGGCACAGGCTTCCTGCAGTTCCGGTTCAGATGCCTGCCGCGATCCACTCAAAACGTGTTCTTCCAGGTGCGCAGCGCTGCAAAGACTGCCACTGGCGACGGCAGCACGCTGCCCGCCCAGTCCTCGGCCGCTGCAATCACGGCGGGCGCCGTACAACGCAGGAAGGGGTTGGTGGCGCGCTCGGCCGAAAGCAGCGAGGGCACGGTCGCGCGTCCCACCTGCCTGCGGGCGCGCTCCTGTTGGCCGCGCTGTTGCAGCGCCGGGTTGTCGGCGTCGACGGCCAGGGCAAAGGCAAGATTGGACAGCGTGTACTCGTGCGCGCAGTGCACCCACCATTCACCGGGCAGGTTGGCCAAACGCATCAGCGATCCGTGCAATTGCTCCGGCGTGCCCTCGAACATGCGCCCGCAGCCCAGCGCAAACAGGGTGTCGCCGCAAAACAGGCGATCGCGCCAGCAGTACGCCACGTGGCTGAGGGTGTGGCCGGGTACCGCCAGCACACGGAATTCGCCGGGCGCCAGCGTCAAAACGTCGCCATCCAGTGCGGTCTGCGTGCGGCCGGGAATGCGCGCATCCTCGGGTCCGATCACCTCCACCGGGCCGAACTGCGCCTGCAGGTCGGCCACGCCGCCAATGTGGTCGGCGTGGTGATGGGTGCACAGGATGCTGCGCAGCGCAAGTTTGCGCGCACGCAGAAAAGTGGCAATCGCCGTGGCATCACCCGGGTCGACCACCACCGCCTGCGCGCCGTCGTGCAGCACCCACAGGTAGTTGTCCTGGAAGGCGGGCACCGCTTCCACCTGCCATAGCCCCGAATTCGAACGCATCATTACCAGACTCCTCAAGATCAGCCCGCCATTTCACCAGACCATCGCGCCACCGCGCTACACTATTCAGATGGCGTACTCTCCCCTCAACGACTGGTTTCGCACTTCGCTCGGCAGCGCCGTGCTGGCGCGCGAGCAGCAAGTGCTGGATGAAGTGCTGGCTGACATCTTCGGTTTCCATGCCGTGCAGGTCGGTCTGCCAGCCATCCCCATGCTACGCGCCAGCCGCATCACGCATCGCATCAGCGTGGGCCTGCAGGCGCCGGGGCAGGTGCTGGCATTGGCACACGAACTGCCGTTTGCCAGCCAGAGCATCGATCTGGTGGTACTGCCGCACGTGCTCGAGTTTGCCGAGAGTCCACATGCCATCCTGCGGGAGGTGGACCGTGTGCTGATGCCGGAAGGTCGGCTGGTGATCACCGGCTTCAATCCCTGGAGCCTGTGGGGCCTGCGCCAGGCGCTCGACTGGACCCGTGAGGCGCATCCCTGGGATGGCAACTTCATCTCGCTGGCGCGCGCCAAAGACTGGTTGTCGCTGCTGGGGCTGGAAGTGTCGGCCGGCCGGCTGTGGCATTATGGCTTGCCCGTGCAGAGCCCGGCATGGCAGCAGCGTCTGGCTTTTCTCGAACCGGCGGGTGACCGCTGGTGGGGGGTAGCTGGCGGTGTCTACATGCTCGAGGCAATCAAGCGCGTAAACGGCATGCGCCTGATCCAGACGCGCTGGCGGGTGCAGGCGCAACGACGCCAGAGCAGCCTCGCACAGGTGGCGCGTGCCGCCCGCTCAGGCTCGCAATCGACCCGATGAACGGTCTTGCGGTCGCGCCTGCTGATGCCCATCAACCCCCGCTGAATGCCGGTCTGACCGGCGACTGAATTTGCCCCACCACAGGATCCCGCCTTGACCCAAGAGAATCTGTTTGACGCCGTTCCGGCACCTGCCACCCAAACCGCCACTGCAGCCGCCACAGTAGCCGCCACCGCAGCCGGAGCCGCAGCCGCCACCACCGCCGCCACCACCGCCACCGTCACCCGGATGTACGCCGATGGGGCCTGCCGCGGCAATCCCGGCCCCGGCGGCTGGGGGGTTTACCTGCAGCAGGGTAGCGAGGAGCGCGAGCTGTTTGGCGGCGAGCCCGACACCACCAACAACCGCATGGAACTGATGGCCGTGATCCAGGGGCTGACTGCGCTGCCGCCCGCCAGCACCGTGCAGGTGCTGACCGACTCGCAATACGTGCAGAAGGGCATCAGCGAGTGGATTCATGGGTGGAAGAAGCGCGGCTGGCTGACGGCCGACCGCAAGCCGGTGAAGAACGCCGACCTGTGGCGCGCGCTCGAAGCCGCTGCCAGCGCGCACAAGGTGCAATGGACCTGGGTAAAGGGACACGCCGGTAATGCCGGCAACGAGCGCGCCGACCGCCTCGCCAACCGCGGCATCGGTGCACGATGAGCAACCAGGATGCCGCGCTGCGCTATGTGGTGCTGGATACCGAGACCACCGGTCTGGAGCATGCGCTGGGGCATCGCGTGATCGAGGTGGCTGGGGTGGAACTGCTGGGCCGTCGGCTGACCGGTGCGCACTTTCACCAGTACCTCAGGCCGGACCGTGACAGCGACCCCGGCGCACTCGAAAAGCATGGCCTGACCACCGAGTTCCTGGCAGACAAACCGCGCTTTGAAGACATCGCCGATGCGCTGATCGAATTCCTGCGCGGTGCCACCCTGATCATTCACAACGCCGCCTTCGACGTGGGTTTTCTCGACAGCGAATTGCGTCGCTGCGGGCGTCCCACCCTCGACATGGTGTGCCCGCCGCCGCTAGATACGCTGCCGCTGGCGCGCGAGATGCACCCGGGCAAGCGCAACACCCTGGACGCCCTGTGCGAGCGTTACGACGTCGATAATTCCCGCCGCACTTACCACGGTGCCTTGCTTGACTCCGAACTGCTGGCCGATGTGTATCTGGCCATGACGCGCGGGCAGGAGTCGCTGGTGATGGATCTTGAGCCAGCGCGCCCGACCAGTGTGTCGGGTCAGGCCGCCAGCGCCGCCGAGGCAGCCCAGCTGGCTGCGCGCCTGCGCGTGCCCCAGGCAGATGCCACCGAACTGGCGGAACATGCGCGCACGCTGGCAGGCATCGAGAAGGCGTCGAAGGGCGCCTGCCTGTGGCTGCATGGCTACGCGCAGGCAGCGCAAGCCGGATCAACGGACATTCCGTGACCCGGGGTTGCCCGCATCCATTCCCAAGTGCACGGGAATTGGTATAATTCGGTGCTAACGATCGGTTTTTGCATTCCCTATACAACGAGAACAGAGCCAATGAAACAACAACTGCTGAGCCTGGCAATCCTTGCCCTCACTTCTGGCGCCGTCTTGGCCGAAGACGCGGCCGCGCCCGCCGCCATCACCGGTAACGCCGCCGCTGGCAAGACCAAGACTGCCATGTGCCAGGGTTGCCATGGTCAGCCGGGTTGGCGCACCGCCTTCCCCGAGGTGTACACCGTGCCCAAGCTGGGTGGCCAAAATGCCAACTACATCGTGGCGGCACTGAAGGAATACAAGAGCGGTGAGCGCGCTCACAGCACCATGCAGGCCATTGCGGCCGGCCTCAGTGCGCAGGACATGGCCGACCTGGCCGCTTACTACGCTGCCCCCAAAAAATAAGAACCCGGAGCCCACATGTCACGTATTTTTGCATCCCTGATTCTCGCTGTCGGTCTGAGCAGCGCTCTGGCCGCCCAGGCGTCCGGCAACCCGACCAAGGGTGAAGAAAAAGCCAAGGTGGTCTGTGCGGCCTGCCATGGCGCCCACGGCGAGAGTGCTGGTCCGGATTTTCCGAAGTTGGCCGGTCAGCCGGAAGACTACCTGCAGACCGCCCTCAAGCATTACAAGGCTGGCGTGCGGCGCAAAAACCCGATCATGATGGGGATGGCCGCCGGTTTGTCCGATCAGGACATCGCCGATCTGGCCGCCTGGTTCACCAGCCAGGACGCCGGCCTGTACACCAAGTACTGAGCGGCGCCAGGGTCGGGCATCAGCGTCGGGCATCAGCGTCGGGCATCAGTGCCCGGCACCAGAATCGCGCATCAGCGCCGGGCAGCAGTGCCGGGCACCAGAACCGCGCACCAGTGCCGGGCTTCCACTCCCGGCCTGTGTGTCAGCAACGGCCGCCACTGGCGGCCGTTGTCACGTCTGGTCGCCGCGTACGCGCCGCAGATAGGCCGCGCCATCGGGTGGCAGGCCGCTGCGCTGGCTGTCCCAGATGGTTTCGGCCAGTGCGTCAATCACCCGGTGCTCGGCGTCATGCGCATCCATGCCCTCCGCCAGCAGCGCCTGCCACGCAGCACGCAAGCCAGGCGGCTGGTCGATGCCCAGTTGCTCGTGCACGGCCAGATGCAGCGAAAGATGCAGGAAGGGATTGGTCTCGCCCTGATCGGGTGTCCATTCGTGATCGATGAAGCGCGCCCGGTCAGCGAGCACACGGTGGTATTCCGGATGGCGTTCGACAATGCCAATCGCCTGATCCTCAAGTGGCGTGCGCGGCATCTGCGCCTGGTGCTTGCGCCACACCTCGAAGAAGAATTCGCGCGCCTGTTCGCGGCTGGGATGGAACATCAGGCCACCTCGGCCAGTGGGTCGGGCGTCTTGCGCTTGTAATCGCACAGGTCGCTGATCGGGCAGGCCGCACATTCCGGTTTGCGTGCCTTGCACACATAACGACCGAGCAGGATCATCCAGTGGTGTGCATCACGCTTGAAGGGCTCTGGCACGTGCCGGAGCAACTTCAGCTCGACGTCCAGCGGCGTCTTGCCCGGGCCGATTCCGGTGCGGTTGGCCACCCGGAAGATATGCGTATCGACCGCAATGGTCGGTTCGCCAAACGCCGTGTTGAGCACCACATTGGCCGTCTTGCGCCCGACCCCCGGCAGGGCCTCCAGTGCCTCACGCGTGCGCGGCACCTCGCCATCGTATTGCTCCACCAGCAGGCGGCATGTTTCGATCAAATGGCGCGCCTTCGCGCGGAACAGGCCGATGGTCTGGATATAGGGGATCAGGCCGTCGACTCCCAGCGCGTGGATGGCGGCCGGCGTATTGGCCACCGGAAACAGCTTGCGGGTGGCGGCGTTCACGCTGACATCAGTCGCCTGCGCCGACAGCAGTACCGCCGCCAGCAACTCGAAGGGCGAGGTGTATTCCAGTTCCGTGGTGGGATGCGGATTGGCTTCCTGCAGGCGGCGGAAGATTTCGTGCCGTTTGATCGGGTTCATCAACAGGTCCGGAAAGTGCGTGACGGGATCAGCGTGACAGGGGTGGCGCTGGTGCAGTGCACCTTCGGGGTCATTGCGGCGCTGTGCGAACGAGCGGGCATGGCACGCTCAACGGGACTCGCGGCGGGCCGCCGCGGCGGCTTGGGCGGCGGCAATCATGGCTGCCCGGCGCGTCGCACGTCCACTGTCCGGTTCTGTTGTGGGACTGGCCGTTTGCGCGTCGCTTGCCGCAGTCTGTACCCGGATCGGCCGCACGGCCCAGTGCCGGCGTGCCAGTCGCGCCTGATGCGCAACAAACCGCTGCCGGTTGCGTTGCGCAGACGGCGGCTGCCAGCCAGCCGACGCTGGCCGCAGTTCGATGCAGTCCACTGGACAGGCCGGCAGGCACAGGTCGCAACCCGTGCAGTCGGATTCGATTACGGTGTGCGACAGGCGCCGGGCACCCAGGATGGCGTCGACCGGGCAGGCGGGCAGGCAGCGTGCGCAGCCAATGCAGTCGATTTCGCGAATCCACGCGACATGGGCCTGCGGCTCGGCATGGGTCGGTGGCAATGCGGTCTGCCCAAGCACCTGCGCCAGCGTGGCCAGCAGGGCGCTGCCGCCCGGTTCGCATAGATTGTGCGTGGCCTCGCCCGTGGCCATGGCCTCTGCATAAGGCGCACAGGCGGAATAACCGCAGCGGGTGCACTGGGTTTGCGGCAGCAACGCGTCCAGGGTACGGGCCAGCGGCGTCATGACTGTGCCCGGTGTTGCCGACACGCACGCCGGAAGGTCCGGCCCGCTGCCGGACGGCGATTGACGGCGTTCAAGCCAGTGCGCGGCAGATCTCGTCGATCAGTGCCGGACCGCGGTAGATCAGGGCGGAATACACCTGCACCAGACTGGCGCCTGCGTCCAGCGCCGCCTTGGCCGAGTCGCCATCGCCGATGCCGCCCACCCCGATGATAGGCAGCCGCCCCTCCAGTCGACGGGACAGTTGACGGATCACCTGCAGGCTGCGCTCGCGCAGTGGCCGGCCGCTGAGGCCACCGGTCTGCTCGCCGTTGGGCAGCCCTTCCACACCAGTGCGAGACAGCGTGGTGTTGGTGGCGATCACGGCATCCATGCGCTGGCTGAGCAGGATGTCGGCCACGTCATCGAGTTCGCCTTCCGACAGGTCGGGCGCAATCTTGACGGCAATCGGGATGTGTCGCCCTTGCGCCAGTCCGCATTCGTCGCGCAGCCTGGCCAGTGACCCCAGCAGCGCGGTGAGTTCGGCCGCCTCCTGCAGCTTGCGCAGGTTCTGTGTATTGGGCGAGGAGATGTTCACCGTCACATACGATGCCAGGCTGTGCACCCGGCGGAAGGCATTCAGATAATCCTCGGCGGCCCGTTCGATCGGCGTGTCAAAGTTCTTGCCAATGTTGATGCCCAGAATGCCGCGATGGCCGCTCGAGCGCACATTTGACAGCAGGGCGTCCACGCCCTGGTTGTTGAAGCCCATGCGGTTGATCAGCGCTTCGGCGGCTGGCACGCGAAACAGCCGAGGTTGCGGGTTGCCGGGCTGGGGCCTGGGCGTGACCGTGCCGATTTCCAGAAAGCCGAATCCCAGCGCCGCCATGGCGTCGATGTGCGCGCCATTTTTGTCGAGTCCCGCAGCCAGGCCAACCGGATTGGGAAATGACAGGCCCATCACGGTGCGGGCAGGCAGGTTTTGCGAAGACGCTGGGGGCTTGAGCAGGCCGCTGCGGGCGGCGAGATCAAGGCCGGTCAAGCCGATGTGGTGGGCGCGCTCGGCATCGAGCGCAAAGAGCAGGGGTTTGGCGAGGTCGTAGAGCATCAGCAGCCGTCAGGGGGTTGATAGGCCTGCCACACGCCATCCTGCAGCGCTTCAAGGGCATCGAAGCCGGCCTTGTAGGCCATCTTGCGGCTTTCGTGGATCAGGTAGCCCAGATACAGGTGGGGCAGCTTGCGGCGACGGCATTCATCGAGCTGCCACAAAATGTTGTACACGCCAAAGCTGGTGCCGGGCAGGTCGGGGTCGAAGAAGGTATAGACCGATGACAGGCCGTCCTGCAGTTCATCAATGATGCTGACCATACGCAGTTCGCTGCGCTCGCGGAATTCGACCAGGAAGGTGCGCACGTGACTTTGCAGCAGAAAGTGGCTGTACTGCTCCTGGTTGTCCTGATCCATGCCGCCACTGGTGTGGCGTACCGACTGGTAGCGCCGGTACAGCTCGTAGTGTTCCGGGTGAAAACGCAGCGGCAACACCTGTGCGCTGAGCGCGCCGTGGCGCTTGCGCGCACGCTGCTGCGAGCGGTTTGGCTGGAAGCGATCGGCATGGATGCGAACCGGGATGCACGCCTGGCAGGTTTCGCAATGCGGCCGGTACGTGAAGGCCCCGGACCGGCGGAAACCGGCCTGCACCAGACGCGAGTAGACGCGCGCGTCGATCAGGTGCGCTGGCGTCGCCACCTGTGAGCGGGCAATCCGGTCGGACAGGTAGCTGCAGGGATACGGCGCAGTGGCGTAGAACTGCAGCTTGTTGAGCGGCAGATCATTCATCGAGGTCATACTTGATTCTAGCGCATGGCGTTCCGGGCGGGGACGAACTTGTGCGCTGCACATGCGTGGGCGGCTAGCCGGCGTTGGTCCAGTACGTGCCGTCGTGCAGTGCCGGGTGCAGGGTCCACGGGCCGGGCAGGCCATCCAGCCGGGTGTGCTGGCGGACCGCGGTCAGGAACGCCCGGCGCGGCATTTCGTGCGCGCCCAGCGAGGCCAGATGCGGTGTGTGCATCTGGCAGTCGAGCAGCACGAAGCCCTGCTGCGCCAGTTGCGCGCACAAATGGGCAAAGGCAATTTTGGAGGCGTCGGTGGCACGCGAAAACATCGATTCGCCAAAGAAGGCTTGGCCGAGTGCCACCCCGTAAAGGCCGCCGACCAGTTCGCCATCCACCCAGGTCTCGAAGGAATGCGCATGACCGAGCGCGTGCAATGCAAGGTAGGCCTGTTGCATATCGTTGCTGATCCAGGTGCCTGACTGGCTGTCGCGCGGCGCCGCACAGGCGGCAATAACGTCCGCAAACGCAGTGTCGATGCGCACTTCGTAGGCATGCCTGCGTAGCACGCGACGCAGCGAGCGATTTGGGCTGAAGGCGCCCGGCACAATCACCATGCGCGGGTCAGGCGACCACCACAGGATCGGTTCGTCTGGGCTGAACCAGGGAAAGATGCCATTCCGGTACGCTTCCAGCAGGCGCGTCGCCGACAGGTCGCCCCCAACGGCAAGCAGGCCGTTGGGGGTGTGCAGCGCGCGTTCGGCGGGCGGGAAGGGCGAGTCTTTGCCCAGGCTGGTCAGCATTCGTGCGGTCGTGCCGTCATGGGCCCTGCCGCGAGTGCCGGATCACGGTGCTCAGTTGTGAACGATGGTGCCGCAGGCCAGACGCTTGCCGGCATTGCCGGTGGGCTGGGTTTTCAGGTCGTCGGCATTGGCATGCACGATCACCGCGCGACCGGCCACGCCATGGTCGCCGCTGATCAGCAAGCCCTTGATGTGCTCGTTGAGGTTGACCGTGCCATCGGCGCCGGCCACCACATTGCCGAGGTCGCCGGTGTGATGCGGCCCGTCCTGTGCGCCATGCTGATGACCGTCCGGGTTGAAGTGACCACCGGCCGACATGCCATCCGGCGCACTGCAGTCGCCTTTTTCATGCACGTGGAAGCCGTGCGTGCCAGGCGTGAGGTGCGCCAATGCAATTTCGACCAGGGTGTCATCACCGCGACGGGTGAACTTGACCGTGCCGCTTACCTCGTTGCCCACGGTGGGCTGCACCTGGGCTACGGCCACTTCGGCCGGGGCTTCGTTGCCCGTCATCATGCCGATGGTAGGCATGTCCGGCATCATGGAACAGCCGCCCAGCAGCGCCGCACCGGCCGCCAGCAGGACGCTGGCGGTGCGCGTGCACCCGGTGGGCAGGGCGGAAATCAGCATGGACGGGGCGCGTCGTGTCGTGCGGCGAATATTCATCGGTCAGTGCTCCTGTGCAGGTACGGGGGGATCGGCAAGGCAGCGGGCAGTGGCATCACAGCCCTTCGTCAAACGGTTCCACGTCCACCATGCTGCCCGTCGGCACACTGCCAGAGGATTCGGGCAAACAGATGAAACAGTTGGCGAGGCTCATCGACGAAAGCATACCTGAGCCTTGCTCGCCTGTCGGGTCCACCTGCCACTGACCATCGTTCCCCCGCAGCAGCACGCCGCGCTGGAATTCGTAGCGACCCGGCACCTTTTTCAGGGGGGCTGTGGTGCGTGCCTGCACGCGCAACGGTGCGGGCAGGGGATCGATGCCCATCAGCCGGCGCAGCGCCGGGCGCACCAGTTGGTGGAAAGTGACCATCACCGCCACCGGGTTGCCGGGCAGGCCAAAAAAGTGCGTGGCACCTTCCAGCTTGCCGTAAGCAAACGGACGACCGGGTTTGACCGCAATCTTCCAGAATACGGTCTGACCCAGGCGCTCCAGCATGCCGCGCACGAAATCGGCATCGCCCACCGACACGCCGCCGCTGCTCACCAGCACATCGGCGCAGGCAATACCGCGCCGGAACGCCAGTTCAAGGTCGGCGGGCGTATCGCGCACCACGCCCAGGTCGTGCACTTCCACCCCCAGTTGCTCCAGCATGCCAAACAGGGTGTAGCGATTGCTGTCGAACACCTGGCCGACCGCGGGTTGCTGACCAATCGAGCACAGCTCGTCGCCGGTCGAGAAGAACGCCACGCGCAGCCGTGGACGGACCGGCACTTCGGCCAGGCCCAGCGACGCGGCCAGTCCAAGATCGGCCGGGCGGATGCGCCGGCCAGCCGGCAAGGCGAGGGCGCCCAAGGCCAGGTCTTCGCCCGCCGCGCGGGTGTTGCTGCCGGGTCGCGGAAAGACGGCGGGGTCGATCAGCAGATGGTCGCCGTCGCGCTGCACACGTTCCTGCATGATCACCGCATCGGCTGCGTCTGGCACCACGGCGCCGGTCATGATGCGGATGGCGGCACCTGCCGGCAGCATGTCCGTGAACGGGTGACCAGCCGCCGAGGTGCCGACCAGCGGCAGACGCAGGGGCTTCCCGGTGGTGAGTGCCGGGCCGGCCGCATCCAGCGCGCCGCCCGGCGCCATGAAATCGCTGGTGCGCAGGGCATAGCCGTCCATCGCCGAACTGCGGTGGGCGGGCACGGCCACCGTGGCCTGCAAGGGTTCGGCCAGCACCCGGCCCAGTGCATTGCGCAAGCTCACCCATTCCACACCATTCGGCTGCGCCATGGCAGCCAGCAGACGTGCTGCGGCGTCCTCCATGCCAAGCGCGTTCGGGTCGTAGTCGTCGGCAAAGATCGGGTGGGGGGTTGGGGCTTGGTTCATGACGCTTCCGCAGTGGGTTTGGCAGTGGATTGCCGGGATCAATCAAAAGTTCGCGCGCGGCTGGCGCGCTGTGCAGCACATGACGCGCGCCGAAGCCGCCGCCGGCGGCGGCGAAGCTTCCTGCAGTCCGTCGCCGCCTGCGGCGAAGCTTCCTGCAGTCCGTCGCCGCCTGCGGCCAAGCTTCCTGCAGTCCGTCGCCGCCTGGGGCCGCGCTGACTGCAATCAGCCGCCGATGTAGCTCATCTCGATTTTTTGCTGGCGCGCGGTGTCTTCGGTGCGAATCTCGGAATACCGGTCGGTGCGCGCCGTCCAGACCGTGCGCAGCAGGTCGCGCAGGGTGTTGTCATCAGCACCCGCGCGCAACGCGGTGCGCAGGTCGGTGCCAGACTGTGCAAACAGGCAGGTGAACAGTTGCCCGTCGGTAGACAGGCGCAGCCGCGAGCACGAACTGCAAAACGCCTGGGTGACCGACGAGATCACGCCAACCTCACCTGCGCCATCCTCATAGGCCCACCGCTGCGCCACCTCGCCTGCGTACTGCGGCTGCAGGCTGCGCAGCGGAAACTCGGCATGGATGCGGTCCACCAGTTCGCGCGACGGCACCACCTCGTCCAGGCGCCAGCCATTGCTTGCGCCCACATCCATGAATTCGATAAACCGCACGATGTGCGGTGTGCCGCGAAAATGGCGGGCCAGATCGAGGATGGCGTGTTCGTTCACGCCGCGCTGGATCACCGCATTGACCTTGATCGGGCCAAGGCCTGCCGCCGCCGCCACCGCAATGCCCTCCAGCACGCGTGCCACCGGATAGTCGGCGTCATTCATCTTCTGGAAGGTGGCCTCGTCGATCGCGTCCAGGCTGACGGTCACCCGGTGCAGGCCGGCGGCCTTCAGCGCCACGGCGCGCTTGGCGAGCAGGCTGCCATTGGTGGTCAGCGACAGGTCGATGCCGGGCAGGGTGGCCAGTTGTGCCACCAGCCGGTCGATGTCGCGGCGCAACAGCGGTTCACCGCCAGTCAGCCGGATCTTTTGCACCCCCTCGGCGACGAACAGGCCGGCCAGCCGGGTGATTTCCTCAAAGCTGAGCAGGTCGCGGTGGGGCAGGAACGCATAGTCCTTGCCAAACACCTCGCGCGGCATGCAGTAGGTACAACGAAAATTGCAGCGGTCGGTGACCGAGATGCGCAGATCGCGCAGCGGGCGGCCGCGCGTGTCGCGCGGACCGGTGGGCGCTGCGCTGGTGTTTGGCGGGGTGTCCTGGGCGGACATGGGATGGCCTGAAGAAACGGGTAACTGCACAGTTTAAACCAGCACAGCCGCCTGCGTGGCGGTCAGACGTTTGTTTTAGGTATGATCGGCGCAGGATACGAGGAGACCCTTTCATGCGTTTTGCCAGCACTGCGGCCTATGTGGCCACCCCCGACCTCACCCTGGCGGTGAATGCCGCGCTCACCCTGCAGCGGCCGCTGCTGATCAAGGGTGAGCCGGGCACCGGCAAGACCATGTTGGCAGAGGAGGTGGCGCAGGCGTTGGGCCGGCCCTTGCTGCAATGGCATGTAAAGTCCACTACCAAGGCGCAGCAGGGCTTGTACGAATACGATGCGGTGTCGCGGCTGCGCGACTCGCAGCTGGGCGATGCCCGCGTGCACGACATCGCCAATTACATCGTCAAGGGCACCCTGTGGCAGGCCTTCGAGGCCGAACAGCCGGTGGTGCTGCTGATCGACGAGATCGACAAGGCCGACATCGAGTTTCCCAACGACCTGCTGCGTGAGCTCGACCGCATGGAGTTCTACGTGTACGAGACGCGCCAGACCGTGCGCGCCGTGCATCGGCCGTTGATCATCATCACCAGCAACAATGAAAAAGAGTTGCCGGACGCGTTCCTGCGCCGCTGCTTCTTCCACTACATCCGCTTTCCGGATCGCGACACCATGGAGCAGATCGTGGCAGTGCATTTTCCCGACTTGAAAAAGACCCTCCTGTCGCAGGCGCTCAAGCTGTTTTTCGACGTCCGGGAACTGCCCGGACTGAAGAAAAAGCCGTCCACCAGCGAACTGCTCGACTGGCTGAAACTGCTGGTAGCCGAGGACATTCCGGCTGAAGCGCTGCACAGCGACGATCAGAAGCGCACCATTCCGCCGCTGCATGGCGCCCTGCTCAAGAATGAGCAGGACGTGCACCTGTTCGAGCGGCTGGCTTTCATGAGCCGGCGCGGGCGCTGAGGCGGCAGGCGCCATGCTGTTCAGTTTTCTGGATCAGGTGCGCGCCGCCGGCGTGCCCGTGTCGCTGCGAGAATTCCTGAGCCTGCTCGAGGGTCTGCAGGCAGGAGTGTGCAGTTTTCGCACCGAAGATTTTTATCATTTTTCACGGCTGGTGCTGGTCAAGGACGAGGCGCATTTCGACCGCTTTGACCGCGCCTTCGGTGCCTACTTTAAAGGGATTGGCCTGGGCGGTGCTGACGATCCGGCAGCGGCGGCCACCATCCCGGAGGACTGGCTGCGTTCGCTGACCCAGCGCGTGTTTACTGCCGAAGAAAAAGCCGCAGTCGAGGCGCTTGGCGGCTTCGACAAGCTGATGGACACCCTGCGCAAGCGTCTGGCCGAGCAGAAAGGCCGGCACGAGGGGGGCAACAAATGGGTGGGCACACGTGGCACCTCACCCTACGGAGCGGACGGTTACAACCCCGAAGGCGTGCGCATCGGACAGGACGGGTCGCGTCACCGCCGCGCGGTCAAGGTGTGGGACCAGCGCGTCTTTCGCGATCTGGACGGTGACCAGGCGCTGGGTCTGCGCAACCTCAAGGTGGCGTTGCGCCGCCTGCGCCGGCTGGCGCGGGAAGGACCGGCGGACCAGCTCGACCTGAACGGCACCCTGCGTGCCACGGCCGACAATGCCGGCTATCTGGATATCCGCATGCAGGCCGAAATGCGCAATCGCATGAAGATCCTGCTGTTCCTGGACGTGGGCGGCTCGATGGATGACCACGTCAAGGTCTGCGAGGACCTGTTCTCCGCTGCGCGCAGCGAGTTCCGCCATCTGGAGCATTTTTATTTTCACAACTTCGTTTACGACGCGGTCTGGAAGAGCAACGTGCGTCGCGGCAGTGAAAAGATTCCGCTTTGGGACGTGCTCAACAAGTATGGCCGCGACTGGCGGCTGATCTTTGTGGGCGATGCGCACATGGCGCCCTATGAAATCATCGAGCCCGGCGGCAGCGTCGAGGGCTGGAACGAGGAAGCCGGCCGCGTCTGGCTGGAGCGCCTGCTGCGCCAGTTTCCGCACCATGTGTGGCTCAATCCGGTCCCCAAGAATGAGTGGCAGTACGGTCCCTCGATCCAGATCACCGAGCGCCTGCTGGCCGGCCGCATGGAACCGCTCACGCTGGAAGGCATCGACCAGGCGGCGCGCCTGCTCACCTGAAACGGCGGGCGGGGCACAGGGCAGGCACCCGCCGGTCGGCGGACAGCGCCGCGGTCGCCAGCATGGCGATGCCCGACATGTGCGGCGGTCTTGATCCAGGTCAAGCCGGGCGGGCGCACCTGGCCCTATCGTGGAGGCCTGACCTGTCCGGATGCACTCCCAGCCATGACCGAAGCCGCCCTGTTTTCTCCCGACCTGATCCGCCGTTACGACCGGCAGGGACCGCGCTACACCTCCTACCCGAGCGCAGACCGCTTCGAAAACGATTTTTCCCTGGTCCGTGCCGAGGCGGCTCTGGTCGCGCGCGACGCCAGCCGCCCCCTCTCGCTGTACTTCCATGTGCCGTTCTGCCAAACCCTGTGCCTGTACTGCGGGTGCCACCGCATTCCCACCCGCCGCCTTGCGCGCGGCACCCGCTACGTGGATTTCCTGATCGACGAAATGGAACTGGTTGCCCGGCATTTGCAGGGCGCCCGTGTCGCCACCCAGTTGCACCTGGGTGGCGGCACCCCCACCTTCCTGGATAACCACGACCTGGAGCGGCTGATGCTGGCAGCGCGCCGCGCATTTTCGCTCGCGCCCGATGCGCAATGCAGCATCGAGGTGGATCCGCGCAGCGTGGACGAGTCGCGCATTGTCCATCTGGCCAGCCTGGGGTTCAACCGGCTCAGCCTGGGCGTGCAGGACTTTGATTCCGAGGTGCAGAAGGCGATCAACCGCATCCAGACCGAGGCGCAAACCCTGCAGGTATTACAGGCGGCGCGCCGTCATGGCTTCCGCTCGATCAGCGTGGACCTGATTTACGGGTTGCCTTTCCAGACCCCGGCACGGTTTGCCGTCACCTTGCAAAAAGTGATTGCGCAGCGTCCGGACCGCATCGCGCTCTACAATTATGCGCATCTGCCGGAGCGCTTTCCTGCGCAGGCGCGCATGCCGGCCGCGGCACTGCCCAGCGCCGAGCAGAAACTCACCCTGCTTGGGGCCTCGATTGCCACGCTGGCTGCCGCGGGTTACAGCTACATCGGTATGGACCATTTCGCGCTGCACAGCGATGAACTGGCGCAGGCGCGTCAGAACGGTACCTTGCAGCGCAATTTCCAGGGCTACTCCACCCATGCCGAGTGCGAACTGCTGGGCTTTGGCGTGAGCGCGATCGGCTCGGTGGGCGGCAGCTTCCTGCAGAATGCCAAGAATCTGGACGTGTGGGAAAGCGCCATTGCCAGCGGCCGCCTGCCGGTGGCGCGTGGGTACACGCTCACCGAGGACGACGTGGTGCGCAGTGAGCTGATCCAGGCGCTGATGTGCCAGCAGGTGGTCAACCTGACCCGCCTGGGGCGGCGCTTTGGCATCGATTTCTGGACCTACTTTGCCGATGCCCAGCCCTACCTGCAAGCACTGGCCGACGACGGTTTGGTGCGTCTCGGCCGCGACACCATCGAGGTGTTGCCCCCGGGCCGGCTGTTGATCCGGCATGTGGCGATGGCGTTTGACGGCCACCTGGCCCAGGCCAATGCCGCGCGGTATTCCAAGGTGATCTGAACCGGATGATCTGAATCGGGGGATCTGGATCCTGCCATCCTGGACAGGATCGCCCCAACCGGCGCCCCGGCCGGGTCTGGATAGTACAAACGACCGATACCCTTGGCCGGTCGGTTTTGTTATGCTGGATCGGTAACAAAAACAATACAAACACATGAGCCGAAGGAGCCGGGCGGCATCGACCTGCCTGACCGGTGCACCTGTGCGGCCGGAGCGAGGCCTACCCCATGAGCACTCCTTTCATTCGCGGCCAGATGATGGAACAGCCGCTGCTGATTTCCTCCATCCTCACCCATGCCAGCCAGGCCCACGCCACGACCGAGGTGGTGTCGAGCACCGCCACCGGTGCGGTGGTGCGCAGCACGTGGGGGCAACTGGCCGGCCGGGCTGCGCAACTTGCGCATGCCCTTGACGCGCTGGGCATCAAGCGCGAAACCCGGGTGGGCACCTTGGCCTGGAACAGTGCGCGTCACCTGGAGTTGTATTATGCCGTGCCGGGTATGGGCGCCATCCTGCACACCATCAATCCGCGCCTGTTTCCCGAGCAGCTGCGTTACATCGTGAACGACGCAGCCGATCAGGCGGTGTTCTTTGATCCGGCGCTGCTGCCGCTGGTGGCCAGTCTGGCCGCCGACCTGCCCACCGTGCGTCACTGGGTGGCCCTGTGCAATGCCGGTGAACTCGCTGCAGCCGTCAGCGAGGCCACTGCCGCAGCTGGCAAGGCACTGGCACCGGACGACGCAGCCGCCGCGCAGGCCACCATGGCCCGACGCCTGGCGGCCTTGCCCGACCTGCGCGATTACGAAAGCCTGCTGCAGACTCAGCCCACCACCTTTGCCTGGCCCGAGCTGCCCGAAACCGCAGCCGCGGCACTGTGCTACACCTCCGGCACTACCGGCAATCCCAAGGGGGTGCTGTACTCGCACCGCTCCACCCTGATGCACAGCCTGGTCAGTATTGCACCCGATGTGCTCAACCTGTCGGCGCGCGACACCGTGCTTCCGGTGGTGCCCATGTTTCACGTCAACGCCTGGGGGCTGCCCTTCAGCGGTGGCATCGTGGGCTGCAAGATGGTGATGCCAGGTGCCCGGCTGGATGGCGACAGCGTGTTCGATCTGCTTGACAGCGAAGCGGTTACCATCAGTGTGGGCGTGCCCACTGTCTGGTTGTCCCTGTTGCAGACCATGCGTGCGCGCGGTCGCAAGCCCTCGGCCCTCAAGCGCCTGATGGTGGGGGGGGCGGCCTGCCCGCCAGCGCTGTCGGATGCGTACGTCAACGAGTTTGGCATCGAGGTGCTGCACGGCTGGGGCATGACCGAGACCAGCCCGATTGCTGCACTGGCTGCACCGCGCAACACCACACCGGCCGAAGTGGCTGCCACCCTGCGCTACCGGCAGGGGCGGGCACTGTT
Organism: uncultured Ferrovum sp.; assembly: GCA_903893215.1. Classification (GTDB taxonomy): domain Bacteria; phylum Pseudomonadota; class Gammaproteobacteria; order Burkholderiales; family Ferrovaceae; genus CAIVHB01. Next base: position 3,862 of record CAITLJ010000046.1, on the reverse strand, counting down.
CGGTATCCGCATCGAGATCTTCGATCAGGCGGGTCAGCCAGTGGTCCATGATGGGCGCTCCACCGGCAACCTGATGGTGCGCGGTCACTGGGTGGCAGACAGCTACTTTCCGGCTGGCCGTGCACAATCACCGCTGGTCGATGGCTGGTTTCCCACCGGTGATGTGGCCAATATCGACCACGAGGGCATCGTTCAGATCACCGACCGCTCGAAGGATGTGATCAAGTCTGGCGGTGAGTGGATCAGTTCGATCGACCTCGAAAACGCGGCGCTGGCGCACCCCGGTGTGGCGGAGGCGGCCGCGATCGGCCTGCCACATCCCAAATGGGATGAGCGTCCCCTGCTGCTGGTGGTGCGGCGCGAGGGCGCGCAGGTCACCCGTGAGCAGGTGCTGGACGTGTTGTCCGGCAAGGTGGCGCGCTGGTGGCTGCCCAACGATGTCATATTTGTGCAATCTTTGCCGCACACGGCGACGGGTAAGATATCCAAGTTGACCTTGCGGCAGGAATACAGGGACTATCGCTTCGCCGACGTCGAACCGATTGTCACCCACGCAGCCAGGGCGACGGCCGCCGGGCAATAGTCACGCTGCCCGCCCTGGTGTCAGTCCGAAGCGGCCCGTCTGACGGGCCGCTGTCCTTTCCATTCCAGTCTTTGTGCGGAGCATCGCCCCAATGAAATTCCGATTCCCGATCGTCATCATCGACGAGGACTTCCGCTCCGAAAACGCCAGCGGCTTTGGTGTCCGTGCCCTGGCCAAGGCGATCGAGGAGGAAGGGATCGAAGTGGTGGGGGTGACCAGCTTTGGCGACATGACGTCATTCGCCCAGCAGCAGTCGCGCGCTTCCGGCTTTATCCTGTCGATTGACGACGAGGAATTTGGCAGTGGCAGCGTGGACGACACGGCACTGGCCCTCAAAAGCCTGCGCGCTTTCGTGCAGGAAGTGCGCTGGAAGAATGCCGATATTCCCATCTTTCTGTACGGCGAAACGCGCACCTCGCGGCACATCCCGAACGACGTGCTGAAGGAACTGCACGGCTTCATCCACATGTTCGAGGACACGCCCGAGTTTGTGGCCCGGCACATCGTGCGTGAATCGCGCGTGTATCTGGACTCGCTGGCCCCGCCCTTCTTCCGGGCCCTGGTGCATTACGCGTCTGACGGTTCCTATTCATGGCACTGCCCGGGTCACTCCGGTGGTGTGGCGTTCCTGAAGAGCCCGGTGGGGCAGATGTTCCACCAGTTCTTTGGCGAAAACATGCTGCGCGCCGACGTGTGCAATTCGGTGGATGAGCTGGGCCAGCTGCTGGATCACACCGGCCCGGTGCAGGCGTCCGAGCGCAATGCGGCGCGCATCTTCAACGCAGACCACCTGTTCTTTGTCACCAACGGCACCAGCACCAGCAACAAGATTGTCTGGCACAGCACCGTGGCGCCGGGCGACGTGGTGGTGGTGGACCGTAACTGCCACAAGTCGATCCTGCACGCCATCATGATGACTGGCGCGATTCCGGTGTTCCTGACGCCCACGCGCAATCACTACGGCATCATCGGCCCGATCCCGCTGGCGGAATTCCACCCGGACAACATCAAACGCAAGATTGCCGCCAACCCCTTTGCGCGGGAGGCCACCGGCGAAGTGCGCATCCTCACCATCACGCAAAGCACCTACGACGGCATTATCTACAACGTCGAAACCATCAAGAGCCTGCTCGACGGCCATCTCGATACCCTGCACTTTGACGAAGCCTGGCTGCCGCATGCCAGCTTCAGCGACTTCTATCGTGACATGCACGCGATCGGTCGCGATCGCGTGCCCTGCAAGCAGTCAATGGTGTTCTCCACCCAGTCCACCCACAAGCTGCTGGCCGGCCTGTCGCAGGCGTCGCAGATCCTGGTGCAGGACAGCCAGACGGTCAAGCTGGATCGTGACGTGTTCAACGAAGCCTACCTGATGCACACCAGCACCAGTCCGCAGTACGCCATCATCGCGTCCTGCGACGTGGCCGCCGCCATGATGGAGTCGCCCGGCGGCACCGCGCTGGTGGAAGAGTCGATCAGCGAAGCGCTGGACTTTCGCCGCGCCATGCGCAAGGTGGACGAGGAGTGGGGCACCGACTGGTGGTTCAAGGTGTGGGGCCCGGAAGACCTGGGCGAGGAAGGCCTGGGCTCGCGCGAGGACTGGGTGCTGCGCCCCAATGACAAGTGGCACGGCTTTGGCGACGTGGCGCCGGGCTTCAACATGCTTGACCCGATCAAGGCCACCATCATCAACCCGGGCCTGAACGTCGATGGCGAATTTGCGGCCACCGGCATCCCGGCCTCGGTGCTGACCAAGTATCTGGCCGAGCACGGCGTGGTGATCGAGAAGACCGGCCTGTACTCGTTCTTCATCATGTTCACCATCGGCATCACCAAGGGCCGCTGGAACACTCTGGTGACCGAGCTGCAGCAGTTCAAGGACGACTACGACCGCAACCAGCCGCTGTGGCGCGTGCTGCCGGAGTTCGTGGCCAAGTACCCGCGCTACGAAAAGATCGGCCTGCGCGAACTGTGCGACCAGATCCACACCGTGTACCGCGAGAACGATATCGCGCGGCTGACCACCGAAATGTACCTGTCGGAAATGACGCCCGCCATGAAGCCGGCCGATGCGTTCAGCTGCATGGCGCACAAGAAGATCGAACGGGTGCCGATCGACGAACTGGAAGGGCGCATCACCGCCATGCTGCTCACCCCCTATCCGCCGGGCATTCCCCTGCTGATTCCGGGCGAGCAGTTCAATGCCACCATCGTGCGCTACCTCAAGTTTGCCCAAAGCTTCAATGCGCGCTTTCCGGGCTTTGAGACCGACATCCATGGCCTCACCAAGGCCGAGGTGGATGGCAAGGTCAGCTATTTCGTGGATTGCGTGAAGGTCTGATCTGGCCCGCGCCAGCGGTCTGCAGTGACGCTGCGAAATGCATTGCCCCTGCCAGCATTTAATAAACCCTTAATTGATGGACCCGATTGATAATTATTAAATAGCGGCTATACTTTCGAGCAAATAGGTGGGCGGTGTGCGGTCTGTCGCGCCGTCACCAAGTGGAGATTGCTCCGTCCAGTACCCGGGCGGCCGACGTGCGAATGTCGGCTGCTTTTATTTGTGTCATGCGCAGGGCTCAACCTCAGGCAGCTTGCAGGCATATGGCGTTGAGGCGGCCAGTCGGACAACACGTTGTGGAGGAAGGCTTTGAAACAGCATTTGAAGCAGAAACATATTCTGTCTGCTGCGGGGGCCGTCACGCTGGCCTCGCTTCTGTCCACCGCCGCGCCTGCCTGGGCCGACCCCGTGCCCAGTGCCGGCACGGTGCTCAACGCCAACCGACCGGCCACCGACACTGCGCCCAAACCGGCAGACGGGCTGATCGATAACAAGGCCAATCCCGCCAAGCCGGCCACATCCGGCGCGGTGGCCGGGCCCAGCATCCACGTCACCGCCTTTCATTTCGTCGGCAATACGGCGTATTCCGAAGCGGTGCTGCAGGCATTGCTGAACGACTTTACCGGGCAGGACCTCACCCTCGACCGCATCAACGAGGCGGCCGAGACCATCAAGAACCATTACCGCGATCAGCGTTATTTCCTCGCTCAGGTGTTCGTGCCCAAGCAGAGTGTCAAGGATGGCATGATTACCCTGCAGGTGATGGAAGGGGCGGTCGGCCAGGTCACCGTCAAGGTCGACAAGGATGCCCGTCTGGCCCCCCAGGTTGCCCAGGGCTACTTCGATAATCTGTTGCCGGCGGGTACCCTGATCACCGAAACCGGCCTGGAAAAACCGCTGCTGTTGGTCAATGACTTGCCGGGGGTGGTGGTGCACAG
>CAITLJ010000045.1 GCA_903893215.1 uncultured Ferrovum sp. | reverse complement strand
TCGCCGTCGCGCCTGAGGGCAAGCGCCTGACCGCAAGCGCAAGACGGCAAGTGCAAGACGGCAAGTGCAAGACGGGCGCGCTCAGCCGCGCCCGTGCATCCAGCCTTTCAGGATTGGCGTCAGCAACAGCAGCAGCAGGCCGGCACCGATCGAGCTGCCCATCAGCACGGCAAACAGTGGCAAACCGCTGTTGGTGAGCAAACTCTCCAGAATTCCGGCGAGGTAGCCAGCCACGCCGTTGGCGATGAACCAGACGCCCATCAGCAGGGCGGCGAGTCGCACGGGGGCCAGCTTGGTCACCATCGAAAGTCCGATCGGCGACAGGCACAACTCGCCCATGGTGTGCAGCACATACACCCCCACCAGCCACTGGGGACCCACCACCCCAAGCAGATCGGCGCGCTGCTGCGCCACATACAGCAGGGCAAAGCCCAGCCCGAGGATGATCATGCCTACCGCCATCTTGGCCGGCGTGGACAGGGCAAACCGACTGGTGTCGAGCCGGTTCCAGAACCACGAGAACACCGGCGCCAGCAACAGGATGGTGAGCGGGTTGACCGACTGGAACCAGGCGGCCGGAATTTCCCAGCCAAACAGATGACGGTCGGTCTGATGGTCGGCAAACAGGCTCATGGTGCCGCCGGCCTGCTCAAAACCGGTCCAGAAGGCAATCACGAAGGCGCATAACACCAGGATCGCCAATACGCGCTGGGTGGCCACACCCCCCTCATGCCGCTGCACATCGCGCAGCAACCACCCGATCAGCGCGAGTGGCACCAGCACCCGGGCAACCAGCGGCACCCCCGCCCACAGCGGCGCCAGGGCAGGCCAGACGGCAAACATGGCTGCAAGAAAGGCGATGGCGCCGCCAGCAATGGCCAGGATATGCAGGCCATCGCGTCCGGTCAGTGCGGACTGCCCCGGTGGAAATCCTGCCGTGCCAAGGCGCGCTCGCCCCAGCCAGAACTGCAGCAGACCGAAAGCCATGCCCACCCCGGCAGAGGCAAAGCCCCAGTCCCAGCCTACGGTCTGCCCCAGTGTACCCGCCACCAGTGGCGCCATGAACGCGCCCAGGTTGATGCCCATGTAGAAGATGGTGAAACCGCCATCGCGGCGCGGATCCTGCTCACCGTAAAAGGTACCCAGGAAGGTGGTGATATTGGGCTTGAACAGGCCGGTGCCGATCACGATCAGCCCCAGCGCAAAGTGCAGCATGGACGGCACCGCCATGGCAAAGTGCCCCAGCATGATGATCAGGCCGCCTGCCAGGATCGCCTTGCGATAGCCAAGGTAGCGATCCGATACATATCCGCCCAGTACCGGGGACAGGTAGACCAGGCCGGTGTAGGTGGCATAGAGCGCGAGGGCATCCGCGCGGCTGTAGCCGGCGGCCTTGACCAGATATAGCACCAGCAGGGCACGCATGCCGTAGTAGCTGAAGCGCTCCCACATCTCGGTGAAGAACAGGGTGGTGAGCGCACGCGGGTGCGCGCCGCGCGTTGGCGCGATGGCGGCCATCACAGTTCCCCCACGCCGGTGGCGGCGCGTGCGTGGGAGGCATTGGCAATCACGACCGACGGCAGCGTGAAGCTGTGCGCCTGCGCGTGCGGCCAGAACGCGGCAAACACCGGCAGTCGGCTGGCATCGTGCAGCAGTTCGCCCGGCTCCAGAAAGTCGTACATGGCTGCCAGCGGCTTGGCAGCGAACGGACTGATCCGCACCATGATGTGCTCCGGCCCCAACTGCTCGGGATGTGACAGTCCGGCACTGGCCACCATGTCGGCCAATGCCGCCAGGGTGTTCTGGTGAAAGTGGAACACCCGCTCGGCCTTGTCCGGCACGTTGAGCGCGCGCTGGCGCAGGCTGTCCTGGGTGGCGACGCCAGTCGGGCATTTGTCGGTGTGACAGGACTGCGCCTGGATACAGCCCAGCGCAAACATGAAACCACGCGCCGCGTTGCACCAGTCAGCGCCCAATGCCAGGGTGCGCGCCATGTCAAAGGCGGTGATGATCTTGCCGGCCGCGCCAATGCGGATACGATCGCGCAGCCCGATGCCGACCAGCGTGTTGTGCACCAGCAGCAGCCCCTCACGCATCGGCACCCCCATGCGGTCGATATATTCGGCCGGCGCGGCGCCGGTGCCGCCTTCCTTGCCATCCACCACGATGAAATCCGGCGTGATGCCGGTTTCAAGCATGGCCTTGGCCATCGCAAACCACTCCCATGGGTGGCCGATCGCCAGCTTGAAGCCCACCGGCTTGCCGCCGGACAGGGTGCGCAATTCGCGCACGAATTCCAGCAGGCCGACCGGCGAGTCAAAGGCCGAATGGCCGGCCGGCGACACACAATCCACGCCTGACGGCACGCCGCGCGCCGCGGCGATTTCCGCGGTCACCTTGGCTCCGGGCAATACGCCACCATGCCCTGGCTTGGCGCCCTGCGACAGCTTGATCTCGATCATTTTCACCTGCGCGTCCTGCGCCTGTCGGGCAAAGGCCTGGGCATCGAACCGGCCATCGGCCGTGCGGCAGCCGAAATAGCCGGTTCCCACCTCCCAGACCAGATCACCGCCGTGCACCCGGTGATGCACCGAAATCGATCCCTCGCCGGTGTCGTGAGCGAATCCACCGCGCCGGGCGCCGCCATTGAGCGCCCGGATGGCATTGGCCGACAGTGCGCCAAAGCTCATCGCCGAAATATTGAGCAGGCTGGCCTGGTAAGGCCGGGTGCACTCCGGCCCGCCCACCTGCACCCGAAAATCGTGCGAGGCCACCTGCGCCGGCTGGACCGAGTGGTTGATCCAGGCGTAGCCCTCGGCATAGGGATCGAGCTGGGTACCGAAGGGACGCTTGTCGACGTCCTGCTTGGCGCGCTGATAAACAATGGAGCGTTGGTTGCGCGAAAACGGTGCAGCTTCAGTGTCCGACTCGAAGAAATACTGACGCATTTCCGGGCGGATGAATTCCAGAAAGAAACGCAGGTGGCCGATGATCGGATAGTTGCGCAGGATGGCGTGGCGCGGCTGCAGCACATCGCGCACCCCCACCAGCAGCAAGGCGAAGCACAGCCCGAAGCCCCACACCGGCATGCCCATGCGCGCGCCGATCGGCCAGGCCAGCGCCAGCATCAGCGCGGCCAGCGCCAGTGCCCAGTAACGCTGAAAGGATTGCAACCAAACGATCATCCCGAAACCCTCTGTATTTGGACTCTGTCACGCTGGCATGCTGTCACGCTGGCACGCTGGCACGCTGGCACGCTGGCATGCTTGCACGCTGGCACCCCACCCCGCACCCCGCACCCTGACCCTGCACCCGTCTTCTCCACAGTATCGCAGGGTTACCAGCCCGGCGCAGGGAACGCGCCGGAACGCGGCGTGTCAGCGGCATAGGGATTGCTTCGCCACACCGCCTCTAATTTTTGGAGAAACACGCATGAACCGGATGGATGTTACCGAACTGATCATTACGAACAAGATCGCGAAAGGCCTGAAGTGGGCCGATGTCGCCAAAGAACTTGGTCTGTCGAAGGAATGGGTAACCGCCGGCTGTCTGGGTCAGATGACCTTCGATGCCGGGCAGGCAGCCAAGCTGGGCAAGCTGTTCGACCTGCCCGACATGGCGGTCAAGCTGCTACAGGTTGTGCCTTACAAGGGCTCACTGCCCACCGCCGTGCCGACCGACCCGCTGATCTACCGATTCTACGAATTGATCAGTGTTTACGGCACCACCTTCAAGGCGCTGATCCACGAAGAATTCGGCGACGGCATCATGTCGGCCATCGACTTCCACATGGACCTGCAGCGCCAGCCCGATCCGAAGGGTGACCGCGTCAGCATAACCATGAGCGGCAAGTTCCTGCCCTACAAGACCTACTGAGCAAAAACCCGCTGAGTGCAGGCGGGTACGCACAGACATATGCGGCGTCCAGCAGACGCACGTGCGACGCCCGCGCCACCGTTACACGCCGCAGGATCGCATCAACTGTTCCTGACAATTAAAGTCGACAACACCCTCCGTGCTCTTCCGCGAGGTAGGTGGGGTCTGCTGCTGGCGGCCCGGCTCAGAGGTCTGCTGCTGGCGGCCCGGCTCAGGGGGCGGCTGCTTACCGCCACTGCCCTCAGGCGGCTCCCGGCCTATAGCGGACCTGGATTGACCGGATTGCAGCGATCGTATCGGCATCGGTTGGGCCCGCCAGGACTGCTGGCCGGGCCCCATGCGGTTTTATCACCAATGATCTTTTAACCATGGATGTAGGTACGTTCCTCTTCACTGGAATACCCATCGAATACCTACATTGAGATGTACTTTCATACGTACACCGATCGTTAGATCGCCATTGGGTTCAAATCGGGAGCGGCGTCGGCCTTGCCGCGCGCCACGGCGCGGTCGAACTCGAGCACCCCCAGCATCCGCGGTGCGAGTCCAGCGGCCGAAACCACTTGCCCCCGCCGCGGCGTGGGCGCTGATCTTTGCGCGGGTAACCTTTACGGCCCTGCTCGTGGAGGTCGTGCTCGTGGAGGTCGTGCTGGCCATCGTTGGCCTTCGCTGACCGTGCTGGGTGGAATCGGCTACTACGTGGTGTCCTTCGCCACGGGCGGCCATGGCATCCCTATCGACAACCGCCTGATCCCGCATCTGGAGTCGGCCGAAGCGCTAGAACGGCCATTTCGCGTGTGGGGACGCCGGAAAGATCATCGAGATCCGCCTGAGCAAGAGGGATCACTCCGCAGGATCACACATCTGCGCGCCGGTCACGGTCACGCAACCATGCCGACCGATCAACACACGGACGACGCAGCAATGCGTGGCTCGTCGCCTGTCCGGATCAGGCCTTCAGCGATGCGTAGACGCCGTCGGCAGCCTCCAGCGGATCATCGGTGCGATTGAATACCTCCAGCCACACTTGATAGGAGTGTAGTTGTCCTTCGTCCCAGGGGTGAAAGCCAGGCCTGAAATACTGCAGGTAGTGCCCCATCACGCCGGTCCACAAGCCGCGCTTCGGCTTGTACAGCCACCACAGGCCCGCCGGCCAGAGCAAAGTTTGCCGCCAGAAGCCATAGCCATCCTTGCGCAGCATGTAATGCATCAGGCTGAAGGTGCGGATCAGATAGAAAAAGCTGATCATCAGCATCGCCCCAGTGCGGCGTAAGTAGCCGACGTTAGCCACCTTCTGCATGACATCGAAGGCCACGGCCTTGTGCTCGACTTCTTCCATCGCGTGCCATGCGTACATTGCGCGCATGCGCGGGTCGAAGTCTGCAACGAGGTCTTTTCGTTCGACAAAGCCATGGCACATGATGGCGGTCAGATGCTCAAAGGCTGCCGTGGTGGCAATGGTCATTTTCCTTGAGCGGTGACGGCGGATCCTGTCCTGCGTTTCCCGCTGCATGCGCTCCAGCCAATCCACGTCAATGCCGTGCGCCTTCAACCGGTTGTTGTAAAGCGTGTGAACCCGGCCGTGCTGCGCTTCCTGACGCATGAACGCCCTGATCTCCTCCTGCAGGCTCACATCACTTACCTGCTCGCGATAGTCGCGCACGCAACTGATGAAGAAGCGCTCCCCTTCGGGAAACGTCACCGACAGCGCATCGAAAAAACGGGTCTTGAACGGATCACCACCGAGCCAATGGCGTGGAATGTCACCGTCCAGACCGAAATCGAGGTTTTCACGCGGCACGATGGCAGTTTTGCCTGCAGTTGACATGTCGAGCTCTCCTTGGATCTTTGCTCTCACAACCTGCCAGCGACGGCGACTTGTCGCGGACACGCGAGGGATGACTGCAAACCCTTCCTTAGAACGCGCAGCCAGCTTTTTTTGCGCCTGCCGGCTGGCCGACTCATCCAGGAATGCCGTCCTCGACCTCATGGCAGGCGATGCAGACCTTGTTGCCGTCGGGATCGCGGAAGTACGCGCCGTAGTAATTTGCGTGGTACTCCGGCCGCAGGCCAGGTTCACCTTCGCACGTTCCGCCCAGTGCGAGGGCGATCCGGTGGCTCTCGCGCACGGTGGCGCGATTGCCGGCCAGGAAGGCGACCATCTGTCCGTTGCCTGGCGCATGCGCTTGACCATTGAAGGGCCTGCAGATCACGAAATAGGGGCGGGACTGCCCCGCACTTTGCCAGCCGGCACAGGGCTTGTCCGCATCATGGAAGCGTTGCTCCACGCCCAGGCACTCCATCACGGTACTGTAGAAGGCAAACGCCCGCTGAAAATCACTGACGCTCACAAATACGTGCGAAAACACCTCAGTTCTCCAGCGTTCTCGAGAAAAATGTGACCACGGCAGCATTGAATTCGGCATGAAATGCGCTGCGGTCAAAATCCTTCGCGCTGGCGCAGATCGGGGGTGCGATGGCTGCCAGTTGCGCGCTGCACGGCGCCAGGAAATCGAAGTGCCCGGCTTTTGGCACAAGGTGATATTCCGGTGCCTGGGCCAACGCCAGGCGCACCGCTTCGGTGTACCAAGGGTCGGGCACGATGATGTCATGCTCCGCGCGCCAGAGCGCGACCGGAACGGTCACGTCATGCAGGCCATCCGGAGCGAAAGTATAGCCGAGGGCAGGGGCTGCCACCACGGCGGAACGGATGCGCCGGTCGCGCATGTCCTTGCGGTCGGTGTCCGCACCGACTTTAAACTCCGGATGTGCAGCAATCAGCACACAGGCATAGTCGGATGGATGGTCCTTGCAGTAGGGGGCAATCCTGGTCAGGTCCGGTTTGCCGCCGATGTCGACCAGTGCGGTGAAACCACCCGCAGAAAAGCCGAACATGCCAATCCGTAGCGCATCGATGTGGGCATGACCATCCCAGTTGGTGAGCAGATGATCGATCACGCGGCTGACCTGTCTTGCGCGGTCACGGATCTGCAACGCGCGACTTTGGTCGCGATAGTTGTCCCCCGTATGCTCGACGGCAGCGACAATGAAACCTGCGTCTGCCAGGGCGATGGCGGTGTCATGGTGGCTGAGCAGCGAACCGCCCGTGCCATGCGAGACCAGCACCAGAGGCAGCGCCTGACCGGCAATTGGGGCATTCAGGGCGACAGTTTGCGTGATTGGCCCCATGGCCAGCGGTGCAGCCTCCGTGGTACTCGGATACCAGATGCCCACCTCGAGCGCGTCACCTTCGGGGTCCGGCGCGCTGATGCTCGTGAATCCGGCGGCCTGCGTTGCCCCTCCGGCAAGCGTCAGCAAAAGTGACAGCAGCAGTGCAAGCGGGGCGGCGGTCCGGGTGCGGTTCATGGTCTGCGTGTTCCTTGGTGATGTCCCTCGCGTGCAACATGCATGCGCCTCGGGGCGATGTGCGGCAGGTCGAACGCCAGTCGGACCTGTCGTCGCATGATATCCATCATGCCCAGCAGGTGGGGCAGCTGCGACGTGCGGACGCCCCAATAACGGTACATCGTGAACGCGCTGCTGAACAATAGTTGCAGCAGGCAGGGAAGTCTGATTGGAAATTTTGGGGGGCGTAATCCGGTGACGCATCGCAAGGACTCCATGTAGGATCTTGGAGTCTTTTTCCGCTCTGGGACGCATGGCTTCTCACCTTTGGTTTGGCTCCGCCCCCTGGTTTGGCCGCGCTTCCTGGTTTGCCTGCGCGGTGCTTGCAATGGCGCTGATGTCGTGCGGCGGCGGCGGCGGCAACGGCGGCAACGGCGGCAACGGCGGCAACGGCGGCGGCGGTGCGAGCAGCACGCCGACGGCCTCGCCCCCGACCAGCTCCAGCGGCACTCCAACGGCTGTGCTGCCGGGTTATCAAATCGGGGCTGCAACCTGCCCCATACCCGCGGCAGGCGGCAACACCTTCACGATCGGTCTGCAAAATAGCGCCAACCAACCGTCGGGCCCACAAACCATCGCGGCGTTTGCCGGCTGGAACAGTCTCTCCGCAGGCGATGTTGTCTGCATCTATGGCAAAAGTTCCCCCTATGCCGAGCGACTGGTGCTCACCCGCTCGGGCAGCGACAGCGCGCACCCCATCCGTATCGTTGGCGTCGTACAAAACGGCTTTGAGCCCGTGCTGACTGGCAAGAACGCCACCACTGCCGCGGCATTCAACTACGGTCAGAACAGCGCTCAAAATTATGAGGGAGGCGAGATTTCGATCACCGGGCTCCAGTACGGCAACCCTGTGTCGTATCTGAGCGTCGAAAACCTCATCATCCAGGGGGCCACCACCGCCGAGGTCGGCGGCACGGCCGCGAACCCCACCTACTCGGTGAATTCATTCTCCGACCCGAGTATCAGCAACAATGCTCCCGTCGACTGGGGCTGCGGCGCTGCGGGCGTGAACATCATCCGCGCCGACCACGTATCGCTCCTCCACAACCGTATCAAGGACAACGACAACGGGATCTTCGTGAACTCGAACAACGGCAACACGTCGTCGAATATCCTCGTCTCGTACAACCACATCTACGGCAACGGCGTGTTCGGCGAGCAACAAGGCGCGTGGAACACTGGCCAGTGCACTCGCGATGCCCATGGCGTGTACTCCGAGGCAAAGAACATCACGTTTCTCGGCAACCGGCTTGGGGGACCGCGCCAAGGGGCACCTACCGACCTGATCAAGGACCGCTCGTCAGGCCTGTTGATTGAGTACAACCTGTTCTTGCCTGACGGTGTGCTCGAGAACCAGCTCGGTGACGGCGTGCTCGTCGGTGCGGTCGCGCAGCCGATTGGCCATATCCTCGACCTTGTCGAATCCTACGACAGCTCAGTCGGATTCAACGCGCTCGGCGCCTCATATCTGAACGTCAGCGTGTTCGGCAATACGTTTTTCGACGACAGTGCGGGTGCCAATGCCAACCAAGGCACCACGGTACCGCTGCATTTCGGTGGCGATCAGGGCAACCCGTCCTTGTACAGGACGCAGCTGCATTTCTACAATAACACCCTCGTCGCACGGCGCGACTTGTCGGGCACTTCTGGCACGCTGGGCTGGTTCGAGCTCGAAACGGGCACGACCGCCGAGGCGTGGAACAACATTTTCTTCGCCTCGGCGAACACGACGCAGACCGCGGGCGTGTTCAATTTGCTCGATACCTATTGCTACAGCAGTCCTTGTGGCACGCTGAGATATAGCGCGCAGAACTGGATCAGCCCACTCTTCGGCACGGTGGGGGTCAACGGCAGTGCGACCGATCCGTCCTTCGTGAACCTCAGCGGCAACGACGTCCATATCCATACGAACAACGTGACCATCGTGGGGAATGGCCAAACCGGCAATCCAGCCTACCCGGCCACCGTCATCACCATTCCCCTTCAGTACTTGGACTTCTTGGGGTCGAGCGCCAGGCCGTTCTCGGCATCCAGTATCGACCTTGGCGCATTCGGGTTTCAGCCATAGTCAGAAGAACTCTGCACTGAGCACAGGAATTTCAAACGGCGTTTTTACCGGGACGCCATCTGAGTCTGAAGCCAGAATACCCGGACCACATGATGCAGGTACGTTCCTCTTCGGTGGAATACCCATCGAATACCTACATTGAGATGTACTTTCATACGTACACCGATCGTTAGATCGCCATTGGGTTCAGACCGGGAGCGGGGCCGTGCACCAGTACCTCTGAAACACCCGGCGGAATTTTCGAACGCCAGATCGCGGCGCGCGCAGACCGCAAGCGGCGGCCGCACGACTCAGCGCGCACCTGCCCGAGTGCCGCCCAGCACGGCCTGCGCCATGCGGAAGAACACATCAGTATTGTCCTGGTAGCCCGCAAACAGGCTGGCACCGCGGCCGAAGGCGCTCAGCGGTACGTCCACCGCCGTGTGCACCGCCTGGTCACCGGGCACCTGACCGGCGATGAAGTAGCCGCGATATCCGGTGAAATTGCCGGCATCGTCCGGGCCATTGCGCACGGTGGGATGCACCGGATAGGTGGACAGGGGCGCCTGTTTGACGAAGGGCTGCTGGCCGTCCTGGTTGGGGCGCTGGTTGGACAGCCAGGCCTCGTAGCGATCGGCATTGGCGCCATAGCCGATCAGCATCTTGCCGTCGATGTCGGTGTCGACCGGAAAACCGTCGGGCGCAATCCGGTAATGCGGAAAGCCGGCGGCCTCGTAGACACCCACCGCCTTCTGCGCCTGCGCCGCCGGCTGCGCAGCGCCGGGCATTGCGGTGGCATTGGCGCGCAGGGTGGCAACGCTGGTGGTGGCAGCACCGATCAGCGCTGCACCGGAACATTCGTGGTCGGCGGTCACGATCACCAGGGTATCGGGGTGCGCTGCGGCGTAGGCCTTGCCGCGCGCCACGGCGCGGTCGAACTCCAGCACCTCCAGCATCCAGCGGTCCGAGTCCATCTGATGTGACTGCTTGTCGATCGAGGCACCTTCCACCATCAGCACAAAACCGTTGCGGTTGTGCCGGTCGAGCACCTGCAATGCCTTGTCGGTCATCTCGTCCAGCATGGGCTGGTCGGGAAAGCCATAGTCCTCCACCACCGTGGGCACGGTGGCCGGCACGGACGTCTGGCCATCGACCTGCACGCGACCGCCAGCCCCCGCCACGCAGCCACCGGCAAATGCCGGAATGGCCGGATCGCCGGCGCGACACCGACGACCATTGATCTTGTCGAAGGCCACATTCATGTTGGAAAACGCAAACAGACCGAGCAGTGCGTCGGGTGTGGTGGCTTGCGATGCTGAACGATCCGGCGCGTCCGGCACCTTGGCCTGCAATGCCGTGCGATCCGGCGCGTACGTCCAGCCAGCCTGCTGCATTTCGGCAAGCAGGTTGCGCTTTGGATCCGGGCTGCGCAGCGTGGGCATCACCTTGCTGCCGCCAATGCGCGTGGTCCAGCCGTTGCGCAGGTCGTCATGATCGGCAAAGCGCGGATCGGACCGGCGCGCACTGCCATTGACCACGTCACCATCGCGCGGCAGGAACCACTTGCGCCCGCCGCCCATCACCACGCGCAGACCGGTCAGCGCGCGGTCATCAAAGAACTGGTCCACGATGCCGGTACCCAGGCCGCGGTCAGAAGAATGCACCGCGTTGGCGGCAGGCGTGGCATCGAACACATCTGCTGTGGTCACGATGCCCAGGCTGGTGCCGCGGGTGCGATGCAGGTACTCGGCCAGGTATTCCACGCGCGGATTGTCGAAGGCATCCAGCGTGTCATCCGGAAACACCCCTTCCTGATTGTTCTGCGCCTTGTTGCCGGTGACGTAGTTGGACATGCCCGGGGCGGAGTCGGTGACGATCGAGTTGAGCGACGAGGTCATCACCATGCCGGTAACCGGAAAAGTGTCCATTGCCAGCGCCGCCTGCGCCTTGCCCTGCGCGTAGCCTTTAGCCAGGATGCGCGCGGCCGTGCGATGCGCGGCGCCCATGCCGTCACCCAAAAAAATGATCACATTGCGTGTGCGCGGGCCGAGTGCCTGCACCGCCACCACTTCCAGCACACCGGCACCGTTGGCCATGCCCTGCACGTCGGGTTGGCTGTGCGTCCCTGAACCATCGGTGGCGATCGCGCTGAGCAGGTAACGACCAGGCTTGGCCAGACTGACGCCACGCACCGAGGCCACCGCCACGTCAGGGGCCACCAGCGGCTGCTTGGCCGGCGTGGCCGCATCGATGGCACTGGCCGACGTACGCCAGCCCACGCGTGCACCCTGCACGCCGGCGGCCGCTGCGGTCACCCGCTCCTGCAGCACCGGCTTGCCCGTCGCCTGCTCGGTGAGCGTGAACAGCACCTCGCGCACCTCGCTGCCGTCAGCTGCGGCGTGCACCGTAGCCTGCAGGTCAAAGCGCTGACCCGGCAGGAAGCGTGACAATACCTCGGCCCCGTCGCGCAGAGGATTGCTGGGTGGCGTCAGGCGGGTGATGGTGGGGGCGGCAAAGACCGCGGCAGAGCAGACGGCCAGCAGCGCGCCCAGCAGCAGCGCGCGGGATTCGAAACCTGAACGGAACATGCGAAAACCTCGCTGATGGTGCCCCACGTCAATCGTACCCAAGGCAAGCATACCCAAGGCACGCATACCCAAGGCACGAATACCCAAGGCAAGCATACGCGGGGCTGGCCGTGCGCCTTACGTCATGTCAGGCAAACTTGCGCAGGGCGGGCTGCTGGTCTTCCAATTCAACCCGAGCACCGTGGTCACCCGCAACACCCAGGCGATCACGGAAGTAAGCGATCGTATGCTGCAGACCCTGCTCCAGCGCCAGGCTGGGCGCCCAGCCGAGCACCTCGCCTGCCAGCGAAATGTCGGGGCGGCGCTGACGGGGATCATCCTGGGGCAGGGGCTTGTGCTCGATCACCGAAGCGCTGCCGGTCAGGCGCAACACCAGCTGGGCGAGCTCCAGCATGGTGAACTCGGTGGGGTTGCCCAGATTGACCGGCCCGGTCATTTCGGCAGGCGAGTTCATCATGCGTACCAGACCGTCGACCAGGTCATCGACGTAGCAGAAGCTGCGCGTCTGGCTGCCGTTGCCATAGATGGTGATCGGCTTGCCACTGAGCGCCTGCACGATGAAATTGCTCACCACGCGCCCATCGTTGGGGTGCATGCGCGGCCCGTAGGTGTTGAAGATGCGCACCACCTTGATCTCGAGCTGATGCTGGCGCCAGTAGTCAAAGAACAGGGTTTCGGCGCAGCGCTTGCCTTCGTCGTAGCAGCTGCGGATGCCCACCGGATTGACCCGGCCCCAGTAGTCCTCCTGTTGCGGATGAACCTCGGGATCGCCATACACTTCGGACGTGGAAGCCTGCAGGATGCGTGCACCCAGGCGCTTGGCCAGGCCCAGCATGTTGATCGCGCCGTGCACGCTGGTCTTGGTGGTCTGCACCGGGTCGTGCTGGTAGTGAATCGGCGATGCCGGACAGGCCAGATTATAGATCTGGTCCACTTCCACGTAGAGCGGAAAGGTCACGTCATGCCGCATCATCTCGAAACGCGGATGCCCATGCAGAGCAGCCAGATTGGCCTTGCTGCCGGTGTAGTAATTGTCGACACACAACACGTCGTGGCCATCGCGGACCAGACGTTCACAAAGATGCGAACCGAGAAAACCGGCCCCCCCCGTCACCAGGACTTTAGCCATCGAGACACCACTCCTGAACGGAAAGATATGACCTAAAGGTTAGCGCCCCGACGTTAATTTTTCGTGACTGTCCATAGTCTGTCAGGCGACCCGTTCACCCAGCAGCTTTGCAAAAACTGAAACATTGCGCGGCAGATCATAGTCTGCCAACACGCGCGCGCGCCCAGCCCGGGCCAGCCGATCGCACAACTGCGGTTGTTCGACCAGACTGCGCAGCGCCTGCACCAGGGCGTCGAGATCTGCCGGCGGCACCAGCAGACCGTGTTCGCCATGCTCGATCAGCTCCGGCACGCCGGTGATGTGGGTGGTCACGCAGGGAATCTGCATGGCCATGGCTTCCATCAGCACCACCGGAATGCCTTCGGCAAAACTGGGCAGACAAAAACAGTCGGCCTGCGCGTAGATGGCGCGGATGGCATCCTGATTGACGCCGCCCAAAAACGCCACCGCGTCGACGATGTCCAAACGCGCTGCCAATGCCTTCAGCGTGGCATCATCGGCGCCCGCGCCCACCAAACGCAGATGCACGGCCAAACCCAGCCCCTTCAGCCGGGCCACAGCCTCCAGCAGCAGATGCTGGCCCTTCTCCGGCGTCAGCCGGCCCACGCAAAGGATCTGAAACGGCGCACCCGAAACGCGCACCGGCACGGGACGCGCAGCAAAACGCGCCGGATCCACCCCCAGACGACACACCAGCAGCTTGGCCCAGTGCGCATGCGGCGACAGCATCATCAGCTGGCTGCGCGCGAAGTGGCTGATGCACACGATGAAGTCGGCATCGGCCACTTTCTGTCGCAGCAGATGCTGCTCCACATTGTAAAACTCGATCGGGCCGTGGATGGTGATCGACAGCCCACAGCCGGTCACCCACTTCACATAGAGCCCCACCGTGGACGCCTGCTGCCCCAGATGGACGTGCAGGTGGCGGTAGCCGCCGCGCGCCATCCACGTGGTCACCATCAAGGCTTCGGTAAAATAGGCAAGGTGCATGAGCAACCCGCGCGGCGAGAAACCGCCCAGCCGCAGGGCCTGCCGCCAGCCGGCAAGGTAGCCCGCAGGGTGCTTGAATGCCGCCTGCAGGTGCGCACGCAGGGCACCCGGAACGCCGTGCTGTTTGACGTAATAGGTGGCAGCCGCTTCGCGGCGCTCGTCTTCCGTCAGCCGCTCCGGCGGGCGATCCACCCCGTTGATCGATGCCACCCCCACCTGCCAGCCCAGCCCGCGCAGGTGCAGCACCTCGCGCAGCACAAAGGTCATCGACAGGCAGGGATATTGGCTGGAGAGGTAGGCGATCTTCATGGGGTGATCTGAGTTGGCCGCAAGGCCGACAGGCGACGCTGAAAGATTGAGGCCAGCGCCGCCACATTGTTTTCAAGATGATAATCCGCGAGCACCTTGGCACGGCCGGCTTCGCCAAGTTGCGCCGCCCAGTCCGGGGCCGCAGCCAGTTCACGCAAGGCGTTGACCAGACTGTCCAGATCGCCCGGCGGCACCAGCAAGCCGTTGCGCCGATCCTGGATCAGGTCAGGAATACCAGCCACATAGGTGGAAACGCAGGCCACGCCAACGGCCATGGCTTCCATCAGGGCGACTGGCACCCCCTCGGCAAAACTGGGCAGACAGAAGCAGTCGGCGTCAGCAAAGTACGGCAGGATGGCGTCCTGGTTGACGCCGCCGGCCAGGACCACGACCTGCTCGAGTTGCGCCTGGCGCACCATGGCTTCGATCACCGCGCGGTCGGGCCCTTCCCCGACCAGGGTCAGACGGATGATGACACCCTCTGCGTGCAGTCTGGCCACCGCGTCCACCAGCAGCGCTTGCGCCTTGACGGGTGCCAGGCGACCCACCGACAGGATGCGGAACCCCCCTGCCCCAGGCACCCGCGCCGCGCGCAGCGCTGGCGAAAAGCGCTGCGGGTCGACACCCAGACGGCACACCTCCAGCCGGGGCCAACGCTTGCGGTCCGACAGCAACATCATCTGACTGCGGGCAAAAAAACTGATGCACACCACAAAATCGGCCTCGGCCATTTTCTCCGCCAAGGCATGCTCGCGCACCGAAAAGAACTCGGACGGACCATGAATCGTGATCGAGAAGGAGCACGCGCTGGCGTCGCGCACGTACAGCCCCACCGTGGAAGCCTGCGACCCCAGATGAGCGTGCAGATGCGTAAAGCCATTGGCACGCATCCAGTGCGCCACCATCAGACCCTCGGTGAAATACGCCAGTTGCAGGCCCCACCGGCGCAGGTCGTAGCCAGACAGCCGGAACACCCGGGCCCATCCCGCCAACCAGCGCCGCGGTGAACACAGCAGCAGCCTGATGTGCGCGTGCAAGCCCCCCAGCAGCAGATGCCGCTTCACATAAAACGTCTGTGCGGCTTCCTCGCGCTCATGCGCAGACAGGCGCTCCTGCGGCCGGTCGGTATCGTTCACTGATGCCACACCAATGGTCCAACCCAGCGCGCGCAATGCACGCACCTCGCGCAGCACGAAGGTCATCGACAGACACGGGTACTGACTGGAGAGGTAAGCGATATGCATGGGAGACAACGGCAAGATGCCGGACAAGGTGCACCGCAGGCTAGCACAGCAACGGGAAATTCATACGCTCGGCCAGCACGCACGTAAGCCAACGGGCCGGGGAGTTCGCATCCGATGAGGATTTGTCATGAGTGGGAAATTTTTGAGCGTTACGCTATCTTCCGTACTGGCTATTGGAGCGTTTACCGCTAATTTTTGCCCACCGCTGTCCCTCGGCTGAACGCTATTGAACTCCGCACCCGGCACCTTCCTGCTTGCTATCTCTCCCTGTCGGGACGAGGCCAGGTACTTGCGCGAAAGCGCGGCCAGCGTGCTTGCACAAACGCGACGCCCCGACCTTTGGGTGATTGTGGATGACGGGTCGACAGACGACACACCGGGCATCCTGCGCGAACTGGCAGCGGAACATGCCTTCATCCGGGTGATCACCTTACCCGACCGCGGCCACCGGCGCGTGGGCGCTGGCGTAGTGGATGCCTTCAACGCAGGCCTGCTGGCCGCTGGCGGTGCAGACAGCTGTCAGTTCCTGTCCAAACTCGATCTGGACCTTGCGCTGCCCCCACGGTACTACGAGACCCTGCTGAGACTCTTCGAGCATCATCCCAGCCTTGGCACCTGCAGCGGCAAGTCTCTGGTATGGCGGGGCCGGCAACTGGTGCTGGAAGGTCAGGGCAGCGACATGTCACTCGGCATGGCCAAGGTTTACCGAAGCACCTGCTTCCAGGCCATCGGCGGGCTGGTCACCGGACTGATGTGGGACGGCATTGATTGCCACCGCGCGCGCATGCTGGGCTGGCAGGCTTGCAGTGTGGATCACGCAGACGTGAATTTCATCCACCTTCGGCCAATGGGTTCCAGTCATCGCAGCCTGTTGCATGGCCGCTTCCGCCATGGCCGTGGCCAGCACTTCATGGGCACCGGTCCGCTTTACATGCTGGCCAGTGCAATCAACTGGTGCCGACATCCGCCATACCTGCTGGGCGGTGCCGCCATGCTGGCAGGGTGGTGGTGGGCGGCCTTGCGTGGCCTGCCGCGCTTTGAAGACAGCGAATTCCGCCAGTACTTACGCCGTTACCACAGGCGGGTGCTGCGCTTCGGCAAACGAGACGCTGCATCGCAAATCGACAGCTTGATGCAGTTGCACCCGAAAGGCGCGCAGGAAACCCGCCAGACCGGCTGATTCATGCCCTTGTCATGCCACGGGACTATTGTCGTCAGCCTGCCCCGACTTTGACCTGAACGCAACCGCATGCCGCCCGCTGTGCCCTACCAGATTTCCGTTGTGGTTCCCGTCTACGCCGGTCAGCACTCGCTGGCTGGCCTGATGGGTGAAATCGCGCGTATTGGACAAGCCGGTACGACACCCGACGGACATGTCTTTGCGGTGCACGAAGTGCTGCTGGTCCACGACTGCGGCCCAGACCAGTCCGCCAGCGCGATCGAAGCGCTGGCCAAACAGTATCCCTTCATCCGGCCAGTGTGGCTGTCACGTAATTTTGGTCAGCATGCCGCCACCATGGCGGGCATGGCCAGCGCCACCGGGGACTGGGTGGCCACGCTGGATGAGGACGGTCAGCACAACCCGGCCGATTTGCCGCGCATGCTCGATCATGCGCTGCGCACGTCCTCGCGCCTGGTGTACGCCAAGCCGACCAATCCGGCGCCGCACGGCCCGCTGCGCAATCTGGCCAGCCACCTTGCCAAGGAAATCAGCCGCAACCTGCTCGGCAACACGGCCATCCAGCATTTCAACAGCTTTCGCCTGATGGATGGCGAAGTGGCACGTACCGTGGCAGCCTATGCCAGTCACGGGGTATACCTGGACGTGGGGTTGTACTGGATCACGGGCAGTGTCGGCCATTGTCCCGTGGTGTTGAGAGAAGAGTCCGGGCGCCCCTCCGGGTATTCCCTGGCCAAGTTGTTGGGCCATTTCTGGAGCCTGGTGCTCACCACAGGCACCCGGCCGCTGCGGCTGATCACCATCGTCGGCGGCATCTCGATGCTTGCTGCGCTGCTGCTGACCAGCTTCATCCTTTACCGCAAACTGACCGGGCAAATTGAAGTGCAGGGCTGGGCGTCGCTGCTGATCATCGTGTCGTTCTTTTCCGGGACCATCCTGGTCGCCCTTGGCATCATTGCCGAATATCTGGCCAAAACCATGGGCATCGTGATGGGGCGGCCGCTGTATGTGGTCAGCAGCCGCGCCGTGCGGCCGCAAACGCTGCCCAGGTTGCAACCGCGGCAGTCACCGCAGTCAGGGCCAGACATTGAACCCCAACCCCAACCTCAACCACACGCTCAGCCATGAGCGCGGCCTGGGTGCTGGGCGCCGGCGGACTGCTCGGTGGCTCGCTGGTCCGCGAGCTGCGCAGTCAGGGAACGGCCTGCTTCCAACCCGCCGCCCCCTTCACCTGGCGCGAACCAGTCCGGCTTCAGACACAGTTGAAGCAGGCTGTGGAAGACTTTGCGGCACACGTGGCGCAGCGCGACGAAATGTCATGCGCAGCGTCGCCGACCGGCGCGGACTGGGAAATCTGGTGGGCAGCTGGCCGCGGCGCAATGAGCAGCCAGACTGAGGAACTGGCGACAGAAACACGCGCCCTGGCCTGTGTGCTGGAAGCCATCTCGTCATCCGCCATACTCGGGGCACGCGCTGGGCGGTTGGCCCTGATGAGCTCCGCAGGTGCGATTTATGCCGGCAGCGCCAGCGGCGTGATCGACGAGCACAGTCCTGTGGCACCGACTTCGCCATACGCAGCGGCGAAGCTGGATCAGGAAGCGCTGGTCCGCGACTTCGTGCGCAAGGCGCCACGCCACGCCGGTCTGGTGGCGCGCTGTTCCACGCTCTACGGGTCAGGTCAGACCCGCGACAAGCCGCAGGGTTTGCTCACCTTTATCGCGCGCAGCCTGATGCGCAATGCGCCGATTCCGATTTTCCAATTGAACCAGATTGAACCAGATTGAATTGGATTGAACTGGATTGAAACGGATTGAATTGGATCAAAACGGATTGAAACGGGATCTCCTTGAATTCAACGATTCTGCAATCACAAATTTTGAAAATTTTAAATTAATAAAATGAAAAATTTAATTTTCATTTTGTTAAAGAAATTTTGTGCGTGCAGCAATTGTCTGAATTGAGGATTTTTTGTGCTAGGGTTTTTAAGACTTCTCTCTTTTTTTGTTC
>CAITLJ010000044.1 GCA_903893215.1 uncultured Ferrovum sp. | reverse complement strand
CGTACGGCTGCTTGAACCCATCGGTTACATCCCTCCTGCCGAAGCTGAGGCAAACTACTACCGGCAACTCGCCGAACAACCAGCCGCCATAGCAGCGTAACTTAAACCAACCGGCCTCCACAGAAGCCGGGGCGGTTCAGGAACCCGCGCAACGCCAAGCGCTCGCAGAGCAGGCCAGCGAGCTTCTGAAGGCCCCGCTCGGCGAGACCCAGGCGGTGCAACTTGCCGTTGTCAACAGTCCTGCGATTCAGGCCCTGCTTGCACAGGCCTGGGCTGACACGAACGCGGCCGGTCAGGTTGGCCGGATACCCAATCCGGTTTTTGGCATCGAACACGTCGCCGCCGGCAACGAACTCGACCTGACGCGACGGCTGAGTTTCGGTCTTCTTGACCTGCTCACGCTACCGCAGCGCAAGGCCTACGCAGACCGCCGCGTCGCCCAGGTCCAGTCACGTCTCGTTGCAGATGCAATCGACGAGATCACTCAGATTCGTCAGCAGTGGGTGATAGCGGTGGCTGCCAGACAAAGCCTGATTTATGCCGAACAAGTACAAACGCTGGCGGATACCACCGGCGAACTCGCCCGACGCCTGCACGCCGTCGGCAACTTCTCGCGCTTGCAGCAGGCGCGTCAGCAGGCCTTCTACGCGGATGCCAGCACTCAGCTTGCCAGTGCAAGACTGGAAGCGACGGCTGCACGAGAGAGGCTGATCCGCCGCTTGGGTCTGACGGATCCGCAGGCAGGCGCACTACAGTTGCCCGATCGGCTACCCGACTTGCCGGCTTTGCCGCGCAGTGAAGCCGAAATCGCTGCAGTCGTCCCCGCTGCGCGGATCGATGTGCGTCTTGCCCAGTTGGCATTCGAGAGCGCTGCCAAGGTCCAGGGTCTGAAGCTTCTGACCAGTTGGACGGACCTCGAAGTGGCCGTTCGCCGCGACACGCTCTTCAACTCGCCGCCCGGCAGCAGCACGCAACTCAATGGCTACGAGGCCAGCCTCAGGCTCCCCGTGTTCGACTGGGGCGGCTTGCAACGCGACGCGATGACCGCGACGACGCTGGCTGCTGCCAATCGGCTCGAAGCGACCCTTCGCTCCGCAGGCTCAACTCTGCGCGAAAGTTACAGTGCTTACCGCACGGGGTATGACATCGTCCAGCATTTCCGGCGAGATGTGCTGCCGGTGCGCCAGATCGAGTTTGTCGCTGATGTGCCTGGCGATTGGTCGCTGCACTGTCACAAGAGCCATCACACCATGAATGCGATGGGACACACGGTGCCCACCATGCTGGGTATCGAGCAGAAGGATCTGGCGCAAAAAATCACTGGCTTGATTCCCGACTACATGGCAATGGGCGACAAGGGCATGGAGGACATGACCGCGATGCAGATGCCCTTGCCGGAAAACACTTTGCCGATGATGACCGGCGACGGCCCTTTTGGCAGCGTCGCGATGGGCGGCATGTTCAGCATCGTGAAGGTGCGTGCGGATCAGAAGCCAGGAGACTACTCAGATCCGGGCTGGTATCGCCATCCCGCCGGCACCGTGGCGTATGAGTGGACTGGGGAACTCGCCGATCCGCTGCGCAGCGACAGCGCCGGACCTTCCGCTATGGATGCCGGCAACATGCCTGCCGGTCCGGTGGAAGTGCAGGTTCGCAAACCAGCGGCACACCACGTGCACGGCGACCACTGAATGCGTTCCGGGCACGACCGATCCCAGCATCCTGCGTCTGGCATTACCGAAGCTGGCGTCCTGCTCGCGCATCTGGCATCGGCTGCCGTCCTGTCGACCAGTGCGCCCGGAGAATCCTGGACCGGGAGTGTGTGCGATGGCAGCGCCACCCGCGTGCAATAACACACCGACTGGACTCTCAACCAGGTCCGACTATGCGATAAGGCCGTCAGAGCAGTTCATCGATGCTTGCCGAGGTCGGTCCCGTTCAGTGGAGGGATGCCTGCGTCGGGGCACCGTGGTGGAGACATTTCCGTGCCAAGCCCACCCTGCTGGGATCCTTTCTTCCCGGAGCACCGACCATCTCTGGATTCGGCAATCGCCACTTTTTTTCCATCTTCTATCGAAAGAGTCCTTGGAAACGGTTCGTCACTTGCTTTTGCTTTTGTCGATTTTGGGTAGCAGTACCCGCCGGATACTCATCTTGCGGGTGTCACGATCCCACCCATTCAGGAGACTTGATCATGATGACTCTTCGACTTGCGGCGCTGGCCGTCCTTGCGGCTTTGGCTTTTACGAACATTCAGGCTGCCGACGATCCTGAGGATCATGCTGCCCATCACCCGGAGGAAAAGCACCAGACAGCGAAAGCCAAATCTGCAGATACCGAAAGCGCCAAGGCAATGGACAAGCAGATGGCGACCATGCATGAGATGCATGAAAAGATGATGGCCGCGAAGACCCCGCAAGACCGCCAGGCATTGATGGGCGACCACATGAAGATTATGCAGGAATCCATGGCGATGATCAGCGGAATGGGCATGGCGGGGGGGGCGACCCGAAGGGTGCTATGGACAAACCGAAGGAAGATGCGATACCCGGTGGCATGATGACCGGTATGCGAATGCAATACGCATTGATAGAAAAACGTGTCGACATGATGACAGCGATGATGCAGATGATGATGGATCACATGGCCATGCCGGCGGGTAGGTAACCTTCGGCCTGGGCTACCTTTGGCTGGGCCAACCGGCCACCGAATTGTCGGGCGGCGAGGCGCAATGAATCAAGCTGACGACTGAACTGCAACTTGCGCAGCACGGCCACACGCTCTATGGGCCCGACACGCTGGTGCCGTTGAGCGCCGCGTTGGCGCCAGGGCAGCCCGATGCGGAAAGTGCTACTTGGTATACGTGTTGAGCGATATTCGGGATGGAAACCGTACCGGTCGCCGTGGAGGTGCTGCACGACACCCAATCATCAGGCATAGTTGCTGAAGCCGGCGTCAACCGGCTGATGCAGGGCGGCACACCAGCGCACGTGCGCGGACCGCGCTGTGCGCAAGTCATTCCAGGCTGGTTCTGTCAGGCCCGAAAAAATCAGAATACAAAAACGACAATGCCCCACGCTTCCAGACAAGACGTTTCTTTTCTTTCGCACGGCGCGCAATGCCGCGCATGGCTTTACGCCCAGCCAAAATCTGCAGCGGCGCCCCTGATCATCCTGGCTCATGGACTGGGCGGTACCCGGGAAATGCGTCTGGATGCCTTTGCCGAGCGTTTTCATGATGCAGGGTATTCCTGCCTGGTATTCGATTACCGGCATTTTGGCGCCAGCGACGGCGCACCGCGTCAGCTGCTGGATGTCGGAAGCCAACTGAAAGATTGGCATGCAGCGATTGCATGGGCCAGAAACACTGGCGTGGCGGCGCGCGACAGGATCGTTATCTGGGGATCGTCATTCGGCGGCGGTCACGTGCTGGCCGTTGCCGCGGCCGACCCTGACATCGCTGCCGTCATTGCACAATGCCCGTTCACCGATGGCCTCTCGTCCACGCTTGCTCTCCATCCGGTAAGCGCGCTCAAGGTGACTGCACTGGCGGTGCTCGATCTGATCGGGTCCTGGTTCGGTCGCAAGCCGGTCAGGGTCAATCTGGCCGGCCGGGCCGGCGACGCAGCGTTGATGTGCTCGCACGATGCGCTAAGCGGGTATCGGGACATTCAGCCCGCCGCCGCTGGCGCAGCGATTCCGAACTACGTCGCTGCCCGTTTTGCACTGCAAATCATCCGGTACTACCCCGGCAGGCTGGCCGGCAAGATTCAGTGTCCAGTGTTGGCGTGCATCTGCAACCCGGACACCGTGGCGCCGACCAAGACCAGCCTCCGGCATTTGCGCAAGCTGAAATGGGGCACGGTGGTGCAGTACGCTTATGGCCACTTCGAGATCTACATCGGCAAAGGCTTCGAGCACGTGGTCAAGGATCAGATCGCCTTCCTGCAATCCACCCTGCCGGTCGAGCCGGGTACGGCCAGGATCCGCATGCCGGCCTGACGGTGCGATTCGACCACCAGGTTGCAGATGGCGGAGTCTTCAATCCGTTCACGCATCAGGATGGCGGCGGCGGCATCGCTACCTGAAAAAACGCAAGTCCCCACCCGCGTGGCAGATGGGGACTTGACTACCGTCAGCAAGCGGAACAGGGTCGCCCTGTCCTGGCTGCGGGATGCGGCTTAACCCGCCTTCTTGTTATACGCACTGCACCAGGCATTGGCCGCGACCATTTTGCCGGCGTAAAGCGGGCAGACCCCGGCAGCGTCGGTGGGCTTGCCCTGGAACAGCGCGCAGTTGGCGCATTTCTGGCCGGCGGCAAACTTGGTGTACTTGGCCTTGTCGACTTCGCTGGCGTTGGTCTTGTAACCCAATGCCGCGGCCTGCGGGTCGGTTTCCTTCAACATCGGCACATCAGCGGCCCACACACGGCCGGCAAACAGGGCAGCAGCACCCAGACTAGTCTTACGGATGAAATCGCGACGATCTGCCATCAGGTATCTCCATGTCTTTGTTGGTTGGTGATCGGAGGTCAATGCACCCGGCTGCGCACAATCCGTAGGATCCGGGCACATGTACCCGGACCGCGGTAAAGCAGGATGGTTCTTCAGAAAACGTGCAGCCGTCGCACATTGACCAGCCCTATCGACCTCCAAGCTATCACGATTTGCGCCGATCGTTGCTCAGCCGGGAGAATTTGCCGCAGCGCTGGGGGCGCCAATGGCAGTGCGTGCAGATTTTGGCCAGCTTCCGGCGTGTCGCCCGGTCTGCGCAGAACGCCTGTCACAATCGGGAGATATCATCGGCGCCACTTTCCGGACAGCGTCGTGCCATGCCTTCTTCCATTGATCGCCCATCCGCAGAGCGTCTGGAGCATCTGCTGGCCCAAGCCACCCAGGCACTGCGCGCCGGCAATCCGGAGGCGGCCATTGCGCCATTGACCGAGGCTGCAGCGATCTGCCCGGACAACGCACCACTGCGGCACGACCTTGGCCTGGCCTGCCTTGAAGTCGGGCGCGTGCCAGAGGCCATCGCTGCCTTGCAACTGGCCGTGCAGATTGATCCACGCTATGACGATGGCTGGTTCCGGCTTGGCATCGCCCGCGAAAAACAGGGTGACATTGGCGGTGCCGTGGTGGCCTACGATCGGGCAACAACGCTTAACCCGGCGCTGCCCGAAGCCTGGTACCGCGCCGGAGGACTGGTGTACATGCTGGGGCACCGTGACGAGGCAATCGGCTGCTTCCGGCGTGCCGCCGAGACCGGCCAGAAGACCAGCTATGGCCGACTGGGCAAGGCGCGGGCATTGCTGACCCAAAACCGCGACGACGAAGCGGAAAAAGTATTGCGCAAGACCGTGGCTGTCGATCCGGATGACGCCCTGGCCTTTGACCTTCTGGGTAACCTGCTTGCGGAATTTGGCCGCTTTGACGAGGCGCGCACCTGCTTTGAACGCGCGCTTGCACTGGCTCCCCTGCTGGCGGGCAGCTACTACGACCTGGTCCGTTGCAGGCGGGTCACTCCCGGGGACAGCGCAATGCTCGACGCCATGCAAGGGGCACTCAACGCGCCCGGGCTTGAAGTGTCACAGCGGCATCGTCTGCATCTGGCGATTGGCAAAGCTGCTGACGACCTCGGTGATTTCGCGTTCGCCATGGAACATTTCGATGCGGCTGACGCTGTCCGTCAGGCGATGGCACCCTTCGATATGGCAAGGTTCGATGCCGAAGTGGACCGGATCATCGCGCGCTGCACGCCGGAGCGTATGGCGCAGGCTGCCGGCCTGGGGCGGCCCGACACGCGGCCGATCCTGATTGTCGGCATGCCCCGCTCGGGAACCACGCTGACCGAGCAGATCCTGTCGAGCCACCCCGATGTTGGCGCTGCCGGCGAACTCAATTTCTGGAATGAGCGGGGCGCCGATTGGCATCGCCAGACTGCTGCCTCTGCCGAAGACGCCGGCTTTCTGTGCCGTGCCGGCACCGACTATCTGCGCCTGCTTCGGGAGACGGCACCGAAGAAGGCGCGCGTGACCGACAAGATGCCTTTCAATTTTCTCTGGGCGGGGCTGATCCATCTGGCGTTTCCGCACGCTGTGATCGTGCATTGTCGGCGCAGCGCGGTCGATACGGCACTGTCGATTCACCAGACCAATTTTCACCCCGGCCTTGCGTTTCCGACCGGCGGTGACAATCTTGTGGCCTATTTCCGCAGCTACCAGCGACTGATGGCGCATTGGCAGGCAGTCCTGCCACCGGCGCAGTTTTTCGAGGTCGATTATGAGTCGCTGACCAGTGACCCCGAGCCGGTGATCCGTGCCCTGGTGCAGGCCTGTGGCCTGACCTGGCACGATGCCTGTCTGAGTCCGCAACTCAACCCGCGTTCCGTCAAGACCCCCAGCAAATGGCAGACCCGCCAGCCGATTTACCAAAATTCGGTGGCGCGCTGGAGGCGTTATCAACCCTGGCTCGGGCCCTTGGCAGCATTGATTGAGCCGGAGGGGGCGGCGGGCCAGTCGGAACCGGTCGAACCGCCAGGCTGACTTGGCTGTCAGCCTGTGTTGCATTCCTGCGCACAGGACCAATCGCTGTCATCTTCATTTTATCTTAAGTGAATACGATGAGCGGATGGCAGGCAGACCTTCGGCAATCTGTCTGTGGCCATCAGCCAGGCCCGGATGCGCATCGGCCGCCTTTTGCTGGTCTTCTGCTGCCGCTTAATGCATCGCACCAAGGAGTTTCCATGTCGAGGATCAAAACCCGCATCAGTCGCCTGCGCCCGCTGGCAGGTTTGCTCGCAGCCGGGCTGGCACTGCCCGCTTTTGCAACGCCCTCCGAAGCGTTTCCGACCTACGTCACTGGCCCGCAGGCGCCGGGTACCTGGGTGGTTGGCAGTGGTCAGGTGATCACGCCGGAAGGCGTCCAGGTGGATCTGGGCATTCGCGTGCGCGCCAAGGCCATTGCGATCAACCCGAACACGGCGACCCACACGGCAGCCGTTCTGACCATGGGCGCGTCCGCCGCCGTGCAGGTGTTTGACACGCGCACGGGCCAGGTGCTGCAGACCTATGCCCCGACCATTGCCGGATCCAGCCCCGCGCAGACCGACTCCAGCGGCAGCTACGGTGGCATCAGCTACAGCCCGGACGGCAAGTCGCTGGTGTTCAGCCAGGATGGCAACAGCAATGTCACGGTGGCCAATGTCTCGGCAGCCGGCCTGCTGAGTGACCGGGCGCAGGTCAGCGTGCCGGCCGACAACAGCTTCATCAAGTGCTTCCCGAACAGCCCGATTGGTGATTACGGGCGTCTGTGCGGCACGTTCTACAACTCCTACACGTCCTATCCGGGCGGCGTTGCGGTTTCCAGGGATGGCAAGAGTGCTTATGCCCTGCTCAACCAGAACAATACACTCACCAAAATCGACCTGACGGCCAAGACGCTGACCGAGGGCAAGCAGATTCGGGTGGGCAACGCACCCCACAGCATCGTGATCGATCGCACCGGTGCGACGGCGTATGTCAGCAACGAAGGGGGGCGCGAAGCCACCCAGGCAGACTTCCAGGTCTATTCTGCGGGCACGCCGATCGTTGCCGATCCTTTTGCCGGTTCTTCCAGCACTGGCACGGTGTCGGTGGTCGATCTGTCGTCGATGACCGTCAAGAGCACCATCAGCACGGGTCTGCACCCCACCGGGATGGCGTTCTATGGCAATTCGCTGCTGGTCGCCAATGCCAATGACGACACCATCTCGGTGATCGATACGGCCACTAACCAGGTCACCCGCACGATCAGCGTGGGTCTGCCGATTTCGCTGCCAGGCAGCAACAAGCCGATTTTTGGCGCCAGCCCGAACGCCATCGCCGTGGATGCCGAGCAGGGCGTGGCCTATGTCGCGCTATACCATGCCAATGCCATCGCGGTGGTCAGTCTGGAAGCCGCAGAAGACCAGTCGGTGCAGGGCATGATCCCGGTGGCCTTTGCACCCTCAACTCCGTGCTGGCTGCGTTCGGTCGCCGGGCTCGCGCG
>CAITLJ010000043.1 GCA_903893215.1 uncultured Ferrovum sp. | reverse complement strand
CTGGCCGCGCGGTCTTCGTAGAGGTCGGCAAACTGTTCCCGGGTGACGGCGCGGATCTGCTCGACCAGCGGCGCCGGAATGGCAAACCAGGCGTCACCGGCGCGCACCACTACCGCCTGCACGGTGGCCAGCGTGACGGGAATCACCAGCGTGAACTCGCTACCCTCCCCGGGGCGGGTGTCCACGTGGATCCGGCCTCCAAGGCCAAGCACTTCGTTACGGACCACATCCAGTCCGACGCCCCGGCCCGCCGCGCGGGTGACCCGGTCGGCAGTCGAAAAGCCCGGCCGGAAAATCAGCTGCAGCAGTTCGCGTGCATTGGCACCCGGCGCGTCCGACGCGTAATGCACCGGTACGCCGATGGCATGGGCATGTGCTTCCACCCGCGCCAGATCGATGCCGCGGCCATCGTCCGCTACCTGGATCTGGATTTCGTGGTCGCCGGGCGTGAGCGTGACGCGCAATTGGCCTGCTGCGGGTTTGCCTAGCACCTCCCGCTGCGCGGCCTCTTCGATGGCGTGCACCACTGCGTTGCGCAACAGATGTTCCAGCGGCGCGGCCAAGCGCTCAAGGATGGCACGATCCACCTCATGCTGCGCGCCTTCCACCTGCAGCACCACGCTGCGTCGCACATCGCCACCCGCCAGCCGCACCGTACGCTGCAGTCGGTCGAGCAGGCTGGCGAACGGCACCATGCGGGCACGGAGCAAATCCTGCTGCAGGTCACGCACTACCCGGCCCTGCTGACGCAAGGCCAGTTCAATATCATCCAGACCGCGCTTGAGTCCCAGCTGTACGGTCTGCACGTCGTCAATTCCTTCGGCAAGCGTGCGGGTCAGTTCCTGCAGGCGCGAATAGCGGTCCATCTCGAGCGGATCAAACCCGTCGCGCGCCGCCAGGCTGGGCAGATCGGCCAGCGGACCCTGGTCCGCATGGATTTCAATATCGCGCAACTGCATCTTCAGACGCTGGATGTTCTCGACCAGATCGCCAAGGCCGCGTTTGAGCCCCTGAACCTCGGTGTCGGCGCGCGCCCGGCCGATCCCTGCCTCGCCGGCGGCATTGGCCATGCGATCGAGCAGGTCGACACGCAGGCGGATCATCGTCTGTGCGGAATCACCATAGGGCTCGGCTGGCGCGGGCAGCAGACATACCGCCCCCTCCTGAATCGCAAGGCTGAAGGCGGCATCCGCAGCAGCGCTCGTGGTCGAAGGCACTGCGATGGCCGCGCTCACGGCAGGCAGGCCGATGGCTGCAGCCAGCCGGTCCAATCCCTGCTGCAGGGTTTCGTGCACGGACTGCGGCACATCCGCAGCGGGCGACCGTGCCGCCAAGGCCTGAACCTGGTCTTCAAGCCGGTGGGCCTGCTCACCAATGCGCAGGCAGCCGGCCATCCGGGCACTGCCCTTCAGCGTATGCAAGCCGCGCCGCAGGGCGTCCACTGCAGCGTCATCCCCATCACGCAAAAGCTGGAGGGCCTGCTGCAACACCGGCAGCAGTTCTGACGCTTCTTCCCGGAATATGGGCAGCAGCTCGGCATCGGGTTGATCCTCGATACCCTCGAGGTCATCCACCGCACCAGCAGCAGGCACGCTGCCGCTGCCGTGATCCGGCAGGGAGATGGGCAATGCCTTGATCGGGCCAGCAGCAGGCGCCGCCTCGATCCGGTTGCCGTCGTGTTGCAGGGCACGCACCAGCGCATCCGCCGGCTGGATGGGTTGACCGGCACGCAGGCGCGCGTGCATCGCCTGCAAAGCCGCCAGCGCTTCCTGCACGCGCGGCTGCGGCGGCACCGGTACGACCTGTTGCAATTGCAACAGTCGGTGTTGCAAGGCATCAGCCAGCGCAGCAATGCCCGGATGGCCCGCTGTGCGGGCAATGCCGGTCAAGGTGTGCAGCACGCGGCCAGCCTCTTCCAGACTGTGCAACGAGGTGCCCGGACTGCCGAGCAAGGCCTGCAGGTCCTCAAGCCGATCAGCGGCTTCCTCCAGAAAGATGTCCTGCAGGCTGATCAGCGGTGCAAGGCGCAATGTGGGCTGAGCACGCAGCACGCGCGCGCGCTCGATCAGCGCCACGGCATCCAGCGGGCTGCGCTGATCATTCGCCAGCCGTGCGAGCCAGCGCTGCATTTCGGTCACGCCCTCGCGCACGAGGGTGCACGGTAGCTGCCAGCCAGCGCCCCCAACCGGATGGTAGGCGCCCATCACCTGATCGAGCTCGCGGCATAATTGTGCGAGCGGCAGCAGCCCCGCCATCAGGCCGCTACCGCGCAGGGTTTGCAGATGCGCGCGCACCTGCGTGAGCGCGCCAGCCGCATCAGCCGCGCCATCGGCCGCCTGATAGGGCGAAGGTGTGGCCGTGAGCAGTGTCTGCAGATCGGTACGCAGGGCGGCCAGCCGAAGATCGGCTTCGTCCAGAAACACCCCCAGCACGGCGTGGTTGATGTCGTGGGCCACCAGGTCCACGGTGGCTGGAACCGCTGGCAGCGGTTCGACAGTGAGTTCTGCCGGCTGCAGCCGGGCGCGTAAGTGCAGCAGGGGCGCAACATCGGCGACGCCGCCCTCCAGCGCCTGTTCGGCGTACCGCAGCAGGGCAGCAAGGATTTCGACCACGGGTTCAAGTTGTGCATCGGACAGCTGGTTGGCCGGCGGGAAAGCTTGCAGACGGGTGGCCGCATCTTCCAGCAGCAGCAACGCAGCATCATCGCCGCCGGCATCGCACAGGCTGACCGCCTCGGAAAACTCGCTCATCAGGCTGTCCGGCAGGGCACCAGCGCCGTTGAGCTGACACCAGCTTTCCAATTGCGTGCTGGCGCCCTGCAGGGTCAGGAGCAAGGCACGGCGCGGATCGGCGCCCATGACCGCCGGATCGCTGGCCGGCGGCTGGGGCAGGGGCGCCTGCAGTTCGGCCACCCGCGCCTGCAACAGCGCCTGCCGCAAGGCCGCGCCCGGCGATTCGAGTCTTGCAATCTGGAACAGCACGGCACGCAACAAATCATCGTTGGCGTCGTCATCCGGGCAGCCGCTCTGTCGCAACTGACGATCAATCCGGCCGAGCAGGGTGCGCCGTGCCGTCAGCGTGGCTACCGGCAACTCGCGCAACCACCCGGCCAACAACGCCCAGCGCATGGCGCCGAAACGTCCGGGCGCCTGATCTGCGGCCCGCTGCACGGCGGCGGCCAGTAGGGCCAGTCCGCCGGCTTCCGGTGTGCGCAGGCATTGCAGCAAACCGCGCTGGAATTCGGCACGAATCTCGGCGGCCAGCGTGGTTTCTGCCAGCGGACGACCCGGTGGAAACGCCTGCAGATCGGGAAAGAACAGCGCATCCGGCTCGGTGACCCGACCGCAACTGGCATCCAGCGCCTGCAGGGCAGGCAGCAGGTCCTCATCACGCACGGGGCGACCGACCAGACGGGCATCCAGATGGTGGCGCAGCACCGCCATGGTGTCGGCCAGCACTGCTGACTGTCCGGCTGGCGGTGGTCCTGGCTGGTGGGCGCCCACGGCACGCTCGATCGACTCGGCCAGCCGCTGCTCCGCCGGCAGGTTGACCATGTGCAGCGCACCGCTCACCTGATGCAGGTGCGCCATCACGCCGACCCGCAAGCCGGGTGCCGCCCAGTCGGGCAGTCGCAGGGCACGTGTCACCGCATCGAGCGCCAGCAGGATCTCGGGGTGAACCCAAGCCAGCGGCCCGGCCGCAGTGTCCAGCGTCAAGCTCACAGACGGAACCCGGAGATCGAGCTGCGCAAGTCAGCCGCAAGGGTGTAGAGGTCGGCCACGGCGCTGGCGGTGCCAGTGGCCCCCTCGCCCACCACACCCGTCATCTGCAGCACTTCCTCGATGTGCCGGCTGATCTGTCCGGTGACAGCCGCCTGCGAATCGGTGGCGCTGGAGATGGCGCGAATCAGGGCGGCCTGCTGATGGGTGACCTGCTGGATGTCTTCAAGCGCGCGGCCAGCCATGTCGGCGCGACGCGCCCCTTCCACCACGTCTGCGGTGCTGCGTTCCATTGCCACCATGGCATCGATGGTGTCGTTGCGGATACCC
The DNA here is from genome assembly GCA_903893215.1 of uncultured Ferrovum sp. Taxonomy (GTDB): domain Bacteria; phylum Pseudomonadota; class Gammaproteobacteria; order Burkholderiales; family Ferrovaceae; genus CAIVHB01. The sequence goes on along the minus strand of CAITLJ010000043.1, from coordinate 59,937 downwards.
ACCACCAGGGCACCGATTGCCCGGGTGGCTTCGGCAGAGCGTTCGGCCAGTTGCTGCACTTCTTCGGCCACCAGCGAAAAGCCCCTGCCGGCCTCCCCCGCAGCCGCCGCCTGCAACGAGGCATTCAGCGCCAGCAGGTTGGTCTGCTCACTGATACCGGCAATCAGGTCCACGATTTCGCCAATTTCTTGCGAACGCTCACCCAGCCGTTTGATGCGTTTGGCGGTGTCCTGGATCTGGGTACGGATTTCGGCCATGCCACGGATCGTGTCGTTGGCCGACTGGCCTCCCCTTGCCGCTGCTTCGGTGGAATGCTGGGCCACATTCATGGCGTCATTGGCGGCGGTGGAGACGGCGCGGATCGATACCAGCAACTGATGAATTTCGCTGCCCGCCGCATGGATGCGGTCCGACTGGTTTTGTGCCGCCAGCAACATCTGGCCGCTGATCAGCCGCGCGGCATCGCTTTTGCCGGATAGACGCCGTGCACCACGCTCCACGCCGACCACCAGGTTACGCAGTTCTTCCACCGCAAAATTCATCGAATCCGCGATGGCGCCGGTGATCTCCTCCGTCACTTCGGCGCGCACGGTCAGGTCGCCTTCAGCAAGATCGCCCATTTCATTGAGCAGTCGCATGATTGCCGCCTCATGGCGCTGGCTCTCACGTGCACTCTGGCTGGCCTGATGGAGCGCTTCGACCACGCAGGTGTAAGCCAGCAACAGGATCGTGACAAAGGCCATCACGAATACGGTGAGCCCAGCGCCCAGGATGGCCTGCGAGCCACCCGCCGACAGGATTAGCACGCCAGAACCCAGCAACAGGACCAGACCGGTGCCGCTAAGCGTGGCCGCCTGGGTGGCCAGCGTCAGGTGCCCGAGCAGGGGCAAGCGCGGCAGGGTGCGCCGTATCCGGACGCGCTCCCCTGGCGGAGCCGAGACGAAGGCGCTCAGGCTTTCGGCCAGCGCAGGCGTGGATGTCTCGGTGGCTTGCCAGGGTGCCGTGTCCGGCTGCAAGCGGGCCGCCGGAAGCGGTGCATTCATGCCGGCACCCCGATGTCGAGGAACTCGGGCAAGGCCAGCAGGCCGTCAAGATCGATCACGCGCCACGGATCGCCCGGCGGCGCAGGGTACATGCCGACCAGCCGGTTGACCAGCAACGCCGTGTTGCGCATGCGGTTGGGCGCCAGCAGCAACAGGCGCGCATGGGCATCTGCGGTGACCGGGGCGTAACCCAGCAACATGGGCAGGTCGAGCACGCTGTACAGCGTGCCGCGCACATTGCACAGGCCGCGGAAGCGTGGATGGGTCAATGGCACCGCAGTGCACGAAGCAAACGGCAGCACTTCGGCCACGTCGGTGGATTCCAGCAGCAAGTTACCGGCGCCTGCGCGCACGCCAAGGAACGCCATGGTCAGCCCAATGCGCGGATCGAGCCGATCAGGTCGGCCTCGTGGACCGGCTTGGTCAGGTAATTGCAGGCGCCCTGGCGCAGACCCCAGGCGCGATCGGAGGCCTGACGCTTGCTGCTGCACATGATCACCGGAATCTTGCCGAGTACCTGATCACGCTGCAGCTGGCGGGTGACCTGAAAACCGTTGAGTCCCGGCATGATCACGTCCATCAGGATCAGGTCGGGCGGATCGCTGCGCGCCAGTTCGAGCGCACGCTCGCCGCTGTCGGCCGTGGCGACCTGATACCCGCGCCGGGTCAGCATTTCCCGCAACATGAACTGGTCGGTAGGCGAGTCTTCCACCACAAGGATGCGCTGGATATGCATGGTCAGTGTCCCTCCGGGCCGGCAATCGGATGCAGATGGCGTTGCACGGCATCGAGCAGGGCGTCGGCCGTGAAAGGCTTGGTCAGGTACAGGTCGGAACCGGCCATGCGGCCACGCACGCGGTCGAATACGGTGTCGCGACCGGACAGCATCACCACCGGCACGTCGGCAAATGCGGGATGCCGACGCAGCAGGCTGCAGGTCTGATAGCCGTCCAGACGGGGCATCACCACATCAAGCAGGATCAGGTCGGGCCGGGCGTCACTGATCTGGGCGAGCGCCTCGAAACCGTTCTCGGCCAGTTCCACATCCAGCCCGGCGCGCTCCAGCACCAGCGCAGCACTGCGCCGGATGGTGGGGCTGTCGTCGATGACCAGGATGCGTCGGCGCCGTTCAGGCGTGACTGCGCTCATTGCAGATTCTCCAAAGGGCAGCACGGGCCCGGCGGGATGGCTCCCGGAAGAAGAATCTTAGGTTTACATTAGTTCTTGCACAATAGTTTACAAGCGGCACTTGAATTCAAATGTCAGATCTTGACCATCTCGAATTCTTCCTTGCGCGCGCCGCATTCCGGGCAGGCCCAGTTCATCGGCACGTCTTCCCAGCGGGTGCCGGGCGCAATGCTATCATCAGGATGGCCCAGGGCTTCGTCGTAGATGAAGCCACAGATCAGGCACATCCAGGTGTGGTAAGGAGCGGGTGTGCTCATGCGGGGTACTCGGTGAGGGTGGTAGACTGAAGCACTTTGTCCTTATGACAGACTGCAGGCAGGAAATCGCATGCGTCCGCCCCGGATCATAAGCGGCACACCAGCACGGATCAACCTTGAGCCTGAACGACTACCGCCCCCTTCCCGCCCCACCCGCCGTGTTGGTGTTCGCTGCCTCCGATCCCAGCAGCGGTGCCGGCATGCAGGCCGACCTGCTGACCCTGGCCAGCATGGGTTGCCACCCGCTGTCGGTGATGACGGCACTTACCGTGCAGGACACCACCGGCGTGGACGACATGCTGGTCTTCGATGCCGAGTGGATCGTCGACCAGGCGCGCTGCATTCTGGAAGACGTTCCGGTGGCGGTGTTCAAGCTGGGCGTGCTGGGTAGCGTGGAAGCCATTGCGGCGATTGCCGAGATCGTGTCGGACTATCCGGAAATTCCGCTGATCCTCGACCCGGTGCTATCGAGCGGTCGCGGCGACGAACTGGCCAACGAGGACATGATTGCCGCCCTGCGTGAGCTGATCATTCCGCAGACCACGCTGATCACCCCCAACACCCTCGAACTGCTGCGCCTGGTGCACGACGAGGAGCAGGGCGAGGAAGATACCGATGGTCCGGTCGACGTGGATGAATGCGCAGCCCGCCTGCTCGATCTGGGCTGCGAATACGTGTTGGTCACTGGCACCCATCGCGCCACGCCAAAAGTGATCAACACCCTGTACCACCGTGACGGCAAGGTACGCGAAGACACCTGGGACCGCCTGCCTGGCAGTTATCACGGCTCCGGGTGCACACTGGCTTCGGCCATTGCCGCCGGTATCGCGCAGGGTCTGGAGCTGCCCGATGCGGTGCGCGAAGCGCAGGAGTACACCTGGCAGGCGTTGCGCGCCGGCTACCGGCTGGGCATGGGCCAGTTCATTCCAGACCGCATGTTCTGGGCACGCGATGACATCCCGGGTGGCGGCGCCAGCTGATCCGGCCCGGCTGGGCGGGCAGCACCCCCTTGCCGCGGGAATCCGCGGACTGTATGCCGTCACTCCAGACGGTCTGGGCGACGCGCGCCTGCTGGAATGCTGCACGCGTGCGCTGCACGGCGGGGTGCGCGTACTGCAGTACCGCTGCAAGCAGGGCAATCCGCTGGACCGGGTGCGTCAGGCGCAGGCGCTGCGCGCACTCACCCGTCAGCATCAGGCCCTGTTGATCATCAACGACGATCCGCTGCTGGCCATGCTGGTGCAGGCCGACGGGGTGCATCTTGGTACCCAGGACGCGCGGATCAGCGCTGTGCGCATGCAGTACCCGGGCCTGCTGATCGGTGCTTCCTGCTACAACCAGCTTGCGCTGGCCGAACAGGCTGTATCGTCCGGCGCCCATTACCTGGCGTTTGGCGCGATGGCCGCTTCGCTGACCAAGCCGGAGGCGGTGAGCGCCCCCACCAGCCTGCTGGGTGAGGCACGCCGGCTGGGACGGCCGGTGGTAGCCATCGGAGGCATCACCCGAGCCCTGGCACCTGCGCTGATCCAAGCCGGTGCTCACGCGCTGGCCGTGATCACGGCACTGTTCGACGCGGAGGATGTCGAAGCGGCGGCACGTAGTTTCACCGCATTGTTCCCGGCGGTGCCGGGCACCCCCCTGTTCAACTCCCCTGATTCCCGAGACTGACCACACCATGAGCCGCAACCAGGAACTCTTCGACCGCTCCCGCCAACTGATCCCCGGTGGGGTCAATTCACCTGTCCGCGCCTTTGGCGGTGTGGGCGGCGTACCCCGCTTCTTTCAGCGCGGCGCCGGTGCACGCGTGCAGGATGCGGATGGCAAGTCATACATCGATTACGTGTGTTCCTGGGGCCCGCTGCTGCATGGTCATGCCCACCCCAAGGTGCTGGAAGCGGTGCGTACCGCCATGGAAAAGGGTCTGAGCTTTGGAGCACCCACCGGTCTGGAACTCGAAATGGCCGAACTGCTGTGCGAACTGGTGCCAAGCATCGAGCAGGTGCGCCTGAACAGTTCCGGCACCGAAGCCACCATGAGTGCAATCCGCGTGGCACGCGGCTTCACCGGGCGCTCACGGATCCTGAAATTTGACGGCTGTTATCATGGCCACAGTGACTCGCTTCTGGTGAAGGCGGGCTCCGGCCTGCTCACCTTCGGCCAGCCAAGCTCGGGGGGCGTGCCGGCGGAACTGGCGGCGCTCACCACGGTGGTCGACTACAACGATGCAACAGCCGTGCGCGCAGCCTTCGCCGAATTCGGTCATGAACTGGCTGCCGTGATTGTGGAACCGATCGCCGGCAACATGAACTTCGTGCTACCAGAGGCCGGTTTTCTGCAATTGCTGCGCGACCTGTGCACCGAACACGGCACCGTACTGATCTTCGACGAGGTGATGACGGGCTTCCGCGTGGCGCTGGGCGGTGCGCAGTCGCTTTATGGCATCCGGCCCGAACTGACCACGCTGGGTAAGGTGATTGGTGGCGGTCTGCCGATCGCCGCCTTTGGCGGTCGTCGGGACATCATGTCCTGCCTGGCACCAGTTGGCTCGGTCTATCAGGCTGGCACGCTGTCCGGCAATCCGGTGGCGGTGAGTGCCGGTCTGGCAACGCTGCGCCTCGCGCAGGAGGAAGGGTTTCACATGGCGTTGGGTGAAGTCACCCACGCTGTCACCGAAGGCATTGCCGAACGCGGGCGTGCCGCCGGCTTCCCGATGGTGGCGGCCTCAGTGGGCGGCATGTTCGGCATCTTTTTCCGCAACGGCCTGCCGCGTAACCTGCCCGAAGTCATGGAGTGCGACCGCGACACCTTCAACCGTTTCTTCCATGGCATGCTCGACGAAGGCATCTATCTGGCGCCGTCCGCCTATGAAGCCGGTTTTGTATCGGCCGCTCATGGCAGCGCCGAAATCGGCGAAACGCTGGATGCTGCCGAACGGGTGTTCGCGCATTTGCGCACGGCTTCCTGAGGCCAGCAACGCATTAAACAGGAGGGGCAGGGTGCCGGCACCCTGCCCCTCCTGCCACGCATCGACCTTTCAGCAGGTAAACCATGCAGCGCCAGCGCAAGCCGGCGCCTGCCTGGATGCGCTTACTTCAGGCTGGCAACGTACTCGGCCAGCGCTTCCATTTCCTTGTCACTCAGACGACCGGCAATGGTCATCATCTGTGCCGCTGCACCGTTGGCGCGCTCGCCCGACTTAAAGGTCTTCAACTGGTTCAGCACATATTCCTGGTGCTGGCCAGCCAGACGGGGATATTGCGCGGGAATACCTGCGCCGGAGGGCGAATGGCAACCGGCACATGCCGGCACGCCTGCACCGGGCTTGCCGCCGCGGTAGATTTTCTGGCCAGCCTCGGCCAGTGCCTTGTCCTTGGCACCCAGCGGGGCGCTCTTCTGGCTTTCGAACCAGGCACCGACGTTGGCCATGTCTTCCGGCGACAGGCCGGCGGCCATGCCCATCATGATCGCATTCTTGCGCTCGCCACTTTTGAAGGACGCCAATTGCTTGCTGATATACTCCGCGTGCTGTCCGGCCAGCTTTGGGTTGCCCGGAATCATGCTGTTGCCGTCCGGCATGTGGCATGCAGCGCATACCTGTCCTGCGATGGCCTGACCCTTGGCAGGGTCGGCATCAGCGTGAGCGGGGATAGTCAGCGCCATGGCCAGCGTGGCCAGCGCAATCCGGAATGCGTTCATGTGCACTGCTCCTTCCATATATCTGTCAGGCTGTCCTGCGGACAGTCAAATCCAGTAAGGTCTATGATCTGTAACGATAGAAAAACTGCCGGAGTATACCAGAGCGCCGCTTGCTGCGACGCATCAGCCCGGCACGCCGGACGTACGGGACACTCCCGGCACCTCAAGCCCTCGCCATCATGTTGAACAACCGTTTCCAGAAGCTGGCCTTTGTCACCACCGCCAATGATCCACGCGGCTTTCCGCAGGACAGCTTTGCCGAGATCGCCTTTGCTGGCCGGTCAAATGCCGGCAAGTCTAGTGCGATCAATACCTTGGCCAATCAGGTACGACTTGCGCGCACCAGCAAGACACCTGGGCGTACCCAGCACATCAATTTCTTCACTGCAGGGCAAAACCAGTATCTGGTCGACTTGCCCGGTTACGGCTTTGCCGGCGTGCCCATCGAAGTGCGCAAGCATTGGGAAAACTTCCTTGCCGGCTACCTTCAGTCGCGTGGCCCGCTCTGTGGCATGGCACTGCTGATGGATATCCGCCACCCGCTCACCGATAAAGACCAGCTCATGCTGGACTGGTTCCTGCCCAGCGGGCGGCCTGTACTGCTTCTGCTCACCAAGTCTGACAAGCTCAGTCGCAATCAGCGCCTGAGTGCGGCGCGTGATGTTCGCGCAAAGATTGCGCCCCGCGCGGCTTCGCTGCAGGTGATCCCGTTTTCAAGCCATTCGCGCGAGGGGATGGATGCCACCGTGGAAGTGCTGGACGGCTGGCTTACCCGGGCCACCGCTGCTGCAATTGCCCTGGAGGCGCAGTTTTCCGGGTTTGCAGAAAACGACGGGGCTGCCCCGCCTTGACGGCGCACCTGCCCGGATTTCACACTGCACAACAGTGACGCCAGACAAAAAAAACCCCGGCGCAATGTTGTGCCGGGGGCAAAGCCTTAATTTGGTAAGGCACCCGCTCAGGGAGGGAAAGCGGGAGACGATCACCGACCATCTATCGGAACAGACTGGCCAGCGCCAGTTAAGTTCAACATATTTTGAATTTGTCATGGACATTGGTACGACACCATTGTCCGTCTGGGTCGCCGCGACCCATCTGTGGAGACTTCCTGATGTCCTCGATTCCTGGGGCTTACCCGGCACGGCGCCTGCGCCGCCTGCGCCGTGATGATTTTTCCCGCCGCCTCGTGCGAGAGCACCGCCTTCATCCGGATCACCTGATCCTGCCGGTATTTGTCCATGACGTACCGGGCATCACACCGATCGCGTCAATGCCCGGTGTCGCCCGCCTGGATCATCCGGCCCTGCTGGCCGTGGCCGCCCAATGCGTGGCCTTGGGGATTCCGGCGCTGGCCCTGTTCCCGGTGGTCGGCGACCATCTGAAAAGCCTGGATGCTGCCGAAGCGTTCAACCCGGACGGCTTGCTGGCGCGTACCGTGCGTTTGCTCAAGGCGCGTTTTCCCCAACTGGGAGTGATCACCGATGTCGCACTCGATCCTTATACCAGCCATGGCCAGGACGGACTGATCGACGACATTGGCTATGTGATGAACGAGGAGACCATCGCCGTACTCGTGCGCCAGGCACTGGTGGCGGCCGAGGCGGGCGCCGACATGGTGGCTCCGTCCGACATGATGGACGGCCGGGTGGCTGCGATCCGGGCAGCATTGGAAGCAGCGGGGCACATCCACACTCGCATCCTGGCCTATTCGGCCAAGTATGCGTCTGCCTTCTATGGTCCGTTCCGCGATGCCGTCGGCTCCTCAGGCCAGCTTGGCAAGGGCAACAAGACCACTTACCAGATGGATCCGGCCAACAGCAACGAGGCCCTCAGCGAAGTGGGCCTCGATCTGGCCGAAGGCGCCGATATGGTGATGGTCAAGCCGGGCATGCCCTATCTCGACATCGTGCGACGGGTGAAGGATACCTTTCAGGTGCCCACCTTCGTGTACCAGGTGAGCGGCGAATACGCCATGCTGAAGGCAGCCAGCCAGAACGGCTGGCTGAACGAGCGCGCCTGCGTGATGGAGAGCCTGCTGGCGTTCCGCCGCGCCGGGGCCGACGCCATCCTGACTTACTTCGCCATCGACGCCGCCACCTGGCTGAAGGAAGACGCCGCCGGCTGACCCTTGTCGCGCCGGCTCGGGTCGGCGCTGGTCCTCAGGTGCGGCGCGGCGGGATCAGCAAGGGGGCACCGCCATCAAGACCGACGTCATCCCCGTCGTCATGGTCCGCCTCGAGCAGCGCGCGCACCGCTTCCAGACGCGCACGCGCCTGCCCTGCACCATCGGCCGGGCTTCGGCCAAACTGGCGGCTCTGCTGGCTGTTGAATACGCTGGCTTCCACCATCGCACCTTCGAACTCCAGCATCAGCAAGGGAATCAACGCCACCCGGTTACCGCCAAGTTCCAGCCGACGCTCGCTGAACACGCATTCGATGCCTCGGCCAAGCAGGAAAAATGGCAGGTCTTTGTCGCGATCGGTGTGCAGATGCAACTGTACGTCCGCATGCGGACCCGCCGTCCCGTTCAGCACCGGCCCCACCAGCCACGGGTTGAATTCGTGCAACAGCTCCATCGCTTCGACTGCCGTGCTGCGCAGGCGCTGCAGCACGCCCGTCTGCCGGTCGGCAAGATAGAGCGCCTGGTAGCTACGCAGCGCGGCTGCAATCTCACGGTCGTCCGGCAGTTCGCGATCATTGCGAACGCCTTGCTGGCGGGCCACCTTGCGCCGGGCGGAGGCAAAGTCAGCAATCCCGTCCTCAGCCATCAACCGTGCGGCCAGATAGGCCAGATGGGCGCGCCCGGCACCGTTGCGGCGGCCGCTCATGCCACGTTCGCGCGCGCCGCCACCGGGTGGCGACCTGCCTTACTCGCGTGCACCTGCACCGGGCACCTGCATGCCTGGTGGTCGCGTGGCTACCCCTGGGGGCGGGGTACCGGCAACCGCTGATCCGGCTGCCGCGCCAGCCGATGTCGCCGGGACAGCACTGGCACCTTCGCCGGTCTCACCTGCCGGCGCAGGATCTGCCAGATTTTCGGCATAAAACCAGTCGGCATACCCGGTACCGGATGCAGACACCCGACCGGTGACGGGATCCACGATCGCCGATACCAGCCCCTCCGGTGGCTGCATCTCGCTTTCCGGCACCCCCTGCAACGCCCGTGCCATGTAATCCATCCATATCGGCAGGGCGGCGTGCGCGCCCGTTTCGTTGTTACCCAGCGAATTGGGACTGTCGAAGCCAATCCAGGCCACGGCCACCAGGGTGGACTGATAACCGGCAAACCAGGCGTCAACATGCTCGCTGGTGGTGCCAGTCTTGCCAGCCAGGTCCAGGCGGCCGAGGCTCATGGCCTTGGTGGCCGTGCCCATACGCACCACATCGCGCAACATGCTGGTCATCACAAAGGCGTTGCGCGGATCAATGGCCGGCGTTTCGGTGCCGGCTTTGACCGGCTGGGCTTCGCTGACCAGGGTGCCCTTCTGGTCGTAGATGCGCGCTATGAAATAGGGGTGGACCCGATACCCGCCATTGGCAAACACACAATAGGCAGCCGACAGCTGCAGGGGACTGGTCTGCCCCGAGCCGAGCGCCATGCTCAGATACGCCGGATGCTGACGGGCCTGAAAACCGAAGCGGGTGATGTATTCCTGCGCATAGGCGGGCGTGATCGCCTGCAGCAGCTTGACGGCCACGGTGTTCTTTGATTTGGCGAGGGCGACGCGCAGGCGGATCGGTCCATCATATTCGGGCTCGTAATTATGCGGTTCCCACGCCTCGCCGTTATCGGCCGCGGCAATGGTGGTGAGCTCATCGCGCATGATGGTAGAGGGTGCAAAACGCTTCTCGAGTGCCGCCGAGTAAATGAATGGCTTGAAACTCGACCCAGGCTGGCGCGAGGACTGGGTAACGTGGTTGAACTTGCTGTTGCCGAAATCGAAGCCACCTACCAGCGCACGAATTGCCCCGTCGGTGGGATCGATGCCGATCATCGCCGCCTCCACATTTGGCATCTGACTGATGATCCAGTCATTGCCCTGACGCGACAGGCGCACCAGTGCACCACGGCGCAGCGCGCCCTTGGTCCCCGAGGCGCCCGGAATGAGCGCTGCCTTGACGAATTTCAGGGCGTCGCCCTGCACTGTCACGCTGTCGCCGGTTTTCAGGTAAACATGCACGGCGCGTGGGTCGGCCGACAGCACAACGCCCGGAACCAGGTTTTCAAACGAATCACGCTCGCCAAGGGCATCGTCGAGCTCTTCCTCGCTGGCTGTGGCGCCGATGTCGGCATACCCCTCCGGCCCCCGGTACCCATGACGGCGATCGTACTCCAGCACCCCCTTGTGCACCGCAGCCCATGCGGCCTCCTGATCCACCTTGCGCAATGTGGTGATGACCTTGTAACCACGGGTGTAAGCCGCATCGCCATAGGTATCGACCATGAACTGCCGCGCCATCTCGGCCACGTAATCGGCATGCGTGGCAAGTGCCCCGCTGCGCTGACTGACCGGACTGCCGGGGTCCGCCAGTGCCTGGTTGAACTGCGTGTCACTGATGAAATGCAGTTCATGCATGCGCCGCAGTACATACTGCTGGCGCTGCGCCGCGCGTTTCGGATTGACCACCGGGTTGTAGCTGGAAGGCGCCTTGGGCAGCCCCGCCAGCATGGCCATCTCGCTCACCGAGAGCTGGTTCAGCGGCCGCCCGTAATACGCCAGGGCTGCCTCGCCGAAACCATAAGAGCGCTGTCCCAGATAAATCTGGTTGATATAAAGCTCAAGGATTTGATCCTTGCTCAGATGGTGCTCGATTTCCACCGCCAGCATTGCCTCGGACAGCTTGCGGGCGAGGGTTTTCTCGTTGCTCAGGAAGAAATTGCGCGCCACCTGCATGGTGATGGTGCTGGCCCCCTCCTTGGCACCGCGTGCCCAGACGTTCGCCAGCATGGCACGGAACACGCCAGACCAGTCGATACCGCCGTGGCTGTAAAAGCGGTCATCTTCTGCTGCCAGGATCGCATTGCGCATCACCACGGGCACATCGGCCAGCTTCAGCACATCGCGTCGTTCAGCGCCGAACTCGCCAATCAGCTGATTATCGGCGGTGTACACTCGTAGCGGCACTTTTGGTCGGTAGTCGCGCAGGGTGTCGACATTGGGAATGCCGGGATAGAGCAGCGCAAGCGTCAGAACGCCCACCGCAGCAAACACGGCAAGGATGGCGCTGAGCACAGCCAGGGGGTACAGGAATTGGCGGGGTTGCATGAACGGGGGCCGCGCGCTGAGGCAGATTGAAAGCTGATTATACGGGGTGGACCCGCTCGAAGCGCGGCAATTATCCCTGACATATCGGCGTGGAAATTCTTTACACCTCCCGGATGCTGGACTAGCATCGACGCTGAATTCTTAAATATTCGGGAACTTACCTCCCCATGCTTCAGGAACGGATCAATGCACTGCTCAAGCGGCTCACACCGCGACCGAAGCCGCTGCTTGGGCTGGACATCAGTTCCTCGGCGGTCAAGATTGTTGAGTTATCCCAAACTGCCAGCGGTTTTCAGGTAGAGCATTACGTGACAGAACTGCTGCCGCGCGATGCCGTGACAGACGGCAACCTGGCTGACCTGGACGTGGTGTCGGAGGCGGTCAAGCGCGCCTGGCGCCGGCTGGGATCACGCACCAAGGGGGCGGCCATGGCCCTGCCGGCCTCGGCCGTGATCACCCGAAAAGTGGTGATGCCGGCGGCCGGCAATGAAGAAGAGCTTGAGATCCAGGTTGAAAGCGAAGCGAACCAGTACATTCCGTTCACCCTGGAAGAGGTCAATCTGGACTTCCAGGTACTCGGCGATGCGCCCGATGGCGCCGATGGCGAGGTGGAAGTGCTGATCGCAGCATCGCGCAAGGACCGGGTGGAGGACCGGGTCGCGGCCGCGCAAGCTGCCGGCCTGAAAGTGCAGGTGATGGACGTCGATGCCTACGCCAACCAGACGGCCGTCGAGCTGATCCAGCGTCGCCTGCCTGGCGGCGGACGCAAGCAGGTGCTGTCGCTGGTCGACATTGGCGCCAGCACCTTGCGCGTGACCATGTACCATGAGGGCGCCCAGGTTTACCTGCGTGAACAGCAGGTGGGGGGCAATACCCTGACCGCATCAATCGCCCAGCATTACAGCATCTCTTCGGAAGAAGCAGAGACCGCCAAGCGCCAGGGCAACCTGCCGGAAAGCTACCTGCCAGAGATCCTGCAGCCCTTCCGCGAGAGCATCGCGCTGGAAATTGCCCGCGCCCACCAGTTTTTCTTTACCTCCACCCCCTTCTCGCATGTCGATCACGTGATCCTGGCCGGAGGCTGCGCAAGCCTGCCCGGGCTGGAGGAAGCGGTCAGTGCGCGTACCCAGGTAAATACCTTTATCGCCAACCCTTTCGCACGGATGACGCTTGCACCCGGCATCAAGGCGCGCCAGCTGGCCGCCGATGCGCCGGGCCTTCTCACCGCCTGCGGTCTGGCCCTGCGGAGCTTTGACGCGTGATCCGGATCAACCTGCTGCCCCACCGTCAGGAGCGCCGACGCGAACGTCAGCGCCAGATGGTTACCCTGCTGGCCATGGTGGCCGGTCTTGGCCTGCTCACCGTGATCCTTGGCAGCACCGTGCTCTCTGCCCGCCTGGAAAACCAGCAGGGCCGCAACAATTTCCTGCGCGGCGAGATCAAGGAACTTGACCGACAGATCGAGGAAATCAAGCGGGTGCGCGAGGAAACCGCAGCCCTGCTGTCGCGCAAGCAGGTGGTCGAGTCGCTGCAGTCCAACCGCTCCGAGGCCGTGCACGTGCTCGACCAGTTGCTGCGCGTGATGCCGGAAGGCACCTACCTGAAAACGATCAAGCAGACTGGCCAGGCCATCAACCTGACCGGCGTGGCCCAATCCAACGCCCGGGTCTCCACCCTGCTGCATAACCTGAACGAATCGGCGTGGCTGGAAAATGCCGAGCTGGTGGAAATCCACAGCGCACAGATCAACGACGTGCGCGCCGCAGAATTCACCATCAACGTGCGCATCCGGCGGATCAGCACTGCCACGACTGGCAAGCCGCTGACAGCGGCAGCTGCGGCAGCCAAGGCAGGGGAGGCCGCCAAATGAGACTGGATGAACTGCGCAATATCGACTTTCGCCGCATCGGCAACCTGAGTATTGGTGCCAAGGCAATCCTGCTGACCATCGTGTTCGTGCTGATGCTGGTGGGCGGCTGGTGGTTTCAGTGGAGTGAGCAACTGGATCAGATCGATCGCGAGCACCGCGAAGAAATGACCCTGCGCGACACATACCGCGACAAGAAACGTTTGGCGATCAACCTGGAGGCGTGGCGCAAGCGCCTGGTAGAAATTCAGCAAGGTTTTGGTGCCCTGCTGCGGCAACTGCCCAACCGCTCGGAAATGGACGCCCTGCTCAACGACATCAACCAGGCAGGCCTTGGGCGTGGCCTGCAGTTCGACCTGTTCAAGCCGGCAACACAGGAAACCCTGGCTGACTTCTATGCCGAACTGCCGGTCACGCTGAAGATCAACGGTCATTTTCATGACATTGCCGCCTTCGCGAGCGACCTGAGCCGCCTGCCGCGTATCGTGTTGCTGCAGGACATGAACATCACGGTGCAGCCACGCCCGACCGAGAAGGGGGCCGCCAACAGCAAGGACGTCAACCTGAGCATGGAAGCCACGGCGCGCACATATCGTTACCTGGATGAGCAGGAACTGGTGGCCCAGCAGAAGGCCAGCAAGGGAGCCAAGAAATGATCCGTCGTATGGAGGGCACCCCGGCCCGGATCGCCGCCGCCCGGATCGTGCCGTTACTGGCCATGCTGCTGACGGCCTGCGCGGGCGACGGGTACGGCGACCTGCGCGAATTCATGAAGAAAACCGAGGCCTCACTGCCGCATCACATCGACCCCCTGCCAGCCGCCAAGGTCTACGAGCCATTCGAGTACGACGGCTTTGCCTTGCCGGACCCCTTCCGGCCACGCGCCCTGCGCGCCGAGGGCGCGACGCCGACCGGCCTGAATGCCCCGGACACCAAACGTAACCGCGACGTGCTGGAGCGCTTTCCGCTCGACGCCCTGCGCTTGGTCGGCGTACTGCAACAACAAGGCCGTATTTTTGCCCTCATCAAAGCGGATGGCACTCTGTACCGCGTCAAGACCGGAGACCATCTCGGCCTGGACTACGGCACGGTGACCGCCATCAGTGAAACCGAAGTCGCACTCCACGAAACCGTTCAGGACGCCGCTGGAGAGTGGACCCTCAGGCAAGCCAAACTGCAGCTGGTCGAGGGTGCTCAGGAGATCCGCAAATGAAGTTCCAGACGTTGGTCCCGACCACCCTGCTGCGCCTTCGTGTGCGTGCCTTCCACCCCCTGGTGCTGGCTTGCGCGATGGCCGCCAGCCTGACCAGCCCTCTGGCGTCAGCCCAGACCGTGCCCGGCACTCCGGCAGCCATCAGCGCCGCCGCTGCTGCTGCAAGCAATGCCATCACCTCGGTGCAGTATGCTGCGCAGGGCCCTGGCCGCGTGCAACTGGTCTTTGAGTTGCGCAAGCCACTGACCCAACTGCCAGCGGGCTTCAGCGTGAGCAACCCCTCCCGCGTCGCCATCGATTTGCCCGATACCCTGAACGCCCTCGAAAACAGCCAGATCAACGCCGGTGAAGGTGACCTGCGCAGCATCAATGTGGTGCAGGCCGGGACGCGCACCCGGGTGGTGCTCAACCTGGCCCGATCGATGAGCTTCGAGCCCCGCCTGGATGGCAACAAGCTGCTGGTGCTGCTGACCAGCACCGGAAATGCCGAGTCCACCCCCACCCTGCAGCGCTTTGCCGCCATCAAAGGCGCAGCAGACGAACAGCACAGCGTGGGTTCGGTGGACTTCCGCCGCGGCAGCAACGGCGAAGGCCGCGTGCTGCTCGACCTGTCCGACCCGCGGATCGAAGTCGACATCCGTCGTCAGGGCCGCAAGCTGGTGGTGGATTTTCTGGATGCCAAAATGGCGGCCGAGTTGCAGCGCAAGCTGGACGTACGCGATTTCGGCACCCCGGTGCAATCGGTGGATATCAGCGCGGCTGGCAACAACGTGCATCTGGTCGTCGATTCCGAGGGCAACTGGGATCACTCCGCCTATCAGGCTGAAAAGCAGTTTGTGGTGGAAGTGCGCCGGGCGGTGGAGGACCCCAACAAGCTGGTGCAGGGCCCGAACAAGGCCTACAACGGCGACAAGCTGTCACTCAACTTCCAGAACGTGGAAATCCGCAGCGTGCTGCAGGTGATTGCCGACTTCACCGGCCTCAACATCATCGCCGCTGACAATGTGACCGGAAACATCACCCTGCGCCTGAAAGACGTGCCCTGGGACCAGGCCCTCGACATCATCCTGCAAACCCGCAACCTGAGCATGAAACGGCAGGGCAACGTGGTGCTGATTTCGCCGGCGGAAGAAGTGGCCGCCAAGGAAAAGACGGCGCGTGAATCGGCGCAGGCCCTGTCCGAGCTGGAGGTGGTGCATAGCGAGATCATCCAGCTCAACTATCAGCGTGCCGAAGACATCCAGAAGCTGTTGCTCAACACCGGCACGGCAGGCGCCACGGGCGGCGCTACGGGCGGACAAAGCATGCTGAGCAAGCGTGGTTCGGTGTCGATCGACGCGCGCACCAACACGGTGTTTGTGCGCGATACCGATCCCCGGCTGGAAGAGATCCGCAAAATCATTTCGCGTATCGACGTGGCCGTGCGCCAGGTGCTGATCGAGGCGCGCATCGTGATTGCGAAGGACCTGTTCAACCGCCAGCTCGGCGCCCGCTTGGGCGTGCTTGGCAGCCACAGCCTTGGCAACGGGTCGGTGAATGTGGGCACCTACGCCAATGGTGGCCTGGCGGGTGTGACTTCCACCCCGAACGTCAACCTGCCAGCCGTCGGCAACACCAGCAACCTGGCGCTCACCCTGCTCAACGGCGACAGCAGTAACCTGCTCTCGCTGGAGCTCTCGGCCCTCGAGGCCGACAGCAAGGGCAAGGTGGTGAGCAGCCCGCGCGTCATCACCGCCGACAAGCAAAAGGCGCAGATCGAGCAGGGCACCGAAATTCCGTACCAGACCAGCGGCTCGAACGGCCAGAACACAGTCACCTTCAAGCCGGCCGTGCTCAGCCTGGCGGTCACCCCGCGGATCACGCCGGATGGACGGGTGGCGATGGACCTGGAGATCAAGAAAGATGCCGTGGGTACCATCTACAACGGTATTCCCTCGATCGACACCAACCGGATCGCTACCCAGCTGCTGGTGGATGATGGTGAAACTGCGGTACTGGGTGGCATCTACACCATCGACACCACGGATGCGGAAGACAAGGTGCCCGGGCTGGGCGACGTGCCCTATGTCGGAAACCTGTTCAAGCGCACCACGCGCACGCAGAACAAGAGTGAACTGCTGATCTTCATCACGCCCCGCGTGTTGCGTGACAGTCTGGGCGTACGCTGACCGGTGCAGCGAATCCATCGCTGCTAGAATGCAGCGATGGATGGATTTTCCCGAAATGTTTATCTGATCGGGCTGATGGGTGCCGGCAAGACCACGGTCGGCCGGGCCCTCGCCCGAAGGTTGCGGCTTCCTTTTCTCGACAGCGATCACGAAATCGAGTCGCGGACCGGCGTGCCGGTGCGCACCATTTTCGAACTGGAAGGCGAGGCCGGTTTCCGTATGCGCGAAGCCAACATCATCGCCGAACTGAGCCAGCGTGATGGCGTGGTGCTCGCCACAGGTGGAGGCGCCGTGCTGGATGCCGGCACACGTAGCGTGCTGCGTGCCAGTGGCACGGTGATTTACCTGCGCGCCCGCCCGGAAGACCTGTATCGCCGGATGCGCCATGATCGTGACCGGCCGCTGCTGCAAACCGGCGATCCGCTGGCCCGCCTGCGCGAACTGCTTGACCTGCGGCGCCCGCTGTACGAGGCCACCGCCCATCTCACCCTGGATACGGGAGAGCAGGGCGTGGCGCGGCTGGTCAACCGGATTGAGCGCGAACTGTTACCACCTGAGCAGCCACTGGATGGCAATGCGCCAGGCAGCGGCGCCGATAGCGCCCCTTGAAGGAGGCCCCCTTGATTCTTCGCACCCTGCAGGTCGACCTGCCTGGTCATGCCTATCCCATCCTGATCGGTCGCGGCCTGCTGCAAGACCCCGCCACCTACCTGCTGCCCGCGCTGGCGCGCCCGCAAGTGGCGCTGGTGAGCAACACCACGCTGACGCCCCTGTATGGTGCAACGCTGGCGGCACGACTTCGTGAAGCGGGTGTACAGGTGCTCGAAATCACCCTGCCAGATGGCGAGGCCTACAAGACGCGTGACAGCTTCAACCAGATCCACGATGCCCTGCTCCAGGCCCGCTTCGAGCGCCGCTGCACCGTCATCGCGCTGGGTGGCGGCGTGATCGGTGACCTTGCGGGCTATGCCGCCGCCACTTTTTTGCGCGGGGTGGCGTTCATCCAGGTGCCGACCACCCTGCTCGCGCAGGTGGACTCGTCGGTGGGCGGCAAGACCGGCCTGAATCATCCGCTGGGCAAAAACCTGATCGGCGCCTTCCACCAACCGCGTCGGGTGCTGGCCGACCTGGACACGCTGGTCACCCTGCCTGACCGCGAATACCGCGCAGGCGTCGCCGAAGTGATCAAGTATGGTTTTATTCGTGACGGCGCGTTCCTGACCTGGCTGGAACACAATATCGATGCGCTGCTGGCGCGCGACGACGCCGTGCTCGCCGAAGCGGTCTACCAGTCCTGCCGCAACAAGGCCGAAGTGGTGATCGCCGATGAGCGCGAGAGTGGCGAGCGCGCCCTGCTCAATCTCGGCCACACGTTCGGTCATGCCATCGAGGCCGGGCTCGGGTTCGGCACCTGGCTGCATGGCGAAGCCGTGGCCGCTGGCATGGTGCTGGCAGCCGAGACTTCCTGCGCCGCCGGATTGCTGGCGCCTGCAGCGCGCGACCGGGTACGTGCACTGGTGGCACGCGCCGGGTTGCCAGTGCAGGCGCCCGACCTGGGTCTGGAACGCTGGATCGAATTGATGGGTTCGGACAAGAAGGTCGATGCAGGGCAGGTACGTTTCGTGCTTTTGACTGCTGCTGATCGTGCTGTCCATGGCCGAACGGTGGATGCCGCCATCCTGGCGCGCTGCCTGACGGCCGGAGCCCCCGGTATCCACGCCTGAATGCGCGCATCAGCGTGCGCCGGTGACAGCAGACATCAGGACCCTTTTCGCCGCAGTGCATTAAAGCTATGATTACCGACCCGTCATTGCGTCCAGCCCAACGACGCGCGGAACCTTGCGCCATCCCCCGGCGTCAGTGACCGTGCAGGACAGCAGCGCCAGCACGGGAACACCAGCTATCAGCATTGCGATCACTTTTCGCTTCGACACCAGAGGTCCGACGTGAATCACCCCAGCTTGCCCCCTCGCCAGGGACTCTACGATCCCCGCAACGAACATGACGCCTGTGGCGTTGGCTTTGTCGCCAACATCCAGGGCAAAAAGTCACACCAGCTGGTTGAGCAGGGCCTGAAAATCCTCGAGAACCTGACCCATCGTGGTGCAGTCGGGGCCGATCCGCTGGCAGGTGATGGTGCAGGCATCCTGATCCAGGTGCCGGACGCCTTCCTGCGTGCCAAGACGGCCGCCCTCGGCATCACGCTGCCCAGCGAAGGTCATTACGCTGTGGGCATGGTGTTCCTGCCGCGTAACCCGCAGGAACGCATGCGCGTCGAGTCACTGTTCACCCAGATCGCCAGTGAAGAGGGTCAACCCGTGCTCGGCTGGCGCGATGTGCCAGTCGACAGCAGCGGCTTGGGCGAAAGCGTGAAACTGGTTGAACCGGTGATCCGCCAGGTTTTCATCGCACGCAACCCCAGCCTGTCCAGCCAGGACGCCTTCGAGCGCAAGCTGTTCGTGATCCGCAAGCGTGCCGAACACGGCGTGGCTGCGCTCGGCCTGTCGCAGGGCAAGATGTTTTACCTGCCTTCGCTGTCCTCGCGCACGCTGGTCTACAAGGGCATGTTGCTGGCCGAGCAGGTGGGCGAGTTCTATCTCGACCTGCGCGACCCCACCATGGTGACCGCACTGGCGTTGGTGCATCAGCGCTTTTCCACCAACACCTTCCCCACGTGGGACCTGGCACACCCGTTCCGCATGATTGCGCACAACGGCGAAATCAACACCCTGCGCGGCAATGTCAACTGGATGGCAGCGCGGCGCCACGCGCTGTCCTCGGCTACGCTGGGCGATGACCTGAAAAAGTTATGGCCGCTGATCGACGAAGGCCAGTCCGATTCGGCCAGCTTCGATAACGCGCTGGAACTGCTGGTGGCCAGCGGCTACTCGCTCGCGCAAGCCATGACCATGTTGATCCCGGAGGCATGGGCCGGCAATCCGCTGATGGACGAAGACCGCCGCGCGTATTACGAATACCACGCTGCGCTGATCGAACCGTGGGATGGCCCGGCCGCCGTGGCATTCACTGACGGCCGCCAGATTGGCGCCACCCTGGATCGCAACGGCCTGCGCCCCGCGCGCTACCTGCTCACCGATGACGGAACCATCCTGATGGCCTCCGAAATGGGCGTGCTTGAATTCCCGCAGGAAAAGATTGTCAAGAAGTGGCGCCTGCAACCCGGCAAGATGCTGCTGATCGATTTGGCCGAAGGCCGCATCATTGACGACGTCGAACTCAAGCAAAGTCTGGCGGCCGCACATCCGTATCGCGAGTGGCTGTCGCGCACCCAGCAGCGGCTGGAAGACCTGCCTGCACTTGGCACCGTGCCTGCGCCGAATCGCGCCACCCTGCTCGACCGCCAGCAGGCGTTCGGTGTCACCCAGGAGGACCTCAAATTCCTGATGACACCGATGGCCGCCACCGGCCAGGAAGCGGTGGGTTCGATGGGTGACGATACCCCGCTGGCCGTGCTGTCGAACAAGCCGCGCCTGTTGTACCAGTATTTCCGTCAGCTGTTCGCACAGGTGACCAACCCGCCAATCGACCCGATCCGCGAAGAACTGGTGATGTCGCTGGTGTCCTTCCTTGGACCGCGCCCCAACCTGCTGGCCGCCGGCACTACCAATCCGCAACCACGCCTGGAAGTACACCAGCCGGTGCTGTCGATCGAAGATATGGAAAAGGTGCGCGGCATTGCGGCGCTTACCAAGGACGTGTTCCGCTCTACCGAACTTTCCACCTGCTACCCGGCGACCGAAGGCGCTGCCGGCATGGCGCCGGCTTTGGCTGCGCTGTGCGCTGCTGCAGAAGTCCGGGTGCGTGCTGGCAGCAATATCCTGATCCTGTCCGACCGGGATGCGGACGGTGAACGCGTGGCCATCCCGGCGCTGCTGTCCACCTCTGCCGTGCATCAGCACCTGGTCGCCACCGGGCTGCGCACCAGCACCGGCCTGGTGGTGGAAACCGGCTCGGCCCGCGAAACCCACCACTTTGCCTGCCTGGCCGGTTACGGTGCAGAGGCAGTCCACCCCTACCTGGCCTTTGAAACCATTGCCGACATGGGTGAGTACCTGCCGGCAGACCTGGAGTACAAGGAAGCGTGCAAGCGCTTTATCAAGTCGGTCTCCAAAGGCCTGCTCAAAGTGATGTCGAAGATGGGCATCTCCACCTATCAGTCCTACTGCGGTGCGCAGATCTTTGAAGCCATCGGTCTGAATGGCGCTTTCGTGAAGCACTATTTCAAGGGCACCACCAGCAACGTGGAGGGCATCGGTATCGAGGAAGTGGCAGAAGAAACGCTGCGCCTGCACCGCATTGCCTACTCCGATGCGCCGCTCTACCGCGACAAGCTCGATCCGGGTGGCGAGTACGCTTTCCGCATCCGTGGCGAAGCCCACATGTGGACGCCAGAAAGCGTGTCCAAGCTGCAGTTGGCCACCCGCACCAACAGCTACACCTCGTACAAGGAATACGCGCAGGTGATCAACGAACAGTCGCGTGCGCTGATGACCTTGCGCGGCCTGTTCCACATCAAATCGGTTGCGCAACCGGTGCCGTTGGCGGAGGTGGTATCCGCCAAGGACATCGTCAAGCGCTTCGCCACCGGCGCCATGTCACTCGGTTCGATTTCGCACGAGGCGCACAGCACGCTGGCCATCGCCATGAACCGCATCGGTGGCAAGTCGAACACCGGCGAAGGCGGCGAAGACCCGATCCGTTTCACGCCAATGGCCAATGGCGACTCGATGCGCTCGGCCATCAAGCAGATCGCATCCGGCCGCTTCGGTGTCACCACCGAATACTTGGTCAATGCCGACGACCTGCAGATCAAGATGGCGCAGGGCGCCAAGCCTGGCGAGGGCGGCCAGCTGCCCGGCCACAAGGTAAGCAAGTACATCGGCAAGATCCGCCACTCGGTACCGGGGGTGGGGCTGATTTCGCCACCACCACACCATGACATCTACTCGATCGAGGATCTGGCGCAGCTGATCCACGATCTGAAGAACGTCAATCCGACGGCCCGGGTCAGCGTCAAGCTGGTGTCCGAAGTGGGGGTGGGTACGGTTGCCGCAGGCGTTTCGAAGGCGCATGCCGACCACGTGACGATTTCCGGCCACGATGGCGGCACCGGTGCCTCGCCGCTGTCCTCGATCAAGTTCGCCGGCTCCCCCTGGGAGCTCGGCCTGGCCGAAACGCAGCAGACACTGGTCCTCAACCGTCTGCGTGGCCGCATCTGCGTGCAGGCCGACGGTCAGATGAAGACCGGTCGCGATGTGGTGATCGCTGCCCTGCTTGGCGCCGATGAGTTTGGCTTTGCCACCGCCCCGCTGGTGGTGGAAGGCTGCATCATGATGCGCAAGTGCCACCTGAATACCTGCCCGGTGGGAATTGCCACGCAGGACCCGGAGCTGACCAAGCGCTTTGCCGGCCAGCCTGAGCACGTGATCAATTTCTTCTTCTTCCTGGCGGAAGAAGTGCGCGAGTACATGGCGCAGATGGGTTTCCGCACCTTCGAGGAAATGATCGGCCGCGTCGACATGCTCGACACCAAGGAAGGGGTGGAACACTGGAAGGCCAAAGGGCTGGATTTCAGCCGCATCTTCCATCGACCGGACGTGCCGGGCGCCTCGATCCGTTGGACCGAGCGTCAGGACCACGGCCTGGAAAAGGCACTCGATCACACCGTGATCGCGGCCGCCCAACCGGCCCTTCTGCGTGGTGAAGCAGTGCAGATTCCGGTGCACATCCGCAACCTCAACCGCACCTTCGGTGCCATGCTTTCCGGCGAAGTTGCCAAGCGTTACGGGCATGCCGGTCTGCCGGAAGACACCATCCACATCAAGGCCAGCGGCACGGCAGGCCAGAGTTTTGGCGCGTTTCTGGCTCACGGCGTCAGCCTGGAACTGGAAGGCGAGGCCAACGACTACGTGGGCAAGGGCCTGTCGGGCGGACGGATTTCGATCTACCCGCCGTCAATCTGCCCGATCAAGCCAGAAGAAAACATTATTGTCGGAAACACCGTGCTTTACGGGGCAATCACTGGCGAAGCCTTCTTCCGTGGCGTGGCCGGCGAGCGCTTCGCCGTGCGCAACTCGGGTGCGACCGCCGTGGTCGAAGGCGTGGGCGACCATGGCTGCGAATACATGACCGGCGGCACCGTGGTGGTGCTGGGTCAGACTGGTCGCAACTTCGCTGCCGGCATGAGCGGCGGCGTGGCCTACGTGCTGGATGAGGCGGGCAATTTTGAAAGCCGCTGCAATCTCGCCATGGTCGAGCTCGAGCCAGTCCCTGCAGAAGCGGCACTGGCGGGTGGCGACGACCTGGAATCGCACGGCAAGGTGGACGTGCGTCACCTGGGTCTGGAGGATGCCGTGCTGCTCAAGCAGCTGGTCGAAAAGCATGCCCGGTACACCGGCAGCACGCTCGCGCGCCAGATTCTCGACAATTGGTCAGCCATGCTGCCGAAGTTCGTCAAAGTCATGCCGATGGAATACCGGCGCGCCCTGGCTGAACTTGCCGCAGAGCGTCAACGCGAGAGCGAGAGCGGCAGCCCCGCAGTCGCCACCGTCACGCAGTAATCGTCTGGTGGCGGGCCGCCCGACGGCGGTCCGCACCAGCATCCCGATCTGTTATTGTTTTTGCCGGGCACGCCAAGGGCGAGTGGCCCGGGTGAATTTGAGGAGCAACCATGGGTAAGGTCACAGGTTTCCTGGAAATTGATCGCGCTGAACCGTCCAGCCTACCGCCGGCAGAGCGCATCCAGTTTTATAAAGAATTTACCGTCGACCTGCCCGAGCCAGAACTGCAGAAGCAGGGCGCACGCTGCATGGATTGCGGCATTCCCTTCTGTCAGACCGGTTGCCCGGTCAACAACATCATTCCGGACTGGAACGACCTGGTGTACCGCGGCAACTGGCAGGAAGCCAGTGACACCTTGCATTCCACCAACAACTTCCCGGAATTCACCGGCCGCATCTGCCCGGCCCCCTGTGAATCGGCATGCGTGCTGAACATCAACAGCAAAGCGGTCACGATCAAGAACATCGAGCACACGATTGTCGACAAGGCATGGCAGGAGGGGTGGATCAAACCGCAAGTGGCAGCCATCAGGACCGGCAAGCGTGTTGCCGTGATCGGTTCGGGTCCATCGGGTCTGGCGGCTGCGCAGCAGCTCGCACGCGCTGGCCACAATGTGGTCGTCTTCGAAAAGAACGACCGCGTCGGAGGCTTGCTGCGATATGGCATTCCCGACTTCAAGATGGAAAAACATCTGATCGACCGGCGCATGGAACAGCTGGTGGCCGAAGGCGTCGAATTCCGCACCAACCAGCACATCGGCGAAAACGTCGATGCCAAGGGCCTGCTGATCGATTTTGACGCCGTGGTGCTGAGCGGCGGTTCCGAGCACCCGCGCGACCTGCCGGTGCCGGGTCGCGAACTCGACGGGGTGCATTACGCCATGAACTTCCTGCCACTACAGAACAAGCGCGTGGCCGGCGACAGGATCGACAACGGTCTGGTGGCCACCGGCAAGCATGTGGTGGTGATTGGCGGCGGTGACACGGGTTCAGATTGCGTCGGTACCTCGATCCGCCAGGGCGCGCTGTCGGTCACGCAGTTCGAACTGATGCCGCGGCCACCAGAACAGGAAAACAAGCCCGTGGTCTGGCCCAACTATCCGATGAAGCTGCGCACCAGCAGCAGCCAGGAAGAAGGCTGTGACCGGGACTGGGCGGTCGGTACCAAGGCGTTCATCGGCGAGAACGGAAAAATCACCAAACTTCGCGCCAATCGCGTTGACTGGTCGAAAGACCCCGTCACCGGTCAGATGAAGATGACCGACGTTGCCGGCAGCGAATTTGAAATTCCCGCAGATCTGGTATTGCTGGCCATGGGTTACGTGCATCCGCGGCATAACGGCCTGCTGCAACAACTCGGGGTGGAGCTCGATGGACGCGGCAACGTGAAAGCCGATACCGAAAGCTACCGGACCTCGGTCGGCAAGGTGTTCACGGCCGGTGACATGCGTCGCGGCCAATCCCTGGTAGTGTGGGCGATCCGCGAAGGCCGCCAGTGTGCTGCCGCCGTCGATGAATTCCTGATGGGTTCAACGGACTTGCCGCGCTGATGGATACGCCGTCGGTGCTGCACAATGACACCTTCCTGCGCGCGCTTCTGCGGCAGCCGGTCGACTACACGCCACTGTGGATCATGCGCCAGGCCGGCCGCTACCTGCCCGAATACAACGCCACCCGGGCCAAGGCCGGCGACTTCCTGTCGCTTTGCAAGAATCCCGATCTGGCCACTGAAGTCACCCTGCAGCCCCTCGAGCGCTTTCCGCTGGATGCAGCCATCCTGTTTTCGGACATTCTGACCATTCCCGATGCGATGGGACTTGGTTTACGTTTCGCGGCTGGTGAAGGCCCGAAGATCGATCGTCCCCTGCGTGACGAGGCCGCGGTGATGGCGCTGCGCGCCCCCGACCCTGCAGAAAGCCTGCGCTACGTGACCGACGCGGTCAGCCAGATCCGTCGCAGCCTGCATGGCCGCGTTCCGCTGATCGGTTTTTCCGGCAGTCCTTACACGCTCGCCTGTTACATGATCGAGGGTGGCGGCTCGGATGACTACCGGCATATCAAGGCCATGCTCTATGCGCGCCCTGACCTGCTGCACCACATCCTCAAGGTCACCACGCAGGCCGTGATCGATTACCTGAACGCGCAGATTGCCGCCGGGGCGCAGGCTGTGATGGTGTTTGATTCCTGGGGCGGTGGACTGTCCCACGCCGCATATCATGAATTTTCCCTCCCGTACCTGCAGCAGATCGCTGCGGGCCTGGCCCGCGAAGCGGATGGCCGGGTGGTACCGCGGATCGCATTCACCAAGGGCGGCGGACTCTGGCTGGAAAGCATGGCGGACGCTGGCTACGACGCGCTGGGCCTGGACTGGACGGTGGACATCGGGGATGCTCGCCGGCGAGTCGGTGAAAAAGTGGCCTTGCAGGGTAACTTTGATCCCATGGCCCTATTTGGCACGCCAGACGCCATCCGCCAGGAAGTGGGTCGCATCCTGGGCAGCTTCGGTCATGGCGAAGGTCACGTGTTCAACCTTGGACACGGCGTATCGCAGTTCACCAACCCGGAACATGTGGCCGCCCTGGTTGAGGCCGTCCACTCACAAAGCCGACAGTATCACGCCGTTTGACGCCTCCCGGATTTTGGGTCTTGACAAAAAGCAGGGCCACGCAAACCCGCATGGCGCCTGCTTATTCACATCTGTCATAGATGGTCATAAATGACCCTTAACCTTTTAATCCGGTTCAGATGCTCATCCCAAGCAATTGATTTCATGATATTTGTTCCGTAAAGTTCGCCTCAATCGAGCGAACATGAAGTCGAGCGCCCAATACCGGGTGAGGCTGGCCGTGCACTTATGAACAAAGTTATCCACAAGCGCGGCCGGATACTGGCCGCAAGTCGATGAAATTCCTGCAGGTAGCGCTGGACGTGCCACTGGCGCGGGAATTCGACTACCTGTGCGCGGACGCGCAACCAGAGGACCTGGGACAGCGCGTGCGCGTGATTTTTGCCAACCGTCCCGTGCTGGGCGTTATCGTGGGGTTCAGTGATACCTCCGATGTGCCGGCCGAGCGCTTGCGGGCCGTCGAAGCCGTGTTGCGCGAAACGCCGCCCATGCCGGCAGATTGCCTGCAATTTCTTCGCTTTTGCGCCCGTTACTACCATTACCCGTTCGGCCAGGTGGTGCTGCAGTCCTTGCCGCCCGGCCTGCGTCGACCCGTCGCCTGGCAGCCGCGCAAGGTGCGCAAGGTGCGCGCGCGCAAGCCTGACGATAGCCCCGGGCATGCGGTTCACGCGCTCAACCCGCCACAGCAGGCCCTGGTGGACGCCATCTCAGCCGATCTTGCACCGCAACGCTTCGCCGTTCATCTGCTGCAGGGCATCACCGGCAGCGGCAAGACCGAGGTCTATCTGGCGCTGGCCGCGCAGGTGCTTGCAGCAGGGCGCAATGTGTTGCTGCTGGTACCCGAAATCAACCTGACACCACAACTGGTCGCCCGGGTACGCGCGCACTTTGGCGAGGCCGAGGTGATTGACCTGCACAGCCAGTTGGCCGGCGTCGCACGGGTCCGCAACTGGCTGGCGCTTCAACAGCCGGGGCCACGCATCATCATCGGTACACGACTGGCCATCCTGTGCCCGCTGCCGGACCTCGGGCTGATCGTGGTGGATGAAGAACACGACACGTCTTACAAACAGCAGGAAGGGCTGCGCTATTCTGCCCGCGACATGGCTGTGGTGCGCGCGCGCAATGCCGCCTGTCCGATCGTGTTGGGTTCGGCCACCCCAAGTCTGGAGTCCTTGCTGCAGGCCCGGCGTGGTCGTTACCAGCTGCACCGACTGGAAGTTCGCGCGGATCCACGCGCGCGCCCTCCCCAGATCGAGCTGCTTGACCTGCGCGCGTGGCCCGCGCGGGACGGACTGTCGGACCCCGCCCTCGCCACGCTCCGCGATTCCCTGAGCAAGGGACAGCAAAGCCTGGTGTTCATCAACCGGCGCGGTTTTGCTCCTACGCTGTGGTGTGCCAGTTGTGCATGGATGGCAGCCTGTCCGCGCTGCAGTGGTCGCCTTGTGTTGCATCTGCGGGCCCGGCAAGCCCGCTGTCATCTGTGCGGCTTGCAGCAATCCGTGCCTCGCAACTGCCCGAATTGCGGCAATGCAGACTTGCGCCCGGCCGGAGAAGGCACGCAAAGACTCGAGGCCGCCTTGTCTCTGGCGCTGCCCGGCGCCCGGATACTGCGCGTGGACGCAGACACGATGGGGGGACGAGACAGTTTCGCTGACCTGCGCACGCAGATGCTTGCAGGTGAAGTGGACATCGCTGTTGGCACCCAGATGCTCAGCAAGGGGCACGACTTTCCTGCCATCGCTTGTGTTGTGGTGGTCAACCCGGATGCCGCCCTGTTCAGTGCCGACTTTCGCGCGGCAGAGCGCATGCTTGCACAATTGTTTCAGGTTGCCGGACGCGCCGGGCGGGCTGGCGTGGCCGGCCGGGTGCTGGTGCAGACGGCGCATCCGGCACACCCTCTGTTTCAGGCGCTGACGCGACAGGACTATGCCGGCTACGCGGATGTGCTGCTTGACGAGCGCCGCTTGTGCGGCTTGCCGCCAGAGACGCATCAGGCCGTGCTGCATGCCAGCGGCATTCAGGAAGCCCGCGTGCAGGCATTTCTTGACAGCGCGCGGCAGGTGCTCGCGCCGCCACCCGGCATCGAGGTATTTGATCCGGTGCCGGCCCCGATCGCTCGGATTGCTAACAAATATCGCTGGCAATTGCTGGTGGAGGCTAAGGATCGAAGCCTCCTGCACGGTTGGCTGACCCCATGGATGACCTTGTTGCGCGGGCTGCCTGCAAGCGGGCTGAACTGGGTGCTCGACGTTGATCCTCAGGACGTCTGAAGCGTTGTTGCGTGCCCGAAGTCAGCGATTGCCATCCAGGCCGGCCCTGTCGCGGTGCTGACCTTGTCACGCCATACCGCCGGGTGACGTTGGCCGCGATATAATCGCATTTTGGTCATGAGTGTGTTCAGTGTCGGATTTGAAAGCCCAACTTGAGTCGCTGCTGCGTCAGGCCGCTGCCAGCGTGGTGCCGGACGTGGCGATTGGCGAGATCCCGCTCGAGCGCCCTCGCCAGCCCGAACATGGCGATTTTGCCAGCAGTCTTGCCCTGCAATTGGCCAAGCAGGCCGGGCGCAACCCACGACAACTTGCGCAGGCACTGCAGGCCGCCATGCCACCCTCTGCACTGGTCACGGCCATCGAAATCGCGGGGCCGGGCTTCCTCAATTTCCGCCTTGATCCGTCGGCGCGCTTCGCTGTGGTGGCCGAGGTGCTCGCGCATCCCGAGCAGTTCGGGCGCAGTACGCTGGGCGCCGGTCAGCGCATCCAGGTTGAGTTTGTCTCGAGCAACCCAACGGGGCCGCTGCACGTCGGTCACGGCCGTGGCGCAGCTTTTGGTGCCAGCCTGAGCAATCTGCTTGCCTTTGCCGGCTACGACGTTCAGCGCGAGTACTACGTGAATGATGCAGGGCGGCAGATGGACATCCTCGCGCTGTCCACGTGGCTGCGTTATCTGAATCTGCATGCAGTCAACGTACCGTTTCCGCCCAATGGCTACCAGGGGGATTACGTGATCGGCATGGCCGAAGGGCTACGTGAGCGGCATGGCAATGCCCTGGTACGTGACCTTGATGAAGTGCTGCGTGACACCCCCGGCTTGCCAAACGATGCGGAGCGGGCGGTTGACGCTGCCGCAACCGACGCACGCACCGAACAGCATATGGATATGCTGATCGCGCGTGCCAAGTCGCTGCTCGGCGAAGGCTGGAAGCAGTTGCACCGCGAAGTGCTGACTGAACAGCTTGCCGACACGCGTTCCGATTTGGCCCAGTTCGGGGTGGAGTTCGACCAGTGGTTCAGCGAGCAAAGCCTGTACGACAGTGGCCGCGTGGCTGACGTGGTGCAAAGGCTTCAGGCTACCGGACACCTTTACCAGAAGGACGGTGCCTTGTGGTTTCGCTCAAGTGATTTCGGTGACGAAAAAGATCGCGTCGTCCAGCGCGAAAACGGCATTTACACGTATTTCGCGTCCGATATCGCCTACCACGACGAAAAGCTGGGCCGCGGCTTTGATCGCGTGCTGGATGTATGGGGTGCGGACCATCACGGCTATATTCCGCGCGTCAAGGCTGCGCTGACGGCGCTGGGTCACGACCCGGAGCGGCTGGAAGTTCCGCTGGTCCAGTTTGTCAGCTTGTTCAGGGCCGGTGAAAAGGTACAGATGTCCACCCGTAAGGGACAATTTGTCACCTTGCGTGAGTTGCGCGAAGAAACTGGCGTGGACGCAGCACGTTTCTTCTACGTGTTACGCAAGTCGGATCAGGCGCTGGATTTTGATCTGTCACTGGCCACCTCGGAAAGCAATGACAATCCGGTGTACTACGTCCAGTATGCTGGGGCGCGTGTCCATAGCGTGCTCGAGCGGTGGGGCGGTCGGCTGTCAGACCTTCCGGAAGCGGCGCTGGGCCGCCTGGGCAGTGACGTCGAGGTGGCCCTGGCCCAATCGCTGGCCGGGTTTCCCGACATGATCGCGCAGGCAGCCACTGACCGGGCACCACACAGCATCGCATTCTATTTGCGCAGCTTGGCGGCCGCCTTTCACAGTTGCTATAACGCCGCGCCGTTCATTGTGGCGGACGATGAGGAACTCACCCTTGCGCGCCTGGCGTTGGCTCAGGCCACACGACTGGTGTTGCACCGTGGCCTTACTTTGCTGGGCGTCAGCGCACCCGACCGGATGTGACGTGCATTCCGGTTTGGCATATCTTGACCAGAGTGGCTTATAGCAGTCCAGGAGAACAATAGCGTGAGTGCAGCAACGAGCAAGACCAAGCAGCCTGGCCAAGGCCGGTCACTGCTCACCGGCATCCTGATCGGTTTGGTGGCCGGGGTGGGCGTTTCTGCCGGGGTGGCGGTATGGGTTGCCCGCATGCCCAGCCCGTTCCAAAATCGCGCCTTGGAAGTCGGTGCGCCCGCCGCCGAAGCGCAGCGCGCGCCAGCTTCGGCCCCACAGCCAGCAGCTGGCGGTGTTGCAGACGATAAAGCCCCGGCGCCAGCGGTGAGCGTCAACGCACCAGGGGCCGCGCCGGCCGCCGGCGCGGCCGTTGCCCCGCCCACAGGGGGGCCTGCTGCCGAGCCTGGCGCCAGCGGTGGTACACCCACCGCAGTTGGTACCGCTCGCGATTCCGGCAGCACGTCGGCAGCGCTCGCAGTCACCAAGTCGATGAGTACGGGCACCACCACGTGGTTGCAGGTAGGCGCTTATGGTTCGGAAGACGATGCGCAAAAGCAGGTGGAGTCCGTGGCCGTCGCCACAGGCGTGCGGGCGTCGGTCCAGGCCATCCAGCAATCCGAAAAAACCTTGTATCGGGTGCGGCTTGGGCCTTATATACAAAAAGCGGATTATGCGGAACTGTCCGATGCGCTGAAGTCCAACGGAATCTCTGCCACCATCATCCACACCACCGGCCAGTAGCCGGCCTCTCAATTGCGGAACCGCCCAATGAACACTTTTCGACGTTTTGGTTTGAGTCTTTTGCTGACTGGTGCCATGGTATCGGCTTTCGGAGCCGCCCAGCCGGGCAAGGACTTTTCAGCGATCAGCCCGGCGCAGCCCACGGATGTGGCCCCTGGCAAGGTGGAAGTGGTCGAGTTTTTTTCGTACGCCTGTCCGCATTGCAACCATCTGGAGCCTAGCCTCGAGGCATGGACCAAGAAGCAGCCTGCGGGCGTGACGGTACGACGTATTCCGGTCACTTTCGGTCGCAACGAATGGGTGTCGCTTGCCCGGCTGTACTACACCCTGGAAACCTTGGGTGAGGTCGAACGTCTGAATGGCAAGGTGTTCCATGCCATTCACGATCAGCATATCAACCTTTCCAGCGCCGAGGCCTGCATCAGCTGGGCGGGTACACAGGGTCTGGACACCAAAAAATTTACAGATGTATACAACTCCTTCTCGGTAGAGTCTAAGTTGCAGCGCGCCAACGTGAAGGCGCAAGCCTACGCCATCGACGGTGTGCCCACCCTGATTGTGGGTGGCCGCTATCGCACCAGCCCGGCCATGGCCGGAGGTAATGAACAGGCGCTGACGGTTGCCGATGAACTGATTGCCAGTCTGGGCAAAGAAAAGCACTGAGGTCACTGCTGCCCACCAACAGGTGGTGCGGTCAATGCCCGGAGGAGAGCAAGAATGGCACTGGAATTTCGCCGTGACGGGTTGACTGAGGCCGAGGCGGGTTTGCTGGCGTGGCAGTTTTCGGGCTCGGATAGCGAGCAGCCCTACGTGGCACAACTGTGGGGCGCCATTGCCATTGCGTGGGATCATGCTGCTGCCGGTCGCCCCGAAGCCCGACTATTTCTGGAGCGACTGGCGACAAGCGGTGGTTTCGCCTCCGAAGTCGCTGCCTATCAGCGCTTCAAGGGTGTGGACGGCGAGATGTATTGGTTGGATATCCTTCAGCGCGCCGGTCTGGAAGATCGGCGTCAACGCAACGTGGCACCGGTGACCGAGCGCCGCCGTCGCGCCGCGCGCAAAGACGGATCGGCTTCGTAAACGGCGTCGCATTCCAAGGGTAGATGGCCTCATCGGTTCCGTCGGCTTCAGTGCCTGCTGTCAGATCCGACCGGTTCACATCCTGCGGCTTCAGATAGCAGGTTTCTTGCGGGGGCGTTTCCAGGTCATCACGCAGCGCTGTGGAACCCGACTCAGGGTGAGCGCGTTGGCCTCGGCATTCCGCGTGACTGTAGTCCCTGCGGCGATGGTGGCTCCCGCACCAACCGTGACCGGAGCCACCAACTGGCTGTCTGACCCGATGAACGCATCGTCACCGATCAGGGTCCGGTGCTTGTTGGCGCCGTCGTAATTACAGGTGATCACGCCAGCGCCCACATTCACGCGGTCACCAATGATGGCATCGCCCAGGTACGTCAGATGACCGGCCTTGCTGTCGCGGCCCAGGATCGTGTTTTTGATCTCGACGAAATTCCCAAGATGGGCGCCCTGTTGCAAGGCGCTTCCGGGCCGCAGGCGCGCAAACGGGCCGACATCACAGTTCTCTGCCAGTTCTGCACCGTCGAGATGGCAAAACGGCTTGATGACGCTGTGTGCTCCAATCACGCTGTCGCGCACTACGCAGTGCGCGCCGATACGTACGTGATCACCGAGCGTTACCTTGCCCTCGAATACACAGCCTACGTCGATTTCCACATCGGTCCCGACCTTGATCGAGCCGCGTAGGTCAAAGCGGCTGGCGTCCGCCAGCCGCACGCCGGCCAGCATCAGCCCTTGCGCCTGGTGCCGTTGCCAGTGTCGCTCCAGTGCCTCGAGCTGCAAAGGATCGTTCACCCCGTCGGCCTCCCACGCAAACAAGGGCTGAAGGGTGGTGATGGTCATGCCTGCGGCGACCGCCTGTCCCACACAATCCGTCAGGTAGAATTCGCCTTGCGCATTGTTGCAATCCAACGCAGCAACCTGCGCAGCCAAGGCGGCTTTTGGCGCCGCCAGGATGCCCGTATTCACCTCTGTGATTGCCAGCTGGGCTTCGGTGGCATCCTTGTGTTCCACAATGGCCTGCACCGCACCGGACGCATCGCGCACAATCCGTCCGTAGCCCTCAGGTGCGTCCCGGTGCTGGGTCAGCAGCGCAAACTGACCGCGATGGGCAGCGTCCACAAGACCGAGCAGGCTGGTGCTCTGCAGCAGGGGGACGTCGCCATACAGCACCAGTACCACGTCGTGAGGACTGAAGGACGGTGCCACGTCCAGTGCGCATCGCACGGCATCCCCCGTGCCGCGTGGCGGTGATTGTTCCACGCACACCAGCTTGCGTCCGTTGACGAAGGCTCTGACCTGTTCGCCACCATGTCCGACGACAATCGTGACCTGGTCGGGCTTCAGGCTGTCTGCCGTATCCAGGACGTGGGCCAGCAGCGATTTGCCAGCCAGGGTTTGCAACACCTTGGGGCGGGCAGAGCGCATTCGCTTGCCCTGCCCCGCCGCAAGTATCACCACGTGCAGGGCTGCACGCGTGTTGTTCACGGACTGGGTCAGCCGTTGATTTTGCGGTACTTGCTCAGTGCCGCAAGCTGGGCGACGGCCGTAGCCAGTTCGGCTTGTGCCGTGGCGTAATCGATGTCACCACTACGGTTGACCAGGGCTTCCTCGGCTGCACGTTTGGCTTCGTTCGCCTTTGCTTCGTCAAGGTCCTGGCCACGAATGGCGGTATCTGCCAGTACGGTGACCATGTCCGGTTGCACCTCCAGCAGGCCACCCGACACAAAAATCAGCTGTTCCGGGCTGCCATCAGCCGGCGTGACACGTACCGCACCAGGGCGGATACGCGTCAGCAAGGGGGTGTGATGCGGAGTGACACCGAGGTCGCCATCCTCGCCGGGAAGCACCACGAAGGTGGCTTCCCCGGAAAAGATCTGCTCTTCGGCGCTGACCACGTCGACGTGGATGCTTGCCATGGCGATTCCTTAATTGAGGGTTTTGGCCTTCTCGACAGCTTCTTCGATGGTACCGACCATGTAGAACGCCTGTTCAGGCAGGTGGTCGTACTCACCGTTGACGATGCCCTTGAAGCCCTTGATGGTTTCGGCCAGGCTGACATACTTGCCTGGCGAACCGGTAAAGACTTCGGCCACATTGAACGGCTGCGACAGGAAGCGCTGGATCTTGCGGGCACGGGCTACGGCCAGCTTGTCTTCCGGCGACAGTTCGTCCATGCCAAGGATGGCGATAATGTCGCGCAGTTCCTTGTAGCGCTGCAGCGTAGCCTGCACCGAACGGGCAACGCCGTAGTGTTCTTCGCCCACTACGAGTGGGTCGAGTTGCCGCGAGGTGGAGTCGAGCGGATCGACGGCCGGGTAAATACCCAGCGAGGCGATATCACGCGACAGCACAACGGTGGAGTCCAGGTGCAGGAACGTGGTGGCCGGCGACGGGTCGGTCAAGTCATCGGCGGGCACGTAGACAGCCTGCACCGAGGTGATCGAACCGGTCTTGGTGGAGGTGATGCGTTCCTGCAGGCGGCCCATTTCTTCGGCCAGTGTAGGCTGATAACCCACTGCAGACGGCATACGACCCAACAGCGCCGACACTTCTGTACCGGCCAGCGTATAGCGGTAGATGTTGTCAACAAAGAACAGCACGTCGCGGCCTTCGTCGCGGAAGTACTCGGCCATGGTCAGGCCGGTCAGCGCCACACGCAGGCGGTTGCCCGGCGGCTCGTTCATCTGGCCGTAGACCAACGCGACCTTGTCGAGCACGTTGGAATCCTTCATTTCATGGTAAAAGTCGTTGCCCTCACGGGTACGTTCACCAACACCAGCAAACACCGAGTAGCCGCCATGGGCCTTGGCGATGTTGTTGATCAGTTCCATCATGTTGACGGTCTTGCCGACACCGGCACCACCAAACAGGCCAACCTTGCCGCCCTTGGCGAACGGGCAGATCAGATCGATCACCTTGATGCCGGTTTCCAGCAACTCGGTGGAAGGCGACAGGTCTTCATACGCCGGTGCCTTGGCATGAATCGAAGCGGTGGTTTCGCTGCCGATCGGACCAGCTTCGTCGATCGGGCGACCCAGCACATCCATGATGCGACCGAGGGTCTTCGGGCCTACGGGCACCTTGATCTGTTCGCCGGTGTTATGCACCGTCAGGCCACGACGCAGGCCGTCGGAAGAACCCAGTGCGATGGTGCGCACCACGCCGTCACCCAGCTGTTGCTGCACTTCCAGCGTCAGCTCGCTTCCGGGCATGGTGAGCGCGTCGTACACCTGCGGCATGGCGTTGCGCGGGAATTCGACGTCGATCACGGCGCCGATACACTGAACAATCTTTCCTTCGGTCATGGTGTCGTCCTAAACAGTAAATTCAAAAGCTTCAAACCGCAGCGGCGCCGCCGACGATTTCAGAGAGTTCCTTGGTGATTGCAGCCTGGCGCGACTTGTTGTACACCAGTTGCAGTTCACCGATCACATTACCGGCATTATCCGAGGCTGCCTTCATGGCGACCATGCGCGCGCTCTGTTCCGACGCGATGTTTTCGGCCACTGCCTGGTACACCAGTGCCTCGACGTATCGCACGATCAACTGGTCGATGACTTCCTGCGGCCCCGGTTCGTAAAGGTAATCCCAACTGTGTGCCTGGGTTTCGGCGTCACCCGTCAGATGACGCTTGGGCAGGGGCAGCAACTGCTCGATTACCGGCTCCTGTTTCATCGTATTGATGAACCGGGTGTAGGCAAGGTGTACTTCATCAATCTCGCCAGCCAGATACTGATCCAGCAACACCTTGATTGGGCCGATCAGACGTTCCAGATGCGGATTGTCGCCGAGCGCGATCGCATGGGATGCCACGGGCACTTTTACACGATGCAGGAAGCCCAGACCCTTGTTACCGAGCGCAGCTGCGCGAATACCGTAGCCGCGGGACTCCCACGACTTCATCGTGTTGGTCAGCAGACGCAGCAGGTTAGTATTCAGACCACCGCACAAGCCCTTGTCAGACGTGACCACCACCACACCGACATTCTTTACGACAGCACGTGCTTCGAGAAACGGATGGGTGTATTCCGGCTTGGCAGCGGCCATGTGTGCGGCCACGTTGCGAATCTTCTCGCCATAGGGCCGTGCCGCTTTCATACGGTCCTGTGCCTTGCGCATCTTGCTTGCGGCGACCATCTCCATCGCCTTGGTGATCTTTTGCGTGTTTCGCACGCTCTTGATCTTGGTACGGATTTCCTTAGAACCGGCCATGCTTGCTCCATTGCTGCCGAATCACCGGACCGTCTCCCGTCTGGGTGCGGTCATGGCGAAACCCGGGCGTCCGCCCGGGTGCGGATCAGTAAACGCCGCTCTTCTTGAAGTCGGCGATGGCGGCCGACAAGGCTTTTTCAGAATCCTTGTCGAGTTCCTTGGTTGCCGCAATCTTGGCCATCAGGTCCTTCTGCTCGCTCTTCAGGAACGAACGCAGCGCCGATTCAAAGGCCAACGCCTTTTTCACGTCGATGTCGTCGTAGAAGCCCTTGTCCACCGAGAACAGCGTCACCGCCATTTCCTCGATGGAGAGGGTGGCGTACTGGCCCTGCTTCATCAGTTCGGTCACCATGCGACCACGCTCCAGCTGCTTGCGGGTGGCGTCGTCCAGGTCGGAGGCAAACTGGGCAAAGGCAGCCAGTTCACGATACTGGGCCAGCGCCAGACGCACGCCACCACCCAGCTTCTTGATCACCTTGGTCTGTGCCGCGCCACCTACACGCGACACCGAAATACCGGCGTTGATTGCGGGACGGATACCGGCGTTGAACAGGTCGGTTTCGAGAAAGATCTGTCCGTCAGTGATCGAAATCACGTTGGTCGGCACGAAAGCGGTCACGTCGCCAGCCTGGGTTTCAATCACCGGCAGGGCGGTCAACGAACCGGTGCGGCCGGTTACAGCGCCTTTGGTCTCGCGTGCCACGTAATCCTCGTTCACCCGTGCAGCGCGCTCGAGCAGACGTGAGTGCAGGTAGAACACGTCACCGGGATAAGCTTCGCGGCCCGGCGGGCGGCGCAGCAGCAGGGAGATCTGGCGGTAGGCCACAGCCTGCTTGGTCAGATCGTCGTAAACAATCAGGGCGTCTTGACCGCGGTCACGGAAGTACTCACCCATTGAGCAGCCCGAGAACGGTGCAATGAACTGCATGGCGGCCGAATCGGAGGCGGTAGCAGCCACCACAATGGTGTAGGCCATGGCGCCATGTTCTTCCAGCTTGCGCACCACGTTGACCACGGACGAAGCTTTCTGTCCGATCGCAACATAGATGCAGACCATGTCCTGGCCTTTCTGGTTGATGATGGTGTCGATCGCAACCGCAGTCTTGCCGGTCTGGCGATCGCCAATGATCAGCTCACGCTGGCCACGACCCACCGGCACCATGGCATCGATGGCCTTGATACCGGTCTGCATGGGCTGGTCCACCGACTTACGCCAGATCACGCCGGGGGCGATCTTTTCGATCGGGGCAGTTTCGGTGGCGTTGATCTGACCTTTGCCATCAATTGGCTTGCCAAGGGCGTCGACGACACGACCGATCAGCGCCGGGCCCACCGGTACTTCCAGGATGCGGCCCGTACATTTGACGGTGTCGCCTTCGCTGATGTGTTCGTATTCTCCCAACACCACGGCGCCCACGGAGTCGCGCTCCAGGTTCAGCGCGAGGCCGAACGTATTGCCCGGA
The DNA here is from genome assembly GCA_903893215.1 of uncultured Ferrovum sp. Taxonomy (GTDB): domain Bacteria; phylum Pseudomonadota; class Gammaproteobacteria; order Burkholderiales; family Ferrovaceae; genus CAIVHB01. The sequence goes on along the minus strand of CAITLJ010000043.1, from coordinate 22,368 downwards.
AACTCCAGCATCTCGCCTTGCATCACATCGGCCAGGCCGTGGACGCGGATGATGCCGTCGGTCACCGAAACCACGGTACCTTCGGTACGGGCTTCGGCGGCCACGGCCAGATTCTGAATCTTGGCCTTGATCAGGTCACTGATTTCGGACGGGTTCAACTGCATGATGTTCTCCACGGGTGCCCCTCGGGGGCACCGCAAATTAGGATTTCAGCGCCGCTTCCATGCGGTCAAGGCGGCCACGAACCGAGCCATCGATCACCACATCCCCAACGGACAATTTGACGCCGCCAATCAGGGCGGCATCCACCTGCACCGTCGGCCGGATGCCACGCTTGAAGCGTGTTTCCAGTCCCTGCACCAGGGTTTTCACCTGGGCGTCGGTCAGGGCAAATGCAGACTCGATCTGCGCGTCCAGCACACCCTCACGTTCGCGGCGCAAGGCCTCGAACTGGCTGCGGATAGGCGTCAGCAGACCAAGACGGCCGTTTTCGGCCAGCACGGCCAGGAACTGCTTGGCTTCGGCGTCCAGACGGCTGGCACCGATGTCGCCCAGAAGGCCCAGCAGCGCCTGATGGGTTACCTTGGGGTTGCCAATCACGCTGGCCAGCTGCGCATCGTTCAGCACACCTTCAAGAAAAGCCAGGGTGTCCGACCAGTGTTGGCTGGTGCCGGCATCCGGGCAAAGCTTGAAGACGGCCTCAGCGTACGGCCGGGCGACTGTGGAAAGTTCTGCCATGGGACGGACCTCAGAGTTCCGCGCTGATTGCGGTCAGAAGTTCGGCGTGCGCTTCTGCATTGATCTCACGGCGCAGGATGCGCTCCGCACCTGCCACAGCCAGTTCGGCCACCTTGGCACGCAGGCTCTCGCGGGCGCGGAAGGTTTCCTGTTCGACTTCGGCCTGCGCTGCCTGCTTGATCCGCTCGGCGGCAGCCAAGGCTTCTGCCTTGGCTTCCTCGATGATCTCTACCCGGCGCTTTTCCGACAGGGCGATGATTTCTGCACCTTTCTGGCGAGCTTCCACCAGCGCGTCGGCGGACTTGCGTTCCGCCTGGGCCAGGTCTGACTTGCCGCGCTCGGCGGCAGCCAGTCCGTCAGCAATCTTCTGGGCGCGCTCTTCAAGCGCCGCAGTGATGGGTGGCCACACGAACTTCAAGGTGAACCAGATGAAGATCGCGAACGTAATCGCCTGGCCAATAATTGTCGCGTTTATATCCACGCTTTAACCCTCATCGAGTTGAACAGAGGGAAAGATCAGCCCTTCAGGACAGTGATCAGCGGGTTGCTGAACAGCAGCAGCATGGCGATACCAACACCGATCATCGACACCGCGTCCAGCAGACCGGCCACGATGAACATCTTCACCTGCAGCTGGGGGATCAGCTCGGGTTGACGGGCGGCGCCATCAAGAAAGCGGCCACCCAGCATGGCGAAGCCAATAGCGGTACCCAGAGCAGCCATGCCGATGATGATTGCAACGGCGATAGCGGTCATACCCAGAACGTGTTCCATGATTTCTCCTTGGAGGTCTTCGATTTAAACAACAGATTGGTAAAACAAGTGAAGCTGGTACTGCATAAACCGGGTGCTACAAAAATTCAGTGGCTTTCGTAGGCCATGCTCATGTAGATCACGGTGAGGATCATGAAGATGAAAGCCTGCAACGTGATGACGAGGATGTGAAAAATGGCCCAAGGCGTTCCCAGCAGCCATTGCACCCAGACCGGCAACAATCCGATCAGGATGAAAACCATCTCGCCGGCAAACATGTTGCCGAACAGCCGCAGGGACAGCGAAATCGGTTTGGCCAGGTCTTCAACGATGCGGAAGATCAGGTTGGCCGGCGCCAGGGCTGGGCCGAACGGGACGGTCAGGGCTTCCTTCAGGTAACCCATTGGGCCCTTGGCGGCAAAGTTGCCAAAAATACAAAGAAAGAACACCGTGAGCGACATGGCAAACGTGTGGTTGGGATCGGTAGTGGGCACCACCTTCCAGTGCTCCACACCGAACCAACCGGCAACCATGGGCGCAAAGTCGACCGGCAGCAAATCCATGGCGTTGATGGCAAACACCCAGACAAAAATGGTCAGTGCAAGGGGTCCGATCAGCTTGCTTTCACCGTGAAACGTGTCGTGCACCTGCTCCTGCACCATTTCCAGCACGATTTCGACCGCAGCCTGCAACTTGCCTGGCACGCCAGAAGTCGCCTTGCGACCGACCAGCCACATGATGCCGAACATCAGCATGCCCAGCGCGGCCGAGGTGGCAAGGGTATCCACGTGCCATGACCAGAAGCCATGACCCACCGTGTAATTGGTCAGGTGATGGTGGATATATTCTGATGCTGAGGGCGCTGCGCTTTCGCTCATGAGGTTTCTCTGGCCTGGCTATCAATTCTTGTCGATCAGCAGTGCCACGAAGTAGCACAACTGCGCCGCGCAGAACACGGCAAAAAACAGCGGGGCATTGACGGCAGGATTGCGGCTGAACACCAGTGCAAACATCACCATGCTCACCGCAAACTTGAACCCCTCACCGGCGAACTCGGCGCGCAGCAGTCCGCGCACGTCCGTGTTACGGGCCATCCGTGCGCGCAGCTGATACGCCAGCGCGGGCACATAGGCACAAGCACCTCCCAGCAGCGCGGCCACGGCGTCATTGCGCCCGGCCAGCAGCCAACTCAGCAAGGCCACCCCCAGTGAAACACCGATTTGCAGCCAGATCAGCCGCTGCGCACCATTGCCCAATACCTTCGCTACATCGCGAGATTTCATGGTGTCTTATCGGTAAATCCCGTCGATTATAATCCGCGATTGTGACAATCGTCAAACCGGTTACACAGTGTTTACATCGATCACTGTCGCAACAGTTTGAGCACGCCATCCAGCTGATCGAGGGTATGAAAGCGGATCGTAAGGTCACCGCCTCCGCGTGCGCGGGTGCGGATATTGACCGGTGCCCCGATGCGATCCGCCAGTTCCTCTTCCAGCCGCTGCAGGTCCCGGCTGCGCGCCGCACCAGTGTCAACGTCACCTGACTTCGCCATCCCGGCTGCCTGGCTTGCGGCAGCGTCCACCGCGGCCTGCAGGCGGCGCTGGACCATTTGCTCGGTGGCACGCACATTCAGGGAGCGGTCCACCACTTCCAGCGCAGCTTCCGGTTGCTCGACCAACGGCAGGGGCAACAAGGCACGGGCGTGTCCCATGTCGATTGCACCTTCGGATAGCAGTGCGCGCACAGCCTGGTCAAGGTCGAGCAGCCGCAGCAGGTTGCTGACCGCCACCCTGGAGCGCCCGACGGCCCGCGCTGCCTGTTCATGGGTCAGGCCGAATTCGTCCAGCAAGCGCTGCAAACCGGTGGCTTCTTCGAGAGCATTCAGGTTTTCCCGCTGGATGTTCTCAATCAGTGCGACCGCCAACGTGGCCTCGTCGGGAATTTCCCTGACCAGCACCGGTACCTGATCAAGGCCCGCCAGGCGGGCTGCGCGCCAGCGCCGTTCACCGGCAATGATCTCGTAACGCTCGGGACCGACCGGGCGCACCAGGATCGGTTGCAGCAGACCCTGCGTCCGGATCGAGTCGGCCAGCGTTTCCAGTGCAGCCTGATCCATATGACTGCGCGGCTGGTATTTTCCGGGTTGCAGGGCATCCAGCGCCAGCGAAGTGGGCACGTCGCTACCGGTGGCGGGTTCATTACCGGACAGGAGCGCATCCAGTCCGCGGCCGAGGCCTTTCAGTTTTGCCATGATATGTTCCGAAAGGAATTCATTGCGCAGCGATCGGGGACGCCAATCGTTGCAAAAGTTCGTCAGCCAGGTCCTGATAGGCCAGCGCGCCACGGGAGCTTGCGTCGTAATGCATGGCAGCCTTGCCATGACTAGGCGCTTCGGCCAGGCGCACGTTACGCGGGATTACCGTGCGGTAGAGTTTGGCGCCAAAGTGATGCTGCAATTGCGCCGCCACCTGCTGGGCAAGCTGGTTGCGCGGATCGAACATGGTTCGCAGCAGCCCCTCGATTTCAAGCTGTGGATTCAGATGGTGGCGTACACGCTTGATTGTTTGCACCAGATCACTCAAGCCCTCCAGCGCATAATATTCACATTGCATCGGTATCAGCACCTTGGAAGCCGCCACCAGACCGTTGACGGTCAGCATATTGAGCGCAGGCGGACAATCGATCAACACCAGGTCATAATCGTTTTCGCAGGCCGTCAAGGCGCGGCGCAACTGGAACTCCCGATTGGGCATATCGACCAACTCGACCTCTGCGCCGGCCAGTTCCCGATTGGCTGGCAACACGGCATATCCCGCGCCGGGTGAATACTGGGCTGCATCAAGCACGCCCGCCTGACCGATCAACACGTGGTAAACAGAACGCGGCAGACGTGACTTGTCGATACCACTGCCTGTGGTGGCGTTGCCCTGCGGATCGAGATCAATCAATAACACGCGCTGATGGCGCACTGCCAGGCTGGCCGCCAGATTGACGGCGGAGGTGGTCTTGCCTACCCCACCCTTCTGGTTGGTGATGGCAAAGACTTTCATCATGAGCCGGTTTTTCCGAGCGCAGGTGCAGCCACCGCCTCCGCAGGAAGCACCGCAAGGGCAGGATTAAATCGCACCACGATCAGGTGCCGGGTTGCCTGTAATTCTGGAACATCCACGGCCTGCACGCTGGTTTCAGCGTGCGCTGGCAATTTGGTGAACTCCTCGTAGGGTACTACCCCCTTCATGGCGATCAGGCGCCCACCGGCAGCCACCAGAGGGCCCGCCGCCTTGACGAAATCCGGCAGATCAGCGAAGGCCCGCGAGATGACAACCTGATACAGGGGACCAATGGCGTCTTCGACGCGCTTGCCAACCACCTCGACGTTAGTCAAACCCAACTCAAGCTTGGCTTGTCGCATGAATGCCACCTTCTTCTGGTTTGGCTCCACCAACGTCACCTGCAGATTGGGCCGCGCGATGGCCAGCGGTATGCCGGGCAGCCCCGCACCCGTTCCAATATCGGCCAGGGTAGTTTCGCTGGCCAGCAAATGCGGCAATACACTTAGACTGTCCAGCAAGTGTTGCGGCACCATGCGTTCTACCTCGCGAATTGCCGTGAGGTTGATGGCGTGATTCCATTTTTCAAGCAGGGCCAGATAAGCCAGCAGACGCGCGGCGGCGTCGGCAGGCAAGGGATAAGCAAGCTGCTCGAGCCCGCGTGCGAGTAGTTCGGTTGCCTTCATGCGGCACAGGCTCCTGCTTTGGATGAATGACGACGACGCAGATGGACAATCAGCAATGCCACTGCGGCGGGCGTAATGCCAGAAATTCGACTGGCCTGCCCAAGGGTGGCCGGGCGTATTTTCTGTAACTTGCTTTCGACTTCACGAGACAGGCCGCTTACCTGGGTATAGTCAAAATCGGCTGGGATCAGGGCATCTTCAAAACGACGATCGCGCTCAAGTTCCTCGCTCTGGCGGGCGATATATCCTGCGTATTTGACCTCCACTTCCACCTGTTCGGCCACGTCCTGCGGTAGGGATGGCGCCTCGGGTTGCAGGCAGGACAGGACTGCAGCGTGGCTCAATTCCGGGCGACGCAACAAGTCGAGAACGGACACATCACGCTCCAGCGCCTTGCCCAGCAGGGGCTCCAGGGTGAGCGCGGCCGCGCTGCCAGGTCGCAACATCCAGGCGGACAACCGGGCACGTTCGTCGGCGACTGCCACCTGCTTGGCTTCAAAGCGGGCCCAGCGCAAATCATCGACCAAACCCAACTGGCGACCAATGGGCGTCAGACGCGCATCTGCATTATCCTCACGCAATTGCAAGCGGAACTCGGCGCGACTGGTAAACATGCGATATGGTTCGGTCACGCCACGACTGGTCAGATCGTCAACCAGCACCCCCAGGTAAGCCTCGTCGCGGCGCGGCCACCACGGGGCATCACCACGCGCCCGCAGGGCGGCGTTTGCACCGGCCAGCAAACCCTGCGCTGCAGCTTCTTCATAACCGGTCGTGCCATTGATCTGTCCTGCAAAAAACAGGTTCTGCAGTGACTGGGTTTCAAGCCAGGGGTGTAATGCTCGGGGATCAAAATAATCGTACTCAATGGCATAGCCGGGACGCAGGATCCGCGCTTTCTCCAACCCTGGAATCGAGCGCACCAAGGCCCACTGCACGTCGAGAGGCAGACTGGTAGAGATGCCGTTCGGATACACCTCGTGGGTATCGAGGCCCTCGGGTTCCAGAAAAATCTGATGACTGTCTCGGTCGGCAAACCGATGAATCTTGTCCTCGATCGACGGACAGTATCTGGGCCCTACCCCTTCAATCACGCCTGTGTACATCGGCGAGCGATCCAACCCGCCGCGAATGATCTCATGGGTTTGCAAGGTGGTATGGGTAATCCAGCATGGCACCTGACGCGGGTGCATGCCGGCATTCCCAAGAAAAGAAAACACCGGCACCGGCATATCACCAGGCTGCGCCTGCAGGCGGCTGTAATCGATGCTCCGCCCATCGAGTCGCGGTGGAGTGCCGGTTTTCAGGCGACCAACGGGCAGGCCAAGCGCCCGCAAGCGTTTGGCCAAGGCATTGGACGGGGCATCCCCCACCCGGCCGCCTTGGCTTTGTTGCAAACCGACGTGAATCACGCCACCCAGAAAAGTACCACTGGTGAGCACCACACAGCGTGCGTTGACCTCCAGACCCTGCTGAGTGCGTACACCAGAAACACCCCCTGCCTGTACGATCAGATCATCCACACTGTCCTGCAGTAGCGCCAGGTTCTCTTGCGCTTCCAGACGCAAGCGGATGGCAGTGCGATAACGTACCCGATCAGCCTGCGCACGCGTAGCCCGAACTGCCGCTCCTTTCCGACTATTGAGGGTGCGAAACTGAATGCCTGCCTGATCTGCGGCAAGTGCCATCGCGCCACCCAAAGCATCCACTTCCTTGACCAGGTGCCCCTTGCCAATGCCGCCGATCGACGGGTTACACGACATCTGCCCTAGCGCCTCCAGATTTTGCGTGACCAATAGCGTGCGAACGCCCATCCGCGCCGACGCCAACGCAGCTTCAGTGCCGGCGTGACCGCCACCAATCACCACCACATCATAGGATTCAGGATAGAGCATCAGGGTGTCTCACTTTGGATCGCAACCCAGAGGGATCGCGTCTTAGGGATACGAAAAGCGGGCTTGCGCGACATCAAGCAAGAGAGCGTACATTCTACGCGACCGATTGCACCTACCAAACCCTTAATATTCGGGAGAGATGTTTCACGTGAAACACGGGCCAACAAAAAGGAGCGGCAAGTGTGGGCTGGCTGGGCTCATCATTCTCGCAGGCTTGCCCGCCCGGCCCCTGTTTCACGTGAAACATCCTGGCCTGCCGCCGCACAGCAAAACATCCAGCGTACCTTGAAGTGCAGCAGCAGCCTCCACCGCCTGCGACTTCAAACCCAGCAAATAGGCTTGGCGCTGCGCCCACTGCAGCAATGGCAGGGGTGCCAAGGGGGGCAACACCGCCGAACATGGCACGCCAAGTCGCGCACTGATTGTAGCCACCGTCTCATCGACACGCGCATAAGGCTCACTCAGCCCGGTATTCGCCACCCAAGTGGCAATGGTCAGCCCCCGGCTGCGCAGCGCCTCTGCCGTCAGCAGCGCATGGTTGATACATCCCAGCCGCAGCCCCACCACGAGCACCACAGGCAAGCCTAGCGCCACCGCAAGATCGGCCGTATCGAAACGGGCGGTCAAAGGCACGCGCAGCCCCCCCACCCCTTCGACAACTACCATCTCAACGTCAGCCGCCACATCCCGTATACCCGCCAACAAGGCGGCGAAGTCCACCTGAACCCCCTGCTCCTGCGCAGCAAAGTGTGGGGAGGCCGGCGCCTGCAGCGCCAGAATTGACCGGCGGTTTGGCGACAAAACCACACCACCCGCCTGCTCCAGTGCTAACAGGTCCTCCCAGACCTGCGGCTGACCCGCAGGAGCGCCCATCCAGTCGAGCGCGCCACTGACCACCGGCTTCAATCCGGCCACCCGCACACCGCGCGAGGCCAAGCCATACACCAGACCAGCCGACACCTTGGTTTTGCCTACCCCTGTATCCGTCCCGAGTACCCACACCCCGCCCATGCCCTCTTGGTGGCTCATGCTGAATCCACCTCAAAGCCGACCATCCGGGCCGCCGACTGCAAGGTGCGCAAATCTTCCAACTGATGCGATGCGCTGAGTGAAATCCGCAAACGGCTGCTCCCGAGGGGTACGGTGGGGGGCCGAATGCCTGCTACCAGCACACCCTGCTGCGCCAGCGCTGCGGCCAAGGTCATGGTGACTGCAGCCTCACCCACCAGCACGGGAGCAATCGGCGTTTCGCCCCAAGGCAACGTAAAGCGCCACTGAGCAGCCATTTCTTGCAGACAGGTGCGCAAAGCCTGTACATGGCGGCGGCGCGCATCGCCTGCGGCAATCAAACGTAAAGCCGACGGTATGGCTGCCGCCACGGCAGGCGCCGGTGACGTGCTGAAAATGTAGCTGCGGCTGCGCTGTACCAGATGCTCGATCACACGTGCGTCACCGGCCACAAAAGCACCACTTAGGCCCGCCGCCTTTCCCAAGGTCCCCATCAGAATTACCCGCTCGGAATGCAGGTTGGCTGCCGCGACACTGCCGCGTCCCTGTGGTCCCTGTACCCCAAAACCATGCGCGTCATCCACCAGCAGCAGCGTGTCGTGAAGTTCGGCCAGTGCGAGCAGGCTACCCAGATCGGCCTGGTCACCGTCCATGCTGAACACGGCGTCGGTTGCAATGAGTCGACGCCGGCCAGGGTGGGCCAACAACAGACCCTGCAACATCTGCAGGTCACCATGCGCATAAGGCACCACCCGCGCACGCGACAGGCGACAACCATCGATCAGGGACGCATGGTTGAGTGCATCAGAAAACACCACATCGTCGGCATGGTCGAGCAGGCTGGTGATCACTGCAAGATTGGCCATGTAACCCGTGATGAATAACAAGGACGCTTCGGCACCGACAAACTCGGCCAGCGCCGCCTCAGCATCCGCGTGACAACCCAGGTGTCCACTGACAAGCGGTGAAGCGCCAGACCCGGCACCCCACTGCAGCGCACCGTCGGCTAGCGCCTGTCGCAGATCTGGGTGACCGGCCAGCCCCAGATAATCGTTGCTCAGAAAGGATAGCTTTGCCGACCCGCCATCGCGATCCTGCACGTGCACACCAACAGGTGCATCGAGGGTACGCCGATGTCTGGTAAGCCCCAGACCCGCGCGCTGCGCGTGCTCGTCCACCAGTCCCTGCAACAGACGATTGGGCTTGGCTTTACGCAATTCGGGCACCCTCTTCCCCCTGCGCGTCGGCAGCAGGCTGCGATAATGTCACCGCGCCGGCACCCACAACTTGCAGAACCGCTGCTGCCAGCGTTTGCCCCAGCCACCGGCACTCGTCATCGGTCAGCAAAAACGGTGGCATCAGATACACCGTGTCTCCCAGCGGCCGGATCAACAAACCCATAGTCCTCGCCGCCGCCTGCACGGCGCGCGCCTGTCCTGCCCCACCTCGCAGCTCGAACGCCCAGACCATGCCCAGTTGCCGCAAGCCCTGCACGTCAGGCACGCCAGCCAAACTGGCCAAACCAGCTGAAATCAGCGCTGCACGGCCCAGGTTCCCTTGCAGCACCTGCTGCCCTGCCAGCACGTCCAGCGTGGCGACGGCTGCGCGACAGGCAAGCGGGTTGCCAGAAAAACTGTGCGAATGCAGGAAGGCATCGCTCATGCTGTCGCCCAGAAACACCTTGAACAAAGCCGCACTGCTCAAGGTGACCGACAGCGGCAGCATGCCTCCACTCAGACCTTTCGACAGACACAGCAGATCAGGCCAGACACCAGCCTGCTCGACTGCAAAAAAAGTACCTGTGCGCCCACAGCCTGTGGCGATTTCATCTGCAATCCACAGCACCTCATAACGATCGCACAGTTCCCGGACATGCCGCAGAAACCTTGGGTGGTACATGCGCATGCCTCCAGCACCCTGCAACAGGGGCTCCAGGACCAGCGCTGCCACCTCGTCGGCATGCCTTGCCAGCACCTGGGCCAAACGCGCAGCCGCAGCGTCCGCCTCCTGCTCTGCCGACACACCCGCCAATGCTGCGCGAGAAGAATCCGGCCCGGACACCACAATGGCATCGCGTAAAAGCGCATGGTAACTCTGTGTGAACGCTGGCTGATGCGTCACCCCGAGGGCGCCCAGCGTCTCGCCGTGATAGCTTTCGGCGAGACAGACAAAGCGTTGTTTGCCGGCAGCGCCTCGACGCACCCAAGCGTGTGCGCTTTGCTTTAGGGCAATTTCAAGCGCCGAGGAACCATCGCTTGCAAAAGACACGTGAGGCAAAGCCCCCCGGGTCAAACCTGCCAGCCGTTCGGCGAGCAGTACCGCCGGTTCATGTGTGAACCCGGCCAGCATCACGTGATCGAGCGTGTCCAGTTGCGCGTGCAAAGCGGCCACCACCTCGGGCTGGCGGTGTCCGAGCAGACATGTCCACCAACTGGAGATCCCGTCAAACCAGCGCCCACCAGAAAGATCAATCAGCCAGGGTCCCTGCGCGGCAGCAATCGGCAACACGGGTACGTGCGACAGCAACTGCATCTGGGTACACGGATGCCACACCACGCAACGGCTACGCTCGGCCAGATCCGCCATGGCCAAGCCATCCGTGCCCGCCTGTTCCAGACTCATGCCAACCCCTTGTTTCCTGTCTTTGACGGCCAACTGACGTAGCAGTCGGCACAGGTTGCCGCCTTACTTGCCGATGCAGAACCGGGAAAAAATTTCTCCCAACAGATCATCAGCTACAAAATCACCCAAGACCAGATCAAGCGCACGCTGTGCCAGCCGCAGTTCTTCTGCCACCAACTCCTCCGCCGGCGCCTGTAGCGCTTGCTCCACATGCCGCAAGGTCAGACGCAGGGCATCCAGATGCCGCGTTCGCGCCAGAAAACCGGGCTCAACGCCAGCGCTCCAGCCCAGCGCAGCCAGAATCCGCTGCTCCAGATCCGCGATGCCTGCACCGGTCTGTGCCGACACCACACAGGTATTGGCGCGCTTCAACACCTGCGCAGACTGGGTCGGTGTCGCGAGATCACCTTTGTTCCAGACCTCAAGCACCGGCACTCCGACCGGCAGTACCGGGATGGCAAGACCATCCACCTGATCAAATGCCTGCAACCACAACACCAGATCCGCCTGGGATGCGGCCTCATGTGCACGGGCTATCCCCAGCTTCTCCACAGCTTGTGCACCTTCACGGACTCCGGCTGTATCCACCAGTTCCACGCGTAAACCCGCCAGCTCCAGATGACTGCGAATGGCATCGCGCGTGGTACCGGCCTCATCACTGACAATCGCCAGTGCCTCGCCAGCCAGCCGGTTGAGCAGGCTGGACTTTCCCACGTTGGGCGCCCCGAACAGGACAACCTGTCGACCCATCCGCAAAGCCTGACCGCGCAAGCCCTCTGCGAGCAAGCGCTGCAGGGTGCCCAGCACCGGCGTCAGCCATGCCTGCGCGCGCGCCAGCGCCGCCACCGGCAATTCTTCTTCAGGAAAATCGATCGCTCCCTCGAGCTGGACCCGAACGGTAATCAGGGTTTCCTGCAAGCCATTGATCTGTTTTGAAAAATCACCAGAGAGCGAGCGCAATGCCCCACGCGCTGCGGCCTCGCTGGTGGCATCGATCAGGTCGGCTACCGCCTCGGCCTGCGCGAGATCCAGCTTGCCATGCTCAAATGCGCGCCGGGTGAACTCGCCAGGTTGCGCTGGCCGTGCCCCAAGGGCCAGACATGCCTGCATGACGCGTCGGGGCAGAACATCGCCACCATGCGTATGCAACTCCAGGACATCCTCGCCCGTGTAGGATGCCGGAGCCGGAAACCACAGCAGCAGTCCGCGGTCGAGCACTGCACCCATAAGATCACGAAAACCCACCAGATGTGCGTGGCGCGGCTCGGGTGTGATCCCGGTCAGTTGTCGGGCAAATTGCGCAAGTCCCTGCCCGCTAAGGCGCAGGACCGCCACCCCAGCACGACCCGGCGCAGTCGCCAGGGCAACAATGACATTGGCCGGTGCCATGCACCTATCCTCCAGGCCTGCCGGGGAGTGAAGCGGTCAGGCCTTGGCTGCCTTCTCTACATTACGGGTGATCACCCACTGCTGCAGGATCGACAGACTGTTGTTGATCACCCAGTACAGCACCAACCCTGCCGGGAAGAAGAAAAACATCACACTGAACATCAGCGGCATCAACATCATTACCTTGGCCTGCACCGGATCGGGCGGCGGCGGCTGCATACGGGTCTGGATGAAGCTGGAGATACCCATCAGTACCGGCAGGATGTACAGCGGGTCCTGAGCGCTCAGGTCATGAATCCAGCCCAGGAAAGGTGCGTGGCGCAGTTCCACAGTGGCCAGAAGGGTCCAGTACAGCGCAATGAACACGGGAATCTGCACCACCACCGGCAGACAGCCACCAAGGGGATTGATCTTCTCCGATTTGTACAGGTTCATCATTGCTTCATTGCGCTTCTGGGGATCCTTTTCGAACTGTTCCTTGATTTTCTGCAGCTTGGGTGCCACCAGACGCATTTTTGCCATCGAGCGATAGCTGGCCGCCGAGAGCGGGAAAAACGCCAGCTTGATGCCCACGGTAAGCAGGATGATCGAGACGCCCCAGTTACCCACCCAGCGATGGATAAAATTCAGCACGTGCCAGATCGGCACGGCAATGATCGCCAGCCATCCGAAGTCGATGGTCAGATCCAGGCCCGGGGCGAGCGCCTGCAACTTTTCACCTTCCTGCGGACCCATATACAGGGGCACGCTGAGTTCACGGGTAGCGCCCGGCGCAATGCTGCCGGCGTTAATGATCACCCCGGCACTGTAAAGGTTGTCACTGATCTTACGGGCAAAGTAGGAACGCGGCACGCCTGGCTGCGGCAGGAAAGCCGCCACAAAATAGTGCTGAAGCATGGCTACCCAGCCGTTGTCCGCAGGGTCAGGCACCTTGGCCTTGTTCTTGTCGATGTCGGTAAAGGCAGTCTTCTGGAAATGTGTGGTAGCGGTGTAGAACGCCGGGCCGGTGTAAGTGCTGACAAAACGCGGGTCGCCCGGCGGCGCCTTGCTGTCACGCAGGAACTGAAAATAGGCGTCGGGGGCTACCGCCGTGGCACCGTTGTTGGTGAGCGACCACTTAACATCCACCACATAGCTGCCGCGATGGAACACAAAAGTCTTGGTGGCCTGCAATCCGTCGGACGACGTGGCATGCAGGCTGAGCGCCAGCACGTCCTGACCGTCTGCCAGACTAAGCGCCGTCGTATCGGTAGTGAACGTGCTCAGATGATTGGGCATGCCGACACCCAGCAGACCGGACTGCACCACGTACAAGGGGGTACCGGTGTCCTGCAGCAAAACCAGGGGGTCTTTGCCATCGTCAGCCGCCAGATGCTTGAGCAGGATCAACTGACGAAGATCACCACCATTGAGGTCGAATTCAGCCCGGAACACATCGGTGTTCACCGTGACGCGTTGGCCGTGTATCGGAGCACCGACCGCCACAACACCCGGCAGCGTGGTTGTGGCAGCAGTGGCTACTGCACCTGGCACGCTGCTTACGCCAGCCGGCGTTGTACCGGGCACCGAGGACGCCGGTGCAGCAGCAGCCATTGCCGGTGGCACAGGTGGGTGTTGTTGCTTGTCCCAAGCCTCCGTCAACATATAACCGGAAAACAGGAATACGGCCAGGGCAATCAGGCGGTTAGCGTCCATGGATCAGCGAGAGTCCTTCAGGAGACGGGGTCATGACCCCCGGGATGCCAAGGGTGACAACGCAGCAATCGACGCAAGCCGAGCCAGAGGCCCTTGCGCAGACCATGACGCGTCACGGCGTCCAGGGTGTATTGGGAACACGATGGGGTAAAGCGGCAGTGCGGCCCTAGCCACGGACTGATTCCGTACTGGTAGGCGCGGATGAGGAAACGCAAACATTGCGACATTTCTGCACCCGAAGCACATGCTTGTCGAACTCGGCAAGAAAGCGCGCAAAATCTTCCTGGCGGAAACGTTTGCGCATCAATACCACGACATCAAGGCCATGAAATGCGGGCGCATGCTGAGTGAACAACACCCGACTGACGCGTTTCATGTAGTTCCTGCCCACCGCAGTCTTGCAGATTTTCTTGCTGACTGTGATGCCGAGACGAGGTAGCGGGTGCGTGCTGGCAGTGGCCAACACGCGGGCATATTCGCCATGACTGGCACAGCGGGCCCGGAAAACTGCATCAAATTCTGCCGGCGTTGAGAGCTTGTCCCAACGCCGGGACTGCGTCACCTCAGACAGCGAGGCGGACGCGGCCGGCGGCGCGACGTGCGTTGAGCACGGCACGACCGCTACGGGTCTTCATGCGAACACGAAAACCGTGAGTACGTTTGCGCTTGGTAACCGAAGGCTGATAGGTGCGCTTCATGATCGTATGCCAAATTGAATGTATCGAACCCGCGATTTAACCACCAGAACCCTGCTCCGGTCAAGCGCGTGCTTGCAGCCCTTGCCACCGCCCACCTGTGGATAACTCCCGGTAGACGCTCTAGAATGGCGGGCACTGTCGCACAGGCCAACCGGCCCGACCGGCTCCGATGTTTCGCTCCCCCATTATCCAGCGCGTCCTGCGCGTGCACGAGGCCTGTCTACGCTGTGTCTTCTTTTTGGGAATCCTGCCTGTTGCACTTCCGCACACATTTGCCGGAACAACAACTCAACACCTGGATCCTGCCCCTGCGCATGGAAGGGGAACCACCCGCGCTGCGCGTGATCGCGCCAAACCGTTTTGTGCTGCAGTGGGTGAAAGACCGCTATCTGGCACTGATCCAACAACTGGCCACCGAATATTTCACGGATGACACCAGCGTGGAGATGGCCTTGCCCAGCCTTGCCCCCCTCGGCGCGCGGAGCAACGTTGGCGAACCATCCGGCGCACCAGTGGCTGCACACGTGGCCCCCGCAGGACAAGACGCCGATACCATCAGCAAAAAAACCGGCGCGGCGGATAGTGCAGAGCGCGCCGGGCAAAGCCATGGCAATGGTGAATTGCGCCAGGCCTATGGAAGCCGCAGAAGCGCGGATGGACAGCAAGCCTCGCAAGGCATCAATGCCGCCAGTTCAGATCAGGACACGCCCCGGCGCACTTCCGTTGCAAATCAGGGCCAGGTGCGCCGTCCCGTTGACGATCTGCCCAGCCATCGCCCTCAGGACCGGGGTAACCGTCTCAATCCCCTGTTCACTTTTGACAACTTTGTTGGCGGTCGTGCCAACCAGCTAGCCCGCGCCGCCGCACTGCAGGTGGCAGGTCATCCTGGCAAGGCTTACAACCCGCTGTTCGTCTATGGCGGCGTAGGGCTGGGCAAAACGCACCTGATTCATGCCATCGGCAACCATCTGCTGCAGGAAGTGGAAAACGCGCGAGTGCGCTACGTGCATGCGGAACAATATGTGAATGACGTGGTGCGCGCCTACCAGCACAAATCCTTCGACAGCTTCAAACGCTACTACCATTCGCTCGATCTGCTGCTGATTGACGACATCCAGTTTTTTGGTGGCAAAACCCGTACGCAGGAAGAGTTTTTTTTCGCTTTCAACGCCTTGGTCGAAACCGGCAAGCAGATCATCATTACCTGTGACAGCTTTCCGAAGGAAATCCAGGGGATGGAGGACCGTCTGATTTCACGCTTCGGATGGGGACTCACAGTGGCCATCGAACCACCGGAGCTGGAAATGCGGGTGGCCATCCTGCTGCGCAAGGCCATGATGGACCGCATGCCGATCGACGAGTCGGTGGCGTTCTTCGTGGCCAAGCATATCCGCTCGAATGTACGTGAACTGGAAGGCGCACTGAAACGCATCCAGGCCTACGCCCGCTTCCATGATTCCAGCATCTCGCTGGAACTGGCCCGGGAGGCGCTCAAAGACGTGATCGCCGTGCAAAACCGGCAGGTATCCGTCGACAACATCCAGAAAACCGTGGCCGACTTTTACAAGATCAAGGTCGCCGACATGTTCTCCAAAAAGCGCAGCCGGGCGCTGGCCCGTCCTCGCCAGATCGCCATGGCAATAGCCAAGGAACTCACGCCGATGAGCCTGCCGGACATTGGTGATGCGTTCGGCGGCCGTGACCACACCACAGTGCTGCACGCATGCCGCAAAGTGGCCGAACTGCGCAGCGAAGACCCGATCATCGAAAAGGATTTCCAGACCCTGATCCATACATTGAGCGGCTGACACCGCCTGCGGCAGCCAACCCTCGGCGGTGAGGATAAAACGGCCGGAACAGGTGGGCGGAATGTGGATAAACTGCGGTTTTTGCGCACGACCAAATTTCACCCACAATCGGGTGTCGAGCTGACAGGGTGTTTTACAGTGCCTTATCCACCACGCAGGGTATTGAAAAGCAAGTAACAGTGGCGCTTATCCACAGCAAAGACCTTCTCCTGTTATCTATTACCAAGGTTATATACAAATGTTATTGATAAAGGCACAGCGCGACCGACTGCTCGCTCCCCTGCAAAGCGTCATCGGCATCGTCGAACGCCGACATACCCTGCCCATCCTGTCAAACGTGCTGATCGAAACCGCTGGTGATCGGCTAGACATCACTGCAACCGACCTGGAAGTGCAAGTGCGCACATGGACCTCGGTGACAGAATCACCCATGCAAGACAGCGTCACCCTGTCTGCACGCAAACTGCACGACATCCTGCGCGCCTTGCCGGCTGGCAGCGATCTGGCCATGGAAGCGAGCGAAAACCGCCTCACCGTGAAGGCCTCACGCAGCCGGTTTAACCTGCAAACGCTGCCCGGCCGCGACTTTCCCCAGATTGCACTCAACCCGGAAACCGGTGCCAGCTTCAGCCTGCCACAAGGCGTGCTACGCAAACTGCTAGAGCGCGTGCAGTTCGCCATGGCGGTGCAGGACATCCGTTTTTATCTGAACGGTACGCTGCTGTCTGTAGCGAACAGCACGCTCACCGTAGTGGCCACTGACGGACATCGTTTGAGCTTCACCCAGCAAACTTTGCCGGAAACCACCGCGCAGGCTGAAGTCATCATCCCGCGCAAAAGCGTGCAAGAACTAATCAAGTTGCTGCAGCCGGTGGATGATCCCGTCCAGGTGACCTTGCATGGAAACCAGGTGAGGTTCGAATTTGGCAGCATCGACCTGATCACCAAGGTGATTGACGGCAAATTTCCTGACTACCAGCGGGTGATACCCACCGGGCATGCCAAGATCGTCGAAGTCGACCGACTGCTCATGCAACAGGCCCTGCAGCGCGCCGCGATCCTGTCGAACGAAAAGATCCGTGGCGTGCGCCTGCTGCTCACCAAGGACAGCCTGGCTGTGGTGTGCACCAACAATGAGCAGGAGGAAGCGCAGGAAGAGCTCGAAGTCGCGTATAATCAAGAGCCTCTCGACATCGGCTTCAATATTGCCTATCTCCTTGATGTGCTGAACCATCTGTCTTCCGAGCAGGTGGCCTGTCATTTTGGCGACACCAACAGCAGTGTGCTGATTACCGTGCCGGGACAGGAAGACTTCAAGTACGTCGTGATGCCGATGCGCATCTGAAATCGCAGCAATGCAGGACCACCACAGTGACTGAAGCGCATAACCCGAGTTCCGATTACACCTCTGACAATATCAAGGTTCTGAAGGGCCTCGAAGCCGTCCGCAAGAGGCCAGGCATGTACATCGGTGACACCAACGATGGTACGGGCCTGCATCACATGGTCTTCGAAGTGGTCGACAACGCCATCGACGAGGCGTTGGCCGGGCACTGTAATGAGATTCACGTCACCATTCATACCGACAACAGCATCACGGTGACGGACAACGGACGCGGCATTCCCACGGATATCCATCCGGAGGAAGGCCGTTCGGCAGCCGAAGTGATCATGACCATCCTGCATGCTGGCGGAAAGTTCGACGGCAACTCGTACAAGATTTCCGGTGGCCTGCATGGCGTGGGTGTGTCGGTTGTGAACGCGCTGTCGCAATGGCTCAAGCTGACCATACGCCGTGAAGGCAAAGTGCACACCATGGAATTCCGCCATGGCGATGCCGTGGCCCCGCTGGCCGTCACGGGTACCACCGAAAAGCGTGGTACCGAAGTGCATTTCATGCCGGCCGTAGAAACCTTCGCCCACATTGAATTCCACTACGACATTCTGGCGAAGCGCCTGCGTGAGCTGTCGTTTCTGAACAATGGCGTCAACATCAGCCTGCACGATCAGCGCATCGCCAAGGAAGAAAACTTCAGCTTCAGCGGCGGCGTAAAAGGCTTTGTCGATTATCTGAACCGCAACAAGGCAGTGCTTCACCAAGGCATCTTCCACGCTATTGGCGAGAAAGAAGGCATCACCGTGGAAGTGGCCATGCAATGGAACGACTCTTACCAGGAGTCGGTGCTGTGCTTCACTAACAATATTCCTCAGCGCGACGGTGGAACCCACCTGACTGCGCTGCGTGCGGCGATGACGCGCACGCTCAACGCCTACATCGAGAGCAATGAACTGGCCAAGAAGGCCAAGGTGGAAACCACCGGCGATGACATGCGTGAAGGCCTGATGTGTGTGCTGTCAGTCAAGGTGCCCGATCCCAAATTCAGCTCGCAGACCAAGGACAAGCTGGTCAGCAGCGAAGTGCGTCCGGTGGTAGAAGAGGTGGTGTCGGCCAAGCTGGCGGAGTTCCTGCTCGAGAAACCGATCGAAGCCAAACTGATCGTAAGCAAGATCATTGAAGCCGCCCGCGCTCGTGAAGCGGCCCGCAAGGCGCGTGAAATGACGCGCCGCAAAGGTGTGCTGGATGGTTTGGGCTTGCCCGGCAAACTGGCCGATTGCCAGGAAAAAGATCCTTCCCAATGCGAGCTGTATCTGGTGGAGGGTGACTCTGCAGGGGGCTCGGCCAAACAGGGACGTGATCGGCGCTTTCAGGCCATCCTGCCGCTGAAGGGCAAGATACTGAACGTGGAACGTGCACGTTTTGACAAGCTGGTCAGCAGTCAGGAAATCGTCACCCTGATCACTGCGCTGGGTACCGGCATCGGCAAGGACGAATATTCTGCGGACAAACTGCGTTATCACCGCATCATCATCATGACGGACGCTGATGTCGATGGCTCGCACATTCGCACCCTGCTGCTCACTTTTTTCTATCGCCAGATGCCCGAACTGGTCGAGCGCGGTCACATCTATATCGCCCAGCCGCCGTTGTACAAGGTCAAGCATGGCCGCAGCGAGCAGTACATCAAGGACGACCTGGAACTGAAGCAGTACCTGTTGCGCCAGGGCCTGGACGGTGCCGAATTGACCACGTCCACCAATGCCGCGCCGGTAGGTGGCGAAGCGCTCGAAGCCATCGCAAGGGAGTACCTGCTGGCCGAAGCAGTCATCGAACGCCTGGCCCGTGTGATGGAAAGCTCGGTACTGCATGCCCTGATGCAACTCGATGCCATCACCTTGAATACCCTCGATTCGGCCAATGATGCGGCCGAGCGCCTGGCAGCGGTGATCAACAGCCGAGAGCTGCACATCAATGTTTTGCCGGATACGCGGCTGGATGGCTACAAACTCGATATCGAACGGCATATTCACGGCAACGCCTATCACTCCACGCTGGACGCCGATTTTGTGGGAAGCGGTGACTATGCCCAGATACTGAAGGCAGGTCAGGTGTTGCAGGGCCTGCTTGGCGAAGGGGCCAGCATGCGCCGCGGCGAGAAGCGTAGCGCCATTTACAGCTTCAAGCAGGGCCTGGACTGGCTGCTCGACGAAGTACGGCGCAACATGAGCATCCAGCGCTATAAAGGTCTGGGCGAAATGAACCCCGCGCAACTGTGGGAAACTACCATGGACCCAACCACGCGCCGCCTGTTGCGCGTGCAGATTGATGACGCCATCACCAGTGACGAGATCTTTACCACCCTGATGGGCGATGAAGTGGAACCGCGCCGCGCATTCATCGAAACCAACGCGCTCGGCGTGACCAATCTCGATATCTGAGAGCTTTTGTAGGGACAGGCATAAGCTGAGACGAAAGACCCCATAAGGTGAGAAAGCGCGGGCTGCGCGCCCGCCGACGACTTGGAGATAGCGCGGAGCGTGCTTCGCAAAATCGCCTTACCCCAGACACTCGCTGTTGCCTGAGCGCCACGCTGGGACATCACTGAGCCGGTTTGCCTTCACCGCAACGACCGGCGACAAATCTTGGCCGTGCCCATTTCTCCTTTCTGCCGTTCCGCCCGGCGGAGACCGAGGCTGTCGCTATTAAATAATCCCGTTACCATGTCACTGACCTTGCCTCCTTCGGAGGCGAGCGCCCGCTCCTCATCAAGCTCAGGGAAGACATGCTCACCGGCGAACTCCGCTCACAAGTCGATGCAATCTGGAACGCCTTTTGGTCCGGCGGTATCTCTAACCCCATGGAGGTACTCGAGCAAATCACCTACCTCCTGTTCATTCGCCGCCTGGACGACGCCCATACGCTGGAGGAGAACAAGGCCCTGATGCTGGGCAAGCCGATGGAGAACCAGGTTTTTCCGGCGGGTGCGGATGGGCGGGGCCGTGACTACCAGGAGCTGCGCTGGTCGCGCTTGAAGAATTTCGCGCCGGCCGAGATGTATGCGGTGATGAGCGAGCATGTGTTCCCCTTCATCCGCAACTTGGGCGACGAGGGCAGCAGCTACGCCCTGCACATGAAGGATGCGCGCTTCACCATTCCTACGCCGGGTTTACTGGCCAAGGTGGTGGACCTGCTGGACCACGTGCCGATGGAGGACCGTGATACCAAGGGCGACTTGTACGAATACATGCTCGGTAAAATTGCCGCCGCCGGCCAGAACGGCCAGTTCCGCACGCCGCGCCATATCATCAAGCTGATGGTGGCAATGACGCAGCCCACGCCTAAGGACATCATCTGCGACCCGGCCAGCGGCACTTGTGGCTTCCTGGTCGCCGCGAGTGAGTACCTTCGGGAGCAGAGCCCTCAGCTGTTCAGCGACCCCGTGGCCCGTGTGCACTTCCACCAATGGATGTTCCACGGCTACGACTTTGACAACACCATGTTGCGAATCGGCAGCATGAACATGGCGCTGCATGGGGTCGACGGGCCTGATATTCGCTACAAGGACTCGCTCAGCGAAGAGCACGCAGGCGACGAAGAGAAGTACAGCCTCATCCTGGCCAATCCGCCCTTTGCCGGAAGCCTGGACTACGAGAACACGGCCAAGGACCTGCTGGCCATCGTCAAGACGAAGAAGACCGAGTTGCTGTTCCTGGCGCTGTTTCTGCGGTTGCTGAAGCCCGGCGGCCGCGCAGCGGTGGTGGTGCCCGACGGCGTACTTTTCGGCAGCAGCAAGGCCCACAAGGAACTGCGCCGCTCTCTGGTCGAAGACCACAAGCTCGACGGCGTGGTTTCGCTGCCCGCCGGTGCCTTCAAGCCCTACGCCGGCGTCTCCACCGCCATCCTGCTGTTCACCAAGACCAACTCGGGTGGCACCGAGCACGTCTGGTTTTACGATATGCAAGCTGACGGCTGGAGCCTGGACGACAAACGCCAACCCCTGCTAGATGAGGCGATTCTGGGACCCACACCAGCCCAACCGCTGACAGAAGCCGAGCACACCAAAAATAACCTGCCAGATGCGCTGGCGCGCTGGACGCAGCGCGGCGGCAGCGAAAAGAGCCGGCCGCGCGCGGCGCAGAGTTTCTGCGTGCCCAAGGCCGACATTGCCGCACAGGGGTACGACCTGAGCCTGAACCGCTACAAGGAAGTTGTACATGAGGCGGTCGAGCATGAATCACCGCTGGCCATACTGTCCAAGCTTCAGGCCTTAGAGGCGGA
Source organism: uncultured Ferrovum sp. (assembly GCA_903893215.1). Taxonomy (GTDB): domain Bacteria; phylum Pseudomonadota; class Gammaproteobacteria; order Burkholderiales; family Ferrovaceae; genus CAIVHB01. Next base: position 406 of record CAITLJ010000043.1, on the reverse strand, counting down.
GATTCAGGCTGGCATGGCGGAGCTGGAGGGGATGCTGAAGTGAGCAGCTGGCCTCGCGTTCCACTGGGAGACTTGGTAGTCGAAGAGCGACCTCAACGCAGCGAGTCCGATGAGTCCGTCTGGAATCTCAACCTGGACCAAATCGAGCCTGATACTGGCCGCGTCTTGGAGCGCGTTCGCGTACCTCAAGATGACCTCGGCCCATCAACTTATCCATTCGCGGCCGGAACAGTTCTGTACTCGAAACTTCGGCCGTATCTGAACAAAGTGGTTGTTGCCGATGGGTAATCCCCCCGGCAATCCGTTGGGGCCAGATGTAGAATTTTCCACTATGGAGGAAGTTCTGCATGAGAAAGTCCCGGTTCACTGACAGCCAGATCATGGCGATCTTGAAGCAAGCTGACGG